>JAFAAL010000019.1 GCA_023426575.1 Bacillota bacterium
GGGAGACGGCGTGGTCGGAGATGCGTTCGAAGTCTGAGATGGAATAGAGGATGTTCGAGGCGGTGTTGGAGTCCTTCTGGCCGAGTTCGCGCTCGGTCAATTGGACGAGGTAGGTGCCGAGCTTGTCTTCGTAGCGGTCTGCGCGCTGTTCGAGCTTGATGATCTTGGCTTCTTTCTTCTCGTCGTAGTTCAAGACGATGTCGATCGCGAGGATCAGGGCCTCGATACAAAATTCAGCCATGAGGTTGGCGACGTTTTTCGCCTGCCGAATGGCAAAGGCCGGGCGGTTCAAGAAGAGGGGGTCGAGCGCCTTGAGCTCCTCGTCGACGATGGTTTCATCGCCCTCGCCAGGGATGGTCAGGCAGGCGAGCTTGACCAGCGGGGGGATGAAGTGGACGAGGATCAGGGTCGCGATGATGTTGACGGCGGAGTGGATGATGGCGATGCCAACAAAGTCAGCCGTCTCCTCGAGCGGGAAGTCGTAGAAGAACTGGGCGAAGCCGAAGAGGATGGTAAAGATAACTGCTGTCAGAATCTTGATATAGAGGTGGGCGACCGCAGTCCGCTTGGCATTCTTGCTCGTGCCGATTGAGGAGAGGAGGGCGGTGACGGTCGTGCCGATATTGAGACCCAAGATGATGGGGATGGCGATCTTATACGAGACCTGGCCCGTGACGGAGAGGGCCTGCAAGATACCGACGGAGGCCGAGGAGGACTGGATGATGACGGTGAGGCCGATACCGGCGAGGAAGCCGAGGATGGGATTCTCAAAGGCGATGAACATCTCGCGGAAGCCGGGGACGGTCGTCAGTGGCTTCATCGTGTTGGACATCATCTCCATGCCGAGCATGAGGATGGCGAAGCCAAAGATGGTCGAGCCGATATCCTTCTTCTTCTGATTCTTCGTCCCCATCATGAGGAAGACGGAGAGGATGGCGAGAATCGGGGCAAAAGAAGAGGGCTTCAGCAGCTGGATGAAGATGTTCTTGCTACTGAGCCCTGCGAGGGAGAGAATCCAGGCGGTGACCGTCGTCCCGATATTGGCCCCCATGATGACGCCGAGGGCCTGATGCATCTTCATGATGCCGGAGTTGACCAGGCCGACGACCATGACAGACGTGCCCGAGGACGACTGGATCGCAGCGGTGATGCCTGCGCCGAGGAGGACGCAGGACCATTTATTCCGAGTCAAGGTCGCGAGTGTCTGCTCGAGACGCCCTCCCGCCATCTTATTCAGACCGTCACCCATGAGGCTCATGCCGTAGATGAAGATGGCGAGACCTCCGAATAGGGGCAGGAATTGCAGAAGATCCATGCTCTAGAACTCTCCTTATGCCTACAAATAGATCAATATCATCATATCATAGCGTTCACGTCGATAAGAGTCGGCAAAAGTGGAGAAGTTCAGCCCGATTTCAGCTGCCAATTTGTTAGAATGGATCAAGAAAATAAAAAAGAGACCTTAAAGAGAGAGGAAGGCTTACATTATGACAGCAAATGAACGTTTAGCGGCGCTAAGGCGCGCCATGCAAGAGGCCGGGATCGACGCCTATCTCGTCCAGAGCTCCGATGACCACCAGAGCGAGTATCTAGCACCCCACTTTGCCGAGCGGGCCTGGCTGACGGGCTTCACCGGATCGGCGGGAGTCGCGATCATCACGGCGGACGAGGCTCTGGTCTGGGCCGACGGTCGCTACACGATCCAAGTCAAGCGGCAGCTCGAGGGCAGTGATTTCCAGCCGATGCCCTGGACGGGCGCGCCTGGTACGGTCAGCCCACAGGCCTGGCTACAGGCCAAGCTGAAGCCTGGAGAGACACTGGCCTACCACGGGGCCTATATGTCCCCCCTCCTCTACCAGAGCTGGATTGAGCCCCTGACTCAGCACGGCGTCAAGATCCGCGAGGACCTGGACCTCGTCGCTCAGATCTGGAGCGAGAGGCCCAAGATGCCGCATTCTGAGGCTTTTGTCTTAGATGTCAGCTATACGGGCGAGAGCGTGCCCGATAAGCTGGAGCGCATCCGCCAGGCCATCACGGCCCAGGGCGCGACGCACACGGCGATTGCAAGTCTCGACGACATTGCCTGGCTGACCAATCTGAGGGGCCGCGATATCGAGAACAATCCCGTGATCTTTGCCTATTTCCTCTTGGGGCCCGAGACGGCGACGCTCTACACCGAGCCGACGAAGATCGGGGAGGCCGTGCGCCAGCAGCTGCGCGAGGATGGGATCCAGCTCAAGGGCTATCAGGAGATCTATGACGACCTTTCAGCCCTGCCGCAGGACAGCGTGCTCTTCTACGATCCCGAGCGCTTTAACCGCAAGCTGCTCAATGCTGTTCCGGAGGCGGTGGCGCTCAAGCGGGGCGTCAACCCCAGCACCAATTTCAAAGCGCTGAAGAATGACTGCGAGGCCAGGCGTCAGAAGGAGGCCTATGCCATCGACGCCCTGGCCCTGACGCGCTTTATGTACTGGCTGCACGAGAAGATTGAACTGGCTCACGAGCCCATCACGGAGTATGCCGCAGCTGAACGTCTCCTCGCGTTTAGACAAGAGGCTGAGAGCTTTATCGAGCCGTCCTTTGGCACGATTGCGGCCTATGGCCCCAATGCGGCGATGATGCACTATGCGCCAGATCCCGAGCACTCGCCCGTCATCGAGCCGCGGGGGCTCTTCCTCTTTGACTCTGGAGGGCAGTACTATGAGGGCACGACCGATATCACCAGGACGCAGCAGATGGGTGAGTTGACGGAGGAGGAGCGCCTGGCCTACACCTATACGATGAAGTCCTCGCTGACCCTGCTCATGGGCCGCTTCCTCGCCGGGGCGAGTGGCTCGGCGCTCGATGCCATCGCCCGCTATCCGCTCTGGCAGATCGGCTCGGACTACAAGTGTGGTACGGGGCACGGCGTCGGCTTCTGCCTCAATGTCCACGAGGGACCGCAGCGCCTCGGCTTCAAGCCGAACGACGTCGCCCTCGAGCCCGGCATGGTCGTCACGGTCGAGCCTGGGGTCTATAAGGAGGGCGCCTTCGGCATCCGCATCGAGAACGTCTGCATCGTGGTCGACGATATCTCAAACGACTCGGGCCTCTTTAGACGGCTCGAGCTCTTGAACTACATTCCGATGGATACCCGCCCCCTCGTCAAGAGCCATCTGAGCGAGGCGGAGATCGACTGGCTCAATGCCTATCAGGCGCGCTGCCTGAAGGAGCTCAAGCCACAGCTCAATGCCGACGAGGCGGCCTGGCTGGAAGAATTCTGCCAGCCAATTTAAGACTGAGGAGGGGGTGGAGCTATTTCGTTTCACCCCCTAAATTGTTATGATGAGAAAAGATAGATGCTCAGGTCCAAGAGACGAAATTTATCAGCGCTGAGCAAGGAGGACAGATGAAAAAGAAGATTTTGGTCACAGGTGCTCTCGGTCAAATTGGCACAGAATTGGTCATGCTCTTACGCCGCCTCTACGGAGACGATCAGGTCGTAGCAAGCGACCTCGTCCACAAGGACGTGCCGCAAGTCACGGAGGCGGGTCCCTTTGCCCTCCTCGATGTCACAGATGCCGCCGCGATGGCGGAGCTCGTGCAGCGGGAGAAGATTCAGACCATCTATCACCTGGCCGCCATTCTCTCGGCGGTCGGCGAGGCCAAGCCGCAGCTGGCCTGGAACGTCAATATGGGGGGCCTCTTCAATGCGCTCGAGATAGCGAGAGAACATGATATCGCCCTCTTCACCCCGAGTTCGATTGCCTGCTTTGGCCCCAATACGCCCCCAGATCAGACGCCACAGGACACCATCCAGAGACCGAATACCGTTTACGGAGTGACCAAGGTGGCGGGCGAGCTGCTCTGCGACTACTATCACAGCCGCTTCGGCGTCGATACGCGTGGCGTCAGATTGCCAGGCCTGATCTCTCACGAGGCACTGCCCGGTGGCGGGACGACCGACTATGCCGTCCACATCTACTATGAGGCCGTCAAGCAGAATCGCTACACCTCCTATATTGCCGAAGGCACGTATATGGACATGATGTATATGAGTGACGCGCTCAAGGCTTTTGTCGAATTGATGGAGGCCGATCCCGCAAAACTCATCCACAGAAATGCCTTCAATATCGCGGCGATGTCGGTTGCGCCAGAGGACATTGCCCGCTCCATTCAGAAGTTTAAACCCGACTTCGTCTTAGACTACGAGGTCGATCCCGTCCGTCAGGCCATTGCCGAATCCTGGCCCAACAGTCTCGACGACAGCGCCGCTCGCGAGGAGTGGGGCTGGCAGCCCGAGTATGATCTCGACCGCATGAGTGAGACGATGTTGACCGAGCTGGAGAAAAAGCTGAAATAGAGCCTTGGCGGCGCCCTTGGAGGCCCTATGTCGCCCTATATCTCTGTTGAACACGTCGTCAAGACCTACAGCCTCGGGGAGGTCCCGATTCGGGCGGTCGATGACATCAGCTTTACGGTCGAGCAGGGGGAATTTGTCGTCGTCGTCGGTGCCTCGGGCGCCGGCAAGACGACCCTCCTCAACCTGCTCGGCGGCATGGATACGCTGACATCTGGCGAGATTGTCGTCGCAGGACGCAGTCTGGCCAATGCGACGCGCAAGGAATTGACGGAGTATCGGCGCAACGATGTCGGCTTCGTCTTTCAGTTCTATAATCTCGTGCAAAACTTGACCGTTCTCGAAAATGTCGAGCTGGCGGCCCAGATCTGTCAGAACCCGCATCCTGCCGAGGAGATGATCGAGGCGGTCGGGCTGACGGTGCGCCTGGACAATTTTCCTGCCCAGATCTCGGGCGGTGAGCAGCAGCGCGTGGCGATTGCCCGCGCCCTGGCCAAGAATCCCAAGCTCCTCCTCTGTGACGAGCCGACCGGTGCCCTCGACTATGAGACGGGCAAGAAGGTCCTCGAGCTCCTCCGCCAGCAGGCCAAGGAGGAGGGGATGACCTGCATCCTCATCACGCACAATGCGGCGATTGCGGCCATTGCCGACCGCGTCATCCGCCTGCGCTCTGGCAAGATCAGTGAGGACTATGTCAATCAGCAGCCCAAGGCGGTCGCTGAGCTGGAGTGGTAATTTGTTCGCGCGTCTGAAAAGTCAGTACAGAGAGCGCCGGGCTCTGCGACAGCAGAAGAAGCGAGCGTCAAAGCAGCAGGGCGAGAAGCGCCCACGGGCGCACGCCTCCGCCTGGCAGAAGAGCAATCGTCGGCGCATTGTCCAATCACTCGGACGCTTTCTCTCCATCGTCCTGATCTCTGCGGTCGGCATCGGCTTCTTCGGCGGCATCAATGGCACGGGCGGCGCTATGCTCAAGTCGGCCGAGGCGGTCTTCTCAGAGCAGCATCTCTCTGACCTCCGCCTGATCTCGCCCCTCGGCTTCTCAGAGGAGAATATCGCAAAGATTCGTAAGCTGGCGCCAGAGGCCGAGCTCCAGTCCCAGTACTTTGTCGATCTCTACTGGCAGCGCCAGGAGGTCAATGCCGTCGTCCGCTTCATCTCACTGCCGCCGGAGGGCGGACAGAATCAACTGATCCTGGCTGAGGGCCGCCTCCCTGAAAATGAGTCTGAAATTGTCGTCGACCTCGTCGCCCAGCGTCAATACGGCCTCGAGCTCGGCAGCACAGTGACTTGGCAGATGCCCGAGACCGCCACAGGGGGCATCAATCTCGAGGACATCAGCGAGGCCTTTGAGGAGGGGGATCCTCATCAGAGCGCACCGGCGGATGGCTCGCTGCCCAGCGAGAGCAAGCCGCCGAGCAAGGGCGCAGCGCCCCTCGTCGACCCCTCTCCGGGGATTTTCTCAGAGCGCGCCGCAGCCAGAGGACAGCAGGGCGCACGGAGGACGCTGGGCCAGGCTCCCGCCGTCGTGGCTGCCGGCCAGAAGAAGGAGAAGTCCAAGGATAGGCTGGACATCGAGCTGCCCCCCGCCCTCAAAGAACTCTCAGAGCTGGATCTCGAGCAGCTGGAGAGTAAGTTCCAGGGCAATGAGCTCGAGCCCGAGCTGCGTGAGATCCTCGAGCTGAAATCTGAGGATGTCCTCGAAGACGAGAGCGATGCCCTCATCCAACTGGCTAAGAATCTCGGTGATCGCAGCCTCAAACAGCCCTCGTACACGGTCGTCGGCTTCGTCAAGAGCCCCGTCTACCTGACCTACCAGCGCGATGTCAGCAGCCTCGGGGCCGGCAATGTCGACTTCAATGCCTATCTCGCCCCCTCGCAGTTCAAGCTCCAAGATCCCCTGATGATCACGCTGCGCTATCCGACGAGCGAGGCCTACCGCCCCTTCAGCAAGGCATATAAGAACTTTATCAGGCCCAAGCGCGAGGCTTTTTCCACGCTTGGCAATGAGCTCTTGAGAGAGAAGACGGCCGAGATTCGCCAGTCGCTCCGGGAGAAGCAAGAGCTTCTGCGCCGCGCCAAGGAGGCCCAGCAGAGCCTCCTCCAGAGGGCTGAAGAGCAGCTCCGGGATCTCGAGGAACTTCTCCAGAAGGCGCGCCCAGAGCTCAAGGAGCTCGAGGCCAAGATGGGCGAGAAGATCGACAGCGGCGAGGAGGAGCTCAGTGCGGGCAAGGAGGAGATCAGCGAGGCGCGGCGGCGCTATCAGGACGGCCTGATCAAGTATCAGGAGGCCAAGACCGACTACGAGCTCAAGGGGCTCGAACTCAAGATGGCCAAGGCGCAGCTGGAATTTGCCAATCAGGCGCTGACGGCGGTGCAAGAGGAGATCAATGCCCTCCAGCCGCTCCTGGCGCAGATCGACGCCGACGTCAACAATCTCAATCTCAAGATCACGACCCTCGAGAACATCATGCTGGGCGTGCCCTACGGCATGCTCGGCCCAGATGCCATCTACAATATCAGTATCCAGTGCTCGAGCGTCGACCCAGCGCTCGGCGACGCCGTCAGCAGCATCAATCCCTATGACCCGAGTGGAGGCGCACAGCTGCGCTCCATGCTGGCCTCCTCGATCAGTGCCGCGCGCCTCCTCCGCGCCCAGAGCCTCGCCCTCTACAACTACCATAAGCAGCGCCTCGACAGCTTCTTTGCCAAGATTGCCGCGGCCGAGGCCGAGGTCGCCCAGAAACAGCAGGAAGTGGCCAATGGCGAGGCGGCGTGGCAGGCTGGCAAAGAGCAATTAAAAGCGGCAAAAGCCGAACTTGCAGCCGCCGCCAAGAAGATTGAAGGCGGCGAAAAGGAGATTGCCGCAGGCGAGAAGGAGCTCAGTCGCGGCAAGGACAAGCTGACCCGCGGCCTCGTCACGGCCAGTCTCAATCTCGAGCGCGGCGAGACCGAGCTCGCGGCGGCCAAGGAGCGCTTTCAGGTCAGCCAGGCCGAGAGCCAGAGACAGATGAGTCTGGCCGACGACGCCCTGGCGGGCGCTGAGCAGATGCTGATGGAACTGCCGAGTGGCTGGTTCGTCCTCGACCGCTTCGACAACCCGGGTTACACGGCCTTTCAGGGCGATGTCGAGCGCATCTCAGCCGTGGCAAGAGTCTTCCCAGTCTTCCTCTTCCTAGTCGCAGCTCTCGTCTGCCTGACGACGATGACGCGCCTGATTGAGGAGGATAGAAGCGAGATCGGAGCCCTCAAGGCTCTGGGCTACGATTCCCGTCAGATTGCCAGGCGCTATCTCAACTATGCGACACTGGCGACGCTCTCTGGGGCCATCCTCGGGGCGATCTTTGGCCCTCTGCTCTTCCCGAGCGCCATCATGAACTCCTACAGCAAGCTCTATGAGAGCATCGACTTTAAGCTCGACTTTGACTTGCGCTTTGTTTTGATTGCCGCCGTCTTGCAACTGCTCTTTACCCTCGCGGCCACCTACGCCGCCATCCATGTCGATCTGGGCGAGACTCCAGCGGCCCTCCTCCAGCCCAAGGCGCCCAAGCCTGGCCGTCGCATCCTCTTGGAGCACTGGCCCTGGCTCTGGAATAAGTTGAATTTCACACGGAAGTTGACGTCGCGCAATATCTTCCGCTACAAGGCGCGCATGGCCATGATCATCGCAGGAATCAGCGGCTGTACGGCCCTACTCTTTACGGCCTTTGGGCTGCATAATTCGGTCTATGACATGCGTGACAAGCAGTTCAAGGAGCTCTGGCACATGGACGGCATCGCAGTCCTGAGTCAAACGGGCATCCAGGCTGGCGAAGAGGTCCTCGCGACCCTGAGCCAGACGGCGGGCATGGGGCGAGTCCTGCCCGTCAGCTCCCAGGCGATGGTCATCGAGCCCAAGACCGAAGAGAACGGCATCGAGGGGCTCAATGCCCAGTCGCTGACCCTCCTCGTCACCAATGACGACGCGAGATTTCGAGAGCTCTTTGTCCTCCGCGATCCTCGGCAGAAGAAGGATCTGCCCCTGCCCGCCGAGGGCCTCGTATTGACTCAGAAAGCTGCGTCGGAGATGGGCTATGAGATTGGCGATCAGCTGACTCTAAAAGATACGGACGGCCGGCGTTACCGCGCCCCGCTGACGGGCATTGCCGAAAACTATATCGAGCACTACGCCTATATGAGTCCTCGGGCCTATGCGCGGATGAGCTATAGACAGGCTAAATTCAATACGGTCTACTTTAACTTCGACAGCAGTCTCGACCGCGCGGGGCGCGAGGCCGCGGCGACTGCCATTCTCGATCTGCCAGAGGTCCTGGCCGTGAAGAATCTCGACCAGACCAAGACGGAGATCACCAAGATGATCTCCTCGATTGCCGCCGTCATCCTCGTCCTCTTCTTGACCGCGGCAGTGCTGGCCTTTGTCGTCTTGTATAACCTCGCTAATATCAATATCACAGAGCGCAGTCGCGAGATTGCGACCTTCCGCGTCCTCGGCTTCCAGGATCTTGAGGTCGGCTTCTACATCTTCCGCGAGCTGACGATCTTGACGGCCATCTCCGGCCTCATCGGCATGGCTCTCGGCCTGATTCTCCACCGCTTCATCATCTCGACGATGGAGACGGAGATGATCCGCTTTGGACAAAATGTCCACGCCTGGAGCTATCTTGCCGCCTTTGCCCTGACGATGGTCTTTGGCCAGATTGTCAATTTTGTCATGTATTTTAAGATCAAGAAAATCGACATGGTCGAGGCTCTGAAGGGAGTGGAGTAGTGAAGAAGATCCTCATCGCGGGGGGCAGTCGCGGTCTCGGCCGCGCCACGGCTCTCTATTTTGCCGAGCGGGGCTACCAGGTGGACATTGCCTATCGCAGGGCCCATGAATCAGCTGCTGAAGTCGTCGCAGCTCAGCCTGGGATTCGTAGCTTTGCCTGTGATCTCAGCCGGCAGGAGGAGGTCCAGCGTCTGGCCGACTACGTCCGTGCCGACTGGGCCCATCCCCTCGAGGCCATCATCATCTGCTGTGGCCGCGAGAGCTACTGCCTCTACGACCAGGCGACGGCCCTGGAGTGGCAGCAGGTTCTCGACCACAATCTCAGCTCCGCCTTCTACCTCGCCCAGGCCCTGCGTGGCGACTTGCTCCACGCCGAGGCGCCCGCCATCATCCTGACCTCCTCCGTCTGGGGTCAGTGTGGTGCCGCCATGGAGAGTCTCTATAGCGCGGCAAAAGCCGGCCTCATTGGCCTCGGCAAGAGTCTCGCCAAGGAACTGGCCAGTTGTGGGGTGCGGGTGAACATCATTGCCCCAGGGGCGATGGATACGGAGATGCTCGAGATCTTCTCTGAAGATGAACTGGCTGCCCTGATCGAGGAGATTCCGCTCGGCCGCCTCGGCACGGGGGAGGACTACGCCAAGCTCTGCTACTACCTCGTCGCCGAGGACCGCTACATGACAGGGCAGGTCCTGGGGCTAAACGGCGGATTCTATATCTAGACCTCGCGCCACCTCGCCCAGAATCTCGCGGTCAACATCGTAGGTCAGTCGCGCTCGCGCAGCCTCATAGGGGAGCCAGATGGCGGCGTCGAGCTCCTCATCCTGGAAATCTAAGTTCTCGGGATTCAGGGCCTCAGCGAGGAAGTATTCGACCAACTTGGCCCCGTATTTTGTCCGATACTCACTCGTAAAGTAGAAGTCGGGCACGAAGTGGATCTCAATTTGTGTCTCCTCGCGGACCTCTCGACGGGCCGCCTCACGACTGTCCTCAGAGCGCTCGAGATGCCCCTTGGGGAAGCCCCAGTGTCCCCCTCGATGCTGGATGATTAAGAAGAGATAGCGCTCTTGAGATCGCCAGTAGACGACGGCTCCCGCTGAATGCTCCGCATAGTTCTTCTGTCTCAATATCACGCCCTCCTATACTTTCTCTCTCCATCTTATACAAAACTATGTTAAAATCACAGCGGCACTTTGCTATTTTCACTAGGAGAGGTCTATATGCAGAAACGGAGAATTGACACGATCTTTGCTGGCCTATCGCTCTTTGCGATGTTTCTTGGCGCCGGCAATATCATTTTTCCCCCTTACATGGGGGCTCAGAGCGGCGATATGTGGTGGCTCTCAAGCCTCGGCTTCGTCGTCACGGGAACGAGTCTCCCCTTGCTCGGCGTCCTCGCCGTCGCCAACGTTGGCGGGACGGCAGATGCCATCTCGGCTCGTGTCTCACATCGCTTTGCCCATGTCTTCAACACCTTAATTCTGATTTTTATCGGACCTCTCTTTGCCATCCCGAGGACGGCGGCGACGACGATTGAAATGTCCATTCTGCCCTATATGCCCCAGGCCAATCCCAAGTGGGTGCTGCTTGTCGGCAGTGCGCTCTTCTTTATCATCTGTCTTGCCTTTGCGCTCAGTGAAAACTCGGTCATCGATACGATCGGCCGCTACCTGACGCCGATTCTAGCGGGCTTCATGCTCTTTCTCATCATCACGGCCGTCTTCCGTCCCCCCGGAACCCCCGTGCCTCCCGCAGTCGGCCTCGACAATTTCTTCTACAATGGCTTCAAGACGGGCTATCAGACGATGGATGGCATGGGTTCGATCGTCCTCGGCGGAACGGTCGCCCTCAGTCTGATGCAGAAGGGCTACCAAGGTGCTGAGCTCAAGCGCTCTCTGCGCACGGTCGCCCTGATTGCGGGCCTCGGTCTCGGCATTGTCTATATTGGCTTCGCCTATATTGGAGCCGCAGGTTCTGGCGTGCTCCAGAATATTCACCAGTACCCCGTCCTGACGGTCAAGGCAGTCCAGATCCTCGCGGGGCAGACGGGTCAGGTGGTCCTCTCCCTTGTCATCTTCTTCGCCTGCCTGACGACAGCCACGGGCCTGATTGCCACGCTCGGCACTTACTTTAGAGAACTCTTGAAGCACCGCTTCAGCTATCGCCAAGTCGCCATCGTCGTCACCCTGATCTCCTTTGCCATCTCCACGCTCGGCGTCGACAGCATCGTCGGCCTCGCCGAGCCAATCCTCGAGGTCATGTACCCCGTCGTCATCGTCCTGATCATCTTGAACCTCTTCGGCCATCGGATTCACTCGAATATGGCCTTTAAGGGGGCAGTCTACGCGACGATTGCCATCTCCATCATCATGTTCCTCAGCTTTGTGCCACTGACCAGTCTCTTTGCCAAGCGCGTCCTCTTTGAGATCCCTCTCGGTGAGGAGGGCTTCCCCTACTTGATTCCTGCGGCTGTAGGCCTCATAATTGGGTGGTTCATTGAAATGTTTTGGGCGCGACGCCGCAAGGAACGCGACGTATAAGAGGTTCTTTTGCTGGATATTGAATTAAGAGAGAAGTCATTTTCGGAACAGGGGGAGGATGAGGAGCAAGCGCTCCTCTGGCAGCGCCCTCTGCTGCCCTATCTGCCCTGTCGTCTGGAATCGCAGTACTGGAGTGGGCACTATGTCCCTGAAGAGGAGAAGAAGACGGCTCTGGCCGAGACCTTTGGGGCGCTCGTCCCGTTCTTCCTCGCCTGTCTCTGCCTCCTCCCACTCTTTTTAGTAGGCTGTGGCACGCGTGAGAAGAGTGATGCGACTGGCGATCAGCTGACCCTCGTCACCATCAAGCCGCTGCCGACGCAGCAGGAGGACAAGTCGACCATTGAGACGGCTCCCCTGGCCGAGCAGAGTCCCGAGTACAGAGAGCTCACGACGGAAGTCAGCTATGACAAGGACGATCCCAAGGCCTATCTTGCACACTATCTGGAGTCTAAGAATTTAGATCAGTCGATTCTCGAGGACGAGAGTCTCATGAACTCTCTACGTGGCCTCGACCGAGAACAGGCCCTGTACTTCCTACAGCAGATGCTGGCCCTGCCCGAGGCCGATCCTGTCGCCCTGGCTCAGCCGAGCGAGGGTCTGGCGGAGAGCAATCCTATAGGCGAGCTCGCCGCTGGAGAGCCCGCTGAGGAGCTCTATGCAGGGGCCGCTGCAGTTCTTGAGCCGTCGGAAGATCCTACGGCAGGCCTGCAGCCGGAGGAGACGCCTGCGCCGACGCCGGCGCCGACAGAAGCTCCGGCAGATGAAGTCATTCTGCCCGTCGGTGGTCCGATCGCCGAGGGGATCCTCGCCAACTGCAATCAGCTGCGCAGTGAGAATGGCCTGCCCGCCCTCATCTTCGATGCGACCCTCTCGCAGCTCGCAGCGACGCGCGCAAGAGAGATTGTCAATCAGTTTTCACACACCAGACCCGACGGCGGATCGGCGACACAGATGGCGATCAATCTCGGCTACTCGGCCTCCGGGGAGAACATCGCGACGACACCCCTGCCCGCCGACGGAGCCTCGGTCTACACCCAGTTTTATAATTCGGATGGGCATCGGCAGAATATGCTGCGCTCCTCTTTTACCCACATTGGGATTGCGACCTTTGAGTCTGGCAATTATGTCTTCACCGTCATGTACTTTGGCACGCCGTAAGGGGCTCTGCTTGAGGCTTTTTTCGAGCTCTGCTAACGCATGGTATAATAGCCAGGTGAGAGAGCTGCGCCTGGAGGATGCCAATGAACTTTAAACAAATCTGTACGGATATGATTCGCCACAGAGACATGGAACAGGGTCGCGGGATTGCGAAGTATCTCCGCCATCAATACGAATTTATGGGCGTGCCGTCTAAGGTGCGCAAGCGCATCAGTCACGAATATATCAAGGATGATCCGAGTCCTGCTGAGCTCGACTGGGAATACGTCGAGGCGTGCTGGGATCAGGTCTTCCGTGAGTTTCAATATCTGGCACTCGACTATCTCCTGAGCCGCCAGGACCTCCTCGAGGGCAACGATCTCTTCAAACTCCGCCGCCTGATCCAGGACAAGCCCGGCTGGGACATCTGCGATCAGATGGGGCGGCTCGTCCTCCACATCACGCGGCGCCATCCCGAGAGCAAGAGGCATCTTCTCGAGTGGGCGCGCAACACTGACAGCAGCGTGCGGCGCGTGGCGATCATCCACCAGCTGGGGGCGGCCGACGAGACGGATGAGGAGCTCCTCGCCGAGATCATCGAGACGAACCTCCCCGCCAAGGAGGGGATCATCAAGAAGGCGATCTCCAGGGCGCTGGCCGACTATTCCCTGAGCCATCCCCAATTTGTCGATGACTTCATCTGGCAGCACAGCGACCAGATGAGCGCTGAGCTGCGGCGTGAGGCTGGCAAACATCTCGAAAAAAATAAGTCAGAGAGATAAGCACCGTGGGAGAGCGAGGTCTAGGCCTGGCTCTTTTTCTTTGGCTTCAGTTTCTGCTGCAGGAGACGGTCGGCAAAGGGGTTACGGCGGATACTGAGGAAGCCATAGATCGTGAAGCCGAGAGCAATCAAGAGGAAGAAATAGAGGGTCACTGTGCGTGCGACAATCATTGTCGCAACGGCCCCGTCCGCCGTGAGGAGGGGGGAGAAGAGCTTAGCAAAGCTGCTCTCGCCGAGCCCGACGAAGCCTGGCGTCGGAATCGCGCTCGCCGTCAGGATGTAGAGACTCTGCAGGCGCATAAACTCCCAGAAGGCAGGCCTCAGACCAATCGCCACAGCACTGAAGTAAAAGGCCATGTAGTAGACGGCCGTCGCCAAGAGGTAGTAGGCAAAGAGCTGCAAGAACAGAGGCAGCTTGGCGCTCAGGAGGCGACTGCCCCCCTCATATTGCTCGAGCCAGTCCTCTAGGCGCTCGCGACTCTGCTGACGCCTCTTGATCAGACGCCTAGCGATGAGAAAGTTCAAGATCCGCCGAGCGACACGGCCGATGAACTGAGGCCGGAAGAGGAGGAAGAAGCAGGCCCAGGCCATCAGAAAGGGGAGGAGCGAGCCGACGATGAAGAAGGGTCGGTAACCCTGCAGCGACTGCCAGGCCCGTGCCGGATTCCAGAAGAAGGCCATCGCCCCCAAGATCAGTTTGGACAGATAGTAATAGAGCGAGAGCGCGACAAAGCTGAGCGTGGCGTGTGCCACGCGGATGCCACGGCGATGGAGGTAGAAGAGCTCCATCGGCTGCCCACCTGAGGAAGAAGGTGTGATGTTATTGAAGAAAAAGCCAATCATGGCCGTCGTCAGACCAATGTGGAAGGGGTAGCGACGACCCGCGGCGTGCCCCGTCAAGACCAGCAGGATGTGGCCAAAGACCGCTTGCAAAATAAAGACAGCGATGAGAGCAAAGAGGATATAGAAGAGATTGGCCTCTTGCAAGATACGTGCGACAGCCTGTCGGTCGTAGTGCTTGAAGATGATCTGAAAGGTGACATAGAGAAGGAGCGCCATGCCCAGCAGGTAGAGGAAGCTGTGCAGCGGCTTGAGCTTATCAGGCGCCGACGCTTCGACGTCCTTGCGGACGGGTGACAGCTGGAACTTGAGATAGTCAGGAGAGCGCTCCTGGATGTGGGTCGTGGGATCCTGCATGCCCACATTCTATCACCTAAAGCAAAAGTGTGCTGGCCGCAGAACCAAGACGAGTCGGGAGGGCGTCGTGGACTCCTACTCGTGGGGGAGGAAGCCCTGCCCGCGGACCTCGTTATAGTCGAGAATGATGATGAAGGCATTGGGATCCACTTCCTTGACCAGGCGATTGAGCATGACTTGTTGGGCGCGGTTGCAGGCACAGAGCAAGACGTCCTTGTCGGCACCTGAATAAGAGCCCTTGGCCAGAAGGCGCGTCGAGCCCCGGCGAATGCGCTCGCCAATGACCTGCGAGAGCTGCACGCTGTGATCCGAGATGATCATGGCGAGTTTGCCGGAGGTGAAGCCGTACATCATCTTATCGATGAAGAAGGTCGAGACAAAGGTGAAGAGGAAGCCGTAGAGAACGGCGTCGATATTGCCGAAGACGAGCCAGCCGAGGAAGATAATCGAGCCGTCGATCACCATCGTGATCTGACCGATCGAGAGGTGTGGCTTGACCTTTCGCGCCGACATGATGACGAGGTCGGTGCCACCCGTGCAGGTATTGTTGTTGTAGATGATTGCCAGGCCGATGCCAGAGAAGGCGCCCGCATAGATGGCGGCGAGGAGGTGCATGCCCTCATAGACACCAAAGAAGGGGACGACGACGTCCATGAAGAAGGCGGAGATGACCAGGGTTCTAAAGGTTCGGAGAAGGTAGCCATAGCCGAGATAGCGCTTGGACCCGATGATGATCGGGAGGTTCAAGACGAGGGCGACTGTGCCGATGGGCAGGAAGGGGAGGAAGTGATTGATGAGGATGGCGACACCCGAGATGCCCCCCGGGGCAAAGTCTGCATTGGAAGCAAAGTAGTAAATCCCAATGGCATAGAGGAAAGAGCCGAGACAGTCGAGGAAGATCTCGCGTGCCATATTGCGTCCTGCAAAATACTGCGTGATGCGTGTTTTCATAGCCACCTCTTCAAGGGGCAGAGCCCTGCCCTAAATCAAATCAGCCCATTCTAACACGAAAAAGCAGGCTTCAGAAAGGTGGATCGCCCATTGAAAAGGCCCAGTCCAATGGAACCGGGCCCTCTCAGAGGAGACATATGAAGAGGTGTTGTGTTAGCTTTTTGCTACACCCCTATATTAGGCCATCAATATGGCAGAAAAAGAGGCAAAGTTTGAAAGATTGTGAACTTTTCTGCCCAGAAGCATTTGCTTT
>JAFAAL010000032.1 GCA_023426575.1 Bacillota bacterium
GAGGCTTTTGCCGCATTGTTTGCGCTCTGCTGGCTCGTAGCTGCAGCGGCCTGCTGTGCCGCGGCCTGCTCCTGCCCGAGGCGGAAGAGGTCGGCGCTGTTGAGACCGCCAGCCATCCCTGCCATACTCATGCCGAGGAAGCCAGTCATCGCACCGCCTTCATTGGCAGCGGCCGTACGCAGCGCATCACTCTGAGCTGCGGCAATCGTCGCCGCGGCGAGGTTCGGATCACGCAGCATCCCAGCTCTCTGGGCCTGCTTGATCAGCTCTTCGTCGCCCTCGGGGATGCTGACGGAATTGAGTGCGAGACTGACGACCTCGAGACCACGCAGCTCGGTCCAGGTCTTCGACAGCTCTTGACGGAGCGCGTTTGCGATCTCGGGCCCCTTGCCCATCAGCTCGTTCGGCCGCACTTGCATCTCGGAAATGATGGCAAAGGCGGGGGCGAGGTGATAGACCAGCTCGCTCTTCAGCTGCTGGTCGATCTCCGAGCGATAATAGGCCTCGGAGACATTGCCCGTGACATTTTTATAGAAGAGGATCGGATCGACAATCCGATAGGAATAAGTGCCGTTACAGCGCACGCTGACGTCAATATCTAGATTGATATTGCGGTCGACAACGCGGAAGGCGATGGGATTCGGAGTACCGAATTTATTATCCGTAATTTCCTTAATATTGAAGTAGTAGACCCGCTGATCGCGTCCCGTATCAGCGCCAAAGGTGATCCTACGGCCGAAATTCTTAAATGATTCGACAATGGACGTGCCGAGATTGCCCGTAAAGATCGAGGGCTCGGCCGAGGCCTCCCAGACGAAAACTCCAGGTTCAGCAGTAAATTCAACAATCTCACCCTGTTGGACGATCATCATGCACTGGCCGTCGGCCACCGCGATCGCCGAGCCGTTGGAAATAATATTATCAGAGCCGCGATTTTGTGAGCGACTCCCCTTCCGGGGCACCCCCTTGGCGACCAGGACCTCCCGATCCAGCGCGTCACAGTAGAAAAATTCCTTAAACTGATCGGCGATCGTCGACGTAAACGCACCGGTCACAGCTTTAATCAGACCCATAAGAAACCTCCAAAAACAAATGGCAAAAGCCCCTCGACAGGGTCTCAGCCCATCATGTTCTCATATTGTAACATTTTTGCGTTTGAAAATTTGAGTCTTTGTAAGGAGCTTTCAGCGCTTATTTCATAGTCTAATAATGTGTTGTGTACGGATTCTCCGCCTCGATGCTCGTCATCGTCGCTGTCTTGAGGCGGATGTAGAGCAGTCCATCCTCCGCCTTATAGCGCTCGAGCACCCCGATGACTTCAATCCAGGAGTCCAGAGCGGGCGGCTCTTGGCCCTCGGGCAGCGTCAACTCGAAGCCACACATCCCGCCGTCATTGCCACAGCAGCCCGGCCCGTAGCGGAAGACGACATAGTGGGTATTGCCCTTTTGCTCGTACTGCTGAAACATCCCGTGGATGCGGACCTTCTGACCGAGGTACTGATCGGCGTTGGCATAGATGTCGAGAACCCAGCCAAGATACATCTTCTCATCGATAAAGAGCTCTTCCCCGTCGGCGGGTCGGGGCAGCGTTGCGACCTCAAAAGAACGCAGCGAGGGCGCCTCACTCGGATTCTCGATGAGATCAATTAAATCATCATAGTTTTGCACCTCGCCCTCTCCAGCGGATGTCGCTGGCATCTCGGGCAGCCCCTTCGCCTCGGGAGCGCGGCGGCAGCTGGCGAGACTGAGAGTCAAGCTCAGGACGAGGACAATGGCCAGGCCATTTTGCACAGTCTTGAGGGCCTGGCGGCGCTGCAGGAGAGGACGCAGTTTGCCGATTAGGCTGCAGATGAGGAAGATGATGAGATTGACGACGACAATCGAGGCGCCCGAGGGCGTCTGGAGAACATAGGAGGCGATGAAGCCGAGACTAAAAGAGAAGAGCGAGATGACGGCCGCCGTGATGATGACGGCCTTGAAACTCTTGAGAATTCGCATTGCCGAGAGTCCCGGAAAGATGATCAGGGCCGAGATGAGGAGGGCCCCCATCAGGCGCATCCCAATGACAATGGTCACAGAAGTCAGCCCGGCAAGCAGCATATTGTAGAGATTGGCCGAGGTGCCCGAGGCTCTTGCAAAATTCTCATCAAAGGTGATAGCAAAGAGCCGATTGTAGAAGAAGATAAAGAGGGTGATGACAATCAGGGAGAGGATGACCGTCAGTCTGACATCGCTATTTGTCGTCGCCAAAATCGTGCCGAACATGTAGTTACAGATGTCTGTCGACATGCCCCGCCCCCAGGAGACGGCAATGACACCTATCGCCAGCGCCGACGAGGAGATCATGGCGAGAGCTGAGTCACCCCGAATATCCGACTTGTCGGAGAGGCGCAAGAGGAGAAAAGAGGCCAAGAGGACCAGCGGAATCGCAAAGGTCAGGGGCGCGAGCCCGAGAACGAGGGCCAGCGAAAGTGCGCCAAAACTGACGTGAGAGAGTCCGTCCCCGATCATCGCATAGCGCTTGAGGACGAGGCTGACCCCGAGGAGGGCCGAGCAGAGTGAGATCAGGAGACCTGAAATCACCGCACGAACGAGGAAGGGATAGGCGAGAATTTCACGTATGATCTGGATCATCTTAGACGACCTCCTGGCCTAAGAAGGCCTGCCCCAGGGGACTCCTAAAGTACTCTTCCGCTGGGCCGAAGAAGAGTTGCCGAGCAGCTAGGTGCAGCACTTGCTTCGTGCGTGAGGAAATCGCTGCGACGTCATGGGTGACGAGGAGAACCGTCACCCCCGCCTCATTGACGGACTGCAAAATCTTGTAAAAATCATTGGCAACGAGAGGATCGAGACCCGCCAGCGGCTCATCGAGGAGGAGCAGGCGCTTGCTCGCGAGGAGGGCGCGCGCCAGGAGTACACGCTGCTGCTGTCCCCCCGAGAGTTCCCGAAAAGAGCTCCGAGCCAGCTGGGGAATCTTCAGCTGCTCGAGAACCTCCGCCACACGGGCTCGCTCGCGTCGCCCATAGAAGGGCCGCCAGCCGAGGCTGTTGAGACAGCCCGAGAGGACAATCTCTTGAACCGTCGCTGGGAAATCGCGCTGAATCTCCGACTGCTGCGGCAGATAGCCGATATCCCGCGAGGAAAAACCCGGGGCATAGCGAATCTCCCCGTGAAGAGGCGCCTTGAGACCGAGGAGGCCCTTGACGAGGGTCGACTTGCCCGAGCCATTCTCCCCGAGAATCGCTAGGTAGTCTCCCTCTTCCACGCTGAAGTGGACTCCCTCTAAGACAGGGCGCCCCGCATAGGCAAAGGCCAAATTCGAACAGTCAATCAGTCTCATGGCAATCCTCTCTATAGAGCCGTAGCCCGCTGAAAACTTTCAGCGGGCTCGGCCCCTCTCTCTATTCTAAGTAAGAATTAATCGTTTAAGGCGTGACGCAGGTTCTCGAGGTTCTGTCGCATGATCTCGAGATAGGTCAGACCCTGTTCAAAATCTTCCTTGCTGATATTGTGTGCGCCGTGGAGCAGCATGACTTCCGACCCCGTCGCATCGGCGATAGACTCAGCCATCTTCATATTCGAGAGTTCGATGTGGAAGACGACGGGAATTTGCTCGCTCTTGACCTTGTCAATCAAGAAGACGAGGGTCTGAGGGCTGGCATCCCCCTCGGTCGAGCAACCAGGGAAGGCGGCATAGTAGTCGAGATCATAGGCCTCGACCAGGTAGCGGAAGGGGAAGCGGTCTCCGACGACAATCGTCTTGCGCTTGGCGCTCTCGACCATCTCTTCAAAGTCCTGGTCGAGCTTCTCGAGCTCGCTGACATATTTATCGGCATTGGCCTGATAGAACTCAGCATTGGCGGGATCGAGTTCGACCAGGGCCTGGGTCAGGCGCTTGACGATCTTGATCGCATTTTCCGGATCCGTCCAGACGTGCTCGTCCAGCTCGTGGCTGTGCTCGTGCTCATGATCGTGATCGTGCTCATGATCGGCATCCTCGTGCTCGTGTTCATCGGCATCGTGATCATGATCATGCTCGTGGTCCTCGTCCTCGTGCTCGTCGGCGTCATTGTCATGATCGTGCTCATGATCCTCATCCTCGTGTTCATCGGCATCGTGATCATGATCGTGCTCGTGCTCATGCTCCATACCCTCGACGATTTCCTCGGAGTAGGTATCGACCATGTCGACCAGGGCGAGATTCAGCTTGCCCTCGCGATTTTCGATCAATTTCTTGACCCAGGTATCGGAGTGACCGCCGACATAGACGAAGAGGTCGCTGTCGTTGATCTCGATCAGATCCTTGGGCGTCGGCTCATAGGAGTGCATCTCGGCACCTGGCGTCAGGAGCATCTTGAGCTCAATCTTATCCCCTGCAATCTGACGCAGGAAGTCATACTGGGGGAAGATCGAGGCGATGACCTTGAGCTTGCCGCCAGCGCTAGACTCCGCTTCGCTCGTCGCCTCAGCACTCGCCGCGGCACTCGACTCATCTGGGGCTCCGACCTCTGTGCTCTCGAGATCGATACTCGACTCCTTGGGTTCTAGCTGGGCACAGCCAAAGATCAGACCCGTGGTAAATAAGAGGACCATCAAAGTGGCCAAAATTTTCAGTACTTTCATCTGATTCCTTTCTCTATTCCTCTTTCTCCGACTCGTCAGAAGCTAGCTCAGCCTCCGCGGCGGAACATTTGGCACATTCACCGACAAAGAGCGTCGCAGGCCGTGACACATGGAAGTTGTGATCGGCCTCAATATGCGAGAAGAGCTTGTCGAGTTCCGAACAGGCGAGACTCTGCGTCTCCCCACAAGAGCGACACTGCAATTTGCCGTAGGGGCTCGGCGCCTGACTCTCCGCGATATAGCGGTAGGCCGTGCCGCGCCCCTGGGGTGAGGGCACCTTGACTGCGCGTTCGGAGTCGAGCAGCTCGCTCAGCGTCCGATAGACGGTCGTCAAGCCCACCCGATATCCCTCTGCCTTGAGCCGCTCGTGAATCTCTTCTGCAGTCAGAAATTCCGACGCATGCTCGCGGAGCAAGTTCGTGATCAATTGACGAGGTCGCGTCTTGTATCTGCGCTTTTCAGTCATCATAGCCCTCCCTCCTGAAAATGAAAATCGTTTTCATATCTTACAGGAAAAAAGCCTCCTGTCAACCCCTTTTCGTCAGGTTGAGGCTCAGATAGATGATGGCGAGCAGCATCAAGAGGAGAAGAAGCGCTGAGGCTGGCCAATTCCAGCTCTCCTCAGAGCTGACGCTGAGAGTCCTTGGCTCTTTGGCCTCCGTCTCAGACGACACGGGAGAACTTTCAGCCTCGAGGGTCGGGCGCTCCTCGAGAGGCTGAGTTCGCAGCTCGCTCTTCTCAGGGAGCCTCGCCTCTTCCTCTGTCTCGGGAGGCTCTGGACGCGTCACTGTCTGGCCTGCAAGATCCCCTCTCTCAGCCCCGTGTTCTAGCTCGCGAGTCATTGTCGGTGCCGGAGAGGTCTCGGGAGGGCCATAACGGAGCTCTGAGACTTGCTCTGCCAATCGGGAAAAGTCCACTAAGGCTGCACGCAGCAGCTTAAAATACTGACCACAAGACGTCAGTATGTCCACGTGGTCAAGGACATGGGTGCCGGGTGCCGTCGCGCCCATTGTCACGATGAGGAGGCGTCCGGCGTCGAGTTCTTGGAATGTCGCGAGATTATAGCCACTGGCCTGTATCCAACCCGTCTTCCCGCCCTGAATCAGTCGAGCGTCGAGGCCTAAAATCTCGGCATAATTGAGGAAACTGTGTTGCCAGCTATGGCTTTTGCCATCTTGGAGGGTGGCCGTGAATTCAGTCTGGCGCATGATCTCGTTGAGGAGAGGGTCCTCAAGGACGGCATTCAGGAGGATGGCGATGCCTCTCGCCGTCACGCGCTGGGCGGGGTCGTCGAGGCCGACGGCATCGCAGAAGCTGAGATCTGCGCCGAGGGCGCGGGCATCAGCATTCATGCGGGCTACAAATTCGGCGCGGCTGAGGCCGAGGGCGGAGATCAGGGCTTGGACGGCATCCGCCCCCGAGGCAATGAGAGAGCCTGCGAGCAGCTCGTAGACGGTCAGGGTATCGCCCTCCTCGAAGCCACAGACGGCAATATTGGCCTCTGCGAGACCGGCATAGTCCTCCTCTTGAATCTCATAGCTCTCCTCGGGGCTGATGCCCTGTTCAGCCATGATTTTTGAGGCGGTGTAGAGGGTCATCAGCTTGGTCAATGAGGCGGGGCGGTGCCACTGGTCGATTTGATGTTCCAGAAGCGGCTGCCACGCCCCGTCGGGGCCGACATAGACGACATAGGCGATGGGCGAGCAGAGTTCCTTGGCCGCAAGCTCGCGTTCTAGCTCCTCCCAGCCCTCATCGGCGTGAATGCCGAGGGGGAAGAGAGTGTTCAGAAGAAGTAGGAGAGATAAGATGGCCAGCAGAGATTTAGACTTCAGATTCGACATGATTTTGGGCTTGCGGGTGGGGCTTTTT
Organism: Bacillota bacterium; assembly: GCA_023426575.1. Lineage (GTDB taxonomy): Bacteria > Bacillota > Clostridia > Saccharofermentanales > DTU023 > JAFAAL01. The sequence continues at coordinate 6,493 of JAFAAL010000032.1, forward strand.
CCTTTTTCTTTCTATCATACTCTAAAAGAGGCGTTATGAACGTTCCCGTCCCCACGGACTGGGAGCGCATATGCTATACTGCGCTTATAAGAATTCATAGATCGGAGATCAATGATGGATCAAGCAAAAAAACTGACTGGCTTCACCCTCATCGAGGAAAAATTCTCAGAAGAGACAGGGTCGATGGCCTATCTCTACAAGCACGACAAGACAGGCGCCACCCTGCTCCACCTGCAAAATGACGACAGCAACAAGACCTTTGGCGTCGGCTTCAGGACCCCGCCCGAGGATTCGACGGGTGTTGCGCACATCCTCGAGCACTCGGTGCTCTCAGGCTCTGAGAAATTCAAGACCAAAGAGCCCTTTATGGACCTCGTCCAGTCCTCTCTCCAGACCTTCCTCAACGCGATGACCTTTGCCGATATGACGATCTACCCCGTCTCCAGCAAGAATGATCAGGATTTTCGCAACTTGGTCGAGGTCTACCTCGACGCCGTCTTCTTCCCGCTCGTCCATGAGCGCCCCCTGATCTTCAAGCAGGAGGGCTGGCACTACGAACTGGCCGATGAGACCAGTGACCTCATCTATAACGGCGTCGTCTTCAACGAGATGCGCGGCGCCTACTCCTCGCCCGAGACCTACACGCAGCGCCAGGACATGGCGAGCCTCTACCCGGGCTCGACCTATGCCCACGAGTCCGGCGGCGATCCCTGGGCCATCCCCGATCTGAAGTATGAGGACTTCTTACATTTCCACGAACGCTTCTACCACCCTTCGAATGCCCTCTTCTTCTTCTACGGTGACCTCGACCTCGAGGGCCTGGTCCAGCTCCTCTCTGACGACTACCTCAGTCGCTTCGAGAAGATCGACCCGAAGAGCGAGATCGAAAAGGGTCAGCCCCTCCAGGGCCAGAAGCTCTATGAGGGCACCTATAACGCAGAGCCCGGCCTAGAGGCCGAGGGCGACAGCTATCTAACCTACGCCGTCCCCTTTGGCGAGGCGACTGACAATAAGAGCCGCTTCATCTTAGGCCTCCTCTACAAGATCCTCCTGAACAGCGAGGCCGCCCCCCTGCGCCGCGCCATCCTCGAGGCGGGCCTCGCCGAGGACGTCGACGCCGTCGGCCAGGACATCTTCTACCTGACCTTTGGCCTCAGCCTCAAGAAGGCACGCGCCTCCGATCTCGACAAATTCGCCGAGCTGGTCGAAAAGGTCCTCCGCGAGCAAGTCGAGCAGGGCCTCGACCGCGACCTCGTCCTCGCCTCCCTCAATGCCGAGGAGATGCAGATGCGCGAGCTCGGTGGCGCCCAGCGCGGCGTCATCCTCTTCATCCTCAGCATGTACGCCTACCGCTACGACCTGAATCCCATGGACTTCCTCTCCTACAATCAATTCCTGCAGGAAGTCCGCGAGGGCATCGACCAGGGCCTCCTCGAGAGCTACATCCAGGAGCGCATCCTCGATAATCCGAACCGCCTCCTCGCGATCCACCGCCCCGAAGAGGGCCTCTATGCCCGCTTCGATCAAGAGGCCAGAGCCAAACTCGAGGCCAAGAAGAAGAGCCTGAGTCCCGCCGAGAAGGAGCGCCTGATCGCCGAGACTAAAGAGCTTTTGACCTATCAGCAGACGCCAGATACCCCCGAGGCCAAGGCGACCATCCCCCGCCTCAAGCTGAATGAGCTGAAGCCAGAACCCGAGAACATCCCCGAAGATGAGAAGACTTCTTGTGACACCCTCTTCCTCCTCCACCCCGCCAAGTGCAGCGGCCTCAGCTATGCTCAACTGAGCTTCCCCATCTCGCATCTCAGCTGGGAAGAAATCTCAGACCTCGGCTTCCTGAGCCGCCTCCTCGGCATGGTCAATGCTGGAGATCTCGACTACGCCAAGCTCGACGTCGACATTGCCAAGCTCAGCGGCGGCATCAGCTTCAGCCCCGCCTACTACACGACCCCCGAGGGCGAGGTCGTCCGCTGGTTCAATATCCGCTACGGCACCATCGGCAATCGTCACGCCGAGATCTTAAAACTCGTCCAGAAGATTCTGCTCGAGAGCGATTTCACAGAGCTCAAGCGCGTCCGCGAGGTCCTGGCCCAGATCAAGCTCTCGATCGAGCAGATGTTCGACTTTAGCAGTCACACCATCGGTCTCAGCCGCGCGATCTCCCACGTCAGCCTCCAGGAAAAACTCTCCGACACGAGCGATGGCCTCGGCTTCTACTTCACTTTGGCCGAGGTCCTAAAAGACGAGGCCAAGCTGCGCGAGCTCTGCACGCGCCTCGAGGCGCTCCTCGCCAAGATCGCCCAGAAGAGCGGCCTGATTGTCAGCCTGACGGCCGATCCCGATCAAGTTTCAGACTGCCAGGAGAGCTTTGCCGACTTCATCGCCGCCATCCCGAGCCGCGAGCTAGACGCCGTGGCGCTGCCCTTTGAGGCCGAGCCGAAGCGTGAGGCTTTTACCACGTCGACGGGCATCAACTATGTCCAGATCGGCCAGAATTTGAAGACGCTCGGGACAGAGTATGAGCCGGCGATGACCGTGCTGGCCAATGTCCTCTCGCTCGACTTCCTGCACAATCTGATCCGTGCCCAAGGCGGCGCCTATGGGGCGGGCAATCCGGTGCAGGTCAGCGGCAATATCGGCTTCTACTCCTACCGCGATCCGAATCTCAAGCGCAGCTATGAGATCTACCATCAGGTGCCAGAGTACATCCGTCAGCTCGAGATCAATGATCAGGACCTCGAGGGCTCGATCATCGGCTCCATCAATAAATTCGACCCCGTCATCACGCCCAATATGATCAATGGCCTGATGTTCCAGCGCCGCTTTGACGGGCGCGATGCCGCCTACCTCAAGCGGATGCTCGGGGAACTAGTCCAGGTCAAGAGCAGAGAGCTGAAGCCGCTGGCCGAGATCTATGAGAAGGTGCTGGCGAACGAATCCCTCTGCGTCATCGGCGACGAGAGCAAAGTGCGCGAACAGGCCGAGCTCTTCGACAGAATCGAGCCATTAAAACGCTAAAGAGAAGGGGGCTGGGCCAGGCGGTTCAGCCCTCCTTAAAAGAAAGGAAAATGCTATGCAAGTGAGATTAGATTTTGGTCCCGACTTCCACGGGAGCATGAAAAACAGCCACGGTGACGAGCTGAAGCTCGGCCGCGATCCCGGCGAGTTCAAGCCGTACGAGCTCCTGCCCACCGCCATGGGCTCCTGCTTCTACGTCACCTTCCTCGGCATCGCCGAGAAACAAAAACTCGAATTCACAGGCGCGAGCCTCGAGATCAGCGGCGAGCACCGCGAAGAAGTGCCGACGACACTCAAAGAAGTGCAGCTGATCTTTAGCATTCACGGCGCAGACAAGGAGCAGGAGAAAAAATTCCAGCGCGCTGCTGAGCTCGCCGGCAAGTACTGCTCAATCTATCAGACGATCGGCTCCGTCGCCGAGATGACATTGGAGGTCAAGCTCGACTAGAGCGGATACTCGGCCCGCGGGCCGCCGATCAGCTTAGGTCTCGACCGGAGGGCCGTAACGTGAGCAGAGCCAAGTGATTGGCTTGTGAGTCGAACTGGAACCTGGACGTGCCGCACGTGCATGCCGATCGAGGTATCCCCGATGTCGAGGCCGAGGTCGGCGCTGATAAATTCAACACAGCAGGGCTCGCTGAAGAGTTCCCAGGCGGCGACTGAGCCCGCGCCACCTGCGTGGAGGGCTGGTTTCACCGTGACTTCGCTTAGGCGATCACTTTGCTGGGTGCTGCGCTCGACCGTGAGCGCACGATTGATGTGCTCGCAGCCCTGGACGGCAAGTTTGAGACCATAGATTTGACAGATCTCATGGACAGCGCCGACGATCTCACGTCCAATCTCGAGGCTGCTCGCGCTGCCAATTTTCTCGCCATGAACTTCTGAGGTAGATAGGCCGAGGACGAAGATGCCACCCCGCGGGACAGCGCTCTTTTCAATGAGTTCCTGACAGAGTGCCTTCACTTCTTGATCGTATCTTGACATGGGGAGCCTCCTCTTAGCCAGATAAAAAAGCCTGGTATCAAATAAATCCCAACAGTTGAACGTGTCGTTGGATTAAGATATAAACAGTCTAACAAAGAATTTTGGCTAAATGAAAGGTCTTCCATGTCCCACAAGGTTCCCAAAGATCAAAACATAGATAGGAGGCTATTCCAGAGCCTCCATTCATCTCTAGACTTTCTTAGCACTGCCCCCCTCGGTATCGCCCATTCTGCAAGGGCGACGAGGTTTCGTCTTTACGCGCCACAGGCCGAGACTGTCACCCTTCTTCTCGCAGCGCCGCCAGCGCCTCAGATCAGCCAAGAGGAATACCTCGGCGCTGCCCTCGAGAGTCCTCTCTATCAAGACTTCGTGGAGAAGCCGAGGGTCGAGGCTTTTGCCGCTCTTTTGGAGATGCTTCCGGATTATTCAGAATTGAGTGAGGTCTGTGAGTATCACGAGGTACACGCGCTCGAGCGGCAGGCGGATGGCGTCTTCCAGCTGACGCTGCCTGGGAACTATTTTGCCTGGCGCTATCGCTATCGCCTGGGCTTTCCAGAGGGCCGCACGGTCGAGACGGTCGACCCCTATGCCAAATTGACGGCCGGAAATGGCCAGGCAGGGGTCATTGCCGATGCCGAGGGGCTGGACTTGCCTATTGAGCGCCCAGAGCTCCAAAGTCGCAACTTGGCGCGGGATCTCATTTATGAGCTGCATGTCCGCGATTTTTCGATTCGTCCGAACACTGTTTTTCAGTATCCGGGGACCTTTCTCGCTTTTTGTGAGGAGGGCGTCGAAAATAGCGAGGGCCAGGCGGTAGGCCTCGCGCATCTTCGAGGGCTCGGCGTGACGCATCTTGAGCTGCTGCCGATCTATCAGACGGCGACGCTTGATGAGTGCTCGGATCTCAGTTTTAACCGGCAGTATAACTGGGGCTACGATCCAGCGCATTATTTTGCGATCGAGGGGGCGTATTCGACGGCGCCGCGGGATCCCTTCCGCCGCCTATTAGAGCTCAAGTTTATGACGGCCTATCTGCGACAGCAGGGGATTGCCGTCGTGATGGATGTGGTCTTCAATCACGTCTACGACATTTTAGAGCATCCTCTTGAGCTGACAGAGCCAGGGCAGTGCTTCCGCTTTACGGAAGAGGGCGTGCCCCATGACGGGAGCTATTGCGGGAATGAGACCTGCTCTGAGAACCCCTATTATCGGCGCTATATGCGGGATTGTCTCGTCTATTGGCAAGAGCAGTTTGGGCTCGGGGGCTTCCGCTTCGATCTCATGGGGCTCCACGATGTCGAGAGTCTCGAATGGATCGCGCGAGAACTCCTGTCCAGGGAGCCAGAACTCCTGCTCTTTGGCGAGGGCTGGGTCATGGGGAATCATCCGGAGGGCATTCTGCCCGCCAATGAGCAAAATGCCAGGAAGATGCCGCACTTTGGCTTCTTCAACGACAGTTTCCGCGATCTCGTCCGGGGGGCGCTGAGCTTCGACACGGCTCCGTCGCTTGAGGGCCGCTCTGGCCGACAGAGCTCGGGCGAACCCAGGCATCAGCTCTTGACGACTGAGCCCCTCGCCGACAGCTGGACTCTCTACAACAATCTCCTCGGCGCCCAGCACGTCAAGCCTTGGCTGACGGCGCGCCAGAACATTGCCTATCTCGCCTGTCATGACAATCGCACGCTCCGCGATCGCATTATGCATGGGAATCCCGACTTGAGCCCTGAGGAGCTCAAGGAACGACTGAGCCTTGGCCAGCTGCTCTTGAGCCTCTGCCACGGGCGGCTCTTCCTCCATGGGGGACAGGACTTTGCGCGGAGCAAGGGCGGCATCGACAACAGTTATAATCAGCCAGACGTCATCAATGCCCTAGATTGGACGGAGCTTTCGCAACAGGGAGAGCTGCAGGCGAAACTGCAGTCTATGATGACTTTTCGCCGCAAGCGCGAGAGCATGGAGATTGAGAACCTCGCAAGTCTTGCGACCCTCTACCGACTGGAGATTGCCGATCCCGGTCGCCTGGCCTATCAGCTCCGTGAGAGCCTCCTAGGCGAGGGCGCGGTCCATCTCCTCGTCTTGATCAATCTCTCCCCCGAGCCCTGGCGTCTAGAGCCCGTCCCTGGCTACACACTGCGCCTCGATAGCGCACTCGGCCCAAGCAGCGATAAAAAAGGCGGCAGTTCCCACTGGATCCTGCCGCCCTGGACGGGTCGCGTCTACACCCAGCCCCGATCGCTTTAAGGGCGTCTGAGGCTGGGGGTCTGTCTTCTGGCGCGGGGGCTGCTCTTAACAGGTGAAAAAGTCGTGTACGAACTTGCTGGTCTGTCTTCTGGCGCGGGGGCTGCTCTATTTGCAGATGGCAAAGATTTGCAGCACTTGCCAGTCCTATCTCCGGCTCGAGGCCACTCTATAGGCCCCGCTATTTAGAGGAGGAGAAAATTGAGGAGAGCCCGTCAAAGACTGTCTTGGCCAGCTTCTTGACAAAGTCAAGCGCCTGATCGACCCAGCCATTTTCCTCCGCCTGGCGGTAGCCTTCCTTGGCGAGTTCCCCCGCCTTCTTCAGACCCGTGATCGAGAGGTCCTTGATCTTTTCGAGGGTGCCGTTCTGCTCCATCTCGTGGAGGAGCTCCGTCCCGTACTTGATCACGCGGTCAGCCAACTGCTTCAGCTGCTCCGTGACGGCCTGATCGTCTGCCGCGGGGCTCTGCTGCCACTTGCTAAAGTACTGGGCGAGCTCCGTCTGCTGCTCGGGCGTCAGAATCGCCGCGAGGTCAAATTCCTGAAGTGCATTCTGGACGATGACGGTGACATCGCCAAGCGAGAGACTGAGCTCTGGCGCGCCCGCCGGCAGATTCTGCTGCTCTGAGGGGAGCTCTTGACGCAGCTCGGCCGTCCGATCACTCAGGATCTCCTTGATCCGAATCAGGGCCATCTCATAGCTCGTCTCGTCAAAAGCGCTCTCATCGCGGTGGTCGGCAGCAATCTGGGAGACGATCTCGAGCTCATCTTGCGCCAGAGCCATGCGGGCGCTGTCGAGCGTCTCGCCCGACTCCTGATACGCCTTGTAGATACCCGAGAGCGCCGACTCGCCGGTCGCCTGCTTGACGGTGCCGACGACGACCTTGGCATCGCGCACTCCCGCCGTAATCGCAGCCGCCGCATATTGCGCCGCCGTAATTTGACTGATTTTGTCAGGGGTCAGGACGTGGACCTGCACGCCCTGCTTCTTCACCGTGTTCTGAATCATGACGGAGGAGAACATCTTGGTCCCGGCCACGACATCGCGCCGCACGAATTTTTGCATGTCGGCGACCGTGATCGGGATGACGTGGACCTGCTGCCAGTCCGAAATGCCAAAGATCTTGGCAGTCTCGATCAGCTCGTTCTCCGTCAGATCCGCGCCGTAGCCAAAAATCGGCCGATTGCCCTGATTCTTCACAGGATCGAGCTCGATAAATTCCTGGCGATAGACAGTCTCGGCCTGCACGCGCCCCATCGGCAACAGCGAGAGGCCGAGGAGACAGGCCAAGAGCACCGTCAGCCCACGATATAAAAATCTTTGAAATCGCATACTTACCTCCTTGAGTTCTGGCCCCTAGGCCAGCTCAAATCGTGGCCAAACTCTAGCACATCTTTTTTTCCAATGCACTTAATTTTTCTTAATATTGCTTCAAAAAATCCGCCAAAAGCCCCCAATCCATGCTATTATTTACTCATGATTTACGCTATTTTTCAATCTCTATCGCTCGCGATGACCGCCCCGACGGGGCCCGTCCTCCTCGAGCTTCGGAACAATCCCGCCCTGCCCTGGATGATTGCGACGGCCTTCCTCGTCGTGGCTGTCCTGCTCCTTCTCATGCGCCTGGCCGCGATGTATAAGGCGCGTGAGGAGATGATCACGCATCTGACGAGTAGCGATCATGACTATCTCAAAAATGATCTGACAGAGATCTTTGAGAGTCTGCTGGCCTCGAGTCTCACGCTCGAGCGTGACCCCGCCGCTCTGGCGCGTTTTAAGACGGCCTTTACGGCCCTCGACCCCGTCGTCCAAGCGGAGCTCGCACGCGTCTTCCCCGCCCTCGCCACTTATCTCTCCGAGCTGATCACTCGCCTCGGCATCGAGCGCAGAGTCCAGCTCGCCCTGAACGAAACGGAGCAGGGCGCCATCTTAGAGGTGGAGCTTCCACAAGGAGGAGTGGCGACTCCAGATGAGCAGATCTCCGCAGCTGAGCAGCTCGCCCTCGACGAGCTTCACGAGTCCCTCCGAGAGAGTGCCTCAGAGCGCCGTGGCGCCTACTATGAGGAGGCTCAGGCCGGTCACCGCAGCTACTGCCTGAAGATTTACAAGTAAAACGATCGACAAATCGCCCGCAGTCGTTCTTGGAGGAGGTCCTGCACCTCCTCTTCTCTTATGGCCAGGCGAAAACTCTGAGGAGGACAGCCAGGGACAGTCTCTAGCTGTCGCAGATAGATGGGCGGTGTGCCCAGCAAGAGCTCAAGCTCTAAATCTGGAATCTTAGAGACGAAGTAGAGGAAATTAGCCCGCCCTGAGATCTCAGAAAAGAGCTCGCGCCCCGCCTCCCGATTGATCTCAAGGAGAAGACTCTCTTGCCGCTGCCGCAGCCTTTGAATCCGCTTACGCTGCCGCTCGAGCTCAGCCTCTGGGAGCTCGAGGGCCGCATGCCCCGCCGCCTCTGCCAAGGCATTGATCGGCCAGGGCGGGCAGAGGGACTGGATCCGCGCTGCAAGCTCTCGCTCAAGCACGACGAGATAGCCGAGGCGCAGACCGGGGATGGCAAAGAATTTCGTCATCGAATAGAGGAGCACCAGGCGCTCAGAGCCTCGCTCTTGCGCCGCCTCGAGAAAGTCGATCGCTCTGGCCTCGGCCGCCGGCAAAAAGTCGAGGAAGCACTGGTCGACAATCAGCAGGGAGGAGAGGCTCTCCGCGCGCTCGAGCGCCGCCTGGATGAAGGCAGGCTCATAGCAGCGACCAGTGGGATTATTGGGGTGGCAGAGGAGGAGTCCTGCGTGTTCCTCCCGCCAGGCTGAGAGGAGGGCAGGATCCCAGGAGCCGGCCTGATCGAGCTGCCAGCCCGCCACGGAAAAGGCGCGCCGATACTCGTTGAAATTGGGCTGAGGGAGCAAGACGGCCTCGCGCTCCGTCTGCTGCCGAAGAGCCAAGGCGAGTCTCAAGATGAGGTCGGCCGCCCCGGCTCCGAGAATGACCTGTTCAGGCGAGACCCCGTGCCTCTCGGCGAGGCGCTCTCGCAGGCGACGCGGCAGGGGCTCTGGATAGTGCGCGATACGAGGAAGCGCCGCCTCGACCGCTGCCTGAACTGCCTCTGGAGGACCGCCGACCATGAGATTGGCCGAGAGGTCGATGATCTCTTCCACCGCAACACCCAAGGTTTGCGCCAGCGGCACGAGATCCGCCCCATGCGGCATAGCGAGAATCAGCGCCTTAAGAGCCCTACGGTCCACTGGATTCGGCCTCGCTCTCAGAGGCAGCCTCAGCGCCCGGCGCAGTCTCAGCACTCGGGACTCCCTCAGCGCCCTCTGCACTCTCAGCTCCTGGCGCGCCCTCCACGGGACGTTCCTCCCGAGCCTCATAGCGCCTGAGCTTTCCGGCCTCCTCATAGGCCTGACAGATTTCACAAATCTTGGCCGCCAAGAGCTGATTATATGCCTGGCAACCCAGGGGATCCGAGGGGTGGATCAGATCCTCCATAAAGAAGGCGGGATGACGATGCGAGAGTCCCGCCCAGTCGACGAGCCAGACATTATCATGCCCCTTCTGAAAATCACTCAAGAACTTATTGCGATAGGCCTCCTGCTCGGCATAGGGCAGCGAGATATTGACGATGACCAGCGGCCGCCCCGCGAGCGCGCGATGCAGCGCCTCGAGCTCCGAGACCACGGGGTCGCCATTGGTACTCAGCGCCACGATCAGGATCTCCCCGACGAGATCCTGCGCCTCGAGACTCTTATAGACCGTCATGAGATCCCCCATCTCGCGATTGGACAGCGTATCTGCATAGCAATTGGGCAGATATGGCCCCCGGTGATAGCCGGCAATGACCGAGACCGAATCCCCTATGAGACTGAGCTGCAGCTCCCGATAGCGCAAGAAATCCGCCACATCTATCTTGAGTGCCGCATCGAGCGCCCCGAGCTCCAGCAGCTGCTCTCGGAGCCCCGGCTCCTCCGCCAGATCCCCCTCATAGAGGGTCAGCTCACCCCTGAGCTCCTTGCCCTGGGGATTCGTCACCGCGTGGCTCTCCTCAGGGGGGTGCAGCGTCGCCAGCGTCTCCCGCCCCGCAGCTGCCTTGCGCCGCTCCAGCGCCTCGCGCTGCGCTTCCTGCTCGGCCGCGAGTCGCGACTCCTCGGCGTCAATCCGCGCCTGCAAGAGCTCGGGATCCTCAGCCCCACTCAGCTGCTGCAGAAGATTCCACGGCGTCAGAATGAGGGCGAGCGCCATCGCCCCAGAGAGTGCCGGCAGCAGCCAGCGCGGTCGCCTCGTCCGCCCGCGTTCCTTCTCCGTCCAGAGCCCAAGCACCAGGCGCGAGAACTCAGATAGGACGAGCGTCACCCCAAGCGCCAGCGGCCCGATCAGCCAGGGCGACAAATTGGAAAAAGCCAAGAACCGCTCCATAAACCTCAGCACAGGGTAATGCAGGAGGTAGATGAGATAGCTCTGCCCCGCGAGATATTGGACCAGCGGCCAGCGACCGAGCCTATCATAGAGAGGAGGCCCGCCATCGAGAGAGAAGATCAGCCCCGTGAGAAGGAGCGAGTAGATGGGGAGT
>JAFAAL010000005.1 GCA_023426575.1 Bacillota bacterium
AGCTCGCTCTGGGCGAAGTCGGAGATACCGAGGGTTGCAAAGTCGCCATCGACCTTGACCCATTCGTGGGACTTGCTGTACTTGCGATCATTTTTGAATTCTGCCATTTTGAGATTCCTCCAAAATTGTTTTTTATTGTTAAGCGTCGCAGCTTTGCTTACGACTTGTGCTTCTGAATGAATGGCGCCTGAGTGACCTCATAGGCCTGGCGCTTCTTACGGATCTGGACCTCGACCTCCTTGACATCCTCGGGGAAATCGAGATCGACGAGGGCAAAGGCGATGCCCTTGTTCAGGGTCGGCGAAAACGAACCAGAGGTCAGGACGCCCACCTGCTTATCATTGTGGTAGACCTCATAGCCCTCACGGCCGATCATCTTGCCTTCGGAGACGAGCGCGATCTGCTTGCGCTTCTGATTCTCCTTCATCTTCTCACCATTGAAGGGACGGTCGAACTTGACGGCAAAGCCCATATTGGCCTCGAGCGGATTGATCTCCTGGCTCATCTCATGGCCATAGAGTGGCATCCCGGCCTCCAGTCTCAGGGCATCGCGAGCGCCGAGTCCACAGGGTTCTGCGCCATTTTTCACAAAGGCATCCCAGAACTTCGGGGCCAGGCTGGGAGGCAGATAAATCTCGACCCCATCCTCACCGGTGTAGCCCGTAAAGGAGATGATGAGCTTGGCCTCTTCGCCTGGGACCTCGCGGAAAATGCGTCTGAAAATCTTGAGCCCTAAAATCTCATCGACCAGATCCCCGTAGCCGAGTTCTGGCATCGTCTTCTCAACGAGCTTAAACGCTTCGGGACCCTGGATCGCCAGCTGGGCATAAGCACTAGACTCATCAGCTATCGTCACCTCAGCGCCATTGCCGTGCTCTTTTTGCCATTGGGGAATAATCTCCTGGAAATAGGCGTAGTCCTTATCCTTATTGGCGGCATTGACGACTAAAAAGTAGTCATTCTCGCCCAGCTGATAGACGAGGAGGTCATCGACGACACCCCCATCCTCATAGCAGAGAATGGCATAGCTGACACTGTCCTCACGGCGATTGGAGATCGGTCTCGAGAGCGCCCAGTCGAGGAAGGCAGCGGCGCCCTCACCTTGGATTCTCAACTCACCCATGTGGGAGACATCGAAAATACCGACTCTTTCTCTGACAGCTTCGACTTCAGCAGGAATCCCTGCATACTGGACTGGCATATCCCAGCCCGCATAGTCGACCATCTTGGCACCGAGATCACGGTGCTTCTGATTCAGGGGAGTTTTATTCATTTCTACCTCCTTTTACTTTGAAAAAGCCCCAGAAGAACTCTCTCAACTGCTCATAGACTCTCTATTTTCAACAAAAAAAAGCTGTCGAAAAACAGAAATATTAAGTGTTTTCATTATATATAGAGTCTAGTTCTTTCACAACCAATCCGTGAAACTGTATCTTCCTGTCTTATCCTTTTGCCACGCGGCCATGCTCCTCACTAGCTATAAGATGAGGGTGCAATCCAAGTATTTCAGCCGATTTCCATAATGCAAGAGCGGTGAAGGTAGAAAAGACTGTCAGTGTTTATGCAAATAGCCTAAATTGTAGATCTGAAATCTGTGCAAATGACAGGCGCTTTTTCATATGTTACCGCTTGACAAGCGAGTTACCCTGAGCTAACATTCTAGGTGAGTGAAAACTCCAAGAAATTCTCTCCTTACTTAGAACGCATGAAAGGGCACCCGCAAGGGTGCCTTTTCATTTCTACTCATAGACCCCCTGCAGCAGCTCGAGCAGGGACCACTCCGCTCCCGACTCAGCGGCAATGAGCCGCCGGTCTACCACCACGAGGGTATAAGAAAGATCGTTCTCCGCTAGGTCATATTCTCTTTGTAGCTCCCAAGGGAAGTCATCAATGGGATAGATGACAATCTTCATCTCTGGATAGCGCGCTTTGACTTTTTCGAAGTCAAATCTCATGCGAACACTCGGTTCATCGCGCTCACCGAGAAATGCCAGGATACCCGTCTCCTGGCCGAGGAGCTCGAGGAGGAGTTCAGACGCCTGATAAGTAGGCCTCAGCTCTTTAGCAAAACGATATTCTCTCCACTCAGGCGCGTTATGACTCGCAATCTCAGCAGCCGAAGCAGCTCCAGCTGGGAGGAGGAGGCTCAAGTGGAGGATGTCGAGAGCACCACTCGCCTGACGAAAACTCTTCATCACTTGCGCGTAGAGAGGAGGATAGTTCTGTCCCTCTTCGAGCAGGCAAAACTCTCCCCAGCGACAGTCCTCGAGCAGCCATTCTTCGGAATTGAGCGGCTTACGCTCCGCCCGACGGGGCGACCTTAGCATAGCCTCAACATAGAGCAGCTGCTCGAAGCCACCCGTCAAGAGCTCAGTAATCTCGGCCTGATCCCTCCGCCCTGTCTCTACATCTCTAAGCAGCGCCGTCCCGAGATGCCCGAGGAGAGCGACTTTCTCTAAGCTCTCAGAGCTCAGTCTGACTCCCTTTTGCTCGAGGCGATGCAAAACTTCCTGCTTCCCATTCTCACGTCCTCTTAGATATCCTCTTTGAATCGTAGCGCAGGCCTCGACGAGGCAAGTATGCGCCTGACGCTCAGCTCTCGAACTGGGTGGAAATGAGCGCGTCTGAGGGGGCGCTTCTTGACGCCGCAGTTCACTCGAGATCACTTTTAGCTCTTGAGGCGCTCCCAGCTGCGAGCATCGATAGAGCGGCTCGAGTCCAGAAAGATCTACCTGATAATCCCCCTCACAATCCGCCTCGAGAGGGAGCTCATAATAGGCATCGCCATCGAAGATTCCAAGACGCAGGTCGACACGATTGCAAGAGAGCGTCAATCGCCCCTCCTCATCAGGCAAAAAGACCGCCAGCGGCCGCAAATACCCTTCGTTATAGAGCAAGGGAGCCACTTCCAATGTCGAGCCCTCTCTGAGATTTTCGAAGATAAGAGTGAGCGTCTTCGGCTCAAAATAAAGCTCATTACTCGTGAGCAAATAGCCCCCATCCCTGAGCCTTGGAACTTTCTGTCCTGGCGGCGGCGTCTCGACGCGGCAAGCGACCCATGGCGCTCTCGATGCCGCAGGAATAAACCAGCCGCGGTCGAGCTCCCATTCCGGCTCGGCCGCCCCGACGAAGTGCCAGCGCCCCTCCCAGAAAAATTCAACCCAGGCGTGATTGTCATCACAGTGAGCCCAGAGCGGGACATAGACCTGACGGGCCGGAATCCCGGCCTGTCGGAGGAGGCGAACCAGGAGCGTTGAGAGCTCGCCACAGCGGCCGAAGCCGCGGCTGAAGACGAGAGAAGGATTGGCAGGATAGGCCTCGAGGCCTGGCCGATAAGTGATAAAGCAGGCAAGAAGCGCATTCAATTGCAGGGGCAGAGGCAAAGATTCAAATCGCCCCCGAAGCTCAAGCGGCAGAAGCCCCAAGAGCTCAGCATACACAGCCTTCTGCTCCCGCAGAGCGGAGAAGATTTCTCGCTCAAAAAAATCTTGAAGTTCTGGCGCATCGGCCTCAAAGTTGACGAGCAGAGGCTCAAGAAATTCTCTCTCTATCCAGGCACGATCACAATCTACTCTTTCCATGAGGCACCTCCTCAGCTGATTTTAGCCGAGAGAGATGGCCTATGCTAGAATGCATCCATGCCAAGAAATCAGCACATCGACCCAGAACAAGAAGCTGGTAAGTTTAGAGAGAGGCTGATCGAGGCTTTTGCCTCTTTCGCTCGCGATCTCCCCTGGCGTCAGGAGAGGAGTCCTTATCGCGTCTGGATCTCTGAGATCATGTTGCAGCAGACGACCGTGCAGACGACGATTCCCTACTTTGAGCGTTTTATGGCGAAGTTTCCCGACGTCGAGGCTCTGGCTGCCGCGGATCTCGATGAGGTCCTCAAAGTCTGGGAGGGCCTCGGCTATTACGGTCGGGCACGGAATCTCTATAAATGCGCCCAATGGCTCGTGATTCATGCGGGTGGCGAGCTACCGAGCGACCCCGATGAACTGGAGAAATTGCCGGGGATAGGTCCTTACAGTGCTGCGGCGATCGCTTCGCTCGCCTACGGTATCC
>JAFAAL010000025.1 GCA_023426575.1 Bacillota bacterium
CGTTGGAGGAGAGATCAATCTTTGGGTTCACGATAAAATAAAAAATGCCTGAATCGAGAATTTCAGAAATATGATTGAGAAGCGGGTCGGCGTCCTCGCCGATCCCCTCTCAATTTCAATTGAGGTACTTGATAGCCTCTTCCCGCGGCAGCTTAAAGCGTGAGAGCTCCGAACTGTCGAGATCTGTCCTACGGAGACTGACACAGCTGATCTGATGATTGTCGTAGGTCTTGAAGTAATAGTCGCCCGTGTGGCAATTCATACAGCAATTGTAGGTCGTGATGTCATTGAGGCCCTCGCTCGTCACCACCGACCCACGGACAAAGGAGACACTGTCCAAGATGTGGAAGAACTGACTGACCGCCGAGAGCTCATCCTCCGCGCAATCTGAATTAAAGCGGTGAAAGGCCGTCTTGACGAAGCGGGAGGATGGGGAAGCATCGCCGGGGAGACCGAAAGCGCCGAGACCCTGGCCAAAGGGCTGGACCTTAAAACCAGGCCCGAGGCCCTCAGCATAATTTGTCCTACTGAGATGGCTATAGAGCTGTAGATTGGCCTCGTGGAAGGGGAAAGGCGGATTATTGGTCAGAACATAGTAGGGATTCTCGTAGACTTTGAGTCCCTCATGGGTCTGCTCGACGACAATGCAATCATCCTGATCTGCAATGATGAAGTGCAGGGGCGCAAGAGGCATCTTCTCGTTAAATGCTTCAGCCAGCAGATTGAAATGTGTCAGGAGCTTCCTCGCCTCAGAGACCGTTTGACACTGACTGAGGATAAAGGGAATGAACTCAAAGGGTGTGACATTGAGCTTCCCCTCCTGAGCCTCTGCATAGAGGGCGTTGCCTGGGAAATTGAGACCTGCCATCGCGAGGCCATGCTCATTACAGGCCTCGGCATAGAGGGGGTAGTTCTCGCTGACATTGCCCATGCCGATCAAGGCGTATTTTTCATGGCCTGGGACAAAGGGGCAAGAAGCGAGATCTGCCTCAGAGACTTCTCGCCACTGCCAGGGATAGTGACGTGGTGTGACGAGGACCTCCTCGCCAAACTGATACTCGAGGTCGAGATTGCGACCGAAGTAGAAATCTCTGACTTTAAGTCCTAGGGCTGTACACATAAAAATCTCCTTAGCTATGCTTTTGAGACTTGGGGAAGAGCGGCAGCTCTTCGAGATAAACGATGTCTTCACGGCCGATGGCATCGCCCTCGGCGAGGATCGCCGCCTTGCAGACCAACTCGCCACCAGCTATCTTGAGGAGCTCTTCTAGGGCGATGAGGGAATTGCCTGTGGAGATGACATCGTCGACGATCGCAACGCGTGCCCCGCGCAGGCGCTCGATATCGCTCTGATCGAGAAAAAGAGATTGCTCATGGGCGGTCGTGATGGACTCCACGCGCACCTCAATTGCTTCACTCATGTAGAGTTTGACACTCTTTCTGGCGATGACATAGCGCGGATGATCGAGGGCAGCAGCCATCTCGTGAACGAGGGGAATCCCCTTGGCCTCGGCCGTCAAAAGAATGTCGACGGGCGGCAATTTCTGAGCGAGCTCTCGGGCGCAGGCATGGACCAATTCGACATCACCGAGAATGACAAAAGCGGCAATGTCGAGCTTATCATTCACTGGGAGAATAGGTAGATCTCGCTGGACACCAGCTACTTTTAATTTGTAATAGTTCATAAGACCCTCCTAAAAAAGTAATAGCACGGCTTAGACAAGAAGTCTAGTGAGCCGCCTCAGTGAGGCCGTCATCTTGATACTCTATCTTAGATGAGGAGGAAGTCGGCAAGATGCAAGATCTGTATCCCATCGACATCCCCTGCCGACCACGGATCGAGTGTGACGATGTATTTAGGGTGATTGTCCTTGATCTCAAGTAAATTTGCCACTTCGCGTTGAGATTGTTCAGGGAGCTCTCGGCAGACTTGAATATAGATTCGCTGATCCTGTCGCTCTGCGACAAAATCAATTTCCCGCGTCCCCATCTTGCCGATATAGACCGAGTAATCACGCCTGAGCAATTCGAGATAGACAATATTTTCAAGGCTTGCAGCAAGAGATCTTGGATCATAGCCCAGCTTGGCGTATTTGAGAGCTATGTCCGCCAAGTAAAACTTCTCCTGTGTTTTGAGGATGGCTTTTCCCTGTAAATCGAGACGTGGACAACGATAGATGATGAAGGCTTGTTCAAGATAGCTGAGATAGTTATAGATGGCCTCCACGGAGAGGGGGCGCTTCTCGTTTTTCAAAAATTTGACAATGGCATGGGCAGAGAATGTCTTGCCCAAATTATCCAAGACATATTTCATCACGCGCTCGAAGAGCTCGATGTTTGTGACCTGATGGCGCCTGACAATATCGCCTTGAACGATCGACGAATAGATGCCTTCGACGACTTGGTAGGCGGTCTTCGTATCAAAATCATTGAGGGCCAGCAGAGGGAAGCCGCCTGTCTTCATATAGCTCTGCAATTGCTGATCCCTTCTTTTCACAAGATCCCCTTTGAAATCAAGATACTCCTTATAAGACAAGGGGAAGACAGGAATCAAGACATATCTGCCCGTGAGATAGGTAGATATTTCACTTGCCATGAGGCGAGAATTGGAACCTGTAATGTAGATGTCGGTATGGCAATCCTCAAGCAAGCTATTGACGGCGCGCTCCCAGTGTTCGACTTCTTGAACCTCATCGAGCAGCAAATAATAGCGCTCCTGATCCTGGATCTGAGCTCGGATCGACTGATACATCTCCTTGTCGCTCATTCCCCGATCCCAAATCTCAGAGCTGTAGCGCGCCTCGATGATATGGTCACGGGAGACGCCGTTTGCCAAGAGATCGTCTTTTAGCATCTTGAGTATCGTGGACTTGCCTGATCTTCGGATCCCAGCAAGAATCTTGACGACCTGAACATCGCGAAATGTACGTAGTTTTTCCATATAGAGGGGTCTTAAAATCATGGGCACCTCCTGCTTCCAAGATAGCAAGTTGAGCCACTCAATACAAGAGTTTTTGCTTAAAAAAAGTAAAAACTATCAGATAATCCAAAGTTTTTACTCAAATTAAATAAAAACTTTAAGAGGGTGAGCCGCCTTAACTCTGCAGCGCGAAGTTCGCGTAGCGTGCGATTTCCTCGTAGCCCAGATGGCGGTAGACAAATTCTCCGAGGGTGGAGGCCTGTAAGATGACGAGAGAAGCAGCATTGTCAAAAGCTCTATTCGTTAAATGCGCCACTAGATCTTTTGCCAATCCCAGCCCTCTCTTCTCGGTATCCGTCGAAATGTAGTAGAGCCCCGCCGTTTCAGCGCCTGTGCTCTGAGTGAGGAGCCCGATGCAGACGATCTTGCCCTCTTCTTCATTATAGGCGAGAAGATTCTCCTTCCCTGGGCCGAAGAGACTCTCGGAAATAACCCTTTCTGTCGTCTCCTGAGAGAGGTCAAAGACGCTGCCGAGGAGCTTTTGCGCGCCCTCGAGGACGTAGTCGAGATCCTTGTCGCCGCGGCCGCTGAGGTTGACCAGAACGAAAGCCGGAGGATTCTCTTCCTTGATCCTGAACTTAGCATCCATCATAAATCTTAGGATGGATAATGACAAAATTTCTGAAAAAGAGGATGATCCTTCTCCCAGCCATGGTCGACAGCTCAAGTGAGGACAGGGCGTGTTTTCATCCTTGTCTAATTGATGGCAAAAGCCTAGAATGAGAACACAATTGCATAGAGTTCAAGTGCCGCAAGATTCGCGGAGAATAGGGAAGTTGGGTGAAAATCCCACGCGGGCCCGCCGCCGTAAGGAGAGCTGCGCACACAGAGTCCACCACCAGGGAAGGCGCTGTGCGGATAACGATCCGAGCCGGAAGACCTGCTTGAGCTCCAGTTGAAACCCCATCGGGGAGCTACACGAGGAGGTATTGTATGCTCTTTTTCAACTCTGTTTCACCACGGGTGAAACGTCTTATGGCCGTGCTCATCGGCGTCATCGTCGCGAGCGCTGCCATTCCAGCCCATGCCATGCATATCATGGAGGGCTTCTTGCCCCCCTTACATGCTGCGATTTGGGCTCTGCTCTCTCTCCCATTCATCGTCATCGGGATCAAGAAGATGCGCGAGCAAGTCGCTGGCAATCGTGAGCGCCTGCTCTTGATGGCCATGGCTGGGGCCTATATCTTTGTGCTCTCAGCTCTCAAGATTCCCTCAGTGACGGGCAGCTGCTCGCATCCGACGGGCACGGGGCTCGCGGCCATTCTCTTTGGACCTTTTGTCACGGCGGTGCTGGGGCTCATTGTCCTGATCTTCCAGGCGCTATTACTCGCCCACGGGGGCCTGACGACTCTCGGGGCCAATAGCTTTAGCATGGCGATCTTTGGACCCTTCCTGGCCTACTACATCTACAAGGCGATGACAAAGCGGGCAAAGAATGATAAGACGGTGCTTGCTGCTGTCTTTGTTGCGGCGGCGGTCGGCGATCTCATGACCTATGTCATGACCTCGATTCAGCTGGCGCTGGCCCACCCGGATCCCGTCTCTGCTTTCCTCGGCTCTTTTGGGAAATTTGCGACGGTCTTTGCCGTGACGCAGATCCCTCTGGCCCTCTCGGAGGGCATCCTGACGGCGATTCTCTTTAGCTTTATCCTGAAGCAAAATCGCAGTGAATTGAAAACGCTAAAAGCTATCCCAGAGGGGCTCAAAGCCTAATGGAGGTCTCGACATGAAAAAATCAACAGTGATTCTATTACTCGTTCTCGTCTTGGCCCTGGCCATCGTTCCTCTCTTTCTCCAGCGCGGCGCTGAATTTGGCGGAGCCGATGGCGAAGCGGAGGAAGTGATCGGCGAGATCAATCCCGACTATGAACCCTGGTTTGAGCCGCTCTATGAACCCGCCTCGGGTGAAATTGAGTCAGCGCTCTTTGCGCTCCAGGCGGCCATCGGCGCGGGCGTCATCGGCTATTACTTCGGCCGACAGAAGCGTCGCGCCTAATCGATTGCCTTGCGTCAGAGAGCGAGATACCAGAAGCTGAGTCCAGCCCCGAAGGTGGCCTTTGCCTTGGGGCTCCTCATTCTTTTACTCAGCGTGGCAAGGCCGCTCTTCTCCCTGGTGGTGGAGCTGGTGCTCTTCGGACTTCTGACCTTGGATCTTGGCTACGCGCCGTCAGAGATTTGGCACTGGCGGCGCTGGCCACTTGTCTTTTTAGGGCTCTCCGTCCTGACGATGGCCGTACAGGTCGGGGTCCCTCAGCCTGCTGACAGCTTGATCTGGGAGTGGCATCTTTTCAGCCTCAGTGCGGATTCCGTTCGGGCGGCGGGCAATGTCTTCTGCCGCGTCTTTGCCGCGATCAGCTGCCTCTTTTTCCTTGCGCGGACGGTCGAGATGCCCGATTTTATGGATCTTCTCGCGCGTTGGCGGCTGCCCCAGATCTTCATCAATATGATGTATCTCATCTACCGGCAGATTTTTGGTCTGCGTCAGCGCTTTCATCAGATTATTGAGGCACAGCAATTACGGCAGGGCTATCACAGTCTTAGACGGGGCATTCCAGCGCTCGGCCTGGCGATGGGCGCTGTCTTTTCGTCGCTCTTTATGCGCTCGAGGCGGATGGCCGAGGCGATGGATCTGCGCCTCTTTAGAGATGACTTTTCCTTTCCGCCCCAGGACTATCAGGAGGACAGAGGACTGAGTCTCAAATTGCTGGGGATATTATTGCTCCTGGCGCTGGGCGGCCTGGTTCTTAGACTGAGCTCAGAGCAGCAGCTCTCGCCCTTTTGGAGGTGGCTCTTATGGGCGCGTTGATTGAAATGCGTGATTTAAGCTTCTCTTGGCCGGAGGGACGCCCCGTCTTCTCGGGACTCAATGCGAGCATTCAGGCTGGCGAGCGGATCTGCCTCATGGGCCGCAATGGCTCGGGGAAGTCGACGCTCTTTCGCCTCCTCCTCGGCCTCTTAGAGCCGAGTGCGGGGACGCTTTTTTACCGCGCTGAAGCCTATCAATATCGCAAACAATGGTTGAGAAATCTCAGGCAGGCCATCGGCTTCGTCTTCCAGGATCCAGAGGAGCAGATCTTTGCGCCGACTGTTTTGCAGGAGATTAGTTTTGGTCCGCATAATCTCGGGCTTCCGCGAGAAGAAGTCGAGCGGCGGGTCATGACGGCCGCGAGGCAGATGTGCCTCCTCGAGATGCTCGAGAGGCCGACGCATCTTTTAAGTTTTGGGGAGAAGAAGCGGGTGAGCATTGCCGCCATTCTGGTCATGCAGCCAGAGATCTTGCTCCTCGATGAGCCCACCGCCTGGCTCGATCCTGAAAATCAGGCGGAGATTACGCGGCTCCTCTTAGAACTCAATCGCGAGGGCACGACCCTGATTGTCTCGAGCCACCAGCTCGACTGGGCCGCTGACTTTGCCGAGCGGGCGCTCCTGCTCGGACAGGGCGGCCTCGCCTACGACGGCCCCATGGCCGAGGCGCTGGCCCAGCCGACACTCTTAGAAGAATTAGGATTACTCATATCCGAGAGAAATAGAAAGTAGGAGATATCAATGATTCAAAAGAAGAGAGAGGCAGAGCGCGCAGCGCGGCAGGAACTCATCGTCGTCAGCTACGGTTGCTCCTTCCCCGAGGCGCGCCAAGAGGAGATTGAGCCTGTGGAAGAGGCCCTGAAGAGACGCTATCCCGAACGTTCTTTTCGCCGTGCCTATACCTCGAGCTTTATCATCAAGAAGCTCGAAGAGACGGAGGGGCTCCACTTCGACCGGCCCGAGGCGGCCCTGCAGGCGGCGGTCGAGGCCGGCGCGACGGATGTCCTCGTCCAGCCCACGCACGTCATCGCGGGTTTCCAGTACCAGATGGTCGTCAGAGCGGTGGAGAAGTTTCAGGAAAAATTCGAGCGCATCACCCTCGGACAGCCGCTCCTCGGCCGGCCGACAGAAGACGGCCAGCCCCTGAGTCCAGAACTGCTGCAAGCGGCCCAGATCATTGCCGAGACCTCGCAGCGCCGCGCAGGATATAGCTCGCCTCAGGCGGCGGCTGAGGCGGGACTGGCCATCGCCCTCATGGGCCACGGAACAGAGCACAAGGCGCATAGAAGCTATGCCCAGCTGCAGCAGGCGCTCTGTGAGCTTGGCTATCAGAATCTTTTCGTCGGCACCGTGGCGGAAGATCAGGAGGCGCTGCTGGCTCTTCTCAGGAGAATTCAATCTCAGGGCTATAGGCGTCTCGAACTGCAGCCGCTCATGCTGGTGGCAGGTGATCACGCCCACAACGATATGGCGGGCCTGGAAGAGGATTCCTGGCTCTCGATCGCCCGCGCCTCGGAGCTTTTTACCGAGGTCGTCGGCAGGCCGCTCGGCTTCGGTCGTGAGAGAGAAATACAAGAAGAATATATCCGCCGGGCCGAGGCGGCGGCAGTGATTCACTAAGATTCTTGGAGGAGAAAATGAAGAAATTTCTAATTTGGACGATCCTGCTCGCTTTTTGTCTAGGACTTGCTGGCTGCACAGCTCCCGTGGAGCAGCGGGAGGTCGCACTCGAGGAGGGCGCAGAGGCCACGACGACTGCTACTGAGGCGCTCACGACGGAGCCCGAAGAGTCTCAGAGAAAAGAGTCAGAGAGCCCAGCTCCCACAGAGAAGAAGGCGCGTTCCGAGAAGTCTGAACCCGCCCCGATCCCCGAGCCCATCTATGGCGCAGATGACTATGAGATCAGCGCTGAGCTCAAGCATAGTGCTCACGAAGACTTAAAATATGCGACGGAATTTACGCTCGACTATTATGAGGGCGGCTACACGCTGCTCGTCACTAAGGGCGTCTACCGCTATCTCATCGTGCCCGGCGATCTCACAGTCCCGACAGATCTGCCAGAGGACATCGCAGTGGTCCGCACGAGAGAGCAGAGAGCCTTCCTCACGGCTACAGGGATGATGGACATGTTTATCCGCACGGGGACTCTAGACCATATCGCCTTCAGCTCTTGGGAAGCGGAGAAGTGGCAGCTGTCCGCAGCCCGCGAGGCCATGGAGGAGGGGAAGATCGTCTATGCCGGCAAGCACAGCGCCCCCGACTATGAACTCCTCCTCGCCGAGCACTGCCAGCTCGCCGTCTGCAATTCCAATATCTACCGCAATCCAGAAGTCTATGAGCGTCTCGAGGCTCTCGGCATTCCGGTCTTCATCGAGTTTTCAAGTTACGAGAGCGAGCCTCTGGGTCGGGCCGAATGGGTCCTCGCCATCGGGGCACTGACGGGAGAGATGGAGGCTGCGCGTGAGGCTTTTGCCGAGGCGGAGTCCAAATTCCAAGGGGAGCCAGCTCCTAAGACGGATCTTAAGATCGCCTTCTTCCATATCTCTAGTGATGGCAGCGTCAATGTGCGAAAAGCCTCAGACGAGATGGCCAAGCTGATTGCGCTGGCGGGCGGCAAGTATCTCTTCGATGATCTCGGCGATCCGAGCGATACGGAGAAGACGATGACGAGTATTCAGATGGAGGAGTTTTATGCGAGGGCTGAGGAGGCCGATATCCTGATCTATAATGCGGCCATCGTCGGTGAGCTCGCCTCCCTCGAGGAATTTTTAGCCCTCAGTCCGCATCTCAGAGATTTGCCAGCGGTTCAGGCGGGTCAGGTCTACTCTACGCGTAAGCTCCTCTATCAGGAGTCGCTCGGGGTCGGGGAGCTCTTTCAAGAATTAAAAGCGCTCATTGCGGGCGAGACGGAAGGTTTCCGCTATCTCTATCAGCTGCGATGAGAAAACTGCGCTACGGATTGATCTTTCTCCTCTTGGGACTCGTCGTCCTCCTCCTGATCCTCTTGAATATCGGGGCGGGGACGGTCTCCGTGTCGCCCTCTGAGATCATTCGCGTTCTCGAGGGGGAGGGGACGTCACTCGCCCATAAGATCGTCGTAGAGATGCGGACGCCGCGGGCGCTCGGGGCTGCGCTGATCGGGGCGGCGCTCGGGCTCTCAGGCTATCTCCTGCAGACCTTTTTCCAAAATCCCATTGCAGGTCCCTTTATCCTCGGGATTTCCTCTGGCGCGCGCCTCGCGGTCGCGGCCGTCATGATCATCACGCTCCGGCAGCTGCCGCGGCTTAATTCCTTGACCTTGGTCGTGGCCGCCTTTGTCGGGGCGCTCCTGGCGATGCTGATCGTCCTCGCGCTGGCGAGCTTTGTCAGTCAGATGTCGATTCTCATCGTCTGTGGCGTCATGATCGGCTACATCTGCTCGGCGATCACCGAGCTCCTCATCACTTTTGCCGACGATCAAAATATTGTGAAGCTGCACAATTGGGGGCGGGGGAGCTTTGCCTCGCTCACTTGGGACAATGTCATCGTCCTGGCTGAGATCGTCCTGCCCTGCGCAGTCCTCACGATGCTGCTGGCCAAGTCGATGGCGGCCTATGCGCTCGGCGAGGCCTATGCCCTTAACCTCGGGCTGCGGCTTCGGCTCTTTCGACTCAGCTTGATCCTGCTGGCCAGTCTCCTGGCGGCGGCTGTGGCGGCCTTTGCCGGGCCCATCTCCTTTGTCGGGATTGCCGTGCCGCATCTGGTCAAGCAGCTCTTTAGGACGAGTCGCCCGCTCGTCATCATTCCCGGCGTCATGCTCGGTGGGGCGATCTTCTGTCTCTTCTGCGATCTGCCAGCAAGACTCCTCTTTGCGCCGACAGAGCTCGGGATCAGCACGGTGACCGCTGTCTTTGGCGCACCGATCGTCCTCTACATCATGCTCAGTCGGCGCCGTCGCAAGGGGGAATACCATGTCTGATTTTCACTTCGTCTGTGAACATCTGACGGTCGGCTATGCGGGGGAGCCCCTGATCTCAGAGATCAATTTTCATCTGCCACGGGGCTCTATCCTCTGCCTGATCGGTCCCAATGGCGCGGGCAAGACGACCATCCTGCGCAGCCTGATCCGCCAGCTGCCGCCCTTGACTGGGACGGCCTATCTCAATGGCCGCGATCTCTACGCCATTCCGCCTCGCGAACTGGCGAGGGAGCTCTCGCTCGTCCTGACCCAGCCCGTGCAGACGGAGTTGATGAACTGCTTTGAGGTCGTTGCCACGGGGCGACACCCCTATACGGGCCGCTTTGGCCAATTGAGTCAGAAGGATCGCGAAAAGGTCATTGCCAGTCTTCGGGAAGTTGACATTGTCGAGCTTGCGGGTCGTGATTTTCGCCACTGTAGTGATGGCGAGAAGCAGCGGGTCATGCTGGCCCGGGCCCTCTGTCAAGAGGCCTCCGTCATGATCCTCGATGAGCCGACCTCGCATCTCGACGTCCGCTATAAATTAGAATTTTTAACGACCCTGCAAAAGCTCTCGCGCCAGGGCATCACGGTCATCATGTCCCTGCATGAGCTCGACTTTGCCATGCGCGTGGCCGATCTCATCGCCTCTGTCAAGGGGGATAAGATTGATAGAATCGGGCCGCCGGCAGAGATCTTTCAGGGGCGCTATCCAGCGGAACTCTATGAGCTGAGGAGCGGTCAGATCCTGAGCTCGGAGGCGAGTCCAGAACTCCCTCGGCCCGAGGGTCCGCCCCGTCACTTCGTGCTCGCAGGAGCGGGCGAGGCGACGGTCGTCATGCGCGCGCTGCAGAGGGCAGAGCGGCCCTTTGCCTGCGGCTTCCTGCAGACGCACGAAGCAGACTACGCAACGGCGAGAGCTCTGGCGCAGGAGACGATTGCGACGCAGCCCTATGACTGTCCTGGCGAGATTGAGTGCCAGGCGGCACTCGGCCTCCTCGAGGAGGTTGAGACCATCGTCTTGACGCAGCCAGTCGAAAAGTTACAGACGCTTGGCGACGCTTGGCTCAAAGTGATAGAGGCGGGGCGAGCTCGAGGCAAGGCTTTTGCCACGCGGGAGGATATTTTGCGCTATGGCCTTTGAACATTATCTGACGAGCGGGCAGAAGCGACTGCGCATGGGCTATACCACGGGTACCTCTGCGGCGCTCGCGGCCATGGCCGCGACGGAGATGATCTTTACTCGTGAGCAGCCTGAGACAGTCAGCCTGATGACGCCCAAGGGGCTGACGGTGGATGTCGTGCCGCATTCGGCGACGCGCCTCTCGGATCACGAGGCCCGCTGCGGCGTGATCAAGGATGCGGGCGATGATCCCGATGTCACGGATGGGCTCGAGATCCTTGCGACGGTGAGGCTCATCGCTGAGCCTGACTATATTTTCAGAGCGGGGCCGGGGGTCGGGACAGTGACTTTGCCAGGGCTCGATCAGGCGCCGGGCGAAGCGGCGATCAATACGGTCCCGCGGCAGATGATCCAGGCCGCTGTGAGCGCGGTCTGTGATCGCTATGGGCACGCGGGGGGTGCTGAGATTGAGATCAGTATCCCGGGAGGCGAGGAGATTGCCAAGAAGACTTTTAATCCACAGCTCGGCATCACGGGGGGACTATCGATTCTCGGGACCTCGGGGATTGTCGAGCCGATGAGCGAGCAGGCCCTGATCGACACGATTGAGCTCGAGCTGCGGCGGGCGCGTGCGGATGGTCATCGGAAAGTGATTTTGACGCCTGGCAATTACGGCAGTGACTTCATCGAACTCAAGAAGCTCAATCGCTCGGGACTTCCCCAGGTGAAAATTTCAAATTTCTTTGGCAATGCGCTCGATTTGGCGGCAGTCCACGGCTTCGAGGAGGTCTATCTCGTCAGCCATATCGGCAAGATCATCAAGCTTGCGGCGGGCATCATGAACACCCATTCCAAGATGGCGGATGGCCGGCGCGAAGTCTTCTGCACGCATGCGGCTCTGGCGGGTGCTAAGAGAGAGCTCATTCAGGAGCTCTTTACGGCGGCAACGACGGATGCCTGCCTCGATCTTTTGGAGAGCGCAGGGCTCAAGCAAGAGCTCATGCAGACGGTGGGCGAGGCCATCGACTTGCAGCTGAGACGGCGGGCGGCCGAGCACTATGAAGTGGCTGCCATCATCTTCTCCAATGTCCACGGCGTGCTCTATCTCAGTCCTCAATTAAAAGAGGGAGGCTTATTGATATGATTCATTTTGTCGGTGCAGGTCCCGGTGCGACGGACCTGATCACACTCCGCGGGGCGCGCCTGATCGAGGCGGCGGATTGCATCATCTATGCTGGGAGCCTGGTCAATCCTGAGCTCCTGGCGATGGCGAGGCCGGATTGTGCGATCTACAACAGTGCAAAACTCCATCTCGATGAGGTCATAGCCCTCTTTGAGAAATATACAGCTGCAGGTCAGACAATCGTGCGCCTGCACACGGGAGACCCCTCGCTCTACGGGGCGATCCGCGAACAGCTCGATGCCTTAAAAGAACGCGGCATCCCCTACGACCTCTGTCCGGGGGTCTCAAGTTTTGCGGCGGCAGCAGCTGCCTGCGAGGCCGAATTTACTCTCCCTGGCATCAGCCAGAGCCTGATCATTTCCCGGCAGGCGGGGCGCACCCCCGTGCCCGCAAGAGAGAGCCTGCAGTCGCTCGCTACGCACAGGGCCTCGATGGCGATCTTTCTGTCCGCAGGACTGACGGCCGAGGTGCAGGCGGAGCTTCTGGCCGGGGGCTATCCGCCAGAGACACCCGTGGCCATCGTCTATAAGGCATCCTGGCCGGAGGAGCGGGTGCTTCGCTGCAGCTTGAGCGAATTAAATGCTAAAACTCAAGAGGCAGAGATCCGCAAGACGGCGATGATTCTCGTCGGTGACTTTTTAAACGAGGATCGCGAGATCTACGAGCTGAGTAAGCTCTACGATCCAGAGTTTACGACGGAGTATCGAGAGGGAAGAGGCGAGGGTGAGAAAGATGCAAAGTGAGCGACAGACCGAGATCCTCAGCTTTACAGAGTCCGGGGCAAAGCTTGCTGAGAAGCTGGCCCAGCACTTTCAGGGGCGAGCCCAGCGCTGTCCAAGAGATATTGAACTCAAAACGTGGACGGAGGGGGCTTTTGCCTCGGCGACCTGCCTGATCTTTATCGGGGCGACGGGCATTGCCGTACGGGCCATCGCGCCCTATCTTAAATCAAAGAGCGAAGATCCGGCGGTGCTCGTCATCGACAACGCGGGCCGCTACGTCATCTCGCTCTGCTCGGGACATCTTGGCGGGGCCAATGCGCTGGCCCAAAAGATTGCCAAATTTCTGAACGCTCAGGCGATTGTGACGACGGCGAGCGATCAGGAGGGGATCTTCCCCGTCGATGAGTGGGCACGAGTCCAGGGCCTCAAGCTCAGAAATCCCGAGAAGATCAAGCACGTGACAAGTCAGCTTCTGGCTGGAGAGACTGTCAATTTCCACAGTGCGCTGAAGATCTCGGGCAATGCCCCGCCAGGCCTGCGCAGTTGTATTCAAGAAGCGGCTGACTTTGTCATCGACTATCGCAATTATCTCCCGCCCCTCGCGGCGGAGAGTCTCCAACTGGTGCCGCCGAACCTCTATCTCGGCATCGGCTGTCGCAGGGGCACGGAGGCACAGGCGATTGAGGCGGCCTTTGCCGAGGTCAATATCGCGCCCGAGGCGATTCTCGGCATCGGAAGCATTGAGCTCAAGGCCGATGAGCTCGGCCTCCTGCAATTTGCCGAGGCGCATGGCTGGGAGACAAAATTCTTTTCGGCTGAGGAACTGGCCGCGCAGCCTGGCGAATTCTCGGAATCCCCCTTTGT
The DNA here is from genome assembly GCA_023426575.1 of Bacillota bacterium. Lineage (GTDB taxonomy): Bacteria > Bacillota > Clostridia > Saccharofermentanales > DTU023 > JAFAAL01. The sequence continues at coordinate 13,615 of JAFAAL010000025.1, forward strand.
CCGCTTGACGACAGGTGTCGGTAATGTCTGTGAGCGCTCGGCCGTGGCGCTCGCGGGCGGCGGCAAGCTGATGATTCAGCGCACGGTCAAAAACGGAGTGACGCTCGCCCTCGCGCGACGCAAGATGAATTTAGATTGGCGGTGGCAAGATGAAGAATAAAGGCAAGCTCTGGGTCCTCGGCATGGGCCCTGGACGCCGTGAGGAAATGACCCTAGAAGCTCTGGCGGTGCTCGAGCGGGTGGAGATCATCTGTGGTTATAAAGTTTACAATGAGCTCCTCCGCGAAGATTTTCCAGAGAAAGAGTATCTCAGCTCGGGCATGCGCCAAGAGCTCCAGCGCGTCGAAATGGCCCTCGAGCGAGCCCAGGCGGGGGCGGAGATCGCCCTCGTCAGCAGCGGCGATTCGGGCATCTACGGCCTCGCTAGCCTCAGCCTCGAGCTCGCTCCCCGCTATCCGGACGTTGAGATCGAGATCGTGCCGGGCCTCACAGCCGCCCTCACGGGGGCAGCGCGACTTGGCGCTCCCCTCGGCCACGACAGCTGCCTGATCTCGCTCTCTGACCTCCTGACCCCCTGGGAGCTCATCGAAAAGCGCCTCGAGGCCGCCGCCCTCGGCGATTTTGCCATCGTCCTCTACAACCCCGCCTCGAGGAAGCGGCCAGACTATCCGAAACTTGCCACAGAAATTCTGCTCAAAGCGGCAAAAGCCCCAGAAACTCCCTGTGCCGCTGTGCGCAATATTGGCAGGGAGGGGGAGGAGAGCTGGTTCTTCAGATTGGCTGAACTGCCAGAGCAAGAGCTCGACATGTTCTGCACTGTCTTTATCGGCAACAGCCAGACCCAGATGATCGCAGGTCGCATGGTGACTCCGCGGGGCTACCGCCATGCCTGATTTTCTCCTCTTTGCCGGGACGCAAGATGGGCGAGAGCTCGGCATCGAGCTCCTCGAACGCGGCTATTCCGTCCTCCTCAGTGTGGCGACCGCCTACGCCATCGCCCTCCAGCCCGAGGATGAAAAGCTCGAGCTCCGCCAGGGCCGCCTGGATCGGGCGGGCATGGAGGCCCTCATTTTAGAAGAGAGGCCCCGGGCCGTCATCGACGCTACGCATCCCTATGCAGAAATTGTCTCAGCCGAGCTTCAGGCCGCCTGTAAGCATAGCTCGACCCCCTATCTGCGCCTTCTAAGAGAGCGCAGTCCCTTGCCGGTCGAGGCCCGGATTGTTAGGACTGTGGAGGAAGCGGTCGCAGAGCTCAAGACAATACCAGGCCGCATCTTCCTGAGCACAGGCAGCAAGGAGATTGCAAAGTATAGAGAGCTCGGCGTCGAGCGCCTCTACCCCCGCGTCTTGCCCGCTGCCGCAAGCCTCGAGGCCTGCGAGGCGGCTGGAATTCCCAGATCTCAGATCATTGCCGCGCAGGGGCCCTTCAGCTATGAGGACAATTTGAGACAGATCCGAGAATTTGACATCCGAGTCCTCGTGACCAAGGATGGAGGTGAGACGGGCGGCTGCCCCGAAAAGTTGGCCGCCGCCAGCGCGACAGGATGTGAGATCGTCGTCATCGCCAGGCCCGAGGAGTCGGGCTATAGTGCCCAAGAGATTCTCGCCTGGGCAGAGAAGGAGCCGCCAAGATGATTTACATAATCGGACTCGGGACTGGGCAGTGGCCCACGATCGACATGGAAAAAAGAGAGATTTTAGAGAGTGCTCAGACGATTATTGGCGCGAGCCGCCTGCTCGAGAGCCTACAGCCCCAGATGAGGGAAGATCAGACTCTGATTGCCGCCATCGCCACTAGCGAGATCATGGCGGCGCTGAAAAAGTCGCTTGCTGCAGGACAGAGCGAGATCGCGATCGTCATGTCAGGCGACAGTCTCTTCTACTCGGGGGCGACTCCTCTCGTGCCCAAACTTCGTGAGGCGGGCCTCGACTTCAAGCTCCTCCCAGGCATATCCGCCGTCCAGATGCTGGCTGCTCGACTCGAGACTCCCTGGCAGGACTGGCGTCTCGTCTCAGCTCATGGCAGGACCCTCGATCCCGTGGCAGAGATTGGCTATGGCCAGCCCGTCTTCTTCCTGACGGGGGGACAGTGGACACCAGATCTCCTCTGTGCCGAACTGAATAAAGCAGGCTATGGCTCCTTCTATGCCGCTGTGGGCGAGAATCTCGGCCTAGAAGATGAGCGCCTGACAGAGGGAACTGTCCAGGAACTGGCTGCAAAGAGCTATGACAGCCTCTCCGTCCTCCTCGTCGCGGCGAGCCAGGGGCAGAGCCTGGTGCGTAAAAATCTCCAGCGCCAGGCGTCAGGGCTGCCGGATGGGGCTTTTGTCCGAGGGGATGTCCCGATGACAAAGCAGGAAGTGAGGGCCCTCGTCATGGCCAAGCTCGCCGTCAAAGAGGGCGAGATTGCCTGGGACGTCGGGGCTGGGACGGGGAGTGTTGCGATTGAAATGGCCCTGCAAGGGGCGACGGTCTTTGCGATCGAGCGCAAGCCGGAGGCCTGTGCCCTCATCGCTCAGAATGCCAAGCGTCTCAGTGCGCATCGCCTCGAGATTCGTGAGGGTCAGGCGGCTCAGATGATCCTGGATTGTCCACGCCCGGACATCGTCTTTATCGGCGGCAGTAGTGGCGAGATGCGGACGGTCATCGAGCGGGCGCTGAGCCTCAATCCGGGGGTGAGACTCTGTGTGACGGCGATTGCCCTCGAGACGCTGAGCGAAGTTGTGCGTATTCTGGCCGATCTAGAACTCAAGTATGAGCTGACCCAGATGGCCGTCAGCCGGGCGCGAGAGCTCGGCTCCTACCACCTCCTGATGGCCGAGAACCCAATCTTTATCATCACGCTTAACTGCCGTTATTAGGGGAGGAAATGATGCATCCAGAGATCATCAGCAATGCCGCAGATATTGAGCGGCGCAGCATGGAGATCATCGCCGCGGAACTGGCGGCGCGAGACTTTCAGCCAGAGCCTGAGAGCGAGGCCATTTTAAAGCGCGTCATCCACACGACGGCCGACTTTGACTACATTGAGAATCTGAGCTTGAGCCCTGGGGCGGTGCCGAGGGCTCTCAGCGCCCTCAAGTCGGGGACCCCGATTGTCACCGACACGAATATGGCCAAGTCGGGCATCAATCAGCGTGCGCTGAAGACTCTTGGCCTCGAGCTCCACTGCGATATGGCAAGTCCCGAGGTCGTGGCTGCAGCTAAACAATCGGGTCAGACCCGCGCCATCGAGGCACAAAAACTCGCTGCCGAGCGCTATCCCGGGGCCATTCTCGTCGTCGGCAATGCACCGACCGCTCTCCTCGAGATCTGCCAGCTGATCGAGCAGGGACTGAGACCCGCCCTCGTCGTCGGCGTGCCTGTCGGCTTCGTTAATGTCGTGGAGAGCAAGGAGGAGATCATCTCGACTTGCACGCGATATGGCCTGCCCTATATCGTGGCGCGAGGACGCAAGGGCGGCAGTAATGTCGCCGCTGCCATCATCAATGCGCTCCTCTACATGGCTCTCAATCAAGTGGAGCCAGGGGATCGCTTATAAAACTGAGTCGTGAGCCATAGTGCTCGAGCAGATAGTCGATATCCTTATCGCCACGCCCACTGAGGTTGACGAGGATAAAACGCGGCTGCTCATCGGTGCGAGCGAGACGCAGGGCCAAAGCGACGGCGTGAGCGCTTTCTATCGCCGGGATGATGCCCTCGAGACGCGAGAGTGCAAAGAAGGCGTCGACCGCCTCCTCATCACTGACAGCGAGATACTGCGCCCGTCCGATCTCTTTGAGATAGGCGTGCTCAGGACCGACGGAGGGGTAGTCGAGGCCACTGGCAATCGAATAGACGGGGGCAGCTTCGCCCTCGGCATCCTTGAGCATAAGGGAGTGGAAGCCGTGTATTGTCCCTGGAGAGCCATAAGTCAGTGAGGCGGCATGATCCCCGAGTCCGACACCTCGGCCCAGGGGTTCAGCGCCGTAGAGTTCCACGGGCTCATCCAAGAAGGCTGAAAAGATGCCCATGGCATTTGAGCCGCCGCCGACAGCGGCCACCACGCGGTCGGGCAAGAAGCCCGTCATCTCCAGAAATTGTTCACGGGCCTCGATGCCGACGATGGCCTGAAAATCACGCACCATCATAGGGAAGGGGTGTGGGCCGACGACCGAACCGATGCAGTAGATTGCCTGATCTCGCTGTCTCAAATAGGAGTCAAAGGCTGAATCAACAGCCTCTTTGAGCGTCTGGAGTCCCGCCCTGACGGGAATGACCTCTGCCCCGAGAACTCGCATCCGCGCCACATTGGCGCTCTGCTTTGCGAGATCGACCGCCCCCATGTGGATCTCACATTCCAATCCAAAATAGGCAGCGGCCGTAGCGAGGGCGACACCGTGTTGGCCTGCCCCCGTCTCGGCGATCAATTTTTTCTTGCCCATGAATTGGGCGAGCAGCCCCTCACCCATACAGTGGTTGAGCTTGTGGGCCCCCGTATGGTTGAGATCCTCCCGCTTCAAATAGATCTGTGTCCCCCCGAGGTCACGGGAGAGGCGCTCGCAGTGATAGACGGGCGTCGGCCGTCCCTGGAACTCACGGCGGATCCGCCTGAGCTCGGAGATAAAGCGGGCCGAGTGGGCAATCGTCAGATAGGCCTCGGCGATCTCCTGAAAGGCGGCCTCTAACTCGGCGGGCAGAAAGGCCCCTCCATAGGAGGCAAAGAAACCTCTCTGGTCGGGAAGATCCTTGAGATGTCGTCTAAAGTCTGGCATGGGGCCTCCTCATGACGTCGCTTCGTCCAAGTTTAATGCTTAGATCTTAATGCTTACGTCCTCTGAATAGCAAGAGAGTAGCCGCCAGGCCCAGGAAGAGGAGAGAGGTCGAAAGGGCCACGCGTTTTTCACCCGTAACGGGAACAGCGGGACGGAGGATCCCCCCTGTGGGAGCTTGAGAGGGCGAGCTGCTGAGAGGAGAATTCTCTACTGGACGATAGACATCTTCTGTCTGGGGATACTGAGCCACCGGAGGGAAGGGAGGATTCAGGTTCTCAGGGGTCGTTGTGGGCTCAGGTACTGGCACGGGCAATTCTTCCCATATAGCGTAGAGTCGATTGGAGGAGTCCTCATTGACTCTGTCGATGAGGAAAGTCTCGCCCACTAAATAAGTCTCACCTTGGCCGTCTGCCTGCGTATTCCAACTGAGGAATTTGTAGCCTGGACGTGGGAAGGGATTCTCAATGACCGCGAGGATGCTGTTGTTATCGGCTGCCAGGACCATCTCTCTCTCAGAACCATCATTAGCCAGGTATTGTAGACTCGTGGGCATATTGGCAGGACCCCATTGGGCCACGAGAGTGATGTTTTGGAGCATGGGGATGATATGCGAGGTGTAATAGATCTTGTTTACGTCGAGCTCATCCTCCTCTTCATTATTCTCCTTAACAATCTTCCAGCCGAGGAAAGTCGGCTTCCCTTCGGGACCCTTGATGTTTCTCAAAATAGGAATTGTAAAGGCAGATCCATAGGCATAGATATTGACAGTAATCTTTTCAATATCCACTTGATTGGCCGTCCCACCATTCATATCGACATGGACTCGGACATTGGAAACCGTCCACAAAGGATAGAGCTCGTAGTCACGGTCGATGATGGCCTTGTAATCAAAGGGCATGAGCTGATCATCTTTCCCATAGTAGTACCAGCCGAGGAATTCCGCGCCTTCTGCATCTGGTCTATCGGCATATTTTTCGCCAGTATTTGATTTGAGCTCCTCAGCAAGATTCTCATCCATAGTCGCCCTATGATTCACTGTAATGATCTGGCTCTTCGCACTTAGCTGATTGGTCCTATAGACGGTAATCTTGTGTGTCGGGGGTTCCCAGACGCCGTAGAGAACGAGGGCATTGAGTCCCATCTTATAATTTTTGATGTCCTCAAAGGACTTATAGACGACCTGACCGTCAGCCTCTGTGGCCCAGCCCTTGAAGATAAAATTGTCGCTTTCTCTCTGACTTATGTTCTCTTTAAAATTTTCAAAGTAGCTCTCTGCCAGTTCATACTGATTATCGTTCGGATTGTTCCCTTTGTTGCGCTCGTCATCAATGGGCAGATCATAGAAAAATCTGGCCAATTCTTGAATTGGTGGATAGGCATCATTTCGAGCATAGACAACGATGGGGAAATCAAGGCGAATATAATAGAAAGTATGTTTGTACCGATTTGGCCCATCACTTGTAAATTTTTCCTTTTTTGGTGTATCTCTACGCTTGAAACCATCGATTGTAATGTAGTCGCTCTCGGTTACTCTCGCTCTCGTGCTAGAATAATTAAATGAAAAAGGTTTCAAAATATCAGTATCCTCGTCACCATCTTCCCTGTAATAGAAGGTATAGGTATATTGGCCTGTCGCATTTATCTTGCTCTGGTACAGAGTCATATCGTTTCGTTCCATTTTCGGTGGACTGGAATACACGTCTCTGTAAGAATTAATATTTTTTGTCCAAAATGGCTTGCGCGAAATCTCAGAAGCCTTAGAAAAGGCCTCATTGGTCGCCTGATTCCACTTGAGTGGGGTTGAGAAATAATCCGTTTTGCCGTCACTTGATTTAAAAGTGATCGTGTACCTTTTGCGCTGCAGATAGATTCTGACGATACTCGTCTGATCGCCACGGACTAAGTCATTGCCATTGCCATCTTTGTCAGTGGAGAAGAATGAGATGTGATCATATATGTACTCGTCTTTAAGAGAACTATACTCACTATTATCAAAGTCATTTGAAATGGCAGCCCGGAGCATATCTTCTTCCAAGATCGAGCCTGTACCAGCATCTCGGTCCAGGGCAAAGAGTCGCTCATATTCATCGCTGTCTGCGAGTTCGCCGTAGTAGACCACGCGGTACTTACTGGAACCATTCTTCCAGACAGCGTGGAGAGTGAGATCTTCTTTTGGGGATTGGTTCAGATTATATGGGACTCCGTTCTCTTCCAAGGACCAATGAGAAAAGTCAAAGCCCATCCGCTTCATCTGATCATCCTTAGGAGCCTTATCTGAAATGAGCTCGTCTGAGCCGACCCGCACTTGGTCAACCACGGTGCCACCGTGGCTCTGGAAGGTTACGAGGTAGCCAGGCTTCATGACAGCAAGGAGAAAGGTATTCTCTGTAATAGCTTGATTGAAGTCAAAGGGATTCTTCGCGTCATCTTCAGATGGCTTTTCAAATTTATCTGTTTTCGTCCAATGCGAGAAAATAGAGCCAGCCTCGCTAATCATTGGAACACCCGTGGCATCGACTTGCTTGCCCGATTCAATGGGCTTGACGCGTAAAATTTTATTTTGACCGTCAAGAAACTGCCAGAAAGTGACTTGGACGGCATCTATAAATTTGGCCTCAACTATGACCTCGGACTCAAAATGACCCACCTGATAGGGGAAGACAATTTTTTCATCGCCGATATACCAGCCTTCAAAGAGCTTATTAGCCATCAAGGGAGGTTTGGGTTCTAGCAGATACTCCCCCTCTTTGAGCACTTGTGGATTATTCCATTCATTATTGGCGTCTTGGTATATTTCGCCATCGACATAGAAGGTAAAAGTCGTCGTCTCTGCTGGGGAACGGATTATATTGAAGGGCTGTGGTCTCAGATCAGACATCGAGCTCTCTGCTGACTCCGCGGCAGTTGGAGCGGAAGTCTCAGAAGCTGTTTCCGTGGGAGCTTCCGAATCAGTCTCCTCAGTAGCTTCACTATAAGACTCCGCCACAGTCGCCTCAGCAGTTTCACTAGCTGAGTCTGCAAGAGTTTCACCAGCAGTTTCTGCTGTCGTCTCCTCAGCGCTCAAGACGGGCGTGAAGAGAGGGAGAAAGAAGAGAACGAGCAAGAAAAGGGGGACAAGACGCTTACTCATCAGGTGCGACCTCCAAATTTTAATAAAAATTTAAAATCAATCTTAAATTCATTCCTTCCTATTATACTTTGAGGTCCTCAGGAAAGCAAGATGACCGTTCTGAACAATAACACAAGAATGGAACAATTTCTTTTTGATGGTCAGACGAGTCATCCGATTTATACAAAAGATTTGAATTTAAGCTATCGGGTCGGAGGATTCATCCTGTCCAATTCTTATATTTAGAACAAAAGCCTCTAGATGCCCCTCTGGCTCATAATGACGGCAATCTCATCCTCATTGATGCCGACCATGGCCTCGCCGAGATCCTCGGAGACTTCGGCCAATTTTTGGGCGTCGTCATAGTGCTTGACGGCCTGGACGATGGCGGCGGCACGGCGAGCAGGATCCCCCGACTTGAAGATGCCGGAACCGACGAAGACACCCTCGGCTCCGAGCTGCATCATCAGCGCGGCATCGGCAGGGGTAGCGACGCCGCCTGCCGAAAAGTTAACCACGGGCAGCTTGCCATTTTCGTGGACATAGACGACGAGGTCATAGGGAACCTGGAGATCTCTGGCCATGACATAGAGCTCATCCTTGCGCAGGGCCTGGACCTGCTTGATCTCGCCATTGATCTGGCGCAGGTGCGTGACCGCCTGCACGACGTCGCCCGTGCCAGGCTCGCCCTTGGTCCGAATCATTGCAGCACCCTCAGCGATGCGGCGCAGGGCCTCACCGAGATTACGCGCCCCACAGACGAAGGGAACCTTAAAATCTTGCTTATTGACATGGAAGACCTCGTCAGCAGGGCTCAAAACTTCACTCTCGTCGACGAAGTCAATGCCGATCGCCTCGAGAATCTGAGCCTCGACGAAGTGGCCGATACGCACCTTGGCCATGACGGGAATCTTGACGGCAGCCATGATCTCCTTGATCATCTTGGGATCGCTCATGCGCGAGACGCCACCCGCGGCGCGGATATCAGCGGGGACACGCTCGAGCGCCATGACGGCACAGGCGCCAGCCTTTTCGGCAATCTGAGCCTGCTCGACGTTGACAACGTCCATGATGACGCCGCCCTTTAATTGTTCTGCTAATTTCTTGTCAAATTTCTTTGCCATCTTGGGCCTCCTAGAAAAACATTGACTTTAGTCTAGACAAAATCTGATCCTTAGGATAGAATCAAAATCAAGAAAAAGAGGAGGACCAAAATGGAGCTTTACCACCTTCCCAGCCAGCGCGCAGATGAGCCTCTCTATAGACAGCTCTATTTTCATTTGAGAGATCTCATCCTCGCACACGAGATCGAGGCCGGTGAGCGTCTCCCGGCCAAGCGTCAGTTGGCCCACACCCTGGGGATCGGCCAGAACACTGTCGTGCGAGCCTATGAGCAGCTCATTGACGAGGGCTATATAGAGGCCAGAGAACGAAGCGGGTATTATGTCAGGACATTAGATAGTGAGTACCAATATTCCTTCTCTAAGCCAAACATAGAAGCGCCAAAAGCCCCCAGACCTCTCTCTTTTCAAGCTAGAGCTCATACGACGACTGACTTCTCTTATGACTTCGGCTATGGCGGTGTCGACCGCTCGAGTCTGCCTCTAAAAGACTTACAGCGCCTCTACCGCCAGCTTCTCAAGACATCCGAAATGGCCCTGAGCCGCAGTCCAGAAGATCAGGGGGAGTTGCCAGTCCGCGAGGCCATCGCCCTCCATCTCAGGCAGAGCCGTGGCCTCCTGGTCGATCCTGCGGCTATTGTCCTCGGTTCGGGAACGGATTATCTTTTAAAACTTCTCCTCGATATCTTTCCGACAGATGCTGTCTATGGCATCGAAGATCCAGGCTTCTTACGCATTGCGGAGACATTAAAACTGAAGCAGAAGCACTTCCATCCGCTCCCTCTCGACGAAGAGGGGATCGACATGCAAAGTCTCGAGGCCAGCGATGTCGATATTCTGACGGTCACGCCCTCTCACCAGTTTCCGAGTGGCCAGATCTATCCGATCTCGAGGCGTATGGCGCTTCTCAATTGGCTCAGTAAATCAGAGCGGCGCTACCTAATCGAGGATGACTATGACTCTGAATTTAAGTTTACGAATCGCCCGATTCCACCGCTTCTGAGTCTAGATCAGACGGGACGTGTGATCTATCTTGGCAGCTTTTCTAAGAGCTTTACGCCTGCGCTGCGTCTCAGCTATCTCGTCCTGCCTGAATCACTGCTCTCCATTTATCGTCATAAAGCGGCGCTTTTCTCCTGTCCCGTGCCTGTCTTGAGCCAGCTCGTCATGGCCGAGTTCATCCAATCGGGGCAATTTTCTCGCCATCTCAATAGAGTGCGACAAATCTATGCAAAGAAAAGGGAGAAACTCGTCACTCGTCTCGAGGCGGCAGGAAGCTACATCGTCTCTGGCGCAGAAGCCGGCCTGCACCTCCTCCTGGAAGTGCCGGGCCTCGAGACCAGAGTCGTGATAGAGGAGGCGGCCCGGCAGGGCCTGCGCCTCCAGGCCCTCCATGACTACCAGATCGAGGCCAATTGTCCCGATAAGATCCTCCTGAGTTACGCCCAGATTCCGCTCGAGGAGATCGACGAGGCTGTCGATCTTTTGAATCAAGTGGTGGAGACTGTGCGCACCGAGTCCAGCCGCCCCTCGCAGCCATCTAAATCTTTAGACTTCAGCGCCATCCCTGAGGGAGCTCGCGTTATCTTAGAGCGTCTCAATAGTGTAGGGGAGGGCTATATCGTCGGTGGCGCGGTCCGCGACCTCCTCCTCAATCGGACTCTCCATGATGTTGACCTCGCGAGCAATCTCTCAGTTCTTGAGGTCAGCGAACTCTTCCGAGAACATCCGCAGCTTCATCATGGTGAGGAATTTGGGACGGTCGTCATTCAATGGGCAGACGGCGACTATGAAGTTACGAGCTATCGCGAAGAGGGCCCTTACCACGATGCTCGTCATCCGAGCTTTGTGAGGAGAGCCAGTACCATCGAGGAAGATCTCAGCCGGCGCGACTTTACGATCAATGCGCTGGCCCTCGGAGAAGACGGGAAGATTGTCGATCCCTATGGTGGCCAAGACGATCTGAGCGCGGGCCTCATCCGCGCTGTGGGCGAGCCTCATAAACGCTTCCAGGAGGATGCGCTGCGGATTTTGCGCGCCGTCCGCTTTGCCAATCGCCTCGACTTCGAGATCGAAGGGCGGACAGAGGAGGCTATGAGAGATTTAGCCCCAGAACTCAGGCGCATCAGCGACGAGCGCATTGCCGCAGAGTTTCTACAGATCTTAAGCGACAATCCCCGAGGTGTGACGAGACTTCATGAAGTAGGAATCCTCGCCGTCATCTTCCCCGAGATTGATCAGCTCTTTGACTGCAGGCAAGAGTGCAGCTTTCATCTCTACGATGTCGGCCGCCACAGTGTCGAGGCGGCATGTGCTGCGACGACCCCCGAGGGACGCCTCGCCGCTCTCCTCCACGATCTCGGGAAGCCCGCGTGTAAGACTTACGATGAGCAGGGAACGGCTCATTTCTACAATCACGCCGAGGAGTCCGTCATACTGGCCCGGGAGATTTTAGAAAAACTCAAGATCCCCAAGCGTCAAAGAGAGCTCATTCTCCGCGCCATCGCCCTCCATGACTACCTGAGCGTCAAGCCATACAAGTGGGCCAAGTTGATCGCGAGAGAGGAGGACGCAGTCTGGCCACTTCTCTTCGAGCTCAAATGGGCAGACATCAGTGCTCAATCCGATGATAAGCGGAGCGAGAAAGAACTGCTGATCGAGCAACAAGAAACACTCGTAAAGCGTCTCCTAGCAGGCCCCCATCGCCTCCGAGACCTCGCAGTCAACGGCCACGACCTGATGACGCTGGGACTCTCGGGACCCGTCATCGCAGAAGCTCTCCAGGAGATTCTTATCTATGTTATGCTTGACCCCATAAGAAACGATAAGCCCAAGCTGATCACTAGGCTTCGCAAGATGTATCAGCTGGACGAGGAGGCCTTGGCCAATGCATAGATTCAAGCGCTCATTGAGCCTAACACTTTCTCTTCTTCTTCTCATGAGTCTCATCACTTTGAGCGCCTGCCGCAGTCGTCAGCCGCAAAATACAGTTGAGACCACAAAAATCGATGAGACCCAGGCAATCGGAGAACTGCCAGAGGCGACAGAACGCCCTGAAACGGGTCCGGAGCGCGTAGCTAGAATCAACAGGGAACTCAGAGAAATTCAGCGCTATCTCCTCGAACCAAAGCCAAAAAAACATGGCAAATCTCAAAATCAGCTCATGCACGAGCGAGCGGCCGCCCTCATTGAAGAGCGCCGAATCGTCCGCGAGGCCAGACGCGGTCTCGCCGAGAAGAGATCGTCCATCGGACAGATTTATCCCCCGAATAGCCTCGTCTGGAATCAAATTCTCATCACTTATATTCCCTGTCCCAAGGAGCTCATGTTCGACGGTGGCTCTGGCAATGAGAAGGCGCTCCTCGGCCAGCAATTGATCGATCAAGGCTATGTCGTCGAGGAGTTGACGCCCTTCTCGGCTCTAGACGACGAGGCGAGCCACTACATCGGCCACAATAGGAATCCGGGCTTCCTGCCCTTTATGCCCATGCAGATAGGTGATAGGGTCTACATCACCGGAGCTGATGGCTGGACCTATGAGTACATCGTGGTCGACAATGTCGAGACCCGCCACGCAGGCCCCGATTACTTTACCGAAGATGGCCTGATCCAAAATTCCATCGACCAAGAAGTCGTCGGCATCCACAGTAAGTTGACGGGCAAGGGCAATCTCTCGCGCTATGAGACCGTAGGGGTCGAATCCGTGGGACTGACCTGGTGTCGCGACGACTTCGTCATCGAGGGATTCTTTGCCATCCCGGTCTCAGATTACCAGGAATATCAGAGGCTCGGAATCATCGATTAAATCGGCGGGGCATGATAAGCTGAAGGCAGAGAGACGATCAGCATCTTGACTTATCAGAAAGTCAAAGGAGGTTTCAGGATGAAAAAATTACTGGTCTTCTTAGCAGAGGGATTCGAAGAATTAGAAGCGCTGACGATCGTGGACTATTTCAGGAGGGCAGGGGGAGAGGCCGTTCTCGCCGCTGTTGGTCCGGAGCTTCTCGTCAGATCCTCCCACGATGTGAAAGTGCAGGCGGATGCCTCTTTGAGAAAGCTCGACCCTAACGACTTTGACGCCATCTATATTCCCGGCGGACTCCCAGGGGCGACCCACCTGGCAGGGGATCCGCAAGTGCGAGCCTGGGTCAGCCAGTTCAACAGCGAGGAGAAATTGATCGCCGCTATCTGTGCGGGACCTGCCGTCCTCGATCGACTGAACTTATTGAAGGCAGGGCAATTCACCTGTTACCCAGGCTTCGAGGACCATCTGGAGACCGAGGGCCGCGTCGACGAGGCTCTGGTCAAAGATGGGCACATCTGGACCGCTATGGGCCCCAGATATGCTTCTCATTTGGCTTTTGCCATGGTGGAGGAATTACTCGGGCGAGAGGCTCTTAGAGAACTGGAAGAGGGATTGCTCTACTGAGCGGAGGCTCGCTTCTCCTTCTCTGTCTATTCAGAGCTATTTCTGATACCTTTAAGAGGTGACGCAGGGCTCTTAAGAGAGCGAGGCGTCCCCATTTTTCAGAGAAAAGGAGCACCTATCAATGAAAGTGATTGTCATAGGCTCATCGCATGCGGGCTACGAGGCCCTCGAAGAATTATTGCAGAGCCCAGAGGAGCATCAGCTCCAGTGGTACGAGCAGGGAGATGATCTCTCCTTCATGTCCTGAGGGATGCATCTGTACCTGGAAGGTACAGTCAAAGATGTCGACAGCATCCGCTACAGCTCGGCCGAGTCCATGAGGGCACGGGGAGTTGAAGTCTTCCCACACACGGAGGTCATAGAACTGATGCCTGCGGCCCACGAGATTCGCGTCCTCGACAGAGAGCTCGGAGAAGAACGAGTCGAATCCTACGACCGCCTCATCCTCGGCGTCGGCATGGCGCCCAATCTCCCTGATATCCCAGGTCTGGATCTCGAGAATGTCGCCCTCTTTGGCGGCCGGGATTCCGCCGAATATCTGCGCTATAAGGAAGTCGACCCTTCGATTCATGAGGTCGTCATTGTCGGAGGCGGCTATATCGCCCTCGAGGCCGCCATCTGCTTTGCCAAGGCTGGAAAGCAAGTCACGATGCTCAATCGGGGGGAGCGCCTGATCAGCACCCACCTCGACCGCGAGCTGACGGATATTTTGACGGCAGAGATCGAGCGCCACGGGATCCGCTTCATCGGCGACGTCGAAGTTGAAAAATGTCTCGGCGAGGCGGGACATGTCACGGGCGTGAAGAGCAAGACGGAGCACTATCCGGCTCAGCTCGTCCTCATCTGCATCGGCAATCACCCGAACACGAAGTGGCTCGAGGGGCGTGTCGAACTCGATCCGCGCGGTTTCATCGTGGTCGATGACTATATGCATACCTCGGCCGAAGATGTGCTCGCTGCCGGGGGCGCGACCTTGATGAAGTTCAATCCGACGGGACAGCATATCAGTATTGACTTGGCGACCAATGCGCGCAAGCTCGGACGCGTGGCGGCCAAGAACTTGGAAGGCAAGCGCTTCCCCTTCACGGGGATGCAGGGGACCTCGGCTCTTCGCGTCTTCGACTACGCCTTTGCCTCGACAGGACTCAATGAGGGGAGCGCTGCGAGGACGAACCTCGACTGGGATGCCGTCTATATCGAGAGCCTAGCCCTCGACAGCTACCTCCCCGAAGAGATGAATGCCAAGGTCTATGCCAAACTGCTCTACGACAAGGAGAGCCGCCTCCTCCTCGGGGGTCAGATCCTCTCCAAGATGGATATGACAGGCGCTATCCAGGCCCTCTCCATGGCGATCAAGGGGAAACTGACGATTGATGATCTCGCCTTTGGCGACTTTTTCTTCCAGCCACTCTTCAACCGTCCATGGCATATTCTCAATGAACTCGGTCTGGCCGCAATGCGCCGGAATGACCAGAGATAAAGACGAGGGGCACAGCCCCTCATTCCTTTAGAAGGAGCTTTGAGGTGAATCTGAAACAGCAGTACGAAGCGATTGAAAAGAGATTAAAAAGGCTGGATCTCGGGGAGATTTGGCCGGGCTTTGGGCCATTGAAATTTGCCCTCTATGACCATGAGAACTGCTATTTCAACGGTCAATATATTGAGAAGCCGGCTGAATTTTGTGCCAATACGGCCCTCTCCTACCAGGGGGAGTCCATTGCCATCTGGTGGCTGGTGCAGGAGATCGACCCCGATCTCCTCTGTGCCAAGATGGTGCATGAGATGTTTCATGCCTTCCAGGAGATACAGGGCTGGGACTGCTATGCCCGTGAGATGGATGCGCTCTTTGACTATGAGTATGAGCCCGACAATTTGGCGATGAAGTTCCATGAAAATCGTCTCCTCCTCGAACTGTGCAGGGGAGACAGTGCCCAGACATTTCAGGATGTCCTCCAGAGCCGCAAGAGCCGGCAGGCCAAGTATCCAGAGCCATATCTCTATGAGGCCCAGGTCGAGGAGATCGAGGGGACGGCGAGCTATGTCGAATGGCAAGTCCTCTCCCGCTTAGATGCCAAGAAGGCAGAGAAGTGGCTCCAGGAGCTCAGAGCGCGCCTTCTCAAAGCAAAAAACTATTTCCCCATCCGCGTCGTCAACTATGACAGCGGGGCGCTCTTTATCGCCGCGGCCCTGCAGGCGGGTCTCTACCGCTTTAACGATGTAAAGCGGCCCTTTGCCCTCAGCTGTCTAGAGACGGTCAAGGCCACCTCTCCTCTCCGCACAGCAAGCGGAGAAGATCGCCGTCTCATGCAGGAGGCTCTGGAGAGCTATCAAGCAGAGACAAAAGCCATTGTTCAGGGCGCAATCGAACTTCAAGAGCCCATCCTCGAGGGCCCTCTGCACCTCGACGGTCTCAATATCTACGACGCGCGCAGAGATCAGAATTATCTGACCACGCGCTACTTTCTCGCCTACTCAAGGGATGGCCAGCAGCAACAAGTCTTCGGTGACTTCGTCTTGAAAATGAAAGACCGCGAGACCATCGAGGCCGTCTACCCATGGGAGACGGAATAAGCAAGTCAGGAGGCTTCGTGATCTCGCTCGAGAACCCCTCATCGCAGAAGGTTCAGGATATCATGACGTAATCTATAGATAGTAGACTGTCATCAAAATTTAAGAAAATAAGCACAATATATTGTCTTCGATCTCTTGACATTTCCTCTTGTCCGCCCATAATGGGCTATGACAGTTTCGTCTGAGGACGCATGAGGAGGATCTGATGAACGCCATGGAAGAAAATCTCGCCACAAAGATGCGTGAGTTTCAAAATACGGAGTCTTTTCGCCTGCCCTTTCGGCCGGTTCGGCAAGGCGCCCTAGAGGTCATCAAGAGAAATGGGGAGACGGTTCCCTTTGACCGTGAGAAGATCACAATCGCGATTGAGAAGGCAATGCATTCACCGACGGGCATCTATGTCGCAGGGCAGGCTGGGCGGATCGCGGAAGAGATTGAGGCTTTTGCCGCTTTACAGCCAGCGCCGATGACAATCTATGGCATCGAGGAGCAGGTCTATTATAAGCTTCTTCAATACGGCAATCCCGCGACGGCGAGGGCCTATGAGAGCTATCGCTCTGTCCAGTCCTACAAGCGGCAGATCAACACGAGTGATGCGGAGATTGTGGGCATTCTCAACAGTTCTAATATTTCTGTCCTCGATGAGAATTCGAACAAGGATGCGCGCGTGGTCAGCACTCAGCGCGACCTGATTGCGGGCGAGGTGTCTAAGGATATTGCGCGTCGCCTCCTCATGCCGACGGATATTGTGCTCGCACACGATTCGGGGGCGATCCACTTCCACGACATGGACTATATCATCCAGCCGATGTTCAATTGCTGTCTCGTCAATCTCGAAGATATGTTAAAAAATGGCACCGTCATCAATGGCAAGAAAATCGACAGCCCGAAGTCCTTCCAGGTTGCCTGCACAGTGACGACGCAGATTATTGCCCAGGTGGCGAGCGGTCAATATGGCGGCCAGAGCATCAATGGCATCGACCGCATCCTCGCGCCCTATGCCAGGAAGAGCTATGAGAAATATCTCGCGGCGGCGCTCGAGGAGCAGACGGAGA
Source organism: Bacillota bacterium (assembly GCA_023426575.1). Lineage (GTDB taxonomy): Bacteria > Bacillota > Clostridia > Saccharofermentanales > DTU023 > JAFAAL01. The sequence goes on from JAFAAL010000025.1 coordinate 30,654, forward strand.
TCTATGGGCTGGAGCCAGATCCAGAGAAGGCGGCGGAGATTGCCTGGAAGCGGACGCGTAAAGAGGTCAAGGATGGCATACAGACGATTCAGTACCAGATCAATACGCTGATGACGACGAATGGGCAGGCGCCCTTTGTCACGCTCTTTATGTATTTTCAGCCCGATGATGATTACGTGCGGGAGGCCGCGCTGATCCAAGAGGAGATTCTCGTCCAGCGCATTCAGGGGATTAAAAATGAGGCCAATGTCTATGTCACGCCCGCCTTCCCGAAGCTGGTCTACGTCCTCGATGAGCACAATGTCCGGCCGGGCAGTCCCTTCTATCATCTGACGCAGCTGGCGGCCGTCTGCACCGCGAAGCGGATGTATCCCGACTACATCTCGGCCAAGATGATGAAGACACTCTACGAGGGCAATGTCTTTGCACCCATGGGTTGCCGCTCCTTCCTCGGGGTCTATCAAAATGAGGAGGGGGAGTACATCACCGATGGTCGCTTCAATATGGGCGTCGTCTCACTCAATCTGCCGCAGATTGGCATTCTCTCGGAGGGGAGTGAGGAGCGCTTCTGGGAGCTCTTTGAGAAGCGTCTGGACCTCGCCTATAGAGCGCTGATCTTCCGCTATGAACTCTTAAAAGATATCGTCTCTGACGTCAGTCCCATTCACTGGCAGCACGGGGCGATCGCCCGCCTCGCGCCGGGCCAGCCGATCAGACATCTCCTCGAGGGCGGCTATGCCACCATCTCGCTCGGCTATATCGGCCTCTACGAATTGACCAAGTTGATTCGTGGCGTCTCGCACACGCAGCCCGAGGGGCGTGACTTCGCCCTGGCCGTCATGGATCGCATGGCCCAGGCGGTGAAAGATTGGAAGGCGAAGACGGGTCTCGGCTTCGCCCTCTATGGAACGCCTGCAGAGAGCTTGACGGACCGCTTTGCCAGACTTGATCTGCAGCGCTTCGGGGCGATTCCCGACATCACGGACAAGGGCTATTACACGAACAGTTACCATGTCGATGTCAGAGAGGAGATCTCCGTCTTCGAAAAATTTGATTTCGAGGCAGAGTTTCAGAAGCGCTCGACGGGCGGCATGATCTCCTATGCCGAAATTCCTAATATGACGCAGAATCCGGAGGCGGTGGAGACTCTGGTCCAATATATCTACGACCATATCACCTATGCAGAGTTCAACACGAAGTCAGATTACTGCCACTGTTGTGGCTTCGACGGAGAGATTGTCGTCAACAGTGAGAATCAATGGGAGTGCCCCAATTGTCACAATACGAATCGCGATCAGCTGACAGTCATTCGTAGGACCTGTGGCTATCTTGGCGAGAATTTCTGGAATGAGGGCAGGACCAAAGAGATCTCTTCGCGCGTCCTGCACATCTAATGCGCTATGCCCAAATTCGTCCCCTCGACGTCGCGAACGGCGAGGGGATACGTGTCTCTCTTTTCGTCACGGGCTGCACCCATCGCTGCCCTGAGTGTTTTAACGAGGCCTATCAGGACTTTAACTTCGGCCAGGAGTGGACGGAGGAGACGACGGCTGAGCTCATCCGCTATTTGAAGCGCCCCGAGATTTCAGGTCTGACCCTGCTCGGTGGTGAGCCGATGCAGAATTTGGAATTGACGGAGATTCTTCGTGAAATCAAAAATCAGGTCCAAAAGTCCATCTGGATCTACTCTGGCTATACCTTTGAGCAAATTGTCTCGAATCCAGAAAGGCTGGCACTCTTGAGGGAATGTGACGTCCTCGTCGACGGTCTCTTCGTGGCAGCGCTGAAGGATCTCAGACTACGCTTCAGAGGTTCTAGCAATCAGCGAATCATCGACATTTCGAGCTCTCTGGCCAGTGGGGAAGTGCGGATCTACTTGGAATGAGAAATATCTCAAAAAATAAGAGCATTCAAGCTGGGACCTCCATCTCTGGCAAAAGCCTTGCATAAATATCTCTGCAACTGTAGTATTAAAAGATACAGGAGGGCTAGATGCGGAAAAGTTCTGGCGTGGAAAATCTAGCGCTGATCACTCAGGTGGGTCTCATGTTGATCACGCCCATTTTGCTCTGTCTCTTCTTGGGGCTCTGGCTCGATAGGAAATTCAAGACAGGTGGAATTTTGACGGTCGTCCTGCTTCTCCTCGGTGTGGCAGCGGCTTTTCGCGTCATCTTAAGGCTCGACAAGATGAAGCTTGGCAGGAAAACGGAAGTCGATCCAGATGCCAGGCTGAAGGAGACGATGCAGGCACATCTCATCGAGCGTGAACTGCGAGAGCAGTCTCAACGTCAGAAGAAGTCTGAGATAGAGGATGAGGTTGAAGAGTGGTGATGAAAGATCCCGTCTTGCGTCGCCTGGTCTATCTCTGTGCGGCGCTCAATCTCTTGATCGCGGGGGCCTATCTTCTCTTCATTCCAGATTCTTGGCCCTGGGTCAAGGGCCAGATCTTGGGTGGGGCGGTATCGATTCTCCTCTTTTTTCAGATGGAGATGACCCTGAGGCGAGCGCTGCCGCAGGGACCGCAGGTGGCCAATCGCAAGGTGCGCCTGGCCTATGCGTTAAGACTCTTGATCTACGCGGCGGTGGCCGTCCTCGCCATGCGTGAGCCAAGTGTCCATCTCATTGCTCTTCTTGTTGGTATCGTGTCAATGAAGTACACTGTGTTAGTCAGTTCTTTTTTGAAGTGGACAGAAAAGTCAGAGGGAGGCGAGTGATTTGGAATTAGTGGTTCATTTTCGAGGCCAGGATCATGTCATACCCGATACGATCTTTAATACCTTTGTCGTGGTCGCCATCTTGTCTTTGCTCGGGATCTTAGTTGGACGCTATTTTAAGCGCCTCGATCCGACGCGCAAGCCGACTAAGTTTCAGACGATTTTTGAGGTCCTGGTCGAGGGGGTGGACAATCTCGTCGAGACCAATATGGGGCGGCACAATTTGAAGTTTGCTCCCTACATTTTTACGCTGGCCCTCTTCCTCATCGTCTCGAACCTCTTTGGCCTGACCGGTCTGACGCCGCCGACGGCGGATATCAGTGTGACGCTGGCCCTGGCCCTCATTACTTTTCTCTTGACGCAGATTTTCAAGTGGCGATCGAATCGCGGACTCTTCGGCTATCTCAAGAGCTTTACCGAGCCTCTGGCCGTCATCACGCCGGTCAATATCATCGGTGAGCTGGCGACGCCTATTTCGCTCTCCTTTCGTCTCTTTGGAAATATCATGAGCGGGGGTCTGATCTTGACCTTGCTCTACACGGGTCTCGGTAAGCTCACACCGCTGATCGCAGCGCCGCTACACGGCTACTTCGATCTCTTCGCGGGCGTCTTACAGACCTTTATCTTTGTCATGTTAAGCATGCTCTATATCGGCGGTGACGCCGAATAGGCTTAGTTTATTAGGAGGATTATTATGATTACAAGTGAAGCCTTCATTCTCGGTTGTTCTGCTATCGGTGCAGGTCTCGCCATGATCGCGGGTATCGGCCCGGGGATCGGTCAGGGTAATGCAGCTGCCAAGGCGGCAGAGGCCGTCGGCCGTCAGCCCGAGGCCCAAGGTGATATCATCCGCACGATGCTCATGGGTCAGGCTGTTGCCGAGACCACGGGTATCTATGGTCTGATCATCGCATTGATCCTGCTCTTCTTCAAACCGCTCCTGACTGCTTATATCAATCTGGGTCTGCCCAATTAGTTGACTTGTCAGCGCTGAGAGAGGAAGTGACTTATGTATTTAATGGATATCCAGGTACATTCCGTTCCAGATCCAATGAATATGGTATTGGTCTGGATTTCCGTGATCATACTCTACTTCATACTCAAGCACTTCTTGCATAAGCCGATCAAGGAATTTCTCAAAAAGCGCGAGGATCTCGTCCTGGGCAATATCGCCAAGGCGGAGGCCGATCGTGAAGAGGCCGCCGCACTGAAGGCAGAGTACGAGTCTCGCCTCGAAGCGGCTCAAGCTGAAGGAGCTGCGATCGTCGAGGACTATCGCGAGCGTGGTGAGGCCATGCATGCCAAACTTGTGCGTGAGAGCGAGGCTGAGGCCAAGCTGATCATTGACCGTGGCCAGCGCGAGCTCGAGCAGCGCCAGAGCCAGGCCATGGCTCATCTCGAGTCAGAGGCGGGTGATCTCGCCGTCCAGCTGGCGCGGAAGATTCTCCAGGAGAAGATGGCCAGACCCGGCGCTCAGGATACTCTGGTCGACAGCTTTATCAGCGATTTGGAGCAGCCTCATGGCTAGACTTACGACACCTTATGCCGAGGCCCTCTACCGCACGCTGGATGTCGATGCCGATCTAGAGCAGGCACTGCAAGAGCTGCAGAGCGTGGTCAAAGTCTTCGCATCGGAAGCGGAACTGGCGGCCGTATTGCGCCATCCGCGGATCTCGCCAGAGGAGAAGAAGAGCTTGCTCACGGCCCTCTTTAGAGAGGGGCTGAGTGAGCGCGTCTTGAACTTTCTCTATGTCCTAGTGGACAACGGGCGCATTGAGGCGCTCTCAGAGATTGTCTCGGAATTTCGTGAGATGGCTCAAGAGAGGCTGGGACTGGTCGAGGTTGAAGTCACGAGCGCTGCACCCCTCAGCGATAGCCAGAGCGAGCGTCTGACAGCGGCACTGGCTCAAAAGCTCGGGCGTCGCGTCCATCTGCAAGTCGGCGTCGACCCGACGCTCCTCGGTGGTCTCGTCATCAGTTATGAGGGCGCGAGGCAAGATGGCTCTCTACGGGCCTCGCTGGAGAAGTTTCGAAATATCTTGGCAAAGGAATGACTTATAGAGGTGAATTATGAGTTTGAGACCAGAGGAAATTAGCTCGATCATCAAATCGCAGATCGAGAATTATCAAGAAAAGATAGAACTTGTCGACGTCGGGACCATTCTCGAGGTGGGCGATGGGATCGCCCGTGTCTATGGCCTCTCGGGCTGTCAGAGCAATGAGCTTCTAGAGTTCCCTGGAGGGGTCTACGGCATGGCCCTGAACCTCGAGGAGAACAATATCGGTGTCGTCTTGCTCGGCTCGGACAAGGAGCTGATGGAGGGCGACGTCGTCAAGCGGACGGGACGTATCGTCGAGGTGCCGGTCGGCAATGAGCTGATTGGCCGAGTCGTCAATGCCCTCGGACAGCCGATCGACGGCAAGGGTCCGATTCAGACGAGTAAGAACATGCCGATTGAAAAGGTCGCCCCCGGCGTCATCACGAGAAAGAGTGTTGATGAGCCGCTCCAGACAGGGATCAAGTCGATCGACGCCCTCTTCCCCATCGGCAAGGGTCAGCGCGAGCTGATCATTGGCGATCGCCAGACGGGCAAGACGACCATTGCGACCGATGCCATTCTGAACCAGAAGGGCAAGGACGTCATCTGTATCTATGTCGCGATCGGCCAGAAGACCTCGACGGTTGCGAGTATTGTCGACAATTTTGAACGCTTCGGCGCGATGGACTACACGATTGTCGTCTCAGCCACAGCGAGTGAATTGGCTCCGATCCAATACATTGCCCCCTATGCGGGTGTCACGATGGCCGAGGAATTCATGGCTCAGGGCAAGGATGTCCTGATCGTCTATGACGACCTCTCTAAGCACGCCGTCGCCTATCGTACGATGTCGCTCTTGCTGCGCCGTCCGCCTGGACGTGAGGCCTATCCCGGTGACGTCTTCTATCTGCACTCGCGTCTCCTCGAACGCGCGGCTAAGCTCTCAGATGAATATGGCGGTGGCTCGATCACGGCCCTGCCGATCATTGAGACCTTGGCTGGCGATATCTCAGCTTATATTCCGACCAACGTCATCTCGATCACCGATGGACAGATCTTCCTGGAGACAGATCTCTTCTTCTCGGGTCAGCGTCCGGCGATCAACACGGGTCTTTCTGTCTCCCGTGTCGGTGGCGCCGCTCAGATTAAGGCGATCAAGAAGGTCGGCAGTAAGTTAAAGCTCGACCTCGCTCAGTACCGCGATCTTGCGGGATTTGCCCAGTTTGGCTCTGAGCTCGACGAAGAGACGAGGCGCTCACTCGCCCTCGGCGAGCGCATGATGCGCATCTTGCGCCAGCGCCAGAATTCGCCGCTCGATGTCTGGCAGCAGATCGTCATCTTATATGCTGTGACGGAGGGCCTGCTCTCCGAGATTCTGGTCGATCGGATCAGCGATTTCGAAGCGGAGTTCTTGAACTACTTTGAGATCAATCACAGCCAGGTCTATGAGGATATCAAGAAGAGCCACGAACTCTCCGACGAGAATAAGAAGACGATTGAAGAGGCTGTCTCGGCTTTTGCCAAGACCTTTCAATAAATGCAGAGGGGAGGTGTGCTGATTGGCAACGACCAAGGAAATTAAACGGCGGATTCGCGGGATCAATTCGACGCGTCAAATAACCAAGGCGATGGAGCTGGTCTCGACGGCCAAGCTGCGCAAGGCGCGTCTGCAGCTCGAGAGTTCGCGGCCGTACTACAACACGGTGCTCGAGAGCATCCAGAAGGTCCTAAAGCACGTCAGGATCAACCATCCCTACCTTGTGAGGCGTGAGGTCGAGAAGACGCTTCTCGTCGTCATCACTTCAGACCGCGGGCTCGCCGGCGGCTATAACAATAACATCACAGATCTCGCTGAGGGAATGATCACTGAGGATCCCGCAGCTTACGAACTCATCGTCATCGGGGACAAGGCGAGAGATCGCCTCCACGATTCGGGCTCGACAGTCCTCCATGCCTATCGCGGCTTCCCGGAGCTCATCGAGTTTGAGCACGCCAAGCGGATCGGGGAGCAGGTTATCGAGCGCTATCGCACGGGTGAGATCGACCGTGTCCTCCTCATCTTTACGCGCTTTGATTCGACCTTGCAGTATACGCCCATGGCCTACGAGATCTTGCCGTTCACGCCAGAGACGGGAGAAGCGGCGACAGAGCCACGGACGCTCGTCACCTTTGAACCCAATCCCGATGAGGTCCTCGACAATCTCATCCCCCTCTATGTCGCCATCAGTATTTACGGGGCGCTGATCGAGGCGGCGGCCAGTGAGCAGGCGAGTCGTCGCACGGCGATGGAGGCGGCGACGGAAAATGCCGATGAGATGATCGAAGATCTCTCTGTCAGTTACAACCGGGCGCGCCAGGCCTCGATTACCAATGAGATCACAGAAATTGTGTCGGGCGCCAATGCCCTCGAATAGAAAGGCTCAAGTTATGGATAAGAATATTGGTCAGATTACCCAGGTCATCGGTCCCGTCGTCGACATTCGCTTCCCGGCAGAGCATCTGCCGACGCTCTTGACGGCGATTGAGATCCAAAAGGAGGGGGAGCCCCTGATCGTCGAAGTGGCTCAGCACATCGGCGATGACATCGTCCGCTGCATTTCAATGGGGCCGACGGATGGGCTCGTGCGCGGTATGGACTGCCATAACCTCGGTGCGCCGATTTCAGTCAAAGTCGGCAAGGAGACCCTCGGCCGCATGTTCAATGTCCTCGGTGAGCCGATCGATGGACTGCCGGCCCCCGAGACAGACGTGACCCAGCCGATCCACCGTGAGCCGCCTCAGTTCAAGGATCTCAAGCCAGAGCGCGAGATCTTTGAGACGGGGATCAAGGTCGTCGACCTGATGTGTCCCTATTCCAAGGGCGGTAAGGTCGGCCTCTTCGGCGGCGCGGGCGTCGGCAAGACGGTCCTCATCCAGGAGCTGATCAACAATATCGCCACTGAGCACGGCGGTCTCTCCGTCTTTGCTGGGGTTGGCGAGCGGACCCGTGAGGGCAATGACCTCTACTATGAAATGAAGGAGTCTGGCGTCCTCAGCAAGACGGCCCTCGTCTTCGGCCAGATGAATGAGCCCCCCGGAGCTCGTATGCGCGTGGGACTGACAGGTCTGACCATGGCGGAGTACTTCCGCGACCAGGAGCATCAGGACGTCCTTCTCTTTATCGACAATATCTTCCGCTTTACCCAGGCAGGATCTGAAGTCTCAGCTCTGCTCGGCCGTATGCCCTCAGCCGTCGGTTACCAGCCGACACTGGCCACCGAGATGGGCGCCCTCCAGGAGCGCATCACCTCGACGCGCCAGGGCTCTATCACCTCCGTGCAGGCGGTCTATGTTCCCGCCGATGACCTGACAGACCCAGCCCCGGCCACGACCTTTGCCCACCTCGACGCCACGACCGTTCTCTCGCGTTCTCTCGCAGAGATGGGCATCTATCCGGCGGTCGATCCACTGGATTCGACGAGCCGCATCCTCGATCCCGAGGTCGTCGGTGAAGAACACTATCAGGTGGCCCGCGGTGTCCAGGAAGTCTTGCAAGAGTACAACAATCTGCAGGACATCATCGCCGTCCTAGGTCTCGACGAGCTCTCTGACGAGCAAAAGCTGACGGTCGCCAGAGCCCGTAAGATTCAGCGCTTCCTCTCGCAGCCGTTTACGGTGGCCGAGGCCTTTACCGGTCTCGAGGGCAAGTACGTGCCGCTCCGCGAAACCGTCCGCGGCTTCAAGGAAATCCTCGAAGGCAAGTACGACGACGTCAACGAGGCCGCCTTCTACATGGTGGGCACGATTGACGAGGTCCTCGCCAAGGCGGGCAAAGAAAAGAGGGATTAGCCATGTTTCGCCTCAAGGTCGTCACGCCGCATCGCATCTTCTTCGAGGCCGCTCTCAAGACTCTGGTCGTGCGCGGCATCGAGGGCGATCTCGCCATCATGAAGGGGACTTCGCCCCTCCTGACGCCAACACGCATCTCGGTGGCGACACTCTACTTTGAAGATGGGACGAAAAAGCTCGCCGCCCTCGGCCGTGGCTACATCGCGGTCGATCAGGATGGTGCGACCCTCGTCACTGAGTCTGCCGAATGGCCCGAGGACATCGATGTCGCCCGTGCCGAGGAAGCCAGAGCGCGGGCCGAGGCCTATCTCGAGAAAAAAGATGGAAACATCGACTACGAACGGGCGAGAATCGCCTTGGCAAAAGCCATCAACAGGATCAATGCCGCAGGGAGAAAGTAAGCCAGAATGCCCCAAAACGCCAAGACTTATCAGGTTCAAAAACTGAGCTCAAAACTCAGTCTCCATAGTCCCGAGGCTCTCCGCTTTCGGGATTTTCATAAGGCGCAAAAGCAGCCTATCGCCTTCCTCCAAGACTTTCGCATGGGTCTAGCCTATGCCAAGCAGGGGCAAGCCTTTGCCCGCTATATTGTCGAGGCGGACGGGGAGATTGTCGCCACGGCGATGGCCCGCCATTACAGAAAACTGAAGCTGGGCTACGAAGCCTGGATCACGCATGGACCCGTCTTTGCCGAGCATCTGAGCCCCGAAGAGATCACGGCCGTCACGGCGGCGCTTTGCCGCGAGATCTTTTCCGACTGGCGCTGCCTCGCTGTCCTCATGATACCCTATTACAGTGAGGAGCGACGGCCTGGACTCACAGAAGCGATGGTCGCTGCTGGTCTCGAGAATCAGGGTCAAAAACTTGACATGACCGTGATCAATCACCTCTATATACGCGATTTGGCAAGAGAGCCAGATCTCGACACAATTATTGCAAGCTACGAGGGGAACCTGCGTCGCGCCCTGCCCAAGGCGGCAGAATACGGCGTCCATTGGCGCAATCTCGAGAATAGCGAGATTGATTTTTTTCACCAGCTCCTCAGCGACACGGCCGATCGCAAGGAATTCTTCATGCAGGATCAGAGTTATTTTAGAGCGATGCGTGAGGCTTATGGCGAGGATTGCCTCCTCGCGGTGATCGAACTCGAGCTCGATGAATTTAAGGCTTCTCAGGAGGCGATCTTGGCTGAGGTCGATGCAGAACTTGCGGCCCTCGAGGGCAAGGAGAATAAGCGCGCTGAGGGGAAGCGCAAGATGCTCAGTATTCGCAGGGACTCCACTCTCGATCGACTGGCCGAGGCGCGTGAGTTCAGCGGGGAGAAAATTCCACTGGCGGCGCTCTTTTGCATTCGTTCCGGCCGCGAAATCACGACGATTTTTGGCGGGAGATATCAACGTTTCAACTATGTGCGCGCCAATAGCATATTAAACCACGAGCTGCTCGCCATGGCGTATCGAGAGGGCTGTGTTCGTTTTAATTTTTATGGGACCTTGGAACTCGAGGAGGCAGCTGAGGGCTATGGCAATTATGAGTTCAAGAAGGGATTCGGCGGTCATATTGAAGTTTTGGCGGGGAAATTCTATCGGGCGAGGCCGCTGTTAAAATGGCTCGGGCGCTGAGAGTAGCAGAGCCACGTCTTCTAGCCCCTGATATCTCACGATTGGATTAGAATGCCTGAGCCTCCGTCACTGAAACTGGACAAGTCAATAAGTGCCCAGCATCTGCTGAGCACTCCATGATCCTTCTATTGCTCCGATTCAAGAACGCTTCCTATGACTCGTTATCGTATTCTATCGGCCAGGGATAGTGATAGCTTCCCGAGCGGTCGCGGCGCTCATACTGATGAGCCCCGAAGTGGTCGCGGAGCCCCTGAATGAGATTGGCGCTCCCCTCGGCAGTACTGTAGCTATCGAAATATGAGAGAGCGGCAGATAGAGCCGGTGCGGCGATCGCCGACTGTGCAGCCAGGGCAACAATGCGCCTGAGACCTGGCATATGCTCTCTCATCAGCTTGACAAAATCGGGGGCTAAGAGGAGATTTCTAAGATCTGACTCGGCCCTGAAACTGGCCATGATTTCCCGCAGAAGGCCAGCCCGGATGATACAGCCGTTGCGGAATATTCCAGCGATTTTTGCATAGTCGAGATTCCAGTCGTAGACTTCTGCAGCCTGGCGATAGAGGGCAAAGCCCTGTGCATAGGCGATGATCTTGGCAGCGAGCAGGGCGGATTCGAGATCCTCCAGGAGGGTCTCATCGATGTCGAGAGAGACTTCCTCATCTTTGTAGAGTCTCTCCGCTGTTTCGCGCTCTGCTTTCAAATTCGATATGACACGCGCATTGAGACCAGCGAGAAGGACAGAGGCATCAAGTCCGAGTTTCACGGCTTCGAGATTTGTCCACTGGCCAGTGCCTTTTTGCTCAGCGCGGTCGACAATCTGATCGATGAGATAGCCTGGGGCAAGATCATCTCTTGTATTTAAGACGGTCGCCGTGATTTCAATGAGATAAGAGTTCAAAGCTCCCTCGTTAAACTGTCTGAAGATTTCAGCCATGGCATTTGGCTGGAGTCCCGCGGCACGCAAGAGCGCATAGGCCTCAGCAATGATCTGCATATCTGCATATTCAATGCCGTTATGCACCATCTTGACATAGTGACCAGCTCCTCCTCTCGCCGTATAGGCGCAGCAGGGATCTCCCTCTGCCTTGGCGCTGATGGCTTCCAGCATGGGACTCAGAGCCTCATAGGCAAGGCGATCACCGCCCGGCATGATGGCAGGACCGAAGCGAGCCCCCTCCTCACCACCAGAGACGCCGATACCGAGAAAGTGCAGATGGGAAGCTGCCATCTCCTCTGCACGTCGTTCACTATCGAGAAAGTAAGAATTGCCACAGTCGGCGACGATATCGCCAGGATCCAGCAGTGGCCTAAGATGAGCCAGCATCTGATCGACAGGCTCTCCTGCCTTGATGAGCATGAGAATTTTACGTGGACGCTCGAGGGCGGCAATCAATTCTG
>JAFAAL010000026.1 GCA_023426575.1 Bacillota bacterium
TCGTCATAGACCTCGACCTCTTGCTCGACAGGTCTCGGCGCATTGGCTCGGCCCTGTTGGGGACGGCGTGCCCGGTCGGGACGCCCCGCTTGCGCGCGTTGTCCGTTGGGATAGGGTCTCCCCTGCCCGCCATACTGAGGGCCCCGCTCGCCACCTCGACCTCTCGGCATCGGACGCGGAGGTCTCTGCTGTCGACGCATTCTCTCCATCTCTTCTTCTTCACGTGCCCTGCGACGCTGCATGACGGTCGCAATGATCAGCGCGATGAGGGCGAGGGCCAAGAGAGCGCCGAGCACATAGAAGAGAATCTTGAGGATTGCCTTGGGACCTTGGGGCTTCAGTGCCGCCGCCGTGGCCTCGATCTCCGTCGGGGCTGTGCTCGTCTCGACAGTGGTCTCGACCGTTGTCACAGCTTCCGTGCTCTCCTCGATGCTGGGCTCAGGCTCTTCGTCCACAGGCTTGGCCTGGAGGACCGAGAGGAACTGCCGCGGCTGTGCGCCAGCACCCTTGGCCCCTTCTTCGAGATAGGAGCGGAGGGCATAGGCCGCCCGCTTGACACCAGTGATCTCAGGACGCTCTGTGCTCGCGCCGAAGACGACGGCGAGGATATCCTGATTGGCTGTCGTGCGAGCCGCCGCCAGGCCATAGGACCAGGCGTCATTATTCTCCGTCAGCATGATGCCCTTGAGCTGGGTCAAGAAGTCCGAGCTCATGAGATCGACTTCCTGAGCCGGATTCTCGAGCTTGACGAGACCTGCGACCTCACGCTGACTCGACTGCGGCATCAGGTAGGCCTGCGCCTCGTAAATCGCCTTAAACTCAGGCAGCTTCATGAGATCCTTGACCAGGCGGGCCAGTTCATTGGCCGTGATCAGCGTACTCGCTGACTCACCCGTTGCATCACTAAAAGAGACGGAATTCAGCTGGAGCTTCGAGGCTTCCGCATTCATCCGTTCGACAAAGGCGGCCTGACCAGGACCATAGGCCTCGGCCAGCGCCTGGGCGGCATCATTAGAGTTGCCAAAGAGCATGGCAAAGAGCGCCGCCTCCGTGCTGATCTCCTCACCCGCATAGAAGAGCTCCTCAGCTCTTGCCGACTCGGGGATAGTGACAATCTCCAGCGGATTATAATCTGGCGATTCGAGGACGACCTTCAAAGTCATCAGGCGGACAAAGCCCGACATCGATAGGGGCAAGTCGCCATTTTCGCCGGCGATGGCCTCCCCCGTATTCAGATCGATAATCGTATAGGCCTGGGCCGAGACTTCCTCCGAGCCCAGGTAGCGCACGGCGCCAGCCTGGCTGGAAGCCTGAGGCTGAGTGATCTCGGATTCAGCTGTCGTACTCTCCGTCGTTACGCTGGGCAGCGGAGCATTTGTCTCTGAGGGAGCGACGGGCAGAGGGGTCGTCTCCGCCTCGCTCGCTGCCGTGCTCGGCGTCGTAGTAGGAGCTGCGGTCGGCTGTGTCGTCGGATTCTGTTGTTGATATTTCGAGGCCGACTCCCTAAGCCAGCGATCTAATTCTTCCTGCTCACGTCGACGACTCTCCTCGGGCGTCATCCCGGGAGGGTTCGGATTGGGATTGGCCGGCGGAATGACCGGACTACAGTCCGGTTTCTTAGGGCCTCAGCCATAGGCAGGCCGAAGGCTGCCAAGGGGCAGCGAAACGGCCAGAAGCAGCGCCAGCGCAAACCTCGACAGGCGCTCCAGAATGAGCTTTCTTTTTGAATTCGAAGGTAAATTGGACATCGTGTTCTCCACTAAATCTGCGGGACTATTCCTCTAGACCGGAACGGCCGCCGCGCATCTTCCACATGGCCCAGAGGGGCGTGGAAATGGTGATGGATGAAAAAGTGCCGCTGATGACCCCCACGAGAATGGGGAGGGCAAATTCCTTTATGCTCTCCAAATTGTAGAGAAGCGCAAAGATGTAAGCTGTAACGACAGCGACGAAGATACAGAGTGAGGTGCTGATCGTCCTGCCGAGAGACTGTGTGAGCGAAAGATCCAGGATATCCGTAAAGTTCAATTCATTGCGGTATTTGCGCATGTTCTCACGGATGCGGTCATAGATGACGATCGTGTCGTTGATTGAGAAACCGAGGATTGTCAGGATGACGGCAATCAAGGTCTCGTTGATCGCAGAACCCATGATGACAAAGGCGAGAAAGGCCAAGATCGTATCGTGGAAGAGGGCGACGAGCGCCATGACTCCCGCCGAGGGCCCAGACATCGTGCGGAAGGAGAGCCAGACATAGGCGATGATCAGGACAGAAGCGATCAAGAGAGCGAGGATGCCGTTTCGGAGCAACTCGCGGCCGATCGAGGGCGAGACGAGGTTGGCCTCGTAGATCTCAAAGTTATGGCCGGGCATCTGTTCATTCAGGAGCGTCGTAAGTTCATCGAGCTGCTCTGGGGTCAGAGCCTCGTTGCCGGCGACGGAGACCTTGAGATTGGACTCGTCGGAGCCGATGGCCCTGGAAATCTGGCAGTTGACGGGCTCACTGAAGCGCTCTGAAAGCATGGCCGTCACCTCGTCCGAATTGATCTCGCCCTGGTAGGTGTAGTCGACCAGGGAGCCGCCCTTGAACTCGATATCGAGTTCGAAGCCACGCCAGAAGGCGAGGACAAAGCCCAGGATAATCAGGCCAATTGCGAGGGCAAAATAGAGATTGCGGCTCTCGACAAAGGGATAGACCTTCTGCCCGTCGATGTAGCGCGGGGCAAAGCGCCCCTTCTTCTGTACTTGATTCACTTGTTCAGTCATTAATTTGTCCTCCGAGCACCATAGAGATAGGGTTTACGCAGAGCTGGGACCTTGCTCAGAGAGGCAATCATCGTCCGCGTCATCCAGACACCCGTGATGCCGTTGAGAATAACACCAGCTAAGAGAGAATAGGCAAAGGAGAGAATTGTCCCCGAGCCAAAGATCATGAGGACAATGGCCGCGATGGCAACAGTCACGTTAGAGTCCATGACCGAGGAGAAGGCCTTGGTGAAGCCGTTGTGCAAGAAGCCCGCCAGTGGCAAGCCCGCACGTGCCTCTTCCCGAATTCTCGACGCGATGATGATGTTGGCATCGACGCCCATGCCAATCGAGAGGATGATACCGGCAATACCCTGGAGAGTCAGAGTCTGCTGCGGCACCGAGATGGCAAGGAGCACGCCGACGAGCTGAGCCGTCAGAGAGAGAACGCCGACGACACCGGGCAGGCGGTAGACGAGCACCATATAGATACAGATGATGATAAAGGCGATGAGCCCAGCTCTCGTCATCAGTTCGAGCGAGTTCTGGCCGAGCTTGGGGCTGAGTGAGGACGAGCTGATCGGCTGTAGGGCAAAAGGCAGCGCGCCGCCGTTGATCTTAGAAGCTAAGTCAAAAGCCTCCTCCTTAGTCATCGAATCGCGCTCGATGGTCGCCGCCCCGCCTGAGATCTTCTCGCGGACGATGGGCGCAGAGATCAAGGTCTCATCGAGGTAAATCGAGAGGGGTTGCTGCGTCTTGGCCAGCTCTGCGGTCGCCTCGGCAAATTTGATCGTGCCAGACTCCTTGAATTTCAAGGAGACGACCGGAGTATTTGTATCTTGACGCCAGACGGCCGCGGCCTCTTGGACATCACTGCCGTCGACAACGATGCTGCCGTCCG
>JAFAAL010000047.1 GCA_023426575.1 Bacillota bacterium
GTAACAAAATAGCCCATAGATGTAGTGACAGAATTTCCGGGATCGCTTAGACTGAAGCACAGCTTAGGGCTCGCCTCTCTGAGGCGGGCCGAGAAAGAGGAGCCCGTGCATATTATCAAACGCGGGGGACAAGAGGTCCCCTATGATTCCAGAAAGATTGAACGAGCGATAGAGAAGGCTTTTGCCAGTTTAGACAAGCAGATTTCAGAGTCTGAGCTCTCTGAGATCGTCGCGCGTATCGAAGCGGAGTTTGAGCCGCTGCAGGCCCGCCATGAGGAGCTGAAGGTCGAGACGATTCAAGACATTGTCGAGCGCATGCTCATGGCCTACTCGCACTACGATGTTGCCAAGGCGTATATTCTCTACCGCTTTGAGCGCAGTCGCCTGCGCAGTCTCAAAGATGAGATCTTGAAGCTCGTCGACCTGCCAGGGCTCGAGGCCGTGCTGACGGATATTGCCGCAGACTTCCCCGATCCGCGCTACAGTCTCGAATTGCTCTTGTCCAAGTTTCGCGCCTTCTACAAGGCAGAGCTCTCGGCCGAGGAGGGGCTGCGGCTCCTGATTCGGGCGGCGGTCGAGTCGACGACCCAAGATGCGCCCGACTGGGAATTCGTCGCGGCGCGGCTTCTGAATCTTCAAATTGAGGCAGACTGTCGACGCTTCATGGAGCATCGCGGGGTTCGCAGCTTTGCCGAGAAGGTGGCGCAGTGGACGGAGGAGGGTCTCTACGGCCGCTATATCAAGCAAAACTACAGCGAGTCCGAACTCAATGAACTCGCCAAGATCATGGTCCCAGAGCGCAATAAGCTCTTTAACTACTCGGGGCTAGAGCTCGTCTATCGCCGCTATCTCGTCAGGACCTACCAGCAGCTCGTCGTCGAGACGCCGCAGGAGATGTTTCTCGGCATTGCGCTCCACCTGGCGCTCAACGAGGCGCCCGAGGAGCGGGCGAGCTGGGTGCAGCGCTTCTACGAGATCTTGAGTCAGCTCCAGGTGACGATGGCGACGCCCACGCTCAGCAATGCCAGGAAGCCATACCACCAATTGAGCTCTTGTTTTATCGACACAGTCCCCGACTCGCTCGAGGGCATCTATCGCAGCATCACGAACTTTGCCGAGGTCTCAAAGCTCGGGGGCGGCATGGGCCTCTACTTTGGCAAGGTGCGGGCAGTCGGCTCGGCGATCCGTGGCTTCCAGGGAGTCGCGGGCGGCGTCATCCGCTGGGTCAAGCTCGCCAACGACACCGCCGTGGCCGTCGACCAGCTCGGCATGCGCCAGGGCTCGGTCGCCTGCTACCTCGACATCTGGCATCGTGACGTCCCTGAGTTCCTACAGATTCGCACCAATAACGGCGATGATCGGCTGAAGGCGCACGACGTCTTCCCCGGCATCTGCTACCCCGACCTCTTCTGGCGCACGGTGCGGGACAATATCGAGGCCAAGTGGCACCTCCTCTGCCCCCACGAGGTCTACACGATCAAGGGCTACCACCTCGAGGACTACTATGGCGAGGAATGGGAGCGGCGCTATCTCGACTGCGTCCAGGACCACAGGATCTCAAAGCGCGAGATCCCGATCAAGGAGCTGGTGCGCCTGGTGCTCAAGTCCTGCGTCGAGACAGGGACGCCCTTTACCTTTAACCGCGATGCCGTCAATCGGGCCAATCCCAATCCCCAGGCCGGTATGATCTACTGCTCTAATCTCTGTACGGAGATCTGTCAGAACATGTCCGAGATTGAGCGCGTCCAGCTCGAGATCGAGGGTGAAGAAGGGTCAGAAGTCATCGTCGAGAAGACGAAGCCCGGCGACTTTGTCGTCTGTAATCTCGCCTCGCTCGTCCTCGGCAAGATCGATATCGACACGCCAGACGTCCTAGAAGGAATCGTCAAGACGGTCGTCCGAGCCCTCGACAACGTTATCGAGCTCAACTACTACCCCCTAAAATACGCCGAATATACCAATCGGCACTATCGGGCAATTGGACTCGGGGTCAGCGGCTACCACCACCTCTTGGCGACGCACGAGATCAATTGGGAGAGTCAAGAGCACCTCGACTTTGCCGACCGCCTCTTCGAGCGCATTAATTTTGCCGCCATCGAGGCGAGTTCAAAGCTCGCCCGCGAGCGCGGTTCCTACAGCCACTTCGAAGGCTCAGACTGGCAGAGTGGGGAATACTTCAAAAAGCGACAATACGACAGTGCCGCCTGGCAGGAACTGGCCGCCAGAGTCGCCCGCGACGGCCTGCGCAACTCTTATCTCCTGGCCATCGCGCCGACCAGCTCGACCTCGATCATTGCGGGGACGAGCGCCGGTCTCGACCCGATCATGCGGCGCTATTTCCTCGAGGAAAAGCGCGGCTCGATCGTACCACGCGTCGCCCCAGAGCTCAGTCCCGAGACCTTCTGGTACTACAAGCAGGCGCACCAGATCGACCAGAGCTGGACGATCCGCGCCGCTGGCGTGCGCCAACGCCACATCGACCAGGCTCAGTCCCTGAACCTCTACGTCACCCAGGACCTGAGCTTCAGAACGATCCTGTCCTACTTCATCGAGGCTTGGGAGCTCGGCGTCAAGACGATCTACTACTGCCGCTCCCTCTCCCTCGAAGTCACTGAGTGTGACAGCTGCTCAAGCTAGAGCAGAGCACATATAGAGGCTTTTGCCAAGTCTCAGAAGAAATAATCTAAAGGAGATTAGATATGTCCAAAGTGGAAAAGAAAGTCTTGTTTAACGAGGGTGGTGAGATCACACTCGACAAGCGCCAGATGATTGGCGGCAACAGCACCAACATCAACGATTTCAACAATATCAAGTATCAGTGGGTCAGCGATTGGTATCGCCAGGCGATGAACAATTTTTGGATCCCCGAGGAGATCAATATGAATGCCGACGTGCAGCAGTATCGCGAGCTCGAGCCGGCGGAGCGCGTCGCCTATGACAAGATCCTCTCCTTTTTGATCTTCCTCGACAGCATTCAGACGAACAATCTGCCCTTTGTCGCGCAATACATCACGGCGAGCGAGGTCGTCCTCTGTCTGACGATTCAGGCCTTTCAGGAGGCGGTACACAGCCAGTCCTACAGCTATATGCTCGACACAATCTGCTCGCCGGATGAGCGGACGGAGATTCTCTACCAGTGGCGCGATGACGAGCACCTTCTCCGCCGCAACCGCTTTATCGGTGATCTCTACATGGACTTCCAGAATGATCAGTCGGAGCGCAATCTCGTGCGGACCTTGGTCGCCAACTACATTCTCGAGGGCATCTACTTCTACTCGGGCTTCATGTTCTTCTACAATCTCGCCCGCAATAATAAGATGCCGGGCTCGGTGCAGGAGATCCGCTACATCAACCGCGATGAGAACACGCACCTCTGGCTCTTCCGCAATATCCTGACAGAGCTGCGCCAGGAGCGGCCGGACCTCTTTACTCCCGAGCTGGTCGAGGAATACCGTGCGATGCTGAAGGAGGGCGCGGAGCAGGAGATCGCCTGGGGCCGCTATGTCATCGGTGACGAGATCCCAGGACTCAACCAGCAGATGGTGACGGACTATATCCAGTACCTCGCCAATCTGCGCAGCCGCAATCTCGACTTCGGCAATATCTATGAGCAGAATCAGGAAGAGCCGGCCAGCATGAGCTGGATCAGCCAGTACAGCGACGCCAATATGGTCAAGACAGACTTCTTTGAGGCCAAGTCGACGGCCTACGCCAAGTCGACGGCCATGGTCGACGACCTATAAGAGAGGTCTCGCCGCGGCTGCGTGCTGGTGCCCCATTAACCTAGGCCAAAGCCTCCGCTGACGGCCGTGACTGGACCTAGATCGAAGCCTCAGGCGAGCTCAGACCAAGCCTCTCAAAGACCGCCTGCCGACAGGCGATGGCATAGTCCTCGGACAAAGGTTCGAGGACTATTTTTTCTCCTGGATAGCGGTGGGCCAGGGCGAGTTCTAAGAGCTCATCGGCCATCTCGGGATTGCGGGGCAGGAAGGCGCCGTGGGCATAAGTGCCGAAGAGATTGTGACAGCGGCAGCCCTCACCCTCATCCGTCGAATTGTTGCCGAAGCCGCGCAGGACCTGACCCAGGACCTGGGCCTCGGGGCCGAGGAAGGTCTCGCCCCCGTGATTTTCGAAGCCGAGGAGGTAGCGGCCGTCATGGGCGGGGTCGAGGCCCGCTGCAGACGGCTCCCCTTGGCGACGGAAGACGAGGTCGCCGACCATGCGGCGGCCGAGCGCTCGGGTCTCCAGATCGAGGATGCCGAGGCCCTGAATTTTCTTGCCTTGAGCCGTGAGGTAATTACGTCCCATCAACTGGTATGCGCCGCAGATACAGAGGAAGACGACAGCGTCTTCCACGGCCTGGCGGATGGCCTCGGCCTTGCTGACGAAGTCTCCATAGACCGCATCCTGATCACTGTCCTGGCCCCCACCCATGAAGACGAGGTCATAGGCCAGAGGGTCAAAGGGCTGGCCCCGGCCAATCGGCTGGACCTTGACTTCAATGCCGCGCAGTCGGGCGCGCTCGACGAGGCAGAGGACATTGC
This sequence comes from Bacillota bacterium, assembly GCA_023426575.1. Lineage (GTDB taxonomy): Bacteria > Bacillota > Clostridia > Saccharofermentanales > DTU023 > JAFAAL01. Next base: position 4,545 of record JAFAAL010000047.1, read on the forward strand.
CGCGATCGCCGTAGAGATTGAGCTCCTCGGGATAGAGATAGGCGAGCCGGAGGCTCAGGCCTGCCGCTTCTGAGGCGGCGGCTGTCTCCTCTGTCGCATGGAGGCTCTGCAGCGCCAGGCGATCGTCGACACTGAGCGCTGACTCGGGCTGCTGCGCCCACTCCTGGCGCACGGCCTCGCTGGCCGTCAGGCGACGTTGCAAGGAGTCGACCTTGAGGCTGTAGATGACGGTCTCCGCCTCCTCGCCCTGGGCGAGGGCAGCCCGCAGCTGGTCGATCAGGGACTCAGACTGGCTCATGATGGCGGGCCGCAGACGGTGGGCCGCCGTCTTGTCACAGAGCCAGTAGACGCTGCGGGGCTGGCATTTGGCTTTGAGCTCGGCGAGAACTGTCAATTCCGCCTGAGCCGTCGGGCTGAGCTCGGCAATGTGCAGGCGCTCGGGATCGACGCCCGCGTACTGGAGGCGCAGGGCGAGGTCATAGGCTCGGCTGCCCGTACAGCCGATCGGCCCGGCAAAGGGGAGTTTTTCGAAGAGGACGTCCCAGAGCCAGGAGATGTCGCCGGCGTGATTTTTTTCGGGATCGTCGAGGCTCAGGATCAGGGCGCCGAAGTCGGGCTGGGAGAGCGCCCAGGCCAGGCTGGCATTGACCGCCTCGGGATTCTCGCCGCGCAGGAGGCAGATCTCCTGGCCGCCAGAGATCAGGCGTTCGAAGCGGCCGCGGGCGGGAATGCACTGCTCGAGGCCCGTCCTGACTTGTGCCGCAGAGAGGCCGCAGAGCGTTGTGACGAGGGCTGCGGCCGCCGCGTTGTAGGCATTCATCAAGGTGGGCAAGAGGAGGCCGACCTTGAGCTCCTCCCCATCGGGAAAGGTCATGGCATAGAAGTCGCGGAAGCCGTCGCTCCCGAGCATCTTGAATTCGAGCTGGCGCTCTGGCCGCTTGAAGCCGCAGCTCGGACAGTGATACTCCCCGTAGTTTGAAAAGGAGATCGCCCTATAGTCGAGGAGAGTCGTGCAGAAAGTGCAGTGGGGCGATTCGATGAAGTAGTGGGCAGTCTGGCTGCTGTCGACGGGGCCGCTGTGCTCGTCGAGACCGTAGTAGAAGACACGCTCGGGATGGCTGACCTCGCGGGCCAGCGCGGCGACTAGCGGATCATCGGCACAGCAGATCAGGCGACAGTCGGGCACGGCCTCGAGACCCTGCTTAATCCCTGCGACGAGACCGGAGAGCTCGCCATAGAGGTAGAGTTGATTCCGCGAAAGATTGGCGACGACGGCAAATTCGGGGCGAATGCGCTCGGCAAAATAGGCAAAGTCGCCCTCGTCGACCTCGAGAATAAAGATCCCGGCCTGGCCCTCGGCCCGGCAGCGGTCGAGGAGCTCAAAATAGCGGTCCGCCCGCTCCTCGCGATCATCCTCCCAGTGAATATTCGAATAAATCGGGAGGCCGGCGCGCCGGCAGATGTGCTTGATCAGGTGGGTGATCGTCGTCTTGCCATTCGTCCCCGTGATCAGAATTGTCAGGAGATCTGCCCGCCCGCCCATCTAAAACTCAATTCCCGGACGCGCGTTTTGGCCCTCCGTCCGATAGGGGTGCTTGCGCTCGCAGACCTCAGAGTAGTAATCAGCAAGCTCTATCAGCTTTTCCGTCGGTCCGCGTCCCGTCAGGACCAACTCGACTTCCGGAGCCCGGGCCTCGATGGCCTGGACCAACTCTGCTTCAGAGAGCAGGCCGGCATTCATGGCGCCGAGCGCCTCGTCGAGAACTAAGAGGTCGACCTCGCCTGCGGCCGCTCTGGCCGCAGCAGTGGCGAGCCGCTCTTGACACTCTTTTCGCGCCGCCGCCAGCTCCTCAGGACTCATGTGAAAGGTGAACTTATTGATCGACTGACCCGAGATGACCTCGACCGTCGGCAAGGCCCTCAGCGTCTTGAGCTCTGCAGAATTGCCGCTCTTGATAAATTGCACGAAGAGAACGCGCCAGTCGCGCCCTGCCGCACGCACGGCGAGCCCACAGGCAGCCGTACTCTTGCCCTTGCCGTCCCCGGCATAGATGTGGACGAAGCCACGTTTTTGCGCCATTTTTTCAGACATAATCGACTCCTTTCGCCTAGGGCTGGAAGGAGGGCTGCCGTCCTCTCGACCGCAGCCCTCTAAAGTTTTTAGCTACATCCCGTGGTCGCCCCACAGTCGAGGCAGACCTTGCAGGTGCCATTTCTCACCATGCGCGTCGAGCTGCACTCGGGACAGGTCGAGGCATAGAGCTTCTCGCCGTTCTTGGCCGCCTCGCGCGCGTTTTCATGAATATAGTCCTCATTTTCAATCTGGCGCTGGGCCTGGTGACCCGTCATCCCTGAGCTCATCTTCTGTCCGCCCTCCGGCTTCGCACTCAGCTGATGGCTGAGGCTCTCGGGGAGCTCCCCCGCCTTGACCTGGACTCGGCTGAAGTCGCCACTTTCAATATCGATGATCTTGGCAATCAGGTCGGAGATCGACGAGCAGTACTTGATATGCGGATGCCGTGAGACGAAGCCGTAGGGCTCGTACTTCTGGCCGCGCAGCATCTTGGCGATGTCCTTAGCGGGGATGTGGTACTGGAGCATGACCGAGATCGTCTTCGAGAGTGAGTTCAGAAGACCCATGATCAGCGTGCCCTCGCGATCCGTCGTGATATAAATCTCAGAGATCTCCCCCTCCTCATTACGGTTGACCGTGCAGTAGATCTTGACATCCTCGATCTGCGCCGGATGGGTACGGCCCGAGCGGACACCCAGCAATTTCTCGCGGCGCGAGATGTGGTGCCGACTCATCAGCTCAATTTCCTCTTGCTGCTCATGCGCACGACGGAGGAGCTCGGCATAGGAGAGATCCTCGAGGGGCAGCTCATCGGCATCTTCACCCTGGAGCTTGAGATTCAGCGGCTGGGCAAATTTAGAGCCGTCGCGGTAGAGCGTAATCCCCTTGACCCCGAGCTTCCAAGACTCCAGAACCACATGGGCAAAGTCCTCGACCGTCGCCGTCCCCGGCAGATTGACCGTCTTGGAGATTGCGCCTGAAATCAGCGGCGTGATCGCGGCGACCATCTTGACGTGGCCGAGATGGTGGATAAAGCGCTTACCTGTCCCCATCGCATTGGCCGTGTCGAGAATCGGGTAGTGCTCCGGCAGGAGATGCGGCGCGCCTTCGAACTTGCCGTCGACCAGCATGCCGTCCTCCTCGCGCATGATATAGCCCTCGATCTCACTGGCCTCCGCCGCCGAGTAGCCGAGCCGCAGCAGCGCCTCCTTGATCAGGGGATTCGCCAGCTTCATATAGCCGCCCCCGACGAGCTTCTTATAGACGACATGCGAGAAGAAGGGTTCAATCGAGGTCGAGGCACAGTCCATGGCAAAGGAGATCGTCCCCGTCGGCGCCATGACCGAGACCTGCGCATTGCGATAGCCGTGAGCCTCGCCTGCCTCAAGCGCCGCCGCCCAGCTCTCAATCAGCCGCTCCGACAGCGCCCCGAAGCCGATGCGCTTCAAGAGGCCGTGGTCGACCCGTGGCAGCTCATAGCTCAGACCCTCCGGCGCATCATTCAGCTGCCCCGCCGCCCGCGCATGATTCCTCAGCACCCGCTGCATATAAGGCTTATTCAGTTCATATTTGGCAAAAGCCCCCACCCGCTCTGCCATCAGTGCGGAGACATAGTAGGACTGCCCTGTCATCAGGCCGGCCAGCGCCGCGGCAATGGCCCGCGCCTGATCCGAGTCATAGGGGAGGGCGAGAGAGAGCAATAGGGAGTGCAAGTTGGCGAAGCCGAGGCCCGTCGTGCGGAAATTGTAAGTTTTCCTCGCAATATCTGCCGTCGGGAACTGGCCCCAGATGATCGAGGCCTCGAGGACCAGCTGCGCGATTGTCACCATGTGGAGGAAGCGCTCGAGATCATAGGGGCAATCGCCCTCTTCGACCTGGCCCCGCGGCTTCAAGAATTTATAGACATTAATTGAAGCGAGGTTACAAGAAGTGTCATCGAGGAAGCAGTATTCGCCACAGGGATTGGTCGAGTTGATGCGATTGTGACGCGCCCCGAGCTCCCCGTCTTCTCCAGCGGGGCAGGTATGCCAGGCATTGAAGGTGTCGGCATACTGAGGGGCGGGGTCGGCGCAGCGCCAGGCCGACTGATTGAAGAGATCCCAGAGCTCTCTTACCTTGACCTCGCGATTGATCGTGTCGTCGAGACGCCCCTTGAGCTCCCAAGTCGCCTCGGGATCGTTCTCTAAATTCTCCACCTTCTTCATGAAGGCGTCAGAGAACTGCACCGAGTTGTTCGAGTTTTGACCCGAAACCGTGTTATAGGCCTCACCGTCAATATCGCCGTCATAGCCCATCTTGGCTAGGGCGACGACCTTGTCCTCTTCTTTGGCCTTCCAGCTGATAAATTCCTCGATCTCAGGATGGTCGACGTCGAGGCAGACCATCTTGGCCGCCCGCCGCGTCGTCCCGCCCGATTTGATCGCTCCCGCATTGCGGTCGAGTCCACGGAGGAAGGACATCAGGCCGGAGGAACAGCCACCACCTGAGAGCTTTTCACCCCCAGCGCGAATGGCCGAGAAATTTGTGCCCGTGCCCGAGCCGCCCTTAAAGAGCTTTGTCTCCGTCACATAGTGGTCCGAAATCGAGTGCTGGCCGAGGAGCTTATCCTCAATCGAGAGGATAAAGCAAGCCGACGCCTGCGTCCGCGTATAGGTGTCGGCACTCATCTTGACCTCGCCCGTGTCGGGATCGTAAAAGTAGAGCTCAGATTGGCCGCCAGCGATGCCGTAGGCCTCCTTCAGCCCCGTGTTGAACCACTGTGGTGAGTTCGGTGCAAAGTATTGGGCCAGGAGGGCATAGACCAATTCGTCGTAGAGAATCTCGGCCTCCTCCTCCGTAATCGTCTCATTGCTTAAGAGGGCCTTGACCCAGAAGGTGACGAGACGGTGGGCCACCTGCCGCATCGACTCCTCATGGCCGCGCTCCGTCGGCAGCCCCGCCTTGCGGAAGTACTTGGAGGCAATGATGTCGCAGGCCTGCTGTGAATAGTGCTCGGGAAATTCCAGATCGCGCATATCGACGATCGTCTCCCCCGTCTTGTAGTCGAGAAGTTGGACGTCGCGACGCGACCACTTGAAGAGGTCGTAGACCGTCTTCCCCTGATTTTCAGGCTGCTCTAGAGCCGCCGTAAACGTCCTCGTGATGAGATCTTTAAGCTTCAATTTGGCTATCTCCCCTCTATCTATGGAAATCTATATATTGGGTTGCTTGGCTATGATAGCAGAAAAGAAGCGCAAGAAATAGTGTTATCGTAAGATCTCGAGCTCTCTTCCCGCACGGATCAACCAGAGCAGCGTGCGTTTGACGGGTCTCTTGAGGATGCGCTCCAGCGCCTCGCGATAGTAATAGACTTGGCTGCCATAGCGCGCCTGCATGATCTCTGTCCACAGTGACTCATCTTCTGGCAGGCGATCGGACTTATAGTCCACCAAGGTGATCTCCCCCGCCTCATCGACATAGAAGAGGTCAATCATCCCCTGGACCGCAATGATCTCCTCAGCCTCATCAGACCCGAGCTCTGGGGCAAAATCTCCCGCCCGCAGGGCCAGTGTAAAGGGTCGCTCCCGCTCGACCTGCTGGGCCGAGGCCATCTCCTCGGCCAAGTCAGAACGGCAGAAGGCACGAAGATAGTCGAGCACCTCGGATGCAGTGAGAAGTTCTAATTCAGAAGGCTCAATGAGCCCCTGATTTGCAACTTGCGCATAATGCGCCTCGAGAGCCGCCGAAAGCACCGTATCATCTGCCCCTCGAGCCAGCCTGATGAGCTCTGGATCGAGGTAGAGGAAGAGACGGTGGAGGAAGCTGCCGTAGGCCGTGGGCGTCATCCCTGTCTCATCGACGTCGATTGAGAGGGGCTCGATCGAGAGGCCCATCTCGCGCGCTAAGATATGGCTCTCAGGCGCCTCCTCTGTGTCTGAATCAGCAGCCGGCAGAATGTCAGCCGCGCCACGAGACGCCTTGCTGAGGTCTGAAACCGTCACCTTGCCCGGCAGTTCCAGGAGGGCACGGCGGGGCATCGGACGAGCACTGAGTTCGGCCATGGCGAGCGAGGCCGCGAGGGCCTCTTCAGCTGTCTCGGAGCCAGCGTCTTCTGGAAGTTCTTGCAGCTCAGCAGCCCTCTCGGCGAGTGCTGTCTGAAGCTCTCTAAGCAATTCTTCTTCAGATCTGAGTGCGAGGTCCAGCTGGGTGCGTGGTGTCAGTTCGAGCTTTCTGAGCTCCGATTTTTGGACTTCTGCAAAGGTCTGAGCGAGGCTCGGATCCTCCGCCTGGAGATCTGCCAGGAGCATCTCTAGATAGGATTTTGCGTAACGCGGCCTCGTCTCGAGGCTGTGCATAAACTCTTCTGCCTGACTGATCCTCTCTTTGAGTTTATCTTGGCGCAGGTTAGCGAGGATCGAGATCTCCTCTTCTGCCCGCGTCAGGGCCACATAGAGGAGACGGTAATTCTCTCCCATCTCCTCGCGCTTTTCCGCTTCGCTAAGGGCCGTCTCCCTAGGCAAGTTCAGCCTCTGATAAAAGTCTGGGATATAGCCTAAGCTGCCCAGTGCCAGCGGATACTCGCCCTCCTTAAAGTCATAGGCAGCCCCAGTCGCAGGGACGAGACCCCCGCCTGGCGCCGTCGAGAGGGAGACAAAATGGCTGCTTCTATTTTGCCAGAGGCTCTCTTCCGTCGCCGCCAAGATGACGACGGGCGATTCGAGACCCTTGGCCCTGTGAATGGTCAGAAGCTGGACGCGCCCCGCGCTGCTCGGCTTCTGCTCGACGTCCAGTTCCATCATCTCGTCCCTTTGCTCCTTGATCGCCTCGACGAGACGGTGGAAGGGGCGACCCTCCTCATAGGCCGCATGGACCCAATCGAGGAAGAGCTCGAGGTCGAAGAGGCGGTCGAGGCCATCTTGGCTGTCGAGAGCGGCCAGGTATTCTCGGTAGGCGGGGACGCCGACAATCTCTTCCAGGACCTCCGGATAGGAACGAAGCGTCAGAGCCTCGCGCCAGATCTGGACCTGCGTCATCGCCCGGGCCAGCCGCTCGCGGCTCCCCGTCTGATGCTCTCCCTCGAGATATGCTTTTAATTTCTGATGGAAGTAGGGGCCCCCCGTGCTCTCCATATACTGTTTGAGCTCGGGAGTCGGGAGGGCGTGGTCGTAGGCTTTTGCCACTTGGAGGAGATCTTCTTCGGTGATCACTTCGCCGTGGAGGGCAGAGCGCAGGTAGGCCAGGAGGGGGATGTCCTGCTCAGGATTCTCCAGGATCTCGACGAGGTGGGTGAGGAGCAGGAGCTGCTGGCTGTCGATCTTGAACTTGCGCGTGGCCGCGACGGGAATGTCAAAGAGCTGTAGGACGCCCGCAATGTTTTCAATTTGCCCATTCGTCCGGCAGAGCAGCATGATGTCCTGATACTGATAGCCCTTCTGACGGTAGCGCAGGATCTCCCTGACGGTCTCGAGCGCTGTCCAGTCGATCTCGCGACGGCCGTCTAGGATGCTCTGGACCGTCTCGGTATAGGCTCCGAAGCCACCCTCGGGAAGCTCCACTTCACCCGCCTTGGCCGGATGACAGAGGATATTCAATTGAACAGGCCGATTTGCGCCCGCGTCGCACTCCAGCTCGCGCCCCGCCAGAAGCATCTGCCGATCCGCATAGCTGATGCCCGTCGAGCTGCGTGTCATCAGGCGATTAAAGAGCTCGTTAATGTAGTCGAGCGTGAGGCTCTGCGTCCGAAAATTCGTGCTGAGGAGGAGGGTCTCGCCGCGCTCGGGACGCTGGGCGAGAAGCTCTGCTCGCGCCATAAAGAGCGCTGGCTCAGCATGGCGGAAGCGGTAGATGGACTGCTTGACATCGCCGACCATGAAGCGAAACTGCCCCTCTCTCCCCAGCTGCTCGAGGAGCTCGTCCTGGAGCGGCGAGGTGTCCTGATATTCGTCAATATAGATTTCACGATAAGAGGCCGCGACATGCGCCTGAATCTCCGGCTCGCGCAAGAGCTTGAGTGCCAGATGCTCGAGATCACTAAAGTCGACCACATTCTGCGCCAGCTTCAGCCCCTGATAGGCCGTGTCGAGCTCGAGGAGCAAGTCTGCATAGCTCCTGCCATAGAGGGCGGAATCTCGTAAAATCTGGGCAAAAGCCTCTTGCGGCAAAGTATAGACGCCAGGATATTGCTCTAATTCGTAATCCTCCCCGAGCGCCGCCTCCGTGAAGATTCCTGTCAGGAGATTGAGGAAGGGGGCGATCTCTTCGCCGTAGAAATACCTCAGCGCCGTCTTACTCTCACTGCTGCTCAGTTTTCTCAGAGCGGGGGGCGGCGCCACCTTCATCATCTCCTCGCCGAGACGATGCCAACGCGCCCAGAGCTGGCTGAGTTTTGAGAGTTCCTCGGCAGAGCTATCTCCTGAAGCACTGTTGAGTACTTCAGAGAGGAGCTCAAGTTCAGATCTCAGCGCGCCGATTCTCCCAGGGCCAAAGAAGTCAATGAGCGCTTGCAGCGCGAGGTACTCCTGCGCCTTCGATTTTTTCTTCTGCCAATTCTTGACATAATAATCGTCATGCTCCAATTGGGGCATGGCCTCGATAAAGCGCGCGAGGGCTGGCTCCGTCTGCTTGAAAATCATCTGATAGCTCGGCGATTGGAGGCTGAACTCGCTATCTTGCTCTGCCTCTTCGACCGCCGCCTCGAGCGCCTCGCGGTAGTCGGCAAGACTTCTCAAGAAGGCGTGGTGCTGCCTGAGACTTGCGCGGAGCGTCTTGTCGTCGAGGAGATTGTCTTGAGCTTCCAAGAATTTATTGAAAGCTAGAAAATCATCCTCATCTAGTTCTGGCTGGCCCAGCGCCACCTTGAAATTACGATAGGCCTCCTCACCCATCAAGGCGCGCTGACCCATCTCCTCATATCTCGCGCCGAGGACCTGATCGAGAGCCTGGTCGAGCAGCGCCTTCTGCTCGAAGCCACTGATAATCCGCGTCTTCGTGATGGCGAGCGGCGTGCCAAGCTCTGCCAGTTCCAACTGATAGCGCTGGAGCACTTGCCAGGCAAAGGCGTGAATCGTCGAAATCTGGGCGAGGGCCAGGCGCTCGCGAATCTCCCGCCACTTTTTAATCGTCTCCGCGGGCCGCGCGCCAGCTTCTGTCCAGATCAGCTGGTCGAGGCGCTCTTCAATCTTTTGGCGCATCTGGCGGGCGGCCTTTTCCGTAAAGGTTAAGACGAGGAGCTCCTCGGGGACGAGGTGATGACCCTCCCCCTCAGCAGCCGTCAGGCGCTGAACGACACGCTCGGAGAGCACCGAGGTCTTGCCACTTCCCGCCCCCGCCATCAGGAGGATCTCGGGACGCTCCGCGTAGGAGATGGCTCGTACTTGTTCTTCAGTCCACTTTTTCATACAGTCTCCTCCTCATTTGGGCCGTCCTGCAGCTTCTCCTCATCCGTCGCCGCGCGCAAAATCTCGACGCGACGCCTGATCTGACGGCGATCATAGCCACAGCTCGCCTTGTAGGGGCAGTACTGACAGGGCAGCGCCTCGCTCTGACTCGCCTTCTCACTCAGCCTAGGCCTCGCAGAAATGTCACCCCCGTAAAATTCTGTGAGGCTTGCGCTCGCGAGCTCTGCACCACGACTTGCAAGCTTCTCAGATGAGTAAGAGCCTTTAACTCCCGATGTCTTGAGCGCTGGCTCCACGAGAGACTTCGCACTGAGAGCTGCGACATGGGGTCGTTCGTCCCTGAGATTTAAGAGTTTGGCCTCCATCACGGGCAGTTCGGGCATCATCTGTTGGCAGGCATAGATGTAGAGGGGAAGCTGCAATTCGAGACCGACCTCGAGATTCTTCTCTTGACTCTCCGTCATCCCCGTCTTGTAGTCATAGAGGGCAAGCGCCTCGGGAACACCCTCCTCCAGGAGGGCATCGACCCGGTCAATAATCCCGCGCAGCTCCAGCCTCCGCTCTTCTCCTCGATAGGAGAAGGGCAGCGTCACCGCCTCCCCCTCTCCGGGGAAGCGCCACTCCTGCCGCCAGAGTTCATATCCTTCGTTTTTATTTTTTGCGAGCAAAGCCACAAAATCGATCAAGTTCCGCTTCAGTCGCAGACCCTCATGGCCGTAGACCTCGGGTCTCATCCAGAGCTCGAAGCCTGGCTCCTGCGCTACTTGACGGTAGAGCGGCTCGAGAATCTCGCGCCCAATCTTCGCCTCTCGCCACTGCTGCTGGGTCTCAAGATCTTCTGCGGCGACTGCCTGCAGCTCCTCGGCTATGGCCGAGAGCTCGGGGCCCAATAGCTCGAGCAAGCGATGGACAAAGGTTCCAATCTGCCGTGGATCCGGCTGGGCCTCATAGCGCTCCTTGCCCTGGATAATATGATTCATAAAGGCCTGGTACGGACAGGCCGCCAGAGTCTCTAGAGAACTCGCCGACCAGCTCAGCCCCTCGCTGACAAATGAAGACAGCGCCTCTTCTCCGAGCAGGATCTCTCCCGTCTTATTGAGACTCGGCTCCGCCGTCACAGTCCGCTCATTGAGCTCAGCCTCCGTCTGGATAGGCTGCCAAGCCGCATGAACCGCCTCCGGCCACTGTTTTTTATAGAGGGCGAGGAGGCGCCTTCTGGAACTCCTCCCCAGTGCCCGCTGATCTGGCAAATCGTCAGCCTGTAAGATTTGCACAGTCACCCCTGGCAGTTTTAAGAGGCGGACTTCCGCGGGCGAGAGTCGCTCACTCTTATATCCTTCACCATCCTGCGTGAGAGGCCCACAGTGGTAGAAGACGAGCGCCCTTTCAGGCAGCGCAAAAATCTGCGACAGGAGATAGTGATGGCTGGCTGGTAGGTCTGCGCGGAAATTCGGGAAATTCTGCCCCAGCTCTCGCTTCAGCCACTCCCGCTCCGCCGAGTTTAGAAGTCCCTCCGCGGGAGGGGGCGGAGGCAGACTCTCCACCGAGGAATTGAAGAGAAAGAGATAGTCCACTTCCTTTTGCAAGAGGGCCCGCAGCGGCAGAAGATGCACGCGGTCGAGCCCCTGCGGAATCGTCGGGGGCAGACTCATACTGAGCGCCGAGAGAATCAATTCGTAAAAGGCCTCCGCCCTCAGCCTCTCCCCAGTCTCGAGACTTGCGATCTCGCTAAAGATCTGGCCGAGGGCCTGCCAGGCTCTGGCGAGAACAGCTGCCGTCTCCGACTGCGGCTCCCGCTCGAGGTAGCGCTCGAGGGCAGTATAGCTCCGAAGATCCGTATTCAGGACAGTCTGCCAAGCTGAGACGAGCTCGGCGCCTGTCCCCTCTGTCGGCAGAGCCGCCAGCGTCTCAATGAGGGCATCGATGAGAGTAGCTGCCTGCTCTAAGTCACTCAAGGTCGTATCGAGCCCTGACTTGAGCTCAGACCAGTAGCGCCAGCCCTGGGCGAGCGCAAGATTTTCCAAGCGGTCGATCGCCTCGAGTGAGAGTTCCTCCGGTCTCAGCACAGAGCGCAAAGTGGCTAGGATGTCACGAACACGCCGCTCCCCCGCCTGAATGGCAAAGAGCCCCCGTAAATAGCGATAGAGGGCCGAATCTTGAAGGGCAATCGGCAGGGAGAGATCCGTCTCGAGCTCAAAGTCGTGGAAGACCTGACGTAAGAGCCGCTCATCGCGAGGGTCTAAAACAGCGACGGCAATGCGCTTTCTCCGTACCCCTGAGAGGACGAGACGCTTAATCTCACCTGCGAGAAAGTCCGCCGCCATAAAGCGGTCAGGCGCAGAGATCAAGCCGTAGTCAAAGGGCCGAGCTCCAGCCCTCCCTCCCGCCGCCTTAAATTCTTGTGGATTTTCGACGAGATAGTCACTGAGGGCCACAGCCGCAGGATTCCTCTCATCTGGTATCAAAGCGAAGTCGAGCCCCTCCTCCCCTACGAGCTCATAGAGCTGACGCAGAGTTTCTTCAGCCAATTGCGAGCTTCCCGTCACGATCTCAGCGCCTGGCTCCGCAAGAGGCAGAGCAAAATGAATTGTCGCCCCACGCTTCAGGAGCGCTCTGATCATGAGAAGTTCTGCCTGAGTGAGGAGCCGCAGATCACCGTAGCCGACAAGCCAGAACGTCGCCGTTTCTAAGAAAGCACTTGCCCGCTTAATAGACTCCTCGGGGACTAAGATCCGCTCGGCCATCAGTGAGATGAGATCCGAGAGGGCGTAGCTCTGGCTCTCAGCCAGGGCCTCGAGATAATCTCCATAGAGATTGGAGACTTCCATCAGTTTCGCCTGGCTCGAGGCCAGTGGCACAGTTCTCGAAATCTCGAGGAGCGCATCCGCTGCCACCCCCTGACGCTTAAAGTCGCCGAGGACTGCGAGAATCTCCGTCAGATTGTGACTGCTCCAGCTCATGCGCGAGAGCTTTGGGTAGCGCTCAGGCGATTTTTGAATCAGGCGACGGAGATTTAAGAGCTCGGCAAAGGGCGAGAGACTCTTCCCCGGGGCCCCCACCGCCATGAGAAGGCGCTCAGAGAGCCTTCTAAAACTCAGGACCTCGGCCATCATCAGACCGGAGGGCGAGAACTTTTCAAGATAGCGACGCTCCGCTTCGGCCTTGAGCCCTTCGGGCACGATGAGATAGGCCCGCCGCTGCGGTTCTAAATCTGTAAACTCTTGAATTTCTGAGAGCGCCTGATTGAGGAGCGCTCGTGGATCGAGACTGGTGAGAACGCGCATAGATTAGACCTCAATCAATGAGCAGAGCCATACGAGCCTGCGACTATTCTTTCCACTACAGGATGCAGCGATAAATTTTTTCTCAAACATACGAGCAGCCCTCCTCTGCCTTCCTATAATTTATCAGCATTTATCGGCCCCCGCACTTTTTGCAAGGGAAAAAATGGCTGTATCCGCATATTTTGATAGCCAATATCATGTCACTTCCTCTCAATCCGTTATAATGAGGGTATCGAGGAGGCCAGAAGATATGAATGTCAAACACAGATGGACAAATCTCCAGGCGAGGATCTCGCTCTATAAAGATAAGCTTCAGACCTTTCAAAATCGCGACTGCGATTCTGAGGCGTCTCTAGCCTGTTTCTCTCAGCGCTTTCTCTCTGATTTCAAACGCTTTGATATCAGTCTGAACTCCGCCTCTCTCGCCTTCTTCATGATCTTTTCTATCTTTCCGCTCTGTCTTCTGATCACCTCCGTTCTCTCGATGTCGGGCACCTTTGACAGTGCGAGCAAGTCGCTTGCCAATTTTGCTCGCTTCCTCCCGCCCGCTGTCTTCAAATTCATTCATGACATCTTCTCGAGCCTTCGGGAGAGCAAGTCCTTCTCCTTTGGGCTCATCGGCGTCCTCTCCCTCTTCTGGGCGGCGTCCAAGGGGATCAATCTCCTCCTCGGCACGCTCTATCGCATCTATGAGCATGAGAAGGGCGGCAAGCTCGTCTTCCTCCGCCGCCTGATCGCCATCGTCCTCCTGCTCCTCATGGCGCTCTCTGTGCTCGTCCTACCCCTCGTCTTGAGTGGCGGTCAGCTGGTCCTCAAGACGCTGCAAAAGCGCCTCTTCCCCGATCTCCAGGTCGGTCTCATCAGTGTCTTCTCCTACCTCCTCGCCTTTGCCTATCTCGGCTTCGCCTTTGCGATTCTCTATCATCTCGCCAGTGGCAAAGAGGGCCCCTTTGGCCTCTCCTTCCTCATCGGCCTCGCCGCTGCAAGTGGCTGGCTCCTGATCTCCAGAGTCTTCGGCCTACTGATCGCAGGCCCCCTCAAATATTCGGCCGTCATGGGCTCGCTCACGGGCATTCTCGCCCTGATGCTCTGGCTCTACTTCAGTGCCATGACGCTTCTCCTCATGGCCCTGATCCACAAGCAAATCTTAATCAATCGCCGCGTCAAAGCGGAGAGAAAGGTCTCTTAAAATGTGCGAAAAAAAGTCAAAAGAGCCGACAATGGAGGCTTTTGGAAAAAAGGATAATAAGTTTCAAGATGCACAGGCTATCCGCTCTGACGTCGACCGTTTCTATCGAATGGTCGCCGCGGGCGATGAAGCGGTCGATATTCCGCCCGAGCAAATTTATGACTCCCTCGGCTACGATCCGACTCTCCTCGCGGAATTTCCGCTCGAGATTCAGCAGGGGCTCTCCTGTGGCAATCCGCTGCAGGCCCTGGTCTACCACGCGGGCGAGACGGTTCTCGACCTCGGCTGTGGGGCGGGGCTGGACCTTTTTCTCCTCAGGATTCAGCGGCCCGATCTCGGCATACTCTACGGCGTTGACCGCCTGCCCGAGATGCTGGCCAAGGCGGAGCGCGTCCGGGATAAGAAGGGTCTCCAGGATATTGATTTTCGACAGGGGACGCTGACCGCTCTTCCCTATCCCGATGGCAGTATCGACAAGGTCATCAGTAACTGCGTCATCAATCTCGAGCCGGATAAGCTCGGCGCCTATCGCGAGATCTTCCGCGTCTTGAAGCCCGGCGGGCAGTTTGCGATCTCCGATATTCTCCTGAAGCAGCCGCTGAATGAGGAGATTCTCGCCCTCCCCGACGTCTACGGGACCTGAATCGGCGGTGCCCTCCCGGCGGGAGAACTTAAAGAAATCATTGAGAGCGCAGGATTCCAGAATTTCAGGATCATTCAAGAAGAAGTGACCGATGCCTACGCCAAGAAGTGGGGCTATGGCCTAGCGATCAAGGCATACATCGGACGTGGCCTCATTGTCGGCACAAAAGGAGAGAGCGAGGCCTAAGTTTAGTATTCGTACTAAGTCCAGAGACTGATCAGCTTCACCTTGTCTTATTGAAAATCATTATAAAAGCCCCCCTTGCAGCCCGCCCCTTATGATATTTTCTAATAAGGCTAGTCTTTTGCCCGCAAAACGCTTATATATATTGGGCGGCGCCGAGAAACCACGGGCGCCAGGCAAAATTCAGAGGAATTTTGGAAAGGAAAAAAGGATGAAAAACATTCGTTGGATCGCCATTTTGATGGCTCTGATCTTCTCTCTCGCCCTCGTCTTCACCGGCTGTGATCAGCTCGGTCAAAAGAGCGAAGAGAGCCAGGTCGATTTAGAAGAAAAGACAGATAAGAGCGAAGAGAGTGAGGCTACCGAGGCTCAGGGGGATCTCCCCTTTGCCGGCCGGACCTTAAACGTCATCGCCACTTCTGAGAAGTATGCCGAGCTCTTCGATCGCTTCAGTGCTGAGACGGGCGCTAAGGTCGAATTTCTCTCCATGAGTTCTGGTGAGGTCCTCTCCAGAGTCGAAGCAGAGGGCAAGCCGATGGCCGACCTCTGGTTTGGCGGTGGTCTTGATGCCTTTATCGCCGCCAAAGACAAGGGCTTCCTCCACGCCTATCAGCCGGCCGAAGCTGAGAAGATCGACGCCAAGTTCAAGGATCCCGAGGGCTACTGGATTGCCAAGGGCATCACCGTCGTCGGCTTCCTCGCCAATAATAAGGTCCTGGCCGACAAGGGACTCGAAGTTCCCAAGTCATGGGCCGAACTCGCCGACCCCAAGTATAAGGACGAAGTCATCATGAGCACCCCCGCCGTCTCTGGCACAATGTTTGCCGCGGTCAAGGGCCTCCTCGACCTCTACGGCGAAGATGAGGGCTGGGCGTATTTCGAGAAGCTGAACGAGAATATTCCCTTTTACGGCAAGCGCGGCAAGGATCCCCAGGAGAAGACGGTCGCTGGCGAATTTGCCATCGGCATCATCCCAGCGGATAAGTCGGCTTTTGACGCTGCTGAGGAAAATGATCTCACCGTCGTCTATCCCGAGGACGGCATCCCCTGGGTTCCCGAGGGAGTCGCCATCTTTAAGGATGCGCCTGGCGCAGATATCGCCGAGGCCTTTGTCGACTTTATGCTCCGCGACGAGATTCAAGAGGAAATCGCCCGCCTCGACGGCAAGGATGGTCAGCAGATGATCAAGCCAGGGATCAAGGGCTACGAGCTCGGCCTCCCCGGCGAGAAACTGATCGATGAGAACTTGCCTGAGTTCGGCTCACTCCGCGAAGAGATCTTAAAGCGCTGGGAAGAGCTGACCCAGGGCAAATAAGCCTCGTCAGTGACGATTCCCAGTCTGAGTCCAGAGAAATTTTTGAGGCGTCAGCGCCTCTCTGATCGCTGCGTGACGGGCCTGATCTGGCTCGTCTACGCAGCGATTTTTCTCTTTATCCTCTACCCGATTCTGGCCCTCTTCTACCACAGCCTCTGGGCTCGCTCGGGTCTGGGTCTTATGGGTGCCTGGCGAATCGTCCGCGCGAGCCAGACGCTCCTGAAAAATTCGCTGCTCTCGGCCGTCCTGACGAGCCTCCTCAGCACGAGCCTGACCGTCGCCGTCGGCCTGGTCACGGCGATGAGTCGCCCGTCTCTGAAGCGTATCATCCGACTGGCCCTCCTCCTGACGATGATCTCACCGCCCTTTGTCACTTCTCTCTCCTATATCAATCTCTTTGGGCGGCGCGGCCTCATCACCTACGAGCTCCTCGGCCTCAGTCTCAATCCCTACGGCATGACGGGCGTCATCCTCATGCAATCCCTCTCCTATCTCTCACTCCACGCCCTCCTCCTGGCCGCTGCGATCGAGCGCATCCCTAGCGCCCTGATCAAGAGCGGCCTCGACCTCGGCGCGAGTCCCAGCCGCGTCATCACGGAGCTGATCCTGCCAGAGCTGAAGCCGACCATCGGCATCATCGCCCTCCTCAATTTCATCAAGAGCCTCGCCGATTTCTCGACGCCAGCCATCATCGGCGGCCGCTTCAATACGCTCGCCACCGCCGCCTATCTCAGCATGGTCGCAGGGGGAGATATCAATCGGGCGGCCGTCTTAAACAGCCTGATCTTTATCCCCGCCCTCATCGTCTATCTCTTCTACCGGCGCTATCACAAAAAGGAAAATATGAAAGATCGGAGCAGCTCATTTTATGCGCTGCCCCGACGCGGCCTCGTCTATCACTTCTGCGCCCTCGTGACACTCTTTGTCCTCACAGCTCTCATCCTCCAATATGGCGCCTTAATCGCCGAGGCCTTTATCCAGAGGCAGGGCGGCCAGATCCACTTCACCCTCGCGCATTTTCGTACGAGTTCCGTCCACCTCAGTGGGGCCATGCTGCGCTCCATTCTCTACGCTGTGACCGCCGCGCTCGGCGGCACGATCATCGGCTTCCTCCTCGGCTATGCGCTGCACGATCGACCGGGGTCTCTTGTCAAGACGATCGACTTTCTCGCCACGCTCCCCTATGTCCTGCCAGGGAGCTTCTTCGGCATCGCCTACATCTACGCTTTCCGCGCCGCGCCTCTCGCTCTGACGGGGACGGCCGCCATTGTCGTCCTCAACATGCTCTTTAAGCAGCTGCCCTTTAATGCCCAGGTCGGGAGTGAAGCGGTGCAAAATGTCGACCGCGCCATCCCCCAGTCCATCGCTGACCTCGGTGGCAGTCGCCTCCGTCAATTGACGGACGGCTTCCTCCCCCTCTCACGGGGTCCGCTCTTTGTCAGCTTTGTCAACAGCTTTGCCTCGAGTATGTGTACGGTCGGCAGCATCCTCTTCCTCGTCTACCCTGGGCAGAAAGTCGCCACCATCGTCCTCTTCGACCTCATCCAGAGCGGCAAATACAATACGGGCAGCGCCCTGGCCCTCTGGATCATGGGGGTGACACTGCTTGGAAATGGCCTCTTCTACCTCTTCATTGCTAGGCAGCATCGGCAGCCCGGCAAGGACTACAGTCTGGATAAAGGAGAAAGAAATGACAAAATGTCTTCTCGAAGTCTCTAAGCTCTGCAAGTCTTATGACGGCCAAGAGGTCGTCCGCGATCTCAGTTTTGAGCTCAAGAGCGGCCAGCTCCTCTGCCTCCTCGGCCCCTCCGGCTGTGGCAAGACCACCGTCCTCAATTGCATCGGTGGCTTCGTCACGCCCGACAGCGGGAGCATTCGCCTGAGAGGTCAGGAGATCTTGAATCTAGCGCCAGAACGTCGTCCCGTCGCCACTGTCTTCCAATCGTACGGCCTCTTCCCGCAGATGCGCGTTGCCGAGAATATCGCCTACGGACTTAAGATCCGCCAGCTCCCTCGAGCCCAGCGCGAGGCCAGGGTGGCCGAGATGATCGAGCTCCTCGGACTCCAGGGCCTCGAAGAGCGCTACCCCTCGGAACTCTCCGGTGGCCAGCAACAACGTGTCGCCCTCGCCCGCTCCCTCATTCTCGAACCTGCGCTCCTGCTCCTCGACGAGCCCCTCTCCAATCTCGATGCCAAGCTACGCATAGAGCTCCGAGAAAAGATTCGAGAACTCCAGCAGAGCCTCGGTCTCGCCATGATCTTTGTCACACATGATCAGGAGGAGGCCTTTATCATTGCGGACCAGATTCTCCTCATGGCCGAGGGAGAAATTGTCCAGGCTGCCAGTCCCGAGACACTCTACCAATCACCCGAGAACCCCTTTGCCCTCAGCTTTATCGGCAGCAGCAATCGCGAGGGAGATTGCTATCTTCGCTACGAGAACGTCCGCTTCTGGCCAAGAGGTACCGAGCGCCCTAGCGATCTTCAGGAGGGCGTGGAGATCAGTTCGGGCACTGTGGCGGCTGTAAACTTCCGCGGACGATTCTACGAATATCGCCTGAAAGTCGACAGGAATCCCGATCTCCCCCTCTACAGTCTCCAGCTTGCAGGCGAGAAGAGAGCGCTCCCAGTGGGAACGGCTGTGGAGGTCTACTTGCCGTGGCAGCGAATTTAGCTTCTTTGTCTCTGGATTGTTCCTACAGTTTATCCATATCTGTGAAAGCGGAAGAGACGCGTTGCAGAGCTTCTGGAGATTGTCGGGCTCGCCCACTGCGAGAAAAAATATCCCAGCGAATTTTCCGGCGGGGAGTGCCAGAGACTGGCCATTGCGCGGGCTCTGAGCTATGAGGCCCCTCTCCTCTTGACGGATGAACCCACGGGGAATCTCGACGCAAACACCGCCCGAGGCATCATCGATATTTTCAGACGCATCAACGAGGCGGGGACCTCTGTCATCATGGTGACCCATGATGAGGATCTCCTCTTTGCCTGTACTGCCGTCTATCGCCTCGAGGGAGGACGCCTGCATCTTCTGACAGCATGAGCTTTCGAGCTGAGCCGGCTGCGCAAAAAGCACTCTAAAAGTGCTATAATGGGCCGAACTTATATGTCTATATTTCATTTGGGAGGTCCAATATGATTCAAGAATTACTAATTATCGATGTCTTTGCTCGCGAGATCTTAGACTCCCGTGGCAATCCGACTGTTGAGTGTGAGGTCGTCTGTGAGGACGGTGTCTACGGTCGCGCAGCCGTGCCGTCAGGCGCTTCGACCGGCGCATTTGAGGCCGTCGAACTGCGCGACGAGGACGCCGACCGCTATATGGGCAAGGGCGTCCTCAATGCTGTCGCCAATATCAATGATACCGTCGCCCCCGAGATGATCGGCATGAACGTCTTTGAACAGGCGGCGATCGACAATTTCCTGATCGATCTCGATGGCACAGAGAACAAGGCCAAACTCGGCGCCAACGCAACGCTGGCCGTCTCCCTCGCCGTCGCCCATGCCGCCGCCAATGCCCTGGGCCAGAATCTCTATCAGTACCTCGGCGGGATCTACGGACACACGCTGCCCGTCCCGATGATGAACGTCATCAATGGCGGCAAGCACGCCGATAACTCCATCAATCTCCAAGAATTCATGATCATGCCCGTGGGGGCCGAGACCTTTGCCGAGGCGCTCCGCTGGTGCGCAGAGGTCTTCCACACCCTGAAGAAGCTCTTAAAGGAAGATGGCTACTCCACCGCCGTCGGCGATGAGGGCGGCTTCGCTCCGAACTTCTCACACGATGAGGAGGCTCTGACCTATCTCGTCCGCGCCATCGAGGCCGCTGGCTACACCCCTGGCGAAGACTTCTTCATCGCCATGGACCCCGCTTCGACAGAGCTCTACGAAGAGGCTAAGAAAGAGGGCCGCGACGGCTACTTCTTCTGGAAGACGGGTGAATTTAAATCTTCTGCTGAAATGGTCGATTTCTGGGCTGACCTCGCCGAGCGCTTCCCGATCATCTCGATCGAGGACGGCCTCGCTGAGGAAGACTGGGAGGGCTGGCAGCTCCTCCGCGAGCGCCTGGGCGATAAGATCCAGCTCGTCGGCGACGACCTCTTCGTCACCAATACCGAGCGTCTGGCCCGCGGCATCGAGCTCGACTGCGCCAATTCCATCCTGATCAAGGTCAATCAGATCGGCACCCTGAGCGAGACCATGGCCGCCATTGAGATGGCCCAGCGCAACAACTGGACGGCTGTCGTCTCCCACCGCTCTGGTGAGACCGAGGACGTCTCGATCGCCGATCTCGTCGTCGCCTGCAACTGCGGCCAGATCAAGACGGGCGCCCCCTCTCGGACGGACCGCGTCGCCAAGTACAATCAACTCTTGAGAATTGAGGAGAGCCTCGGTGAGGCCGCCGTCTACGCTGGCAAGAATGCCTTCCGCCTCCGCAAATTCCGTCAGAATTAAAGCATAAGATGAGGCCCCGGAGATTTTCGGGGCTTTTTTTATCTTTTATTGAGTAAAGGTGAGCTATGAAACTTCTCTTCCAAGATATTTCTAAGTCATTTGGCTCCAAGGAGGTCCTCCGCGACCTCCATTTTGAAGTGGAGTCGGGACGTGCCTTCGGCCTCCTCGGGCGCAATGGTGCGGGCAAGACGACAACGATTCGCATCCTGATGAATGTCTTTCCGCCCGATCGCGGCGAGATCACACTCGACGGACAGTCGATTCTCAATCGCAAGGAGGAGGTCCGCTCTTTTGGCTATCTGCCGGAGGAGAAGGGGCTCTATCCGAAGCAGCAGATCCTGCACCAGATGATCTATATCGGGCAGCTACGCGGTCTGACGCGGCGCGAGGCGCGGGCGAGTGCCAGGCACTGGCTCGACCGACTCGGCATGCTCGAGCATCAGAATCATAAGCTCGAGACCCTGTCCAAGGGGAATCAGCAGAAGATTCAGCTCGCCGTCGCCCTGATCACGGATCCCGACGTCGTCATCTTGGATGAGCCGTTCTCGGGGCTCGACCCCGTCAACTCACTGCTCCTACGAGACGTCGTCAAGGAGCTCGTGAGATCGGGGAAGCTGGTCCTCTTCTCCTCACATCAGATGACCTATGTCGAGAGTTTTTGTGACCAGGTGGCAATCTTAAACGACGGCCACATCGTCCTCCAGGGGGCCATTACGGATCTCAAGCGCGCCTATCCGCGCGACACCATTCATCTGCGCCTCGGCTCGACCGCGGCGACGATGAGTCCTGAGGAGACGCTGCGCTATGTCTCGAAACTGCAGCAGAATAACGCAATCTCTCGGCCACTTTATGATCTGACCCCCATGAACGAGGGCATCCGACTTCGGCTCGAAAGTCCCGAGGACAAGGACCAGCTCCTCTCAGACCTCGTGCAGCTCGAGATCCCGATTGAGAGCTTTAGTGTCGTCGAACCCTCGCTCGAGGACATCTTTGTCCGCATGACCCAGGATCAGCCGGCAGAGGCTGAGCCGAACGAGGGTGGACCTGCAGAGAGCGGGCGGGGCCAGAGTGATCCCAGCCAGGATCAGGCCGCCCGCGAAGCGTCCCCAGAGAGATCCTCTGCAGATGAGAGAGAAGGGAGTGTGTCCCATGCGAGATAAAAACGAGAATAAGCGCCTCTCCGCCACCGCGACGGTGACGCGCTTTGAATTTCACAATTACCTGACGAGCAAGAGTTTTATTGTGACGACTCTAGTCGTCGTCCTCCTGATCGGCCTGACTCTAAACCTCCCCTATCTGTTCTCCATCTTCAAGTCAAAGAGCGCCGACAAGCAAAAGGAGGTCTACCTCGTCGACCAGACAGGCGCTTACGCCAATCTCGAATCTCTCGCCGCCGCCGACCCCAGTGGCGAATACATCTTCAAGCGGGGCGAGGTCCGAGACGACGCAAGCTACCGAAAGCTCGCCCAGGCAGAGAAGACCTTTGGCATCTTCATCATCGAGGATGCGGAACACTTCCGCTGGATCACCCGGCGCAAACCGTTCAATAATCACTTGGAACATAATCTCGCAGAGCTTGCGAGCCGAGAGCTCAAGGCGCAGAAACTGCAGGCCGCGGGCGTCGATTCGAAAAATATCCAGCTCGCCTTTGCAGAGCCGGAGATCCAATTGACCGAACTCGTCGAGGAGAGCGGCAAGACGCAGGAGCGGACCATGCCCTACACCTACGCCCTGGTCATCGTCCTCTACATGTTCCTCTTAAGCTACGGCCAGATGACCGCCACCTCCGTCGCCTCCGAAAAGTCGACCAGGACCATGGAGATCCTCATCACCTCGACGCAGCCCCGAAACCTCATCTATGGCAAAGTCTTCGGGGCTGGCCTCGCGGGCCTCTTCCAGATGGCCGTCTTCGGCGCCGCCTACTACTTCTTCTACTCCCTCTCGCGCCTGACGGGGATGAGCGTCCAATTCATCACGGGCGAGCTTGACCTCCCGCTCTCCGTCTTCATCATGTCGGTCGTCGTCTTCCTCCTGACTTACCTCGCCTTTGCCTTCCTCTTCAGCGCCGTCGGCTCTCTCGTCACCCGCTCCGAGGAAGTCTCACAGGTCATCACCCCACTGACGACGATCATCATCGGCATCTTCTTCGTCTCGATCTTTGCCACCTTTGACCCCGACAAACTCTGGGTGACCATCAGCTCCTTTATCCCGCTGGTCGGCGCCCTCGTCTTCTTCGTCCGCACGGCCATGCTTGAGGTGCCCATCTGGCAGAGTATCCTCGCCGCCATCATCCACAGTGCGACCGTCTTCCTCTGTGCCAAGATCGCGATCACGATCTACCGCAACGGCGTCTTAAACTACGGCCGTCCGCCAAAGTTTAAGGACATCTTTAAAATCTTGAAAAAAGCCAGGAAAGAGAGCGCCTAAGAATGCGTGCCTATCTCATCTATCCCGAGCAAAGGCTCGGCGATCCCGAGGCCAATCTCCAGGCCATCGAGGCTAAGCTCAAGGCCGTCCGCCGCGATAAGCCCGAGCTCGTCCTCTTTCCCCCAGGCTTCCTCCTGGGGGTGGGGCTCGGCTTCGACAGTTTCAGACCCGAGTTCACGAGCTTTTTCTATCAAGAGGCCCTCCCCCGCCTGGCAAAGATTTCGCGCAAATCGCCGCCCTTCCTCCTCGCACAGCCAGAGCTTCGAGATCGCGAGACCCTCTTCTACTTTGCTGAGGGCCATTACGAGAAGTGGCAAGCCCCAGGGATTGCATCCATTGCAGCTGAGGCTTTGGCCTCTGCGACAGAGTATCTCCCACTTATTTTTTCCTGGCTGCCCTCGTATCTTGACGGACCGCGGCAGCTGACGCGACTGGGACGCTATCTGACGGGCGATGAGAGGCCCTGCCTCGTCCTCTCCCCTGCGGCGGGGAATAGTTCGAGTGATGGCGCCTTTCTCGGCGAATTTCAGTATGCGGGCGTCCCTCAGCGGGCGCAGGGAATTCATGAGCTAGAGCTGCCCATCGCCTCGCTGGAGCAGCTCGCCTGCTTTACTTTGAATCGCACGGAGGATCTTGCGGCACGTCAAAATCTCGACCCAGCACGGCCGCTGATGCCAGAGCTTTCTTCGGACCTCAGCCGCGCCCTCGAGATCCCCGCGGCAGGGCTCGCGCAGCGACTCCAACATCTCGGACAGACAAAGCTGATTCTCGGCCTCTCGGGGGGCATGGATTCGACGCTGGCCCTGGTCTATGCGAGGCGCGCGCTCATGGCCAATGCTCAAGCACTCAGTGATCTGAAACTCTATTATCTCCCGGGCTTCGGCTCTTCGGAGAAGAGCCTCGGCAACGCTAGGGCGCTGGCGACCGCTCTCGATCTGTCCCTCGAGATCATCGACATTCGACCCGCCTGTGAGCAGCATTTTCGAGACATCGGGCAGCCGCTCGACCGCCACGATATCACCTTTGAGAATGCACAGGCCAGAGAGCGGACGCAGATTCTCATGGACCTGGCGAATCAGAAGGGGGGCATCGTGCTCGGCACGGGAACACTTTCAGAGGCGGCACTCGGCTGGTGTACTTTTAACGGGGATCAGATCTCGATGTACCACGTTAATGGCGGTGTGCCGAAGACGCTGGTGCCAGAGCTCCTGAAGCTCGAGGCCGAGACGCTGCGTGAGAACCTCGGGCCGTTCGCGACAGCCCTAGAAGCGGTCGCTGCGACGCCGGCGTCGCCAGAACTCCTGCCAGCAAAGTCGGGCAAGAGCGTCCAGGTCGATGATCCGCTGGCCGCCAAGACAGAGCAGATCACTGAGGACGTTCTCGGACCCTATGCCCTCTATGATTATTTTCTCTGGCAGTTTAGGGCGAAATGGCAGACGGCTCCTCAAATCTTTGCGGCGCTAGAAGCATCTGGCCTCTTCCCTGAGCTCTCCAGAGAGCAGCAGATCACTTATTTGAAACGCTTTGTCTGGCGCTATTACGGCCATGTCTTCAAGCGGCGCAGCAGCGCTGATTGGCCGAGTCTCTATGCTGAGGACCTCCTGGGGGTTCGATCTGAGCGTCTCCCCTCAGACTTCAATCCGAGCTTCTTGCTCCGAGAGCTGGAGGGCTAGATGCCAGAGCTGCCAGAAGTCGAGACGATTCGACAGAGCCTCGAGGGCTATCTGATAAATCGGCGCATTGAGGCGCTCGAGATCCTGCATCCCGATGTCTATCAGAATCCCCGCGAGCTCGAAATCGTAGGACGCCAGATTGTGGCTCTGACGCGGCAAGGTAAGTATCTTCGTATTGAGCTCGATGACCAGAGTTTTCTCTTGATTCATCTGCGCATGACAGGCCGACTGCTCATTCACCCCGCCCCTGCAGAGCCTTCCAGCTCTGAATACCGTCCGCATACACACCTGCGCTTCACACTGAGGGATGAGGCAGGAGAGATTTCGCTCCTCGATTATCAAGATGTCCGTCGTTTCGGTCGCGTGGGTCATTATCTATTACATCATGACGTCATATCGCCTGGCTACAAGTCTCTGGGCCCCGATGCTTTCAGTCCTGAGTTTACAAGCGATCACCTCTATAATTATGCGAAGCGTTTTCCCGCGCGCCCGATCAAGGCACTCCTCCTCGATCAATCCGTCGTCGCAGGTCTCGGCAATATCTATGTCGATGAATCGCTCTTTAGAGCGGGCATTCGGCCGAATCGCCGCAGCGGCCAGATCAGTCGACAGCGCCTCCAGAACCTCCACCGGGAGATCGTGGCGATTCTCAAAGAGAGCATCGGCCTCGGGGGGACGTCCTTTTCAGATTATGTGGACGGACTCGGCAGGCGTGGCTCCTTTATCCAGAATCTCTCTGTCTACGGTAAGAAGGGGAAGAACTGTCCGCACTGTGGCCAGCCACTCAAGTGCCTGAAAATTGCAGGTCGAACAACTGTATACTGTACACACTGTCAACGATAGAGGAGTCCAGAATGAGAGAGAGGAATCAAGAGAAGAGAGCGGCGAGACGCCAGCGTCTAAAAGAGAAAAAGTACAATTATCGTAAGAAGCTGCCAGGACAGTTACGACTCCTCCTCGCAGCCCTTTTCGTCCTGGCTCAAATTGGCCTCATTCTCTACCTCTATTACCATATGAGAAGCCGAGCTATCGTCCTCTATATCCTCTTCCAAGTTCTCGGCGTCTTCATGGCCATCTTTGTGGTTAGGCATCAGCGCTCTGCAGCCTATGCGACACCGTGGGTCATTCTCCTCCTCCTCGCCCCCCCAGTCGGCGTCTCTCTCTATCTTCTTTGGGGGAGACAAAGTCTCTTTAATGAGAGTCGAAGACTTCTAAAGGAATACCTCTCAGGACAAAGAGAGGGACCAAGCGCCGAGGACTCTCTCTCCCAGCTCCCCGGTCTCAGTAGGCTCCCGAACTTTACGGCCCCGCGAGTACCGATCGCCTCACAGCGTGTCTCCCCCGCCGTCCAGCTCCACGAGTTTGATTCTGAGCAAGCGCTGCCCGAGGCTTACTACCACTTGCCTCTGCCTGCTCGCTTTTTGACGAACTGGGGTTTTGCACTCTATCAGGGAACCGAGCTTCAATACTTTTCAACGGGGGCCAAGCAGTTTGAGGCGATGTTCTCAGAGCTTAGACAGGCGCAAAAATTCATCTTTGCAGAATACTACATTGTCAATGAGGGCAAGATCTGGGATGAGTTCTGTGAGATTATCTGCGAGCGCCGAGCAGAGGGCGTCGAGGTCAAACTGCTCATTGATGACTTCGCCTGTGCAGGTAGGATCTCACGCTTGATGCTAGAGCCGCTCGTCCAGGCAGGTGTTGAGATTCGCCGTTTTAATCCTATTTTGCGCTCGACCTCGAGAATGTATATCAACTATCGCAATCATCAGAAACTCTGCCTGATCGACGGCGACATCGCCTATTATTCCGGTACGAACCTCGCTGACGAGTATGCCAATATCTACCAGCCCTTTGGCTATTGGAAAGACAATGCCCTGCGCCTGCACGGGGCCGCCGCCTGGGAGGGGCTCAAGCAATTCTTCATGATGTGGCGCCTCGCCGAGGGCGAGGTGCCCGAGCAGCTCAGTCGCTACTTGCCGAGTCCGACTTTTCCGCTCTGCCTGACTCCCTGGGATGTCCTCGTCCAAGACGGGGTCGTCGCTCCGGACGGCCGCCTCAGTCGGCGAGGGCATCAGTTCCTACGTGAGGCCTACGGGCGCCACTACGAGGACAGTGCTGAGGCAAGGCGCATCCGTGATCCTCAGAGCTTCATCATTCCCTTCTGGGATGGACCTGTGAACAATCCACACAATATCGGCGAGGAGCTCTATCTCTCGATGATCAGTAGCGCTAATGAGCATATCTTCATCAACACGCCATATCTCGTCGTCGATGAGACCTTCTCCTCTGCACTGGCCCGCGCTGCAGCCTCGGGCATTGATGTTCGCATCATGACCCCGGGCATCCCTGATAAGAAGACGGTCTATGCGACGACGAGGGCCAATTATGAGAAGCTCCTACGTGCGGGCGTCCGCATCTTCGAGTTCAGCCCTGGCTTCAATCACGATAAGACGCTGATCGTCGACCAGAAAATGGCGGTCAGCGGCTCTCTCAACTTTGATTTCCGTTCCTTCAACCTCAACTATGAAAACGGTGTCTTCATCTATAACGACGAGGTGATCTCAGAGATGAGTTCTGACTTCTTAAACGCTCAGGAGCAGTCTCGCGAGATTGATCTCCAGACCTGGCTCGAGCGCCCTCTGTCCCAGCGCTTTATTCAAGAGCTCTTGCGTATCTTCGCGCCCCTCGTCTAGAGTCTCAGCTTTCTAGCAAGTTCAGAAGATAAAAAGCTCGCCTCTAGGCTTAGGAAGCGAGCTATCAATTGCCATTGGATTCGTCTTAGATTTCTTCATCGAGCTGGAAGAGCGAGAGAATGCGCTCCAGATCCTCATTGGAGGCATAGTGGACTTGTATGACCCCACGCCCCCCTCGGTCAGTAATTTTAACTTGCGTCATAAACTCATCACGCAATAGAGATTCAATCCGCTTCAGAGTTAACTGCCGCAGGCGATCTTTCTTTGGAGCAGGAGAGACGGGTTCCTCGCCTTGGCGCTGTCTACGCTGCACCAGAGCCTCTGTCTCACGCACGGAAAGATTGTGAGCGATGACCTCATCAAGACAGGCTAAAATCTCCTCTTTTGTCTCGAGAGCTAAGAGAGCACGTCCATGCCCCTCAGAGATCTCCCCACGCACAATCTCCTGACGCACCTCAGGAGGTAAGTTGAGAAGTCTTAGAGTGTTCGCAATTGCCGAGCGCGACTTACCAATCATCTCCGCTAAGTCATGCTGTGTGAGATTTTGCTTTTCAATAAGATCTTGAAGAGCCATGGCCGTCTCAATCGGATCGAGATCCTCGCGTTGCAAGTTTTCAATCAAGGCGAGGGTGAAGATGCGATCTTCGGCCAATTCTCGGACAATAACAGGCACCTTATCGAGCCCTGCGAGTCTGGCAGCGCGCCAGCGACGTTCTCCAGCGACAATTTCGTAATTGTCTTTAGCCTTTTTAGTGACAATAAGAGGCTGGATAATCCCATGCTCTCTGATCGACTGGGCAAGCTCAGCTAAGGATTCCTCGTCAAAGTTCTTGCGTGGTTGATCTCGATTAGGATTAATATCTCCCACAGGAATTTCTAAGACGCTTTCGTGTGTCTCACGAATCAAATTTTCATCGACTTCAACCTTATTGAGTAAGGCCCCGATACCCTTACCGAGTGCACTCTTGCCTTTTTTCTCTGTCATGGCAGTCACCCCCTTTTGACCTATTCAAACACAGGCAAGGGGCAGACGCAAAAATGAATTGTAACAATTTAAGAGGGGGATGTTTCACGTGAAACATCCCCCGAATCTATAATTAAATCATTATCCAATTCAGAGTTTAAGCCTTGCGATTGAGAATCTCCTCAGCTAGATTCTTATAGGCAATACCACCCCGAGAATAAGGTTCATATTCAGTAATGGCCTGTCCATGCGATGGCGCCTCGGAGATCTTGATATTCCGTGGAATCATCGTCTTAAAGCACTTGCCCTCAAAGAAGGCACGAAGTTCATTGGCCACCTCTGCGGACAATCTCGTCCGTGAATCATACATCGTAATCAAGGCACCGAGGATATCGAGATCCGGGTTCAAGATTTTACGCACCTTCGAGACCGTGTCGAGCAATTGACTCAGCCCTTCCAAGGCATAGTATTCTGCCTGGACGGGAATCAGGATGCGATCGGCGGCCGTCAGTGCATTGATCGTCAGGAGACCGAGCGAGGGGGGACAGTCGATAATGACGTAGTCATAGTCCTTTTGTATCTCAGCCAATGCTCTCTTGAGGATTGTTTCACGTGAAACAGCCGAGACGAGCTCTAATTCTGCTGCTGCTAAGTTAATGTTTGTTGGCAAGACAGAGAGGCGCTCGCGTCCACTGGGAAGAATGGCCTCGCTCGTGGGCAGTTCATTGATCAGTACGTCATATACCGTTTTCTCAAGTTCAGACTTGTCGAATCCCAGACCCGAGCTGGCATTGCCCTGGGGATCGAGATCGACGAGCAAGACGTTTTGCTGCTTCTTAGCGAGCGCTACCGCCAGACTGATCGCTGTCGTCGTCTTGCCGACGCCGCCCTTTTGATTACAGATGGCCAGAATCATAAGCAGGTCCTCTATTTATCCAGGCGGGCATAGACGGCATTGTCTTGGATGAACTCTCGTCGTGGCTCGACCTGGTCGCCCATGAGGAGGTTGAAGACTTCATCGGCCTCTTGCGCCTCTTGGACATTGACTTGCACGAGTTTACGTGTTGCAGGATTCATCGTCGTCTCCCAGAGCTGGTCGGCATTCATTTCACCCAGACCCTTAAAGCGTTGCAGCTTGGGTTCTGTCCAGCCCTTTTCCTCCTTGATTTTCTCGATATCCGCCTCGCTATAGGCGTAGCACTGCTCGCCCTTCTCATTCATGAAGACGCGGAAGAGGGGGGGCTGGGCGATGTAGATATGGCCTGCCTCGACCAGGGGCCGCATGAAGCGGAAGAAGAAGGTGAGGAGGAGGGTTCGAATATGTGAGCCATCGACGTCGGCGTCAGCCATGAGGATGACCTTGTGATATCTCAGTTTCTCGATGTCGAAGTCAGTGCCGAGCCCACAGCCGAGCGCGAGGACGATCGGCATGAGCTTGTCGTTGTCATAGACTTTGTTCACACGCGCCTTCTCAACATTCAGCATCTTGCCCCAGAGGGGAAGGATCGCCTGATACTTGCGCTCGCGACCCCCCTTGGCGGAGCCGCCGGCCGAATCGCCTTCGACGATGAAGATCTCACAGTAGCGGGGATCCTTTTCCTGACAGTCGGAGAGCTTGCCGGGCAGAGTCGTGCTCTCGAGGGCAGACTTACGGCGGGTCATCTCACGGGCGCGGCGCGCTGCATCGCGAGCACGTGAGGCCTGGAGACACTTGTCCATGATTTTCTTCGCCGTCTGGGGATTCTCCTCGAGGAAGTTAGCCAATTCCTCATTGGTCACAGCCTCGACGATCGTACGAATCTCCGCATTGCCGAGCTTTGTCTTGGTCTGTCCCTCAAACTGCGGTTCTGGCAATTTGACGGAGATGATGGCGGCGATGCCCTCGCGGCAGTCCTCGCCCTGGAGATTCTTGTCCTTCTCCTTGAGGTAATTGTACTTGCGGCCATAGTCATTGAGACACTTGGTCAAGGCACTGCGGAAACCCGTCAGATGCGTCCCGCCCTCAATGGTCGCGATATTGTTGGCATAGGAGTAGACGTTTTCAGCATAGCTGTCATTATATTGAATGGCGAGTTCGACAAAGACATCGCCATCACGCCGTCCAAAGTAGATGGGGTCGTCAAAGATAACCTTCTTGCTGCGATTGAGATACTGGACAAAAGAGACAATCCCCCCCGCATAGTGGAGCTTGACCTCCCGCGGCTCCTCGCCACGCAGGTCAAAGAGGTCGATTGCGACCTCACGATTGAGAAAGGCCATCTCGCGATAGCGCGTAATCATGAGCTCAAAGTCGATCTCATTATCCGGGAAGATGAGGGGATCTGGCTTAAATCTTGTTATCGTACCATGTTTAGATGATGGCCCCACTTCCTTGAGGGGAATGACTGTTTCACCACGTTCGAAGCGAATAAACCATTCTTTACCGCCGCGGTGTACGGTGATTTCCATCCATTCGGAGAGCGCATTGACGACAGAGGCGCCGACGCCATGGAGTCCGCCAGAAATTGTATAGGCGCCCCCGCTGAACTTGCCGCCCGCGTGGAGGATCGTGTGGACGACCTCGACGGTGGGAATTCCCTTCTGGGGATGGATGTCGACGGGGATGCCGATGCCATTGTCCGTGACTTCGACGGACTGGTCTGGGAAGACTCTGACCTCGATCTGGTCACAGCGGCCAGCGAGGGCCTCGTCGACTGAGTTCGAGACGATCTCGTAGATCAGGTGGTGGAGGCCGCGTGTTGTCGTGTCTCCGATATACATCCCTGGGCGCTTTCTGACGGCCTCGAGACCCTCGAGGACCTGAATATCGTCGGCCTCATAACGGGAGGCATTATGCGTATCAAATTCCTCGAGATGTCTCTTGATCTCCGCTTCTTCGTAGTCTTCGACCAGGGCTCTGACATTCGTCGCGAGGTTGACGAGCTGATCGCCGTCCTCGGCCTCGAGCTGACGGAGCTCCTCAGGCGTCATCGGATCCACCTTGGCGGACTCCTCGGCGCGCTTTAACAGTTCTGAGATCTTCTTATCTTCTGCCATAATGACTCCTATTTCTGGCTGCCCTGATGACGCCTGAGCGTTGCCGAAGCACGGTGCAGACGCTGCCGCAAGATGGCCACAGGGAGAGGGGAGAGGTAGCTTCTATCGAGCGCAATAACGACAGACTCAGGGATCGACTCTGTTAAGATCTCGAGGCGACCCAGCTGCTCTTCTTGCTCCAAGAAGGCAAGATCCTGCGTCTGACTGTGCTCTAAATCATCTAGATTCAAAATCGCCACAATAAAGCGATCTGAAATACTGACATCTCCGCCGATATGCACGTACATAGTCCCTCTATTATAGCAGAAAGGGCGGGGCGATGCGCAGATCTATGCCCATCTAGGCCCGCTCAAGCTGTCCAGATTCTACCTTGAAAAGGGCGCAGCGATGAGCATCCCCAGGATTGGTCGAGCAGCCGAGCGCCGCAAGAGAACTGATGACCTGCTCGCTGTCGGCACAAGTCAAGAAGACCTGCTCAGACTCGACCGCCGTAAAGAGGGCCGTGCGTCGCTTGGGATCGAGTTCAGAGAGGACATCGTCGAGGAGGAGGACCGCGCGCTCCGAGGTCTCAGCCTCGATGTATTTGAGTTCGGCAATGCGCAGGGCCAAGGCAAGCGAGCGCTGCTGTCCTTGCGAGGCGTAGATTTTGGCCTGGAGCTCATTGATCTCGAGCCCGAGATCATCGCGCTGGGGGCCATAGCTGGTCGAGCCGCGGAGAATATCCTCTTGCAGGGAGCGCTCGAGCCGCTGACGATAGCTCTCTGAGATTTCCTCTAGAGACTGCTCAGGCTGAAAATGCTCATAGCTCTCGTAGCTGATGGCGAGCCTCTCTCGCCCCGCGGAGAGCGTGTCGAGAGCTGCCTGGGCAAAGAGCGTCAGCTCCTCGATGGCGAGGATACGGCGCTGGATCAACTCGGCACCAGCCGCCGCCAAGCGCTCCGTCCAGAGCTCTAACTGCAACTGTAAAAATTGATTTTTCGAGCGCTTGGCCTGTTTTAAGAGCTGATTGCGCTCTCTTAAAATCTGCTGAAATTGCTGGAGATGCCGAAAATAGTTCTGGTCGACCTTGCTGAGCAGGAGGTCGATGAAACGGCGACGCTCGCTCGGTGCGCCCTTGACGAGTTGCAGATCCTCAGGGGCAAAGATCACGGCCTGGAAGAGCCCATAGAGCTCTGCCAGGCTCTCGAGCCGCGCCCCCTGATAAGTGATCTCACGGCGCTTGCGCTTATGGCTCGCGAGATTTCTCACGAGCTCTCGATCGCTAGACTTGTCGAGATCCTGATAGAAGATGACCAGCTCCTGATCCTCGCCCCGGCAGCCTGAAAACGTCAGCTCTATCCGATAGTGATCGGCTCCTTGGCGAATCAACTCGGGATCGCGCCCCGTGCGGTGTGAGCGCGCACAAGTCATGAGGAAGATGGCCTCGAGGATATTGGTCTTACCCTGGGCATTCTGCCCGACGAAGATATTGTCTCCTGGCACAGCCGTCAGCAACTGATCCTCATAGTTGCGAAAGTTCTGAAGTCTCAGCTGCTGAATGCGCATCTTAGCGGCGGACAGGCAAGATGAGGTAGAGGAAGCTGTCGTCCTCGATGCCCTCGATGACGAGCGAGGTGCCATTGCCTCCGAAGCCGAGTTGAATCTCGCTGGCAGGGAGGAGGCGGAGAGCCTCCATCAAGTAGCGAGGATTGAAATCAATGTCGATTTCCTCCCCCTCCAGATGACAGAGAAGCTCTTCCTCCGCCGTGCCTATATCTGTCCGAGCCATGATCTGCAGGACATCCTGATTCAGAGACTTCAAAGTGATTGGATCGCGCTTCATCTCGATATTGATGACCAGCGAGCAGCGCTCAATCGCCGCCAGCAGGGCCGCGCTGTCAATTCTGATCGTGCTCATGTACTGCTTGGGCACGATGTCCTTGTAGTCGATGTAATTGCCATTTAAAAGGCGCGAGACCAGCTTGACCTTGCCGTTGTCGAAGAGAATATATTGATCCGTGCTGTAGATGTCGACGGTCTCATCGCTCTTGTCGAGAACCCGCACGAGCTCCTGGAGTGCCTGGCTCGGAATATTGAGTTCACGCGATTCCTGATTGTTTTCGACCAAAGCCTTCTGCCGAGCCATTCTGAAGCCGTCAATGGCCACCACCTGTAATTCGCCAGGGGAGAAGCGGACATTCAAACCGTTGAGAATCGGCCGCGAAGGATCCGAAGAGGCCGAGAAAATCGTCTTGTTGACCATCTCGCGCAGCGTATTCTGGCTGATCTCCAGGTGATTTTCACGCTGGACCTCAGGCAGTTCAGGATAGTCACCATCGAGATAGTCGATCTCGTACTTGGCCTTGCCAGCTGTGATCTGCACGGGCCCATGATGCCCACGGACAATCGTCACGCGCTCCTCCGGCAGCATCCGCACGATATCGGCAAAGAGGCGCGAGCGCAAGATCAGCTTGCCGCCCTCCTTGACCGTCGCGGGAATGGTGCTGACGATCGCCTTTTGCAGATCGTAGCCCGTCAGAATCAACTGATCCTCCCGAGCCTCAATCAGAATGCCCTCGAGGATTGCGAGCGGCGAGCGCGTGCTGATGGCTCTCTGCACCATGGCAATGGCCTGATTCAATTCTTCTCTACTGACGACGATGTTCATAATTCACCTTTCCTTTTCACGAGGCGCCAAACCTCTATGAACTGTTGAATCTCCGTTCTCTTATTATGGGCTGTCAATAAGGTGCAAAAGCCCCCATCAGCCCTCTATCTCAATCTTTTCTCTGTCGATAGTCCGTCGATAAGTCCGTGGATAATTTGCGACTTATCCAGAGTCTTGACAGAGCCTCTGTCGATTCTCCCTCTCCACAAATTATCGACGGTCGAATCCACAGAGATTTGTGGACAATTAGGTCTCCAGTCGCGCCTGTAGTTCTGCGACATCATGCTTCAGCTGCGTCTCGCTGCCGAGGGCCTCCTTGACGCGCTCACAGGCGTGCATGACCGTCGAGTGATTGCGCCCGCCAAAGGCGGCTCCTATCTCATTATAGGTGAGATCGATAACCGTGCGACAGAGATACATCGCCACCTGCCGCGGTACGACGATGTCCTGGGAGCGCAGCTTCCCCGCCAGATCCGTCGCTGGGACGTGATAGAAGTGAGAGACCAATTGCATGATGTGCTCGGCATCAATCCTCTGCGCAGTCTCCTGCTGGAGGTTATGACTCAGCGCCTTGCGCGCCATCTCGAGGTCGATGGGGCCATTTAAGAGGCTGTAGGCCATGAGATTCTTAAAAGCGCCCTCGAGTTCTCGGATATTGGAGGCAAAGTTCTGAGCGATGTACTCGCAGACATCGGAGGGGATGACAATGCCCTGACTGTGACTCAGGCGCCGCAAGATGGCCATGCGCGTCTCATACTCTGGCGGCTCGATGTCGACGATCAGGCCAGAGTTAAAACGCGTCTTCAGGCGCTCACTCAGCGTACTGAGCGTCTGGGGTGGCTGATCGCAGGTGATGACGATGTTCTTGTGATTTTCATAGAGCGCATTAAAGGTGTGGAAAAATTCCTCCTGCATCTGCTCCTTGCCCTCGAGGAACTGAATATCGTCGATCAGGAGCAGATCAGCCTCGCGGTACTTGCGCCGGAAGAGGTCAAAGTGCTTATTCTGAATGACCTGGATAAATTGATTGACAAATTGTTCCGTCTGGACATAGACGACCTTCTTCTCCGGATGCTCAGCGCGAACCTGATTGCCGATCGCCTGCATGAGGTGGGTCTTGCCGAGGCCACTGCCCCCATAGAGGAAGAGGGGATTGTAGTGCTGGCCACCCTGCATCGTCGCAACCGCCGTCGCAGCAGCATGGGCAAAGTGATTCGTAGGTCCGACGATAAAGCTGTCGAAGCGGTAATTGGGATTGAGGCGCACTCTGTGATCCCCGATCTTGCTGGCATCGAGCGTCGTCTCCTCCGTCGCAGTCCCGAGTCCTGCGACGCGCTCCTTGTCCTCGAGATCCAAGATACTGCGGGCATAGGCCCCCTCGTCAGCACGCGGACTTGCCTTCTGACGAATACTGATCTCTAAATTAAATTCTCGGCCACAGGTATTGACCAGGGCCGTCTTGATCAGGCTGCTGTATTGCTGGAGATAATCACAGGAGAGTTTATTCGGAGTGATCAGTATAAAATCACGTTCCCCATTGAGCATCGGCTCCGCCGGCTCAAACCACGTCCGGTAGTTCAGCTCGTTCAACTGCGGCTTCAAATGTTGCTCCAAACACTTATTCCAGATCTCCTGAGCCACGGAAGTCATCTTCTGAAGCGCTCCTCTCTTCCCAATATCTCAAATCTGTTGCAAGACTTGGGATAGATAGAATAGCACAAAGGGAGGGGCTTGTGAACTCAATTTTGGCTGATATATCAGCGATTTTGAGACTTTTACACAGGCTTAAACGCTGTTTATGAGAGGACAATTTTCTATCCCATCTGGAAAACTTATCCACATTTTGTCGACGAAAGGTGGAAAAGTGCCTCGAAGCCAAGAAAAAGTCTCAATTTATCCACAATCCACTGTTGATAAGTTTTAGAGGCGCCGGAGGGGATTTCCCAAACAAGAATAAAAATTAAATGAAAATGAATAAAATAATTTCAAAAAAAGCCCCTTTTCAGCCCGCTAACACTGCAAGTCATAATGACATGGTAAAGGGTCTCAAAAATATCTCCAGACGCGGAAACGGCCCCGCGTAGATGGGGCCGCTCCGCCTTGACATGGATAGGGAGTAGTCTTATTTAATGCTGGCCTGGTAGATGTCCTCGATGGACGCGGCCATGGTGTCGGCAAATTCCTGATCGCTCTGGCTGTCATAGAGACCCTCGGCGAGCGCTCTCGAGAAGGAGGCGATCATGCCGTGGTTCTGACTGAGTAGCTCGTTGGCCTCTTCGCGGCTGTAACCGCCAGAGAGGGCAACGACGCGCATGACGCGCGGGTGCTCTATCAGTTCGCGATAGAAGTTGGCGACGGTTGGGATCGTCAGCTTGAGCATGACCTGCTGGTCGGCGGGGAGCTTGTCGAGATGCTTCAAAATCTCTTGCTTTAGAATCTCCTCGCACTCTTTCTTATCTGCTGCGTGGATGTCGACCTCAGGTTCGACGATGGGCACGAGGCCGTAGCTCAGAACCTTCTTGGCGACCTCAAATTGCTGACCGACGACCGCGGCGATGCCTGCGGGGTTGGCAGATTTGATGACGGAGCGCTCCTTGGTGCCAAAGATATGCTTCTCTTGAGCGCGCTTCAGGAGCTGGTCGAGCTCTGGCATCGGCTTCATCATCTGGACGCCATCTTGCTCCTCGGCGAGACCCTTGTCGATCTTCAAGAAGGGGACGACGCCCTTCTTCTGCCAGAGGTAATCGCCCGTTGGCAGTCCCTCGATCTCACGGTCCATCGTCTGTTCAAAGAGGATGGCGCCGAGAATTTTCTCACTGTTAAAGGGTTCGGCGGTGATGATGCGGGTGCGCATGGCGTGGACGAGGTCGAACATCTCATCTTCGTTCTGGTATCTGTCCTCGTTGATGCCGTAGTTTCTCAGCGCCTTGGGCGTCGAGCCACCGCTCTGGTCGAGCGCTGCGATGAAGCCCTGTCCCTCTCTCATCTTCTTGACTTGTTCTTGATTCATAGATATTGGATCCTTTCCCTCTAAGTCAGGTTATATTATAACACATATTTCAAATAAAAAACGGGGCGTGCAAAAGAAGTCGAGATAAAGTAAATTATGACTAAGAAATACATTCCTGAAAGGTGGAACCTTATGCATAATGTCGATTTTCAAGAGGCCATGAGAATCAAGTTGGACATGCCCTTCCCAGAGACTATCCCCGAGTTCGAGCCGGGGATTCGTCGGGCCCCGAGCCGGGGCTTTCGCCTCACGAAGGAGCAGACGAAGATTGCGCTGAAGAACGCGCTCCGCTATGTTCCGGAGGAGTGGCACGAGTGCCTGATGCCAGAATTTTTGAACGAACTGATGACTTATGGCCGCATCTATGCCTATCGCTTCCGCCCAGCGGAGCGCCTCTATGCCAAGCCTGTCGATGAGTATAAGGGGAAGTGCCTGGCAGGCCGCGCCTTCCAAGTGCAGATGGACAATAATCTCGACCCCGACGTCGCTCTCTATCCCTATGAGCTCGTCACCTATGGTGAGACGGGCTCGGTCTGTCACGACTGGCTGCAGTATCGCCTGATCAAGCGCTACCTCGAGGAATTGACCGAGGAACTGACGCTGGTCGTCGCTTCGGGGCATCCGATGGGGCTCTTCCCCTCGCATCCGGAGGCGCCCAGGGTCATCATCACGAACGGCCTGATGATCGGCATGTACGACAATATGGACGACTGGGAAATTGCCGAGCAGATGGGCGTCGCCAATTACGGTCAGATGACGGCGGGTGGCTGGATGTACATCGGGCCGCAGGGCATCGTCCACGGCACTTACAACACGATTTTGACGGCGGGCCGCAAGGAGCTCGGCGTGCCGGTCGACCAGGACCTCAAGGGGAAGCTCTTCATCTCCTCGGGTCTCGGCGGCATGAGCGGCGCCCAGCCCAAGGCCTGCGAGATCGCCGGCGCCGTCGGTGTCTTCGCCGAGGTCGATAAGTCGCGGATTGAGACGCGCCACAAGCAGGGCTGGGTCTCGATGGTCTCTGATAATCTTGAGGAGATCTTCCAGAAAGTCCAAGAGGCAATAGCCTCAGGCCAGCCTCTCTCCATCGCCTACCACGGCAACATTGTCGATCTTTTGACCTATTGTGTCGACAAGGAGATCACGCCCGAGCTCATCTCCGACCAGACCTCTTGCCACAATGTCTATGACGGCGGCTACTGCCCGCAGGGGCTGACTTTTGCCGAGCGGACCGAGATGCTGAAAACGGATCGGGCAAAATTCATACGCCTCGTCGACCAGAGCCTCGCCGAGCACTTCCGCCAGATCAAGACACTGCACGAGCGCGGCAGCTACTTCTTCGACTACGGCAATGCCTTCCTCAAGGCGGTCTATGACGCCGGGGTCAAGGAAGTCTCGAAGAACGGCCACGACGACAAGGACGGCTTCATCTTCCCCTCCTACGTCGAGGACCTGATGGGCCCTGAGCTCTTTGACTACGGCTACGGCCCCTTCCGCTGGGTCTGCCTCTCTGGCAAGGACGAGGACCTCCACGCGACCGACGAGGCGGCGATGAGCTGCATCGACCCCGAGCGTCGCGCCCAGGACCGCGACAATTACAATTGGATTCGCGACGCTGAGCAGAATCAATTGGTCGTCGGCAGCAAGGCGAGAATCCTCTACCAGGACGCCAAGGGCCGCATGGACATCGCACTCAAGTTCAATCAGCTGGTCCGTGAGGGCAAGATCGGCCCCGTCCTCCTCGGCCGCGACCACCACGACGTCTCAGGGACGGACTCCCCCTTCCGCGAGACCGCCAATATCAAGGACGGCTCCAATGTCATGGCCGACATGGCGACCCATTGCTTTGCGGGCAACGCGGCGCGCGGCATGACCCTCTGCGCCCTCCACAATGGTGGCGGCACGGGCATCGGCAAGGCGATCAACGGCGGCTTCGGCCTCCTCCTCGACGGCTCCGAGCGGACCGACAGGATCATCGAGCGGGCCCTCCAGTGGGACGTCTACTGCGGCATCGCCCGCCGCGCCTGGGCCCGCAACGAAAACGCGATCGCCACAGGCGCCCACTACAACGAATGCGACTACGGCGGCCACGTCACACTGCCCTACTTGGCCGACGATGCGCTGGTGGAGAAGTACGTGGAGAGGGCTTTTGGCCAATAGATTGCCTCCAGTATTGCGAACTTCATGTAATCTGTGCTAAGTTACAGCCATCTCGGCGACTAGACAAATGAGATCCCCATCTCAGCGACACCCCCTCGGGGGTGTCGTTTTTTATGAGAGTGGAAAAAACCAAAGACTCTGATATAATGTGCATTATAGTGAATTTAAAATTCACAGGAGGTGTCTATGAAACAAAAATTGCAAGCACTCGGCCGTGCTCTCATGCAGCCAGTGGCTCTGCTGCCCGCAGCAGCCCTGATGCTCGGCATCGGCTATTGGATTGACCCCGCTGGTTGGGGTGGCACGAATCCCTTTGCCAACTTCCTCGTCAAGGGCGGTACCTCAATCCTCGATTTCCTCGGTATTCTCTTCGCTGTTGGTGTGGCCTATGGCCTCTCTCGGGATAAGAACGGCGCTGCCGCCCTCTCGGGTCTCGTCGGCTTCTTGGTCGTCACCAATCTTCTGAGCCCTGACTCTGTCGCCAAGTTCAAGAGCATTCCCCTGGAGGATCTCGACCAGACGCTCGGCTTCCACGCCATCGGCATGGGCAACGTCTTCATCGGTATCCTGATGGGTATTCTCGCTGCCGCGGCCTATAACCGCTTCTATCAGAAGAAATTACCTGATGCCCTCGCCTTCTTCAGCGGTCGCCGCCTGGTGCCGATCATCACGGCTGTCTATGCGATTGTCGCCGCTGTCGTCCTCTTCTTTGTCTGGCCTATCATCTATAAGGGTCTCGTCGGTTTCGGTAATACGATCAAGGATATGGGTCCCCTCGGCGCAGGCATCTATGGCTTCTTCAACCGACTGCTGATTCCCACGGGTCTGCACCACGCCCTGAACAACGTCTTCTGGTTCCCGACCTTTGGTATCGGCGATATTTCCAATTACTGGAATGCTGACTTTGCCCAGACGGCCTCGGCCTCTGCCACGGGTTACTACGCCGGCATGTATCAGGCGGGCTTCTTCCCCATCATGATGTTTGGTCTGCCTGGTGCAGCCCTCGCCATGATCCACACGGCCAAGCCGGACCGCCGCAAGTTCGTCTCCTCCCTCCTGATCTCTGGAATCATTGCTTCCTTTGTCACAGGTGTGACGGAGCCGATCGAGTTCTCCTTCATGTTCCTCTCGCCGCTGCTCTACTTTGTGCACGCGCTGCTCACGGGTCTTTCTGTCGCGCTTGTCGCCTTCCTGCGCTACGCCTCAGGCTTCAGCTTCTCCGCAGGTCTCATCGACTTCATCCTCGGCTTCAACCTGCCGACGGCGCGTAAGCCGCTGATGCTGATGGTCATTGGTATCATCTTCTTTGCCCTCTACTACCTCATCTTCCGCTTCATGATCACGAAGCTGAACCTCCAGACCCCGGGCCGCGAGCTCGAGGCCACTGCGGATGAGGGCACAGTGCTCGACACTCAGACGACGAATTTCACCGGGATGGCGAGAACGATTCTCGAGGGCCTCGGTGGCAAGGACAATATCGAGAGCCTCGACTACTGCATCACCCGTCTCCGCGTGGAGGTCAAGGACAATCTGCTCGTCAACGAGAGCAAGATCAAAGAGGCCCACGTCTCTGGCATCGTCCGACCCTCGCAGAAGAATGTGCAGGTCATCATTGGCCCGCAGGTCCAATTCGTCAAGGACGAAATGGATAAGATGCTCTAAGGCATACTGGCCCCGGCGCTGTGCCGGGGCTTTTTTTATTGCTATGAAAAAGATAAGTGTGAAAAAACTCTATACGGGCCAGGAGCTCCTCGAGGATCAGATCGTCCTCTTCGATCAGAAGATTGAGGCGATTCGGCCGAGAGCTGAGGCGGATGCGGTCGCCGCGGAAGATCTCGGGGAGTGCAAGATCATGACCCCAGGCTTCATCGACTTGCACATCCATGGCAGCGCTGGTGCTGACGTCATGGACGCGACGCCCGAGGCCCTGAAAACAATAGCTCGGAGCCTCTTACGATTTGGTTGTACGAGCTTCCTCGCGACGACGATGACGGAGACGCCTGAGGCGATCACGGCCGCCCTCGACAATGTCCGAGCCTATCGGGCTCAGCAGGAGGGAGAACCAGAGGCTGAGATCCTCGGCGTCCACCTCGAGGGCCCCTTCCTCTCGGTGGAGAAGTGCGGCGCGCAGGATCCCAGTAAAATTGTCGCACCGACGCCAGAGAACTGCGCCTATCTTGAGCCCTATTATGATCTCATCCGCATCATCACGGTCGCGCCGGAGTGCGATGAGGACTTTACGATGATTCGCAGCTGGGCGGAGAGGGGGATCATTCCCTCGCTCGGCCATACGAACTGCAGCTATGAGACCGCTGAGGCGGCTCATCAGGCGGGGCTGCAACACGTCACGCACTGCTTTAACGCGATGACGGGCCTGCATCATCTCAGACCTGGAGCGGTCGGCGCCGCGCTGACCTTGCCTCTCACTTGCGAGATGATTGTCGACGGCGAGCACCTCGCCCCGCCGATCGTTCGCCTGATCTGCCAGGCCAAGGCGCGCGATGAGCGCATCCTGATCACCGATGCCATGCGGGCAGCGGGACTCGGCAATTGTGAGTCCGAGCTCGGCGGACAGAAGGTCTACGTCCAGGACGGACGGGCGACGCTCGGGGACGGGACGCTCGCAGGTTCTGTCCTCGACCTCCACCGCGCGCTCCAGAACACCCTCGAATTTACGGGTCTCGATCTCTTGGAGGTCGTTGAGATGCTGAGCTACAATCCCGCCAAACGGCTGGGCCTCGAGTCTCAGATCGGGCAAATTCAGCCGGGCGCTGCAGCGGACTTTAACTGCTTCAGCCTCGGCCTCGCCCTCGAGGCCTGTTACAAGGCGGGTCAGGCCTGTGCCCTCTAGGCCAGGCCGCCTGTCAGCCCAGGCCCATTAGATAAAGGAGTCACTATGTTTGATTTTTTGAAAAAGAAGAAAAAAGTTGAGGTCCAGACCCCCTTTGCGGGCGAGGTCAAGTCGATCACAGATGTGCCAGATCCCGTCTTCTCGCAGAAGATGGTCGGGGACGGCTTCGCCGTCGAGCCCGGCTCGGGGCGTGTCCACTGTGTCGCGCCCATCTCTGGGGAGCTCTCGGTGCTCTTTCCCACGGGCCACGCCTACGGGATCAAGGATGAGCATGGCCTCGAGGTCCTGGTCCACCTCGGCCTCGACACGGTCGAGCTCTCGGGCGATGGCTTCACCGTCCTGAAAAAGCAGGGCGAACAAGTCACGGCCGGCGAGCCCATCATCGAGATGGACGTCGACAAGATCCTGGCCGCGGGCAAGGCGAGCATCACGCCCGTCGTCTTTACGAATCAGGAGGTCATCGCAAGCCTGGAGGTTCACGAGGGTCCGAGCTCTGGCGGCGTAGTCTGCACGGTCGAGCTCAAGTAGCTATTTTCCAGTCAAGAGAAG
Organism: Bacillota bacterium; assembly: GCA_023426575.1. Classification (GTDB taxonomy): domain Bacteria; phylum Bacillota; class Clostridia; order Saccharofermentanales; family DTU023; genus JAFAAL01. The sequence continues at coordinate 47,077 of JAFAAL010000047.1, forward strand.
ACGCCCTGGCAATCTCTGCTGGGGCGTCGTTTTGTCTCTCTAATCGACTTTGGCTCTGAGCTCAGGCATCTCCTAGGCCAAGATCAGTCTCCAAGCACGAGGTCAGGATTTCTAAATTCTCAGCCCTCGGCCCAGAAGTCGGGGACCTCGTAGTCCTCGGCGAGGATCTTGCGAAAATCAATCATGGCGCTGTAGTTGGGGAGGAAGAGGAGGGTCGAGCCCGGAGGCGAGATTTCGAGCGCCTCACGGAAAGCTGCGCGCTCGTCGGCAGCCACGCTGTGGGGGACAGCGGCAGCAGTCAAAATCTCGTGGATCAGGCCCGCGGACTCGCCGGCGACAATGATGGGCAGATCTCCAAGCGGCGCCAGAAATTCCGGCAGACGCGCCTCGCGAAGCCAGGAATCGTCCGTGCCATCGTTGACCCGCTTGTTGACCATGAGAATCAGGCTGCCGAGACCCTCTTGCTTGGCAGCTTCTCGGAGGCCGGTCTCGAGGCCGACGGGATTCTTGACGAGGATCATCATGCCCTCATGCGTTTTGAGATGGAAGCGCTCCATGCGTCCAAACGGCGCCCGCGCCTCGCGGAGCTTTGGCAGTAGCTCGGAGAGCTCATAGCCATCGACCAGGAGGGGGAGGAGGGCGGCTGTCGCGTTGATCAGGTTGTGCTCTCCTGGCACCTCGAGTTGAAGCTTGACAGGCTCTGGCTGATCAGAGCTTGCCACGCCCTCGCCCTGCAGATGATTGTAGAGGAGGGCGTAGTCTCCCTTCTCAGCGCTGAGAATCTGGTAGCCGAGATCTGGCTCGGACCAGCTCAAGTCAGAGTGCAAAGAGGCGAAGCCACCGTGCTCGCCATATTCATGCCAGGCGTAGCGCAGTTCCGGCGCAGAGTCCAGAGATTCCTGACAATCGCCCGTCACAGGCTGTTCAGCACCGCCTCGAAGTTCTGCGCAAAATGCCTCCCACTGAGCTCTCTCCTCTGCTCTCAGCTCACGGCCGAAATAGTGGGTCGTGCCACGATGTTCCCGGCCGATATAGGCCAGCTCTGGATCCGCAGAGGGGAGGTAAAAATGAGTGCTGGAGCCCAGGCTTCGCAGGCCCTCGGCGAGCTTTTGGCGGAGTTCACGCACCGAGCCGTAGCGGTCGCTCTGGTCGGCGTGCAGATTGGTCAAGATAATGTGGCGGGGATTGAGATCGACGGCGTATTTGGCCAGGTGGGCCTCGTCAATCTCAAAGATATAGATGCGCTTCTGGCCTGCTGTCGGCGCGGGAGCTGCCAGCACAGCCGCCGTGATGCCGTAGACGAGGTTTGCCCCCGACCAGTTGGCGATGACTTCATAGCCCAGGCCACGACAGAGCGTCGCCAGAAAGTGGACGGTCGACGTCTTCCCATTGGTCCCCGAGACCAGGATGAGCTCTTGGCCCGCTAGAAGCTTTTGCGGGAGATGGGGGTCGATCTTGAGGGCGATTTCGCCGGGCAGAGAGGTGCCGCCACGGCGAAGCATCTTGGCCGCGAGGCGGGCGAGACGTGCAGTGAATATGGCCAGTTCTTGACGGATGGACATCGATACCTCCTAGTGTTGATAAGGACTCAGAATCTGATCGGGGGAGAGGCCAGCCCTCTCGGCGGCGAGTGCCTGCCCGATGGCCAGTGCCGGCCGATTGGCAGCGACATTGTGAACCCTGAGGAGCTCGACGCCTTGGGCAGCTAAGATGGCGGTGACAGCGGCTGTCGCCGCATCGCGCGGATCGAGGGGGGCGGAAAGATCGTTGGCAGCGGGGGCCTCCCGCGGTAGCTCCAGTCCCGCGCTGCCCAGAATGGTCGCGAGCGAGCGCTTGCGCGAGACGCCAAAGTAGCGGGCGAAGCCGAGCGAGCGGATGAGCTCGGCGGCGCCATTGAGGAGCTCGAGATTCTCATTCAAGCTGAGGCCGAAGCCGATCCCAGGATCGAGCCAGATGAGTTCTTCTGAGATGCCGGCTCGTCGCGCAAGTGAGAGACTCTCCTCGAAGTAGAGCTGCATCTGCTCTAAAATCGGCAGCGTCTCAGCGCGCGCCCTCACGGCCTCGGAGAAGTGCTCGCGTGGTGCAAAGCGACGAAAATTCTGACTCGCTGGGTGATCGGGGCGGAGGATAGAGGGATTGAACATCAGGATGAGGCCCGCCCCCGAGTCGGCGACGACCTCTGCGAGCTCAGGGTCGCCCGCGAGCCCCGTGATGTCGTTGATGAGACTTGCGCCCGCCTGGAGGGCGGCAGCAGCCGTCTCGGCCCTATAGGTATCGACAGAGTAGGGGACAGGGAGATCCTGCAGGGCCTCGAGGACTGGCAAGAGCCGCTCCATCTCGCTCGCAGTACTGAGCTCCTCAGAGCCAGGGCGGGTCGACTCCGCTCCGATATCGAGCATGGCCGCACCCGCCTCGAGCAGACTCTCGGTCTGCTTGCGTGCCGTCTCCACAGTGTTGAAGCGCCCCCCATCGGAGAAGGAGTCGGGCGTGAGATTGAGGATCCCCACCAGTCGAGAGGGAGATCCTAAGGCGAAATCTGAGAGTTTAGAAGACATCATGACCTCTACTGATTATCACAATAAATTTCGCGATATTCAGGGCTGGCGCCAGGCTCATAGAGATAGATTTTCTCCGTGTCTTCATCTGCCAGAGTCCTGGGATCCATCTCCGCAGGCAGCGAGAAGCGGATCGCCGTGCCACAGGAGACAGAGAGTCGCCTCGGCGCTGCCATCAGCTTGAAATCTGAGAGGCCAGCATCCTCTAGGCGAGACTGAAAGGTCAAGACGCCAAAGTGCGTATAGAATGTCGCGAGATAATTCACGGGCATGATTATATCAAAAAGAGGCGGCAGACGAAAAATCTGCCGCCCCTCCTATGAGCAAATGCTTTTACTTGGACAGCTCGAGGCGGTAGCCATCAGCCGTCTCACTGAGCTCGACCTGGAGACCATGACTCTCGGCGAAGCGGATGATGTTCTCCTTGGGCGTGGCATCGCTGACATAGACGGTACAGGGCAGTTCCCCCTTCTGATAAGCCTGCTGGCAGAGGAGGACGGGTTCGGGACAGGACAGTCCGCGGGCATCAATCTCGTACATAGTGAATCCTTTCTAGGAGACTTTGTGCGGCTTGGCCGCAGTCTCTGTCTGACGCTTCATCAGGCCAATGCCGATGAGGATGATGAGACCGATGATGACGGCGATCTTACCGGCAGCGGTCGGTCCACCGACGAGCTGGCCGGCCTCATCGAGCTTGTTCGGCGCCGAGGCCAGGCCGAAGTTGTGGGAAGCCGCAGCTCCGAGCGCCATGCCGATGATCGTGATCGCAGAGTCGGTATTGCCAGTCCCCGAGAGGATCAGCTGACGCATCGGGCAGCCCCCGAGCAGGGTCGAGGCCAGGCCGACTGGCACCATCGAGAGGAAGTTCCAGAGATGGTCCTGGTGGGCGATCGGCCCATACTGGACGATGGCAAATTTGTTCGCGACGAGGTTGGCGATCAGGGCCGCCACAAAGATCGCGAGACCGCCCCAGAAGAGGTGGAAGTCACGGATGAGGAAGACATCGCGGAAGCCACCAGCCTGGCAGATGCGCGTCTGCTGATTGAGCACCCCGAGGATCAGGGCGAGGCCGAAGGCGAGGAAGAGCGGCGCATGCATTGAGCCCGGCCCCTCCGTCGAGTAGGCCAAGAGCGAGGAGCCCGTGACGAGCAGGATGAGCATGACGAGCTGGAAGGCTGGCATGATGTAGCCATTCAGCACGGGCTGCGCGTAGGTCCTCGAGAGCGAGAAGCCGCGCTTTAAGAAGACGACCCCGATGAAGACACCGGCGACGAAGCCGACAAGCCCGACATAGGCCGAAAGATCCCCCGCGGCCATGCGCAGCACCATGCGGAGCGGACAGCCGAGGAAGACCAGCGCGGAGATCATGAGGATCGCCCCCATGAGGAGCCTCAGAAGCGGCGAGGAGCCACCCTGCGCCTTGAACTCACGCCGCACGAGCGAAATGATAAAGGAGCCGAGGACGAGACCGATGATCTCAGGTCGTGCATACTGGACGACGGGCGCCTGGTGCAGTTTCAGAGCCCCCGCCGTATCGCGGATAAAGCAGGCAATACAGAAGCCCATATTGCCCGGATTGCCCCGGAGCATCAGGAAGACGCCGACGAGACCGAGCAGCGCCCCAGAGATGATGACAGGGAGTGATCTTTTGATTTTCATAGAACACCTCACATAAAATTCGTATCCCTATAATAATGAAAAAAACGAGAAAAGATAAATTGTTTTAATGAATAGCTAGGGCCTCTATTTATAAGATATGAAAAAGATTAAAAAGAGACTGCATAAGTCTCATCGATTTTTATAAAATTTATGTTATATTAGGATTAATAATGAACAAAAGCCCCAGCCAGAGGAGGTGAACTCATGCCTTCGCATCTCATTAATTTTGATCAGGCGGCGACGTCATTTCCCAAGGCGCCGCCCGTGGCCGCGGCGGTTCACCAATTCCTCGCCGAGCAGGGGCTGAACGTCGGGCGGGGGGACTATCAGGCGGCGACAGAGCTCGCCCAGACTGTCTACCGCTGCCGACGACAATTGGCCGCCCTCTTTGGCGAGCGCGATGCCAAGCGCCTGATCTTTAGCTCAGGTGTCACCATGAGTCTCAATCAAATTGCCCTCGGCCTCCTCCGCCCCGGAGATACAGTCATCACATCGAGCATGGAACACAATTCCGTCCTCCGCCCCCTCCACCGCCTGGCCCAGCGTGGCCTCCGCCTGATCATCGTGCCGGCAGAGTCCAACGGCTGCCTCGATCCAGAGCGAGTCGAGGAGGCCTATGCCAAGGAGCGGCGCCTCGGCCATAAGATCCGGGCCGGCTTCTTCACCGCGGCCTCCAATCTCACGGGCAGCCGCCAGCCCCTCCAAGAGATCGGGCAAATCTCCCGCCGCTATGACGCCTTCTACATCATCGATGCCGCCCAGGCCCTCGGCAGCTTCTCTCTGGCCCAGAGTGAGCTGCGGGCCGATGCCTTCTGCTTTCCAGGGCACAAGGGCCTGCTCGGCCCCCAGGGCATCGGCGGGATGCTCCTCAGTGAGCGCCTGGCGGAGACCCTCGAGCCTGTCATCGCAGGCGGGACTGGCTCCTATTCTCAGGAACTTGAGATGCCAGAGCGCCTGCCCGACCGCTTTGAGGCGGGGACTCTCAACCTCCCTGGCATCGTCGGCCTAGCGGCCGCTCTCGACTGGCTCCAAGAGAATCTCGAGAGCGGCGAGCGCCGCCTCGAGTCCATCTACGCCCACAAGATTCAATTGACCGCCTACTTTCTCCAGCGTCTCCAGGAGCTGGAACTGCCTATCAGGATCCTCGGCCCCCGAGAGGCCGAGCGCCAGGTCGGGGTCGTCGCCCTCGACATTCGTCCGCAAGATGCTGCAGAGCTTGCGACCTGGCTGGATGACTTCCAGATCCTGACGCGCGTCGGGCTGCACTGCGCACCCCTCGCCCACGAAACCGTTGGCACTTATCCTCAGGGGGCCATTCGCTTCTCTTTCGGCTACGCCAATACGCCGGCAGAGATCGATCAGGCCCTCGACGTGATGATGAGATATTTTGCATGAGAAGAGGTACACACTATGCAACTGAAACAAATTGAAGCCTTCCTCGAAGTTGTCAAGAGCAACAGCTTCACCGCCGCGGCGGAGAATCTCTTCGTCTCGCAGCCGACCATCTCTAATCAGGTGGCTGAGCTCGAGCGCAAGCTCAAGGCAAAGCTCCTCTACCGCTCAACGCGAGAGATCGAGCTGACGCCGCTCGGTCGCGAATTCTTCATCGGCGCCGAAAAACTGATCCAGCAGCGCGATGAGCTCTTAGAACTCGTCAAGAACTTCTACAGCACGGACAGCGTCGCGGGGACACTGAGAATCGGCGCCTCCTCGGCCCCGGCCAAGCACCTCCTGCCGCAGATCCTGGCCGGCCTCGTCCAGGAAAATCCCGAGCTCAAATTCACCATCGTCGACGGCGACTCCCGCCGTATCATCTACGACTTATTGAACGGCGATATCGAGGTGGCCGTCGTCGGCACCGTCTACCGCCGCGCCGGCCTCGAGTACACGGAGATCAAGGAAGATAAGCTCGTCTTCATCGCCCCGCCCGAGGCCCCCTATCTCAAGGAGGACCAGAGCCTCGAGCTCGAGGGTGAGAAGATCCCCTTTATCAAGCGTGAAATCGGCTCCGGCACGGGTCGCGAACTCGAACTCTACCTCCGCGAGAACCCAGAACTGGCCAAGCGCCTGCGCAGCATCGCCGAACTGCCGTCCAACGAGGCCGTCGTCGAGGCCGTGGCCGCAGGTCTCGGCTGTTCCATCGTCTCCGAGATCTCAGCGCGCGAGGCCATCGCCCAGAAGAGAGTCAGCAAGATCAAGGGTCTGCAACCAGAAAATCAGCGCAAGTTCTACCTGGTGACCAAGAACAAGGTCGAGGCGACTCCGCTGGCCGAAGTCTTTATCCAATATATTCTGAAACTGGCCCAGGAGAAAAAAATTTAAAGAAGCCCAGGCCATCTAAGAGAATCCCCCTCGCTCGCAAAGAGCCAGGGGGATCTTTTAATCTTCGCTCTCGAGGTAGTGGTCGAACTCGTGGGCGAGGTAATTAAAGCGCTTTAAAATTTCACGGCGGGTGATAATGCCACGAAAAAAGCCATTTTCGTCGACCAGACAGATGAAGCTGTGATTGACGAGGTCGTGGAGAATGTCCTCGAGCGGACAGTCGCGGTCGCGGACGGCGACATCGGTCGACATGTCATCCGAGACTCTGCGCTCGCTGAGCAGATCCCAGTCGTAACGCACCTCATCCTTGATGCCGCTCATAATCAGGGGCGAGGAAATCTGTCCCGCCACGCGTCCCTCTCGGTCGAGGACGGGAATTGAGCTATAGCCCACACTATTTAGAATCATCAGGGCATGGAGACAGGTATTCTCTGCGCGCACGGTGGCGACCTTGTGCCCCTCTATGTATAACTGCTCCTCGTGATCGAGCAGAATATCCTCAATGATCTGACTAATCAAACGCAACGGACCTCCTTCTAGATTTGGCACAATTGTGCCACGTGCTTGACTTATTCCTATGCTAACATAAATCAAGTCGAAAACTGTATCCGAGTAGGAGATTTATATAATGAATATTAAAGTCTATTGGAATTACAAGCGTCTTCTCTCGATTGCCCTCAGCGTCCTGCTGGCGGCATCGACGCTCGCCTCAGTGGGCTGCCAGTCCGAACCCGCAGAGACTGGGAAAGCGCCCTCGGAGAGCAGTGCCCCGGACAGGCCTGGCGCCACCAGTTCTGAGGGCGCAGCGGTCTCAGAAGATCCCGAGAATCCCCGAGTGACTCTCGACCCCAAGGAGTGGGAGAGTGGCGGCCAGTGCTATTCCAGCCATGATCGGCTCTACTTCCCCGCCGAGGTCAGGGAGCCCGTCGAGGCCGAAACTCTGACGGATGCCCAATATGCCGAGGGCTATCGCCTCGACCTCGATCTCGGCATCTCTTACTACGAGCCGACGATCTGGCGTGAACTTCAGGGGGTCCTCTCGAGAGATCTCGTCGGCAATCCTCAATTTGCCGACATGCCCATCGCCAATGGCCGCTATTTCTACTATGCCCCGCCCTCAGTCGCCGTTGCCCTCGAGGATCTCAGTAGCATTGACCTTCCCGAGGAGGAGAAGGCTAAGCAGCGTGAGGAACTCATGGCTCAGCGCGTCCCCCTCTTCGGGCTCCTCCTCTTCCGCAATGAGAAGCTTCCCGAGGATCTCCAGGAACTCGATGCCCCGAGAGGCTTCAACGAGCGCAAGATCCTCCATCAGGACGATCAGTACACCCTCGTCCTGGCCGTGGCCCCATACCAGGAGGGAGTCGTGGGTGAGGCTTTTGCCAATGATTATAAGATGATCTATGAGGGGCGCGAGACGATCGTCAATTCGCTGCACTTTTTCAAGCCGGAGTCGGCAGAGGAGCAGCTGAGGAAGCGTGGCTGGGTTGATTTTGAGCTCATGGATCTCAATGGCAAGGCGGCAGGGAAGGGCGCTCTCTATCCTGAAAAGCGCAATTTCCTCCTGATCTGGAATGACCAGATCTCGTCGCAGAGAGAATACTACCAGAATCTTGCACATCTGGCGGCCAGTGAGAAGCTGCCAATCCAGGCCCTCTGGGCGGGGACGCAGAACGAGTATGAGGCGGCCAAGATGCGCCTGCTCGGCTATATGGCGGGTATTGAGCAGCCGCTGCCAAACTACGTGGCAGGGGAGGAGGGCAATTCAGCGCTCTTCCAGTATCTGAAATTCACCCCGGCCCTGGTCGAAATAGACGGCTCTGGACAGATCGTCCAGGTGATCTACGGGGTCAAGCCGATAGATGAGATCCGCGATCTCATGCTAAAATAAGTCTGTGTGCTAAGTCACACAGAGGAGGGACGTTATGACGATTAAAAAATGGATGCCCATCTGTCTCGCGCTCCTGTTCTTCTGCTCCTTGGTGGCCTGTGAGGGTCCCGTGCGGGAGAGTCAGGTGCTCGAGGAGACAGAGCTCGCCGGCGAGGAGACTGCGGCGCCTTCAGAGAGTGAAGAGAGCCAGGAGTCCGAGGCCGAGGCGAGTGAGGAAGTTGAGACAGAAGCCACTGAGGTCGAAGAGACTGAGGCGAGTGAGGCCTCTGAGTCAGAAGCTGAAGACCCTGAATTGACTCTGACGGCTGAGGAGAGAGCGGCAGAGACCGTGCTCTACTTCCCCGTCGGTGCAAAATTTACACTGCCCGAGATCTTTAAGCAGAATGCAGACGTGATCCGCCGCGCCAATCGCGGCTTCGAGGTCGGGCCCCGCCAGTTTATCGCCTCGTCGAGAGAGTACTTCTTCCGGCCGACGGTGGCGGAGGGGCAGGAGCCCTTTGAGGACTATGCCTTCCCACTCTTTGGCGTCGTCATTGTCGATAAGGAGCGCCAGCCCGAGGACGAGAAGGAATTTAAAGAGGGTCTCGGCTATGCTGAGATCGATAAGATCGCCGATTTTGAGACGACGACGCAGTACTATGGCGTCGGAATCGCCGATGAGAGCCAAATTGAAAAGCTCAGTAAGGACGAGCAGAAGCTCTATCGCGAGCTGCTCGAGGCGGCTCAGGCAATGCGCGAGGAGATCTACTTCTTTGCGCCGCAGCTGCCAGAAGAGTCCATCGGCTCGCTCAAGAACTTGAACTTTGAGACGGTCGATCTGGCGGATCATCCCGTGACGGGCGATATTTTCAAGGAACATGAGGTCACCCTGGTCTCCTACATGACGACCTGGTGCCCCCACTGCATCGAGGAACTGCCCCAGTTCGCCGAGGCGATGAATGGCTTCTTAAAGTCTGAGATCGACGGCGGCATCGTCGGCATCTATGCCGACCTCGTCCCCGAGGAGGAGGGCAGCGAGCAGTACGACAAGGTGCGCGCTGAGGCCGAGAAACTGCTCAAAGAGGCCGAGGCCAATTTCCCCGTCTTACAGAATTCTTACGATTTGCAGAACAAAGTGACCAAATACGCCATGAATTACCCGACCAATTTCTTCGTCGATCGTAATGGTGACGTGTTGTCAGTACATATTGGCGGCTTCGAGGATCTGCAGGAAGCTTTTGCCTCTGCGCTGAAAATCGCGCGTGCTGAGGCGAGTGTTGCGGAAGAAGAGTACGAGCTGACGGACGAAGAATTGGCAAAAGTTCTCGCAGATCCCAAGCTGAAGCTGACGGAAACTGAGAAGAGCCAGGGCTATCAGGTGACGATGCCGATCGGGGCCAAGTTCAAAGTGCCGGAGGTCTATCGCGGCGAGCTCAGCCCCTGGCGGCGCCAGATTCGGGCGGCGGCCGACGGCGATCACGAGATGATTCGCATGAGCCGCGAGTACTACTTCTACCCGTCCAAGAACGCGGAGGAGCGCTATCTGAAGTACCCGCTCTTTGCCTTCTTCGTTCTGAATCGCGACAAGCTGCCCGAGTCGGAAGAGGCGATCAGTAAAGAACTCGGCTTCGCCGAGCTTGAGAAGGTCTATGAGGACGATCACGTCGTCCAGTACTTTGCCCGCGGCAAGTACGACAGCGACGGCCTGGAGCGGACAGAGCGCGAGGAGTATAAGAAGCTCTACGACGCTGTCAACGAGATCCAAAAGAGCGTCTACGCTTTCCGCGCCCTCGGCCTCGAGGACACCGTCGGCCGGGCCAAGAAATGGGACTTTAGGGCCACAAACCTTGCCGGCAAGGAGCTCGATCGCAAGATCTTCGAGGCCAAGCCGATCACCCTCGTCTCCTTTATGGCGACCTGGTGTCCGCACTGCGTCGAGGAATTGCCCCTGCTCGAGAAAACCAATGAATTGGACGACGTCCAGGTCATCTACATCGTGGCCGACTACAGCCCCGAACATCTCAGCAAAGAGGAGCTCAGGCAAGTGGAAGAGTCCATCGCCAAGCTCTTCCCCGAGAAGGAGAGCCA
>JAFAAL010000038.1 GCA_023426575.1 Bacillota bacterium
CTGATCTGTGACGAGCCGACGACAGCGCTGGACGTTACAATCCAGGCTCAGATCCTCGAGCTGATCAACCAGCTCAAGAAAGAGCGTGAACTCTCCATCATCTTCATCACGCACGACCTCGGCGTCGTGGCCAATATGGCAGACCGTATTGCCGTCATGTATGCAGGAAAGATCGTCGAAATCGGGGAAGTGGATGAAGTCTTCTATGAGCCGGCCCACCCCTATACATGGGCCCTGCTCTCCTCGATGCCAGACCTAGAGACCAAGGAGAAGTTGACGGCCATCCCGGGCACACCGCCCAATATGCTGATGCCGCCCGTGGGCGATGCCTTTGCCGATCGAAATCGCTATGCGATGAAAATCGACTTTGAAAAGCAGCCCCCGATGTTCAAGATTACGGATACGCACTATGCGGCGACTTGGCTCCTGGCCCCCGGGGCTCCTGATGTCGAGCCACCCCCCATTGTCACCGAGAGAATCGAGCGTATGAAAGCGAGGGAGGCCGCCAATGAACTCAGATAAGATGCATATGAATCAGGATAAAGACGTCATTTTGAGCGTTCAGAATCTTCGCCAGTACTTCCCCGTCGGTCGTGGTCGCGCGATCAAGGCGGTCGATGATGTCAGTTTTGATGTCTACCGCGGCGAGGTCTTTGGCCTCGTTGGTGAGTCGGGCTGTGGGAAGACGACGACGGGTCGCTCCATCATCGGTCTCTACGAGACGAGCGGCGGGCGTATCTACTACAATGGCAAGCTCATTGCCGATGGTCACAAGGGCAAGCGCCTCGTCATGAAGCAGGAAAAACTTCAGACAGAGGAAAATATAGAGCGCCTCAAATCTGTGCGCGATCAGCTGATCCGGGAAAATCCCGAGCAGAAGGCAGAACTTCAAGCCACGTACGACGCTCAAATTGCGCGAGAGCAGGAAGAACTTGAGAGATTTCTCGATGAATATCCAAAGCTCTACGGCAGTGGTCAGACGCTGGAGAATACCCCCGAGCTCATGGGCAAGATGCAGATGATCTTCCAGGATCCCATCGCCTCGATCAATCCCCGTATGACGGTGCGTGAAATCATCGCCGAAGGGCTGATCGTGCAAGGAGTGAAGGACAAGGACTATATCGACAAGCGCGTCTATGAGGTGCTCGAGCAAGTCGGCCTCGTCAAGGAGCATAGAGATCGCTATCCCCACGAGTTCTCGGGTGGTCAGAGACAGCGTATCGGTATTGCGCGGGCCATCATCATGGAGCCCGACCTGATCATTGCCGACGAGCCGATCTCAGCCCTCGACGTCTCCATTCAGGCACAGGTCATCAATCTGATGAATGAGCTCCGGGACAAGCTGGGCCTGACGATTATCTTCATTGCCCACAACCTCTCAGTCGTTAAGTACTTCTCGGATCGAATCGCTGTCATGTACTTTGGCAAGATTGTGGAACTGGCGGATGCAGAGGAACTCTTCCGCCATCCGCTGCACCCGTATACGAAGTCTCTGCTTTCAGCCATCCCCTATCCCGATCCCCACTATGAGCGCAGGAGAAAGAGAATTACCTACTCCCCGCTCCTCGAGCACGACTACAACTTCGACAAGCCCCAAATGATAGAGATTTCACCAGGTCACTTCATCTACTGTAATGAGGCCGAGCGTGAGAAATATCTCTTGGAATTAGAGAAATAAGAAAGAGTACTGGCTGCAAGAGATTGCAGCCAGTCTTTTAGCTATGAGTTATAAATATCGTCAATTCCTGATCACTTTCCTGATCGGCGCTCTCCCGGCTCTCCTCCTGATGCTGAGCCGTGGCATCTTCTCGGCGCCGGAGCTTCAAACTGTCTATCTCATTGTCGCCGATGGGACTTTTTTATCCGCCGTCTTGCTGATCTCTCTCGGCCTCCTGAGCTGGATGGCCAATCTGGGTCAGTTCACCTCCTTGAAATATGTCGGCCACTTGATTCGCGCGACCTTTGCCTGGCGTGTCGAAAATCGGAAGTTGATGAGCTACGGCGAATTTAAGGAGAGCACTGAGGCGGGAGAGCGAGATCGCGAATACCGCTCTATGCTCTATGCGGGTCTGCTCTACCTCTTGATCGCCATCGCCTCGACGATTCTCTTCAATCAGTAGAATAATCGTTCACTAAAACGGCCTATCGTTCACATAAACTGTCGAAGTGAACGAATGAGTGAGCGATGGCAAAAAGAGTGAACGCAAATTCTTATTATTTCTTCTTAAATTTCTGAGAGAGACTTCCTAGCTTAGTGAGGAGACCTGGCTCCTCAATCTCGAGCTCGCAGTATTCAGGATGTTGCTCAATTCCAGCATGGGCCTCTGCGGTAAGTTGGGCGCCATTTTTTTGGCGGATGCGAATGCCGCGCTGGTAGAGGCGGCGCTCCGTGTCGAGATCGAGCAGAGTGTAAATGACTGCAAAGAGGGGACAGAAGAGCCACATGCCGACGACGCCGAGCAATGAGCCACCGAGGCTGACGGCGACGAGAGTCCACATGGCTGGGAGTCCGAGCCGGTCACCCACCAATTTCGGGTAGATGACGTTGCCTTGGATCTGCTGGGCAGCTAAGAGATAGATAAAGAAGATGCCCGCCTTGATAGGGGAGTCGATGAGGACGACGAGTGTGCTGAGGAAGGTTCCGATGATGGGACCGATGAGAGGCACGAGGTCTGTGACGCCCATGATGACGGGAACGATCATCATCCGAGGCATTCCAATCAAGAGGACCCCCAGATAGGCCCATGCAGCAATCATGATGGCGTCGATGAACTGCCCGCCGATAAAGGCCGAAAAATTGCGATGTGCGAGATGCCCGACATAGAGGATCTGATCGGCCCGCTTCTCGGGTAGGTAGGAGTAGACCAGGCGCTTGCCCTGGCGGACGAGTCGCTCCTTTGAACTGAGGACGTAGAGCATGAAGAAGAAGGCAAAGATGGCATTTGTCGTGCCGCTGGCGATGGCGTTGCCTGTGGAGATCGCCTGCTTGATCAGGCTGCTCGAGCCGTCTTTGAGATATTGTGTCAGATTGTCGATCAGCTGTGTCCAACTGAGGCCCGAGAGCCATTGATCGACTTGTTCGGCATAGCCGCGCGTCAATTCATGAGCCTCTAATTGCTCGCTCAATTCATGCAAAAAGAGCTTGACCTTAGATTCGAGCGTCACGACAGCTTGGACGATTTGCGGAAGGATGATGCTGAGCGTCAAGCCGATAGAGATAAAGAGTAAGATGATGACGGCCAGCATGGAGAGTCCGCGACGGAAGCGCTTGAGAGGGTCAGGCAGGTGACTGAGAAGGCGGCGCTCAATAAAGTTCATGGGAATTTTGAGCAGGAAGGCGAGAGCCCCACCGATGAGAAAGGGTCGCAAAATCGTCAAGAGATAGAGGAATCCCTGATAGACATAGTGACTGCGGTAGAGGAGAAAGAGGGGTAGAGAGAGGGCGAGTGAGATGAAAAAAAGCTGTCTGAAGCCCCAATTTCGCTCCCGTCCCTTGCGGTCGCAAATGCTGATGAGCGCCTTCTTCTGGCGCTCGGATTCACCCGCCTGAGTTCTCGTCGCTTCAGCAGCTGGCCTCTGCTTCACGGGAAGCTCGGCGGCATCTGCTTGGGCAGCTCTCGAGCCTGACGGATCTTCTTCTGCCCTATGATTCATTGCAGCGAATTTTTGCTCACTCATAGGCTCAATGTACACCCATGCCAGACTCGAATCAAGCGAGGAGGCGCAGGAGATAGAAGAGCCCGCCGAGGGCGCCCGAGAAGAAGATGACGAGGACGGGATCCTTCTTATAACGGCGGAGGAGGAAAAATGAGAGGAGAAAGGCGAGGAGATTGAGGACCTTGAGATCCTTGAGCTGGGCCTCGAAAAGATTGCTCTGAGCAAAGAGAGCTGTGCCGATGATGCCGATGCCGGCGACGGCGATGAGGGCGACAACCATCGGTCGCAGTCCTGAGAGAATATGGCGGATGAAATCGAGCTCGCGGTACTTGGCATAGAGATAGGCGAGGAGCGAGAGGATCAGGCAGGAGGGTAGGATACAGGCGAGGGTTGCGAGCACAGCGCCCAGAGGCCCAGCGATCACGGTACCGACAAAAGAGGCGCTATTGATGGCGATCGGTCCAGGGGTCATTTGGGAGATGGTGATCAGGTCGGTAAATTCCTCCAGACTCAGCCAAGCGTGAAGATGGACACATTCTGCCTCGATGAGAGGGAGAGTCGCATAGCCACCGCCAATGGCAAAGAGCCCAATTTTGAAAAAGGACAGAAAAAGTTCCCAGTAAATCATCTGCGTCGCCTCTCTTTCCAAGCACCGAGTGCAGCGCCGAGCAGGGCGGCGAGGGGGATGAGGAGGGGGATGGGCAGCTTAAAGAAAAAGGCTGCCACAAAGGCGAGGAGCATGAGAGAGAAACTCTCATACTGCTTCTTTTGAAAAAATTGCCAACTGAGCTTAAAGACGACATCGGCGATGACGGCTGCCACACCGGCCTGCATGGCCTCGAGGATGGAGGCGATCAGGGGAGAGGAGATCAGGAGGCGGTAGAAAAAAGAAATGCCCATGAGGAGAAAGAGCGGGGGCATGACAGTGCCGGCGACAGCCACGGCCGCTCCCCGCCAGCCGAGCATCTCGAAGCCAAGCATGATGGCCGTATTGACGGCCACGGGCCCTGGCGCCGTCTGGGCAATGGCCAGGAGGGCGAGCATCTCGTCCTCATCTAGCCACTGAAAATCTTCAACAAATTTTTTCTTAAGGAGGGGGACGATGACATAGCCGCCCCCAAATGTAAAGGCAGAGAGCATGAAACAGGAGCGAAAGAGCAGCCCATAGCTGCGGGGAACTCTCTCGGAGAGGTCGGGCAGATCGCCAGCCTGTCTCTCATTCATCTGCTATACCCCTGCCGGGAACTTGTCGGAGATCTCGGCAAGTTTCAGCCGTGGGAAGAGGGTCGGGGCCGCCTCGAGAATCTCGACCTCCCTGAGTTCCGTCGCCCACTGTCCCGCACGATCGAGGGGGCGATCCTGGAGCGTCAGGAGCTTCAAGATCTCGCCACTTGTCTCTGGCATGATAGGAGCGAGGAGCTGGGCAGCAGTTGCGAGACCTGAGAGCAGTGTAAAGAGCACGCGATCGAGCCTCTTCTCAGCGCCCTCCGTCTTGGCAAGCACCCAGGGTTCTGTCTCGTCTATGTACTTATTGAGCCGTCGTAATAGCTCCCAGATCTCGATCAGTGCCTCTTGAATGCGATAGTTCTCCAGTGCGCGATAGGCCTCATCGCAGCTCTCTCTCATCTGTGAGGCGATCTCCTCCTCGAGAGAGCTGAGTGCGCTTCCCTCGGCGACTCGTCCGCCCCGATACTGTTGGAGCATAGAGATTGTCCGCTTGAAGAGATTGCCGAAGATATTGGCCAGATCGGTATTGTAGCGCTCAAGTAAGCTGGCGACGGTCGCATGGCCATCGCGGTCATAGGGAATTTCACGCAGGACGAGATAGCGAACAGCATCGGAGCCGAAGGCGTCGACGAGCTCATCTGTATAGATGACATTGCCCCGAGACTTACTCATCTTGCCCTCTCCAAAGAGCAGCCAGGGATGGGCATAGACCTGCCTCGGCAGGGGGAGATCCATCGCCTTGAGGAAGGCGGGCCAGTAGATGGTATGGAATCTGGCAATATCCTTGCCGATGATGTGGAGGTCGGCAGGCCAGTAGCGATCGACGAGCTCCGCCTCCTCGCCGGGACAGTATCCCAGCCCCGTGAGATAGTTAAAGAGCGCATCGAGCCAGACATAGACGACATGGTCGGGATCAAAAGTGGCGACACCCCAATCGAAGGCACGCCGTGAGACCGCCAGGTCATTCAGCCCAGGGTCTAAAAAGTTCTTGATCATCTCATTGCGGTTGAGTTGCGGGACGAGAAAGTCCGGCTGCTCCTTAAAGAGCTGGCGCAAAAAGTCCGTATAATGGGAGAGACGGAAGAAATAGGACTCCTCTTTCTCCCGCTCGAGAGCCCGGCCACAGTCGGGACAGAGCCCCTCCTCAGTGACTTGACTATCCGTGAAAAAAGCCTCACAAGGCACACAGTACCAGCCCTCATAGAGGGACTTATAGATATCGCCCTGCTCATACATCTCTTTGAAGATCGCCGAGACGGCCCGCTCGTGCTCCTCAGCCGTGGTGCGCTGGAAATGGTCATAGCTGATCTGGACGAGTTCAAGCGTGTGGAGAATTCCCGCCGTCACCTGATCGCAAAAGGCCTGAGGACTCAGTCCTGCGGCCTCTGCCCGCTGCTTGATCTTCAATCCGTGTTCATCAGTTCCCGTCTGAAATCGGACATCATAGCCCTCGGCTCTCTTGAAACGGGCGATGACATCGGCGAGGATCAACTCGTAGATGTTCCCGATATGGGGCTGGCCAGAAGTATAGAGAATGGCCGTTGTCAGATAAAACTGATCGCGTTTCATGATTCCTCCTCTTTCATCTGAGAGATGGGCATCTCGAGCCTGAATATTCTCCCGATTTAGGACTAGTCACCCTGCTTGAACTCGGCATCACTATAGTCCGTCACCTCTTCTAGGGTGGCGATGACGAACCAGCGGGAGGTCGACTTGCCGAAGTGGCAGGTCATGATGGAGAGCAAGGGCTTGCCGCCATATTTTTCCACCTGTCCGTCCTCGAGCATGTGGACAGCTTCATTTTCAACTTGCAGGGCATCGACGACCCGATAGGTGTAAATCTTTTCCTTGTCGCTGATCTTGACGATCGATCCGATTTCCGCATCCATGAGGTCGTGGAGGAGGACCCCCTTGCCACGGGCCCGGTGGCCCGAGACCGTGTAATTGCCCTCTCCCATCTTCTGATGGGGCTTCAAGGTCGCCACCCCCGCTAAGAGATTCTCATTGCTTGCCGAGTTGAAGATAGCGAGCTCGATATCGAGGGAAGGGAAGTTGAGAATACCGACGATATTGTCACGATTGTAGTTGTTGAGCCAGGGCCAGATATTGATAATGCCGATCTCCTCGATGTCATCATAGGAGACAAAGTTCTCATGCTCCTGATTGCGCTTCATTTCTGAAGCCGTCAGAGCATTGAGATTGAGTTGACTATAGCGTCGGATCAGGGCCGAATTGACAAAGGGGAGGGCAAACATGATCAGCGCGATAATGATGATGAAGATGGCAAGTACCTGAAGGCCCGCAAGCTTGCGCTTAGGGGCTCTTGTCGCCTCTTTATCAGTGCTCTCCATGCGATTTGTCTTCTCCTTATGTTCTTCTATGGGCATGTCTTTGTCCTGAGGCATAGACCTTCCTCCAGCTGTTCATAATAGAACTCATTTTACCATAGCCCTCTCAAATGTCACAAAATGATAAAATGGGATGGAAAAAAGGCGGGAGATGATGTCTATGGCTCAATACTATCGCATCGAAGAAAAGGCGCTGATCGCCAGTGCCGAAGTGCCAGAGGAGGCTCTCTACATTGCCTATCTCAGCTTAGCTGAACTCCGCCGAGACGCCACAAAGCTCGGCCTCGAACACGAGGCCCTCGAACTTCTGCAGGAGCAAAATCTCCAAAATACCTTGACCGTCTGGGACGATTTCAGCCTCGGCCTCCTGACACTCCCCGACGTCGTCCGCGCCATCGATCACACCGACCTCATCGGCATCTACCTCGACAGCCGTAAGCTCCTGATCATCGACCTCTGGGATTCGGATCACTCGACGGAAAAGTGCTTTGCCACCGCGCTGGGCAACAAGATGCGTGAACTCAGCCTCGGCCGCGTCCTCTACCTCTTTATCAAGGAGCTGACCAAGGGGCACTTCCAACACTACAGTGCCTTCCAGCGCCAGATCAACGAACTCGAGCGCTCAAGTCTCGAGACCCAGGACAAGAGTCAGCAGATCGAGCACCGCCTCAGTACCGTCAGCCACGACATGCTAGTCCTCCACAGCTATTACGAGGAACTCTCAGACTTTCTCACCGAGCTCGAAGAAAACGAAAACGAGATCCTGAGCGATGACGACCTCGGCTACATCCGCTCCCTCCTCGCGCGCATCGATCACTATAGTAACAATATGAAATTCCTCCGCGAATACCTAGCGGTCGTCCGCGAATCCTACCAGGCGCAAGTCGACCTCAAGATGAACGAGATCATGAAGATCTTTACCGTCTTAACCGCCGTCTTCCTGCCCCTGACCCTCCTGGTCGGCTGGTATGGCATGAACTTTAAAAACATGCCCGAGCTGGACTGGCGCTACGGCTATCTCAGCGTCATCCTTGCAAGCATTGCCCTGACCGTCGGCATCCTCTACTACTTCAAGCGGAAAAAACTCTTCTAAAGAAAAGAGCTGCCAGACTTGGCAGCTCACTGGCGTCCCCGGCAGGAATCGAACCTGCGTCCACAGCTCCGGAGGCTGTTACCCTATCCACTAGACCACGGGGACATAGAGCCATCTGTCGATCAGATGGCGAAAATATTTTAGGCAAAAGCCCCATGAAACGCAAGTCTAACGACGGCGTCTCCTCTGCTCCTGATCGCGATAGTATTCAGCCTCTTCACGGCGCAGACGACGGTTCTTGGCCGCCATGCTGAGGCGCAGACCGACGAGTATCAAGGCGAGAATGGCAGCGGCCACGGCGCCACCGATGTAGATCCACTTGTTCAGCCCATTGGGATCTACCGCGGCATTCGCCTGTGCCTGGATCTCCTCCTCGCTGAGCCCCCGATTGCTCTGCTCTTGGACAAAGCCGATGGTCTCCTTGGGATTCTTGCCACGGTCAATACGGATTTTCAGCTCTGCATTCGGGGGAACGTCGTTATTGGCGGTAGGGATCGCAATATTGGCGACCTCGGCAGCAGGTCCCGTATTGATATCGTAGATGTAGGGATCCGTGGCGTCGGTCTGACCCTTGGATGCCTTGAGGGTATAGGTGTTGCCCTGAGGGATAACGGTAAACTGGAAACTCGTATCGGGAATGTTGAAGTTCAGCTCATTTGTGCCGAGGGGCAGGGCGTACTCGTGCTGCCAGTTGTTCTCGGGAGAGAGCTGTAAGCTGACGGCGTAGATATTATTGCCATCGGGGATGGCCACGACGTTCAAGAAGTCGGGAATCTCTGACTCGGGGATGTCTGACCAGTCGATCTTGACGACACTTTGAATCTCGTTGAGCGGCTGATCCTCGACCAGTTCCTCCTCGTCACCAGGGTTCTCTACGCCCTCAGGCGGGCTTGTATTCTCTTCAGCCCAGACGGGGACAGCTCCCAGGACCCCAGGCAAGAAGAGGAGCGCAGCCAAGAGGCAGCTGGCCAAGAGGCGTAAGAGAAGAGGTCTGGCCTCCCGTGTTCTAGCATTGTCAGTTGTCATTATGCCCTCCGCATTCATTTCGGAATCTAGAATTCTAAGTCAATAGACATCATTATAGTCAGAAATCTCAAGAGAGTCCATCACTCAGGAGAACTTCCTGCCGGATGGCTTGACTTGCGCTTTGTCCTAGCTCATAATTGACGAGCTATTGCAATAACGAAGCGGAGGTGAAAGCATGAAACGTACATATCAGCCGAAAAAGCGCCAACGTAAGACAGAACATGGCTTCCGTAAGCGCATGGCTACCCGTAGCGGTCGCAATGTGCTTCGTAGACGTCGCCTAAAGGGCCGTAAAAAGCTCAGTGCCTAAGACCGCAGCTCTGTGGTCTTTCTTTTTGTCTGAACGCTGAACGATGCGCCTCGCGGGCTGCCACTGGATCAAGGAGAATCACCGCTTTCGGCGGCTCTATCGACGTGGCCGTTTCCATAACACTCCCGCAGTCACTCTCTATTATCGCCAGCACCAGCGCGGCAAGCCGCAGCTCGCTGTGGCGGTCTCTCGCAAACTCGGGGGCGCCGTCCAGCGCAACTTTGCCAAGCGGCGACTGCGCCATCTGCTGCGTGATCTTGCCCCGGAACTGCGGGCAGGGACCGAGCTCATCCTCATGGCGCGAGCAGAGATCCTCACGCGCCCGTTTGCGAGCTGTCAAACGGAGCTAAGAGAGGCACTCAGGCGTCTCGAGCTCTTGCGTCCAGAGCCAGCCGCAGCTGATTCTGAGAGCCCATGCCCAAGAAAGTAAATCCCCTCCAATATCTCCTACTCTTGCCCCTGCGTTTCTATCGGCGCTTTATCTCGCCCTATAAACCAGCGGTCTGTCGCTTCGAGCCCAGCTGCTCGGCCTATATGCAAGAGGCGATCATTGTGCACGGAGCGTTCAAGGGCTTCTGGCTCGGGCTCAAGCGAATCTGTCGCTGCCACCCCTGGAGCCGTGGAGGCTATGACCCCGTACCGCCGAGAGACTAGCGAGCGGCGCGCTTTTTTGTTACACTAATCGAGTTGCATAAAGAACTAGAAGTATTTGGGAGGCGTAGCACTCACTATGTTTTTTGAACCCCTCTTGATGGGGCTGATGGATCCCTTTGCAGGTCTCTTTGGCCTAATCATGAACAAGATGGTCGCCTGGCTCGGCAGTTATGGGCTCGCGGTCATCGTCTTTACCGTACTCTTGATGATCTTGTCTTTTCCGCTTGGCATTAAGCAGAAGAAGAACATGCTCAAGCAGTCCGCTCTGCAAGATGACATCAATGAGATTCAGCGCCTCTATCCCAAGGATATGCAAATGCAGAATCAGCTCCGCATGGAGCTGATGAAGCAGCATGGCATCTCACAGACGGGGGGCTGTCTCCCCATGCTCTTGCAGATGCTGGTCTTTTTCTCCATGTGGCGGCCCATACAGCAACCTCTGCACTTTATCGGCCAGGTCTCCATGGAGAATCTCGAAAAGATGAGGGCATTCCTCGTCAGCAATCAGTGGCTGCCTGAGGCTTTTTCCGAAAAGGCCCTGATGCGATCCGATATCCCCATTATCGATGCTCTGAGTAAAAATGGAAAAGCGCTCTACGGAGTGGTCGAGAATGGTTGGATGGAATTACGGCAGTTGATCGACTTGAACTTCCTGGGTCTGGATCTCGGCATGCGGCCGTCGCTCAACCCGCGTCTCCTCTTCGGCGCGGAGACGTGGCGGACTTATCTCCCTCTCCTTATCTTGCCTGCCCTCACTCTGATCACGATGATCATCCAGATGCAGCTTGCCAAGCTCGAACAACCCGGCTACAGATCTAAAGAGGAGCGGGAGCGTGAAAAGCGCAATCCGGCCAAGGCTGGGCAGAATCCCGATCCCACTGCAGGGATGATGAAGACGATGAATTATGTCTTCCCCGTCATCATGCTCTTTACAGTCTTCTCCTTCCCGACAGCCATGGGCCTCTTCTGGGTGGTGCGTAACCTCATGATGATCCTGCAGTCTCTCCTCACATATAACCTATATCACCGCCCCTTTAAACAGAGGACTGCGGACTTGAGCGCGAAAAGGAGAACTTAATGAGTTTTATTGAAAAACAGGCCAAGACAGTAGACTTGGCCATAGAGGCCGCTCTCGCTGAACTGGGTGTCACGGCTGATGAGGCGCTCATCGAGGTCCTCGATGAGGGCGAGAGTGGCGGACTCCTCGGCTTCGGCCGCAGACCTGCCTGCGTGCGCGTCAGTGTCAGTGAGGGTGAGGCGCCCGAGATTCCCAAACTGCCGGATGAGGAGATCGATCAGGACTTTGAACTGCCTGACTTTACCGACTATGCCGCCCTCGCCCCGAGTGAAGAGGGAGGACGGACGGAGCGACGTGCTGAGCGCCGTGAGCGCTCTGGCCAGGGGGCTAGAGGGCAGCGCTCCGAGCAGAAGAAGCCGTCTGAGCGCCGCCGCGGATCGAGATCTCAGGGACAGCGTGATGAGCGCTCTAGTCAGCGCCGCGAGCGTGAGCTGGATCGCCCGCGTCAGTCTGTGGAGAAGCAGGAGAGACGTGAGCCCAAACCGCGCGCCGAGCTCAATGAGAGCGAGAAGAAGGAGATGGAGGAGCGCTGCTTCGATTTCCTTGCTGGGATTCTGAGAGGACTGGAAATTCACGGGACGATGGCCTCCTTCTATGACGATGAGGGCTGTCTGCACGTCGAGGTCGACGGGGATGAGCTCGGCCATGCCATCGGGCGTGGTGGAGAGAATCTCGAGGCCATTCAGTATCTGACCACTCTGGCCATGAACAAGGGGCGAGAAGATTATTTTAGAATCATGCTGGACATCGGCAAGTATCGGGAGAAGAACTACCGCATCTTGCGTCAGCGGGCCGAGGATGCTGCCTATCGTGTGCTCGACTCGGGACGTCAGCAGAGTCTGCCCCCCATGCAGGCGAGCGACCGTCGTGTCGTCCACCTCGTCGTGGCGGGGATCGAGGGCGTCTATTCGATCTCGCAGGGGGCCGAGCCCCGTCGCCGAGTCGTCATTCGCCGCGCCAATGAGAGATGAGTCCGAAGAGAGAACTGAGAAGACATTTTACAGCCGATGAGGCAGCCGACTGCATTGTTGCCTTTGCCACACCGCCAGGTCAGAGTGCCTTGGCGGTGCTGCGCATTTCAGGGCCTGCGGCCTTTGCCCTCGTCGATGCCTGTTTTGAGCCGCGCGGTCAGAGGCCGCGAGCGCTCGATCTGCCGGCCTACAGCATGAGCTACGGCTACTGGTACGACCAGGTGGGGCAGGCCCTCGACGAGGTGGTCATTGCAGGCTTCCGCGCGCCGCATTCTTACACGGGAGAGAATCTCGTCGAGATCTCCTGCCATGGCGGCCATGCGCCGCGACAGCTCGTCTTGGACTCGCTCTTGGCCCTTGGGGCGCAGGCGGCGGAGTCAGGCGAATTCAGCCGTCGAGCCTTCCTGAACGGCAAGCTCGACCTCTCACAGGCCGAGGCCGTCATGGACCTGATTGCTGCCGTCTCGGAGACCCAGGGGAAGCTGGCCCTGGCGCAGCGGCGCGGGGCGATTCGCCACGAGGTCGAGGCGCTGAGCCAGAGTCTCTACAGCGCTCTGGCCAAGCTCGAAATGGTCCTGGAATTTGAAGATTCTGAGGGCTTCAGCCTCGGGGAGGAAATGCTCGAGGAGCTCTATGCCGTCAGGGAGCAGATGCAGGCGCTCCTTCTGACTTTCCGCCAGGGGCGGGTGATCCGCGAGGGCTTCAAGGTTGTCATTTCAGGGCGGAGCAATGCCGGCAAGTCCTCGCTCTTGAACGCGCTCCTCGGGGAGGAGCGGGCGATTGTCACAGATATTTCGGGGACGACCCGTGACCGCCTCGACAGCTTTATCGAGATTGCAGGGATTCCAGTACAGATCACCGATACGGCGGGGCTGCGCGAGTCCGATGATCCCGTGGAGCGAGAGGGCATGCGCCGGGCCGAGAGAGCCGTGGCCGAGGCCGATCTCGTCCTGCGCCTCTTGAATCCAGACTTTTCGACTGAGGAGATGGCGGCAGAGTTTCAGGCGATCGACCGCCTGATCGAGGATGGCAAGGCCGTGGCCCTCCTCCTCGGCAAAGATGATCTCGACTGGCCCAGAGAGCGGGTGGACGAGATACGCGAGCGCTATCCGGAGCTGAGGCTCCAGGCTTTTTCCAAATATGATGAGGAGCTGGTCCGTGCTTTGAAGTCGCTGATTTCGGCTCAGTATGAGGCCCTAGCCACGGGGAAGCGGGCCGATGTCATGCTCTCCAACAGCCGGCAAAAGGCCTGCCTCGAGAGAAGTCTTGAGCTTCTGACGGAGGGGATTGAGGCGCGTGAGGCCGAGCTCCCCCTCGAACTGGTCGCTGCCTGTGTGCGGGCGGCGATTGACCACCTGGCCGAGATCAGCGGCGAGAATGTCTCCGAGACGCTGGTCGAGGCGATTTTTAGCCGCTTTTGTGTCGGCAAATAGCTTGAGATATGGCACTTTCTCTCTACGATTCACGATCTGAAAAATGGCCCGAGGCCTATGCGACGGCGGATCTCATCGTCGTTGGGGCGGGGCACGCGGGCTGTGAGGCGGCGGTTGCAGCGGCCAAGCTCGGCTGCAAGACGCTGCTCTTTACGATGACCTTAGACTCTTTGGCCAATATGCCCTGCAATCCCAATATCGGCGGCACGGCCAAGGGGCAGCTCGTGCGCGAGATCGATGCCCTCGGGGGGATCATGGGTCTCATTGCCGACCAGGAATTTATCCAGTTTCGCATGCTCAACAGCTCAAAGGGGGCGGCTGTCCTCTCGCCACGCGCTCAGATGGATCGCACGCAGTATCAGCGGCGGATGAAGGAGTATCTCGAGACTGTGCCGAATCTCATGCTCTTTCAGGCCGAGATCTCCGACTTGCTCGTGGCGGAGGGGAGTCTTGACGATCCCTATCAGGCGCGGCAGCGGGTCATCGGCGTCAGAAGCCGCATGGGGGTTGACTATCTGGCACCTGCGGTCGTCCTCGCCTGTGGCACCTTCCTCGAGGCTCGGGTGATCATCGGCGATGCTGTGGCATCCTCGGGACCTGATGGGCTCGCGCCCGCGCTCGGCCTCTCGGACTCGCTGCGCGAGCTGGGGCTGCCGCTGAAGCGCTTTAAGACGGGGACGCCCTCGCGCATGCATCGGCGCTCGCTGGCCCTCGAGAAGCTGGAGCAGCAGCCCAATGACGAGCGCTCGCTGCCCTTCTCCTTTGCCAATGAGGACAGTGCGACTTGGCAGCCCAAGGCGGAGCTGCCCTGCTGGTTGACCTGGACGACGGAGGCGACGCGGCAGCTCATCCTCGACAATATCGATCGCTCGCCTCTCTACTCGGGGGTCATCGAGAGTGTGGGGCCGCGCTACTGTCCCTCACTCGAGGATAAGTACGTCAAGTTCCCAGAGCACGAGCGCCATCACGTCTTCCTCGAGCCGACGGGGCTCGACACGGCAGAAATCTACGCCTCGGGTCTCTCGACCTCGATGCCTGTCGATGTGCAGAAGGGGATGCTCGAGACGATTCCAGGTCTCGAAGAGGCCGAGATGCTGCGCTTTGGCTATGCCATAGAGTATGACCTGATCGACCCGACCGAGCTCGACTTGAGCCTGAGGGTGCGCAAGGTCCAGGGCCTCTATACCGCGGGCCAGATCAATGGCTCCTCGGGCTATGAGGAGGCGGCGGCCCAGGGCCTCGTCGCAGGGATCAATGCGGCCCACGCGGTCCTCGGCCGCGAACCCCTGATCGTCGACCGCAGCGAAGCCTATATCGGCGTCCTGATCGATGATCTGGTCTCCAAGGGGACGAACGAGCCCTACCGCCTGATGACAGCACGGGCCGAATACCGTCTGCTCCTCCGCCAGGATAATGCCGATGCCCGTCTGACGCCGCGCGGCTATGAGCTCGGGCTGATCTCTGAAGAGCGTTATCAGAAGTTCCGGAGAAAAGAAGCGCGGATGCAAAGAGAGCTCGAGCGCCTCGCCGCGACTCGAGTCAGCAGTCAAGATCCTGCCCTCCAGGCCCTGCTCGCAAAGGCGGGCAGCAGCCTCAAGCCGGGCAGCTTCTCCCTCAAGGAGCTCTTAAAGCGGCCTGAAATTAGCTATGAGGCGCTGGCCCCCGTCGATCCCGAACGGCCAGAGATCTGCCTCGATCCCGACCTGCGCGAAGCCGCAGGGGAAAGGGTCCTCGGCCCCGCCGAGGCCGCTGGCGTCGCCCTGGCGATCAAGTATGAGGGCTATATCAAATTGGACCTCGAGCGGATCCGAAAATTCCAGGATCTCGAGACGAAATTGATTCCGACTGATTTCGATTACAGCGCCCTCTCGGGCCTCAGCATCGAGGCGCGGCAGAAACTGGCTGCCCGCCAGCCGCACTCCCTCGGCCAAGCCAGCCGCATCTCCGGGGTCTCACCCGCAGATATCTCGGTCCTGATGGTAGCGCTGAAGGCGGCGCAGCAGCGAGGAGAGAAAGGGGGGCAAGCATGACTGATCTGGAGAGACGGCTCAAGGAGGCCCTGCTCACGGCGAAGACGCTGATTGGTCCAGAGGCCCTAGCGAGCATTGATGCTGGGGCGCTAGCGCGGCTTAGCCGCTACTTTGAACTCTTGCGAGAGGCCAATCGAGAGCTGAACTTGACGGCGCGTGACAGCGCCGAGGAAATGGCGACCCTTCACTTACTCGACAGCTTACTCCTCTTGCCGACCTTGCCAGAGGCTTCGACGTCCTCTCGCTACTTGGACCTCGGCACGGGGGCTGGCATTCCGGGACTGGTCTTAAAGATCCTGCGTCCCGAGCTCGAGACGCTGCTGGTCGACTCTCTAAAGAAGCGTCTGAACTTCCTCGATGGCGTCATCAGGGAGCTCGGTCTCGAGGGTGTCGAGACTTGTCATGGACGATTTGAGGATCTGGCCCATGAGCCAGCCTATCGCGCACAGTTCGACTATGTGACGGCGCGGGCGGTCGCTCCGCTGCCGACGCTCCTCGAATATGCGGCGGCATTTGTCCGACCCGGGGGGCGTTTCGTCGCCCAGAAGGCGAGCCAGGTCGATCGCGAGATCCGCGAGGCCCAGCATGCCCTGCGAGTCCTCAACTTAGACTTTAGAGATCGCCAGGACTACCTCCTGCCGCCCGAGGGGGCCGAGCGTGCCCTCCTGATCTTTGAGGCGGTGGGCGAGCTCAGCCACAAGTACCCGAGGCGTCCGCAGAAAATCAAGGACTATCCACTCTAGGCTTTTGGCCTATGACGGCGCGCGTCTCCAGGCCCTCTCTGTGCTATAATAGGAAAGATATTTATAACTGAGTAGCAGGAGGAGCCGATGGCTGACGACAAGAAGGAGCTGCGCGAGGACAAGCTGCCGAAGACTGCGGCGCAGCTCGCCCAGGAACGTGAAGCGGAAGTGGACTATGCTTTCCGCGAGCAAGAGCAAAATATTATTCCCGTCAATTTAGAAGATGAGATGCGCCAGTCGTTTATCGACTATGCGATGAGTGTCATTACGGACCGGGCGATCCCCGATGTCCGCGACGGCCTGAAACCAGTACATCGCCGCATTCTCTACTCGATGCAGATGCAGGGATTTACCCCCGATAAGCCGTACCGCAAGTGTGCGACGACGGTCGGTGATGTCATCGGTCACTACCATCCGCACGGTGATATGGCGGTCTATGACGCGATGGTCCGGCTTGCGCAGTCCTTCGCGATGCGCTATCCCCTGGTCGATGGCCACGGGAACTTCGGCTCTCGCGACGGCGATCCCCCCGCGGCCTACCGTTATACCGAGGCGCGTCTGCAGAAGCTGGCTTCGCAGATGATGCAGGACCTGAACAAGGACACCGTCGACTTCCAGCTGAACTTCTCAGAGGAATTGATGGAGCCGGAGGTCTTTCCAGCAGGTTTCCCGAACCTTCTCGTCAATGGCTCGACCGGCATAGCCGTCGGCATGACGACGAATATTCCGCCGCACAATCTCGGTGAGGTCGTGGCGGCGACGATCCACTTGATCGATCATCCCGAGGCCGACGCCGACGAACTCATGGAGCATCTGCCGGGGCCCGACTTCCCCACTGGGGGCATGATCCTCGGCACCTCGGGCATTCGCGCGGCCTACCGCAGCGGACGCGGCAAGATCATCGTCCGCTCGCACTGCGAGGTCGAGGAGATGGCCCACGGGCGCTACCGCATCGTCGTCCATGACCTGCCCTATATGGTCAACAAGGCGCGACTGATCGAGCGCATCGCCGAGCAGGTCAAGGACCGTCGCATCGAGGGCATCGCCGATATCCGCGACGAGTCCGACCGCAACGAGGAGATCCGCATCGTCATCGAGCTCAAGCGCGATGCGACGCCGACCGTCGTCCTCAACCAACTCTACAAGCACACGCAGCTCCAGGACAGTTTCTCAGTCAATATCCTCGCCCTCGTCAAGGACGGCGAGGGCCATCTCGCGCCAAAACTCGTCAATCTCCCGCAGGCGCTCCAGTACTTCATCGATCACCAGAGCGAGGTCATCACGCGGCGCACCCGCTTTGACCTCGAAAATGCTGCGGCCAGACGTCACATCGTCGAGGGCCTGATTATGGCGCTCGACCAGATCGACGAGGTGATCTCGACGATCCGCGCCTCCAAGAACAGCCAAGAGGCCAAGGAGAACCTCATGGCCAAGTTCGGCTTCAGCGAGCGCCAGGCCCAGCACGTCGGCGACATGCGCCTCTGGCGCCTCTCTGGCCTCGAGCGCGATAAGGTCAAGGCCGAACACGCGGAACTCTCCGAGCGCATCGCCTATTACGAGAGCATCCTGGCCGATCGGCAGCTGCTCCTGGGGCTTTTGAAAGATGAATTGCTGGCTCTGACGGAGCGCTTTGACGATGAGCGGCGCACGACGATTGAACTCGGCCTCTTCGGCGATGTCGACGATGAGTCTCTGATCGAGGAGGAACAAATTGTCGTCACGATGAGCCATGCGGGCTATATCAAGCGGATGCCGACGACGGTCTATGCCAGCCAGCACCGCGGTGGGCGTGGGATCGCGGGGATGCAGACGCGGGATGAGGACTTTGTCGATACGATTTTGACGACCTCGACGCATGACTACCTGCTCTTCTTCACGAATCGCGGCCGCGTCTTCAGCCTCAAGGGCTATCAGATCCCAGAGTCTGGGCGCCAGGCGCGCGGCATGGCAATTGTCAACCTCCTGCAACTTGCAGCTGACGAGACGATTTCCTCGATTGTCCCCCTGGCCTCTCTCGATCTCGAGGGGCATCTGCTCTTTGCCACGCGCTCAGGTCTCGTCAAGAAGACGGAGCTTCGAGAATACGCCAATTTGAACCGCGGCGGCCTGATCGCGATTGCCCTCAGGACCGACGACGAGGTCGTCTCGGTCCGTCTCGTCCCAGACGATGCCGAGCTCGTCCTAGTCACGCGCCAGGGCATGGCGATCCACTTCAGTGTCTCCGATGTCCGCGCCACGGGCCGAAATACCATGGGTGTGCGGGGCATCCGCCTCGGCGCCGGCGACCGTGTCATCGGCATGGTCGTCGCGAAGCCGGAGGAGAGCCTCCTGGTCGTCTCCGAGAAGGGCTACGGCAAGCGCAGCCTGATCAGCGACTACCGGCAGCAGGCGCGCGGCGGCAAGGGCCTCATCACCTATAAGATCACCGAAAAGACGGGTGAGCTCATCGCAGCCGCCCTCGTCACGGATGAAAACGACCTCCTCCTGATCAACAATCAGGGCGTGATCATCCGCATCCACCTCGCAGAAATTCCGATCTTCAGCCGCAACACCCAGGGCGTCACCCTGATGCGCTGTCGCGGCGAGGCGCAGGTCGTCGACCTGGCCATCGTCGAGCGGGAGAGCGAAGCGCCAGCCGAGAGCGTCGAGCTGGACGAAAAAGAGGAGTAAGAGATGAGAAATTTTGACTTTGTGTCCCCGACCTACTTTGCCTTCGGGCGTGAGAGCGAAGAGCGCACGGGCCAGCTCTGCCGCCAATTTGGCGCGGGCAAGGTCCTCGTCCACTACGGCCAGGGCTCGGTCGTCAAGTCGGGCCTCCTAGCCAAGGTCCGCGCCTCCCTCGAGGCTGCCGAGCTCCCCTATGTCGAGCTTGGCGGCGTCGTGCCGAACCCCCACCTCTCCCTGGTCTATGAGGGCATAGAGATCTGCCGCCGCGAGGGCGTCGACTTTGTCTTGGCCGTCGGCGCAGGCTCTGCCATCGACTCGGCAAAAGCCATCGCCATGGGCGCCGTCAACTCTGAGGATATCTGGCGCATTATCGAGGAGGGCCTGCCGATCGAGGCCGCTCTGCCCCTTGCGACCGTTTTGACCTTGCCGGCAACGGGCTCAGAATCCTCGGCCTCGACCGTCATCAGCAACACGGTGACGAAGCAAAAATACGGCTATGGCTCGGACCTCATCCGTCCCGTCTTTGCCGTCATGAATCCCGAATTGACCTTTACCCTGCCGCCCTTTCAGACGGCCTGTGGCGTCATGGACATGATGAGCCACCTCTTTGAGCGCTATCTCAGCCCGACGCCCAATGTCGACTTTACAGATCGCCTGATCGAGGGCGCTCTCCAGTCGATCATCCACAACACGAAGATCGTCATGCGCGAACCCGTCAACTATGCGGCTCGGGCCAATCTCATGTGGGCGGGCACCATCGCTCACAACAATGTGCTCGGTGTCGGCCGTCAGCAGGACTGGTCCTCCCATGCAATTGAGCACGAGCTTTCAGCCCTCCATGATGTGGCCCATGGCGCAGGGCTCGCCGTCGTCTTCCCCGCCTTTATGCGCTATACGCTCGATGCGGATGTCGCTCGCTATGCCCAGCTCGCCCATCGCGTCTGGGGCATCCCGATCGACTTTTCCAATCTCAGACGGACGGCGATTGAGGGCATTGAGGCCCTCGAACACTTTATCGAGCGCGAGCTGCAGCTGCCCTTGAAACTTGAGGCGCTCGGCGCGAGTCCAGAAGACATCGACTACGTGGCCGAACACTGCCGCATGCGGGGTGAGAAGCTCGGCAGCTTCTCGCCGCTGAGCCGCGACGATATCCGCGAGCTCTTAAAGCTCGCCCTCTAGAACTCTCCTTGGGCAGAGTCAAGAGAAGCTCTGACCTAAGAAATGGAAATCAGTCAAAATACGGCAGAACTCGTCAAAATAACGCTTTGCAGGCTCTGCCAGAATCTCTAAACTGGAGATAGTGAGGAGTCCATCAAATGAACTTATGGCAAGAGTTAAATTCAGATCAAGTCGCACAGAGCCAGAAGAGCCTCCAGCGCTCCGAGGTTGACCCGGCGCTCTGCTGGGACCTCTCTCAGATCTTTACGGATCAGGCGGCGTGGGAAGAGGCCTTTCAGGAACTCAAGGCGAGCTATCCGAGGCTTGCGGAATATGCTGGCAAGCTCGGGGACTCGGCAGCGACATTAAAGTCATATCTCGAGTTCAGCGAGAAGATAGGTCGAGAGCTCAGTCAGCTCTACGTCTACGCCTCGCATCTCTCGGATCAGGACAAGGGAAATAGCGAGAATGCCGCTCTCCTCGCCCGCATCTCGGCGCTAGCCACTGAGATCTCCGCGGCAGAGGCCTACGCCCAGCCAGAGCTGATTGCCCTGGGACGGGAGAAGATCGATGGCTTCGTCCAGGAGCTTCCAGAGCTGGAACTCTATGTCCATGACTTTGACAAGCTCTTCCGGCGGGCCGACCACGTTTTGCCTGCTCGGGAGGAGGAGATTCTCGCAGCGGCCTCGGAACTTCTCGAGGCCGGGTCTAAGGTCTTCTCGGTCCTCAATAATGCTGATCTCAAGTTCCCGGACGTTCAGGACGGGAAGGGGGAGTGGAAGCCGCTCAATCACTCAACCTTTGGACTCTACTTGCAGTCTCAGGATCGGGTGCTGAGAGAGAATACCTTCCAGACCTATTATGCCGTCTACGAGCAGTTCCAGAACACGCTGGCGATGACGCTCTCGCGGCAGATCAAGCGGGACAACTTGCTGGCGAAGCTGCGGGCCTTCCCCTCGGCGCGGGCGGCCGCAGTCTTCAACAATGCGATTGATGAGGCCGTCCCCCAGGGTCTGATCGACCTCGTCAATCGACACCTAAGTCTCCTGCACCGCTTTGTCGCCCTGAAGAAGCGTCTTACGGGTCTGTCAGAACTCCACTGCTACGACCTCTACCTCCCCTATGGTGAGAGTGAGCGACGCTACACGATCGACGAGGCCAAGGAGATCCTCTTTACCGCTCTGGCGCCCCTCGGCGAGGGCTATGTCGAGATCTTGCGGACGGCGTTTAGAGAGAGGTGGATTGACTTTGCCGTCAACCAGGGCAAGCGCTCCGGCGCCTATTCCGGGGGTTGCTACGACAGCTTCCCCTACATCCTCATCTCCTGGCAGGGGACGAGAGAGAATCTCTATACTCTGGCTCATGAGCTGGGCCACTCCTGCCACTCTTATCTGACGCGCAAGACGCAGCCAGCGGTCTACGGTCACTACTCGATCTTCCTGGCGGAGATCGCCTCGACGACCAACGAGAACCTCTTGACGCAGTATCTCCTGGCTCACGAGAGCGATCCTGAGGAGGTCAAGAGCATCCGCTTCAACTGGCTCGAGCGCTTCAAGTCGACGATTTTCAGGCAGACTCAGTTTGCTGAGTTTGAACACGCCATTCACCTGGCCGATCAGGCGGGGACGGCGCTGACCTCAGATTATCTCAATCGAGAATACGCCGAGCTCAATCAGCGCTATTACGGCGATGAGCTCCATGCGGACCCCGAGATTCGCCTCGAGTGGTCTCGGATTCCGCACTTTTACTACAACTACTACGTCTACCAGTACGCCACGGGCTTCGCGGCGGCCGTCAGCTTTGCCGAGATGATTGCCGAAGAGGGTGAGAGCGCGAGAGATCGCTACCTCAGCTATCTCAAGGCAGGCTGCTCAGACTATCCCCTGCCCATTCTCAAGACGGCAGGCATCGATATGCTGAAGCCAGAGGCGCTGGAGAGAGCCATGGAGCGCTTTGAGCGTGAGCTCACAGCGTTTGAGAAAATGCTCGACGCCTAGATTGAGACAGGGGGCGGCGGGCAGGAGGACGATATGCCAGATCGTGACGAGGCCCGCCGCAGAGCGAGTGCAAGGAAGCAGCAAGAGAGAGAAGTTCCCGAGCCACAGGCTCGGGATATTTATCTGAGGACAGGAACGCGCTCTCGGCCTGCCGAGGAGATCGAGGTCCGAGAGCTTTTCAGCATCCCCCGCAATCTCAACTTGGATCGGACGATGCAAGCGAGTCTCCGCGCCCTCCCTACTGAGGAGGCCAAGGCACGGCCATGGGGCCAGCTCATCTTGGTCCTCGTGCTCTGTCTTGCCGTCCTCTTCTCCCTTCTCCGCTGGATTCAGAAACCGCGTGCTCCAGAGCTCAAGAAGCGCGAGAAGCTCACAGAGAGCAGCGGGACTGTGGAGGAGACGCGGCGCCCTGAACCCAGTCGGCCTCGAGATGAGGGATTGAATCTCACTTTGGGCACCGCTCTGCCGCAGGCAATGATCAGTCGCCAGAAGACCCAGACTGCAGCTTCAGTCTCTGAGGCGACGACCCGTCCCAGGCGGGAGAGAAGAGAGGAGAGTCGAGCCAGTGAAAGCGCGTACCGCCTCGAGGCAGCGCTTCAGGAGGAGGCGCCTCAAGCTCCCAGCCCTCTCCGCTTCTCTTTAGGAGCTCTGCCCGAGACCACAAGCCTTCCGCTCCTGCCCCTAGGCGTAGGAAAAGAGAAAAAGGATGGGGCTTTTGCCGAGGCCCTGCGACGCGCCCAGCCGCTGCTGGCGCTGAGCCTAGAGCTCGAGGACAATGCCGCAGGCGAGAGCTATCGCCTCTCCCTCCTATATAACTCATATAGAGAGGGGGGTGATCTCCTTGAATGGGGGACAAGTGCTGTGCAGGAGTCTCAGAGCACGGAGGGGGCAGAGCTGACACTCGTCGCAGAACCCTTCGAAATACTCATTGCCTCTGAGATTGTCACCTATCAGCAGGTCGAAAATCTCATCTACACCCTCGACCGAGAGGGACAACTGCGACTCTATGAGCTCACCGGCACGAGCCCGACCCTGCAAGATGGAGAATTGCTGCTGCCCCTCCAGACCTACCCCCTGGCTACAAATGTTCAGAAATTTCGCGTGGGCGCTGACGGTCAAGCACTGTACTTTTTGACGGATGCCTCGCTCTTTGCCTACTGGAAAGATCGGGGGCATGATGGGCAGAGCATTTCCCTGACGCGGCCGCAGTACGCACTGGGAACGACAGCGCTCGCTGACCTTGTGGCCTCTTCAGTCATCGATTTCGAGCTGAGCCGAGATTTTGCCGTGCTGATCTATATAGATAAGCAGGGGACAGCCTGGGCGCAGCAGGTCGCGAGCGGACAGCAGCAGAAGCTCCTTGAGGCCGTGCCTGAGAATTTCCTGACTGCGCAGCGCCTCGTCGAG
Source organism: Bacillota bacterium (assembly GCA_023426575.1). Classification (GTDB taxonomy): domain Bacteria; phylum Bacillota; class Clostridia; order Saccharofermentanales; family DTU023; genus JAFAAL01. The sequence goes on from JAFAAL010000038.1 coordinate 23,800, forward strand.
GACACGGGCTTCAGCTACCTCCCAGATGAGCTCTCTCTAGCGATTGACTGAAAACCTGAACAAGCTGCACAAAGGATCCAAAGAAACAGATCATAACTTGTGCAATATGTCAAAATAGCCCAAAAGATGGCAAAAGCCCATAAATCGGCTTGACAAGGCTTGAGAGCCGTTGCTATTATTGCCAAGCGCCTTTCGAGAAAGAGCGCACGGACCTTGACAATTGAATAGCAAGAAACTTGTACAAAGACGAGCCTGAATCGATCCTTTGAGCCCAACTTCGGTTGGGGAGGATAATTCAGAACAAAAACTTTAACTTAAAGAGCCAAGAATGGCTCTCAAATAATTAATTTGAGAGTTTGATCCTGGCTCAGGATGAACGCTGGCGGCATGCCTAACACATGCAAGTCGAACGGGGTTCCTGGAAGCAGCG
>JAFAAL010000052.1 GCA_023426575.1 Bacillota bacterium
GCGCTCCTCGTCGCCTCCCTGATCGTTCTGCCCGTCGCTACTTCGCTCATGGTCGCAAGGTCCTATAAGGCCGCCTACCTGATCTCCATCGGCCTCGGCGTCGTCTATATGTGGGCGGGCATCAGCACCTCCTTTTACCAGGATATTAAGCCAGGGGGAGCCATTGTGCTCTATGCTCTCTTCGGCATGCTGGTGACAGCGCTTTACGCCAAGCTCCGCAAGATAAGAAACAAGGACCGAGAAAAAATCACTTCAAAGATCGCATAAAAAACGGGCCCCTCGGGGCCCGTTTTCACTTAGGCAAGTCGCCACTTTGCGGCTTCTTCTCTGGCGGCAATGAAGCGCCGGTAGAGGCCGTCTTGGGCGATGAGTTCCGCGTGTGTGCCTGACTGGATGAGCCTGCCGTCCTCGATGACTAGGATGAGGTCGGCATTTCTCACCGTGGAGAGACGGTGAGCGATCGAGATGACCGTCTTGCCCTGGCAGAGGCTGTCGATGGCTCCGAGGATCTCCGCCTCATTTTCGGGATCGATCGAACTTGTCGCCTCATCGAGGAGGATGAGGGAAGCGTCCTTTAAGAGCGCTCTGGCAATCGAGATGCGCTGCTTCTCACCGCCGCTGAAGCGCGTGCCACCCTCGCCGACCCCTGTCTCATAGCCCTCGGGGAGCGCCATGATAAAGTCGTGACAGTTGGCTCTTTTGGCCGCGGCGATGACTTCCTCGTCACTGGCCTCAGGTTTGCCGAAGCGGATATTGTTCTTCACGCTGTCGTTAAAGAGGTAGACGTCCTGGAAGACGAGGGAGAGATCGCCCATGAGGGCGGGGAGGGTATAGTCTTTGAGATTCTCTCCTGCGTACAAGATCGCCCCCTGATCGGGATCATAGAAGCGGGCGATGAGATGGACGATGGTCGACTTGCCAGAACCTGACGGCCCGACGATGGCCACCTTGCTTCCCGCGGGGATCTCGAAACTCAGATTGTGCAGGACTTCCCGGCCAGGAACGTAGGAAAAGGAGACATTTTGCAAAGAGACTGTGCTCGGGGCTTTGACCTCTGTTAAGCCGCCCTCTTGCATCTCGGGGATGTCGAGGACCTCGTCGAGACGTCTCTGGAGGGAGGGCATCTTGGCGGCCAGGACACCCGCGTTTTGCAGTTGCAGGAGCCCCTGCAAGAGGAGGAAGCCCATCACCGCCAGGGTCAGCGTCTTGGCGAGGTCGATCTGGCCCTGGAGGTAGAGCTTGATCGCAAAGAGGATGATCGCCACAGAGCCGATGTGTAAGATGACGCCAAAGAGCCGCGAGAGCAGGACGTAGGCGCGCTCGAAGTGATATTGGGCCTGGAAGAGCTCCTCTGAGGCCCTCTCGATCTTCTCGTGGACTCTCGAGCTGATCTTCTGATCGCGCTGGGGGAAGGAGCGCAGGAGCGAGCTGCCGCGGATCCCGTCCATCAGCTCGTGAGAGAGGCGGCTGTTGGCCTCGTGCTCGCGTTCGACCTCGCGCTGTGAGACCGTAAAGATCAGGTGGACGCAGAGCCAGGCTAGAGATAGGAAGCCGAGGGCGAGGAGACCCACCTGCCAGCTCATGCCGAAGATGCCGAGGAGGATAAAGATCGTGATCGAGAGGCCCGAGACCGTAAAGTCGAAGCCCATGGCCGCGTAATTTTCCAGAGAGCGCATCTGCGTCGTCAGAGCACTGAGGATGGCCGAGAGATTCTGCTTGGAAAAATAGCCCATTGGAGCGCGTTTCAGACGGTCTCCAATATCGAGTCGATAGTCCCGGAAAATCCTGAAATAAATGCCTGCGATCTTGCGATTGAGCATAAAAGTATTGAAGAAGATCAGGAGCAGCGAGGCCAGACAGATCCCCGCAGCGACAAGTATATTTTTTCTTCCCAAAGCCTCCAGATGCGAAAACGCATAGTAGATGGCGATGAAGACGAGCATCTGACTGACATTTTTGAGGACGGTATAAATCACGCCCTGAGTGATCTCTGAGCGCCACTTGCCTGCCATCTTGTAAGTATTTTGGATGAATTGAAACATCTACTTCTCCTCCCCGCGATATTGCGCCCAGAGACGCTGGTACTTTTCATTGCTCGCCATGAGTTCATCGTGTGTGCCACGGCCGACAATCCTGCCCTGATCGACCACGAGAATTTGCTCGGCCCCGACGATGGTGTGGAGGCGGTGGGCGATGACGAGGACCGTCTTGTCCTGCAGCAGCCTGCTGAGTCCCTTCTGAATCTCGGATTCATTTTCTGGATCGGTATAGGCCGTCGCCTCGTCGAGGACGATGAGAGAAGATGGCTTCAAGATGGCGCGCGCGATGGTGATGCGCTGGCGCTCACCCCCTGAGATCGCCGTGCCGGCATCTCCTGCCCGTGCACTATAGCCGCCAGGGAGGGAGATGATGAAGTCGTGGCAATGGGCGGCCTGGGCCGCGGCGATGACTTCCTCATCCGTGGCCTCGGGACGGCCGAGGCGAATGTTTTCAGCGATCGTCGCGTCGAAGAGATAATTGTCTTGCGAGACATAGGAGATCTCCTCCATGAGACGGTCAAAGGGAATCTTGCGACTGTCGACACCGCCAATTTCAATGCTCCCCCAGTCCTGATCCCAGAAGCCCAGAAGGAGGCGGGCGATCGTCGTCTTGCCAGAGCCGGAGGGACCGACCAAAGCCGTCATCGTCCCCGGCTTCAAGTCAAAACTAATCTTATGCAGCACTTCTTGGCCACTGAGATAGGAAAAGGAGACATCCTCGAAGCGGACACCATGAGACATCTCGAGCTCAGCGCTCAGAGTCTCGGGCCGCTCTTGCTCTGGCAGATGGAAGAGCTCCGTGATCTTACTCCAGGCACCCGAACAGATGGTAAAAACTTCAAAGGACATCATCAGGGCATAGGCCTGCGGCAAGATGGCGAGCGGCAGGATGATTGAGAGAAAGAGCTCTGCGATCGTCAGCTCCCCCGCCTGGAAGAGCGCAAGCGCGACAGGCAGACAGCCGACGAGGGGAGAGGAGAGCGCCGCCAGGACGAGGCTCATGCCAATCCAGGAATTCTTCCACCAGCCCATCGTCGAGTCATGGTAAAAGTGCGTGGCCGCAGCAAAAT
>JAFAAL010000014.1 GCA_023426575.1 Bacillota bacterium
GTGCTATGGCACGGCAACCCTCAAATGGTCTTGAGTCGAAGTCTACTTAGCAATGTAGCCGATGCGGAAGCCGAGATTGCCGAAAGGGTTATAGTCGACGCCCTGGACATCCTTGTAGCGATAGGCATTGCTGTTGGAGAAGACGACGGGAGCAACAGGAGCCTCATTCATGAGGATCGTCTCGGCCTGAATATAGAGCTCGAGACGCTTCTCGGGATCCTGCTCATGCTCGGCCTGCTTGACCAGCTTGTCGAAGTCTTCGTTCTTCCAGCCCGTGCCGAGTTGGTTTGCGTCACTCAAGTGGAGCGAGAGCATCGCGATGGGCTCGGGAGTCTCAGAACCCCAGCCCATGTAGCCGATCTGGTAGTCAGACTTGCTGACGCGATCCTGGAAGACAGGCCAATCCATCTGGGCCACATCGAGGGTGACACCGAGGATCTGCTTAAAGCGCTGTTGGAGATACTCACCAAAGTTCTTGAACCACTGATCGGTGTTGCCGAGAATGATGGAGACAGTGAGCTCATCAGGAGTCTCAGAGCGTCCGAGCTCCTTGAGGCCCTCGGCGAGGAGCGCCTTGGGATCACCTACCTCTGCAATCATATCAGGAATGAATTTAGGGGCCTTTTCAAGATAGTTAATTGTATCGACATAGATATTCTGGGGAACCCAGCCGGTCGCGGGCGTGTTGTTGCCATCCCAGATCTGCTCGTTGAAGTCAGCGCGGTCGAGCGCGGCACTAAACGCCTTGCGGACCTTGGCATTACTGAAGAGTTCGTCATTACAGTTAAAGGTCATGAAGAAGGTCTGAGGATTGTTCAACTTGACATGGATGATGTCCTCATTGCTCTCAAACTGCTCTCTCCACTCGGCGATATTGGTAGAGACTGCACGGATCTCACCCGTCAGCATCATGTTCATCATCGCATTGGTGTCATTGACGATGGGCATGTAGACCGTGGTGAAGTGGACATTATCATTATTCCAATAGTGCTCGTTGCGCTCGAGGGTAATCTTAGAGTTATGCACCCACTCGACGACCTTGTGGGAACCGTTATAGACCATCTTGTCAGCCTCAGAACCAAAGGCCTCAGAACCGAACTCATCGACCTTATCCTGGCGGACCGCAAAGGTCACGCTGGTGCCGAGGACGGAGAGGAAGTGCGGGGTCGCTTCTTCCAGTTCAATGACAAGCGTCTTCTCATCAGGAGCACTGACGCCGACGTCTTCCAGTTTGCCCTCGCCAGCCATGGCCGCCTTGGCACCCTTGATGGGATCTAAGAAATAGGAGTACGGGCAACCAGTCTCCGGATTGATATTTCTCAAGATACCGTTGACATAGTCCTGCGCCACGACGGCCTGACCGTCGGACCACTTATTGTCGCGGAGGTGGAAAGTGTAGGTCTTGCCATCTTCGCTGATCTCCCAGGACTCTGCACCACATTCATTGGTATAGATCATCTGGCCATTTTCATCATTGCGAATGCCGATGAGCGGCTCTTGTGTCGCATTGATCACAGTGAGAGCATAGTTGTCACTCGCCTTACCAGCGTCAAGAGTCGTGGGCTCGGATGCCAAGAAAGTATAGTAGCTCTGATCCTCTGCGTAGTCGGCAGGCGTCTCAGCAGCCGCCTCATCAGTGCTGGATTCATTCGCGTTCGTTGCGGCATCCTCCCCGACTTCCTCAGAAGCGACAGTGGTCCCTGCAGCCTCTTCGTTTGCAGGCTGCTTGTTGTTGTCACAGGCAACGAGGCCCAAGATTAAGAAGCAAGCCAGTAAAAGACTAAGTACTTTTCTCATTTTTTCCTCCTTGGAAAATGAATATTAATGGTTCAATGATACACTAAGTACATAAATAATGAAAGTATTTCACATTAACTTGTGAAAACTGCACAAAAAGAATAATTATTATATTTTTTTCTCTACAATGCCATGAAAAGAGTTTACTGAGCTCATAATCATGACTTCATCTTATCCTAGATATCAATCGGGCTCAGCTCACCCCAGTTAGGACCCGCCTCAAGAGAACTTTCGAGAGGAACTGTCAGTGCCATCGCCCCTCTCATCTCTGCGCTGAGAACTTTGGCCACCACGGGAAGAGCCTCCTCTTGAACCTCGAGAATCAACTCATCATGAATTTGTAAGAGAAGTCGCGCAGGCAGATCCTGCTCCCTGAGCGCTCGATCCAGGTGAACCATGGCCAGCTTGATCAGATCTGCTGCTGAGCCTTGGACTGGGGCATTCATCGCCTGCCGCTCGCCATATTGGCGCCGGACATACTGTGGCGACTTCAGTTCAGGGATTGCTCTCTTACGCCCCATCATCGTCGTGACGGCACCTGTTCTACGTGCCAAGTCAATCTGCTCCTCCAACCAAGGTTGAACCTTGGGATAGCTCGTATGGTAGGAGTCGATGTACTGCTGGGCGACTTTCTGACTGACCTGTAGATCCTTGGCAAGACTAAAGGCCGAGATGCCATAGACGATAGAAAAGTTCACCGTTTTGGCAATAGCGCGCTCGCGTGCTCCCAGTGAAGACATTGCTGGAAAGAGCTTCTCAGCCGTCACGCGGTGAATATCGAGGCCAGATTGAAACGCCTCGAGCAAATTTTCATCGCGACTGAATTCGGCAAGAAGTCTCAATTCAATCTGCGAGTAGTCAGCCGAGAGCAATACATAACCAGCTTGAGCCTTGAAGACACGTCGTATCTCACGTCCCCGCTCAGAGCGAACGGGAATGTTTTGCAGGTTGGGATCCGCACTAGAAAGGCGCCCTGTCCCCGTCAACGTCTGATTGAAATGAGTGTGAATCCTGCCATCCCCTGCAATCTTGGCACCCAGACTCTTGACAAAGCCCTGATTGAGCTTTGTCAACTCTCGATAGGCCACGATGAGCGGTATAATTTCATGGCGCTCATATAGTCGCAGCAATTCCTCATTGCCCGTAGATCCATAGCCCGATTTGGTCATTTTGCCAGGCGGCAGACCGAGTTCCTCGTAGAGAACGGTAGCCAGTTGACTGGGAGATCCTATATTAAATCGCTGGCCAGCCAGCTCATAGATCTTCTCCTCCAGAGCGTCAATCTCAGTCGAAAAGTCGCTGGCAAAAGCCTCAAGCTCTGCCTGACTCACTGTAATTCCCGCCAATTCCATGCGCGCTAGAATCTCGGCCAGAGGAAATTCCAGTTCATAGGCCAAGCTGTCCATCCCAGCCTCTGCCAAGTTCTCGACAAAAAGGTGGTAGAGAGAGAAGATGCCTGCAACGCGAGACCCTTCTCCAGCCTGCTCTGAGAAGAGCTCATAATCGCTTAAGAGTTCGTCGAGGCTTCTCTTCTCCTCGCGACCGGAGCCTAGGAGGTAGGCGGCCACGTGAAGGTCAAAGTAGCGGATCTCGGGAAGAGAAAATCCGAGACCTCTGAGAAGAGACTTACAATCATGAACTATAATCGTCAGATCCTGACGGGCAATCTTTTTAAGATCCTCTGGCTTGAATTCACTGGGACTCAGCGTCAGACGCCAACCGTCATGAGTATAGAAGCTGAGCTGGGATGGCTCCTCACCCTGGAGTTCATAGCTAAGAGCGATTGCAGACTCCGGCTCTGAGAGCTGGGACAAAAGCTCATCGAGACTGGAGAGCTCTCTGATTTCGAGCTCTGCTGTCACATTTGGAGCTGTCGACGTCTTAGACAAAGGAACACCAGGGATGAGATCTCGCCATTTTTTGACGGTGGTCTTGAGACCGAGCTTTTCCATTTCGTACATGGCGTCTGCGGGCGCAGAAATATCATAGGCAAGATCTCTTGGCTCCAGCTGAGCGGGAACATGGCAGTCAAGAAGCGAGAGTTGTCGCGTGAGATAGGCCATGTCACGATCAGCCTCAAGCTTCTTGCGCCAAGATGGACTAAGTTCCTCGAGATGACTATAGATAGTATCGAGAGATCCATAGGACTGAATGAGTTTTAAGGCAGACTTCTCTCCGATACCACGGACGCCCGGCAGACCATCTGAGCTATCGCCCTGGAGCGCTCTAAAATCTGCAAATTGATCGGGATCGAAGCCATAGTGCTCACAAAAAGCCTGAAGATCAATCTGTAGTTGCACTGGCTTGCCAGCGCGCGTCGTCGGGCGAATAATGCTGATCTTTTCACTGATCAGTTGATAGAGGTCCCGATCACCCGAGATGATGATGACCTCCAGGCCCTGGGTTTCAGCAAGGCGTGCAGCCGTGCCAATGAGGTCATCGGCCTCATAGCCTTCCAGACCGAAATTGGCCACCCCGAGGGCAGTCAAAAGATTCTGACATATGGGAAACTGGACGCGCAAATCATCATCCATCGGCGTCCGTCCCCCCTTGTATTCTGGGTAGAGTTCATGGCGCTTCGTCTTCTTGCCGACGTCCCAAGCGACAAAGAGGGCGTCTGGTCGAAATTCCTCAAGCCAGGCGATCAAGCTATTGAAAAAAGCATAGATAGCAGCCGTCGGCGTCCCGTCTGCTGCCGTCAGGCGGTGATAGACTCCGAGTCCATAATGAGCCCGATTGAGCAGACTATTTCCATCTAAGAGAAGAAGCGTCTTCAAGGTTATTAGGCCTGATCTTGGCTATTGACGGCAGCGATTGTCTGATTGAGGTCGTGGACCAACTGATCACAGTTGATGCCATGGACAAAACTCGCCTCCTCTAATGTCTCGTTGTGAGCCATGACACATCCGAGGCAGAAGAGGCCATGCTGATAGAAGATCGGCACGAGATAATCTCGTCCCTCTAAGACTTCGGTAATGATCATATCCTTGGTGATTTCCTGAGCCATCTCATTCCTCACATTCTCACTGCCCGAGGCAGCTTTTCTCTGCTCAAGTTTACTCATAAGCTACAAAATGTGCAATTGTCCAGGCCAAAAACGCCAAAAGCCTTGACACAAGCCCATCTTGAGTATAATAATGGGGCAGACATCACAAAAGGAGGCTATTCTTAATGAATAAGACCGATTTGATCACCGCTGTTGCGGAGAAAACCCAACTGAGCAAGAAAGACTGTGAAAGCGCCATTAACGCCGTTCTCGACACCATTGCCGAAGCAATGGCCGATGGCGAGAAGGTTGTTCTCGTCGGCTTCGGTACCTTCGAAGTGCGTGAGCGCTCTGCCCGTAAGGGTCGCAACCCCGCCACCAAGGAAGAGATCATGATTCCCGCTTCCAAGGCTCCCGCCTTCAAAGCAGGCAAAAATCTCAAGGATCGCGTGAACAAGTAGTTCTCAATCTAAAATCAGAAAAGTGGAAGAGGCGGTCGTTGACCGCCTTTTCTTTTGTGAACTACGGACGGCTAGGAAGTCTCTTTTTCCTTCTCGCCGTCGGCAACTTTCAACTTAGAATCCCCCTGACTCTCCTCTTCCTCTGTCTTCTTCCCGTTTTTCTTTGGCTCTTCCTTCCCCTTTTCACGCTCATTTTTCTTGATCTCATTCATTTCCTGCTGCATAAGTTCAAGTTCGTATTGACGTTCAACATCCTTGATCTCATCGAACAGGAGGGCTAAAGAAGCCTTAATTGATGAGGAATTCTTATCGCTGAAAAGAAATTTTCGAAACGACTGCATATGGTTGAGCTTGAGATAGAGAGGGATATCCTTACCCTCTTTCTTCAGAGCTGCCACATAGGACTCGTCCTCGAGCAGCTTTTCAAACAGATATCTCAGATTGCGCTCCACATGTGAAGCTGAGCACTTGTAAATCTGTGCTACATGCGGAAACAGCACCTTGCTCATGGGCATATTGAGACCTCCCTCGATGTAGAGGATAATCAGACACTGTCTTAGATAGACATATCCTCTGAGATGCTGTCTGAACATGAACTGTCCCAAGAGCCGGTCGACAATGATCATGGCTCGAGTAATGTACTTATCCAAATCTACGCTCCTCCTCTTTAATAGAATTTCGCTGAGCTCACGAATACGTCGTGTGCCCAATTGTGCGCCATAGCGCCCGTCGATGAGATACTTGACGCGTCCTTGGAGATCTGTGACCCCAATCACGCCCTGTGCTCTAAGGTTCTTTTCAACCTCGCGCAAAATGTCCTGATTACTGCAGATGAGATGGAACGCCAGACTCTCCTGTCTAGCGCGATTCAAATATTTATAACTTTCGTCAAGCAAGAGGACCACCCCCTATCCCCCAGATAATTGCCTTTTCTGCTGGGACTTTTAGTCTAGCCGATAACGAGGTGTAAAATAAAGTCGTTTTTTATGAATATTTAACTAATATTGACGGATTTCTCTTATACCTGACTTATTTCTCTTGAACTGCCTCTATTTTCAGGACAACTCGGCTTCTCTTGGCATATGTCACGCGATAAAAGGCGTCATCCAGCACTGTGAGGTCACTCTCGTGAAAGAGAATCTCGGTATCCGAGATGGAGATGATGTGTTCGTCGAGGTCAATCTGCTCAGTCGAGACGACTTCGACGGCACTTGTGTTTTGCCAAAAGTCTAAGAGATCGAGGCAACGATTCCTCAAGTCAAAGCTAATGTGTGCGACGAGCAAGATGGCCATCAAAACAGGTAAAAAGAATGAGGGGGCATGATTATTCTGATGTCGCCAGTTGATCTCCAGGCGGCGAATGAGGAGATAATAGAGCAAAATGGCAATTAAAATAGATAAGAGCAAGCCAAAGAGAAATAGATAACTCATCCCCTCTCCTCCAATTTCCGAAGCGCGACAAGATCAATGACTGGGATCTGCAGAGCCTCTGCCTTCTGCAGCTTAGAGCCGGGAGAATCACCCGCCAAGAGATAGTCTGTCTTAGCCGAAACAGAAGAACTGACCTTGCCTCCAAAGGATTCAATCTCTCGTTGCAAGTCCGTACGACTCTTCTCCTGAAAAGAGCCCGTAATGACAAAGGTGAGCTGGGACAAGCTGCCCCCTTTGACAGTCTGGGGCGTAGATCTGAGCTTGACTCCAAGCGCATCTAATTCAGCGATGAGCGCACGATGTTCTTCCTTATGAAAATAAGTATAGATATTGGCAGCGATAATAGGGCCGATGCCCTGAAGCTGATTGAGCTCATCGATAGACGCTTCCATCATCTCATAGATGTCAGCATAGTGTCCTGCAAGAAGCTTTGCCGTCTCCAGGCCGACAGTTGGAATACCAAGACCTGTAATCAGAGCACTCAGATCATTCTCCTTGGATTCCTCGATGGCCTGTAGGAGATTGTCCACTCTCTTTTCACGCCCAATCTGGCCTGAGGCAATAAGTTCTTGGCGGCGTTCCTTGAGTTTATAGAGATCACTGATTTCCCGTAGGCCAAAATCACGAATGAGGCTGACGACTGTCGAGCTCCCGAGGCCCGCGATATCCATGGCGCCCTTGGAGGCGAAATGTTCAATAGATCGCGCATGCTTGGCTGGACAAGCTGCATTGAGGCAAAAGAGATCCGCGCCCCGATAGGCTGTAGCTCCCTGACAGACAGGACAGAGCGTCGGCATGGCATACTCCGGCAATGACTCGCTGCGCCGATCCTTATGTACAGCAATGATCGCTGGAATGATCTCACCGGATTTAATGACGTCGACAATGTCACCGACGCGAAGATCTAGCGAGCGGATATAGTCGATATTATTGAGTGTGGCTCTCTGGACCGTCGTTCCCGCAAGTTCCACTGGCCGAAATATGGCCATCGGTGTGATGCGACCTGTCCTGCCCACCTGTGTCCGAATTTCTAAAAGTTCGGTGCTGGCCACCTCCGGGGGATATTTATAGGCCACTGCCCAGCGCGGTGCTTTGGCAGTCTGGCCCATACGTTCGCGCAGGCTGAGTGAATTGACTTTGACCACTGCCCCATCCAAGGCATAGTTGAGTTCTAGGCGGCGTTGATGAATATTCTCTATGGCCTGAAAGACTTCCGCCTCATTCTGACAGATCTGCCAGTTGGGAGAAGTGGGAAAACCAAGCTTTGAGATATAGGTGAGGGTCTCGCTGTGGGTCTCAAAGCTCTCCCCTCTTACCTCCTGCATATTAAAAATAAAAAACTGCAGACCGCGCGCTCTGACTAACTCAGGTTGCAGCTGCCTCAGAGTACCCGCCGCCGCATTGCGCGGATTCTTAAAGAGCAATTCTCCCTCGGCTTCACGCTGCTGATTGAGACTTGTGAAGCGATCGAAGGGAAAGTAGACCTCTCCCCTGAGCTCGAGATAGTCGGGACCATCAATCCGCTTTGGCAAATCGATGATCTCTCGGGCATTGGCCGTGACGTCTTCACCGAAGAGGCGCCCATCACCCCGCGTATGCGCCAGAGTCAAATCCCCGTTGCGGTAAATGAGCTCAATAGAGAGGCCATCGATCTTCTCTTCGACGACAAATTCTGCTCCGGGCTCGATACGCTGGACAGTTTCGACAAAACGCGTCACATCCTCAAGCGAGAAGACGTCATCGAGCGAGAGCATCGGGACATTGATGGGCACTTTGGCAAATCCTGCCTGGGCCGAGCCACCCACCAGGGAGCTCGGCGAATCTTCCGCAGCGAGATCAGGCCATTGGGCCTCGAGGGCCCTCAAGTCCCGTTGAAGAGCATCATAGACGGAGTCCTCAACCAGGGGATTGTCCTCATTATAGTATGCCTGGTTGAGCTGGCGTATGCGTTCCGACAGCTCGTCGATCCTCTTCTTGGCCTCAGCCCTCAAGAGCGCCGTTTTCTCTGACCCCTTCATGACAGTTCCTTTAGCTGCTCGAGGTGATTGAGATGTTGACTCTTGAGAGCCTCATATTCTTCTAACTTGCTGCGTTCTGCAGCGACAACATGGGCTGGGGCTCGGGAAACAAAATTCTGATTGGCGAGCTTCTTTTCTTGCGCCGTGATCAGTCCTGAGACTTTTGCCAGTTCAGATTGCAGTCTTTCCAGTTCAGCCTTGGTATCGATCAGGTCGGCCAGCGGTAAATAGAGGGTCAGTTCTGGCAAGACGATGGCATGTGAGCTCTTGGCCAGATCTTCACTGAGGTCGACGCGCTCAATCTCTTCAATCTTTGCCAGGCGAGAGAGAATTGCCGCCGCGCCGAGGACTGTCTCCGCGACGTTCTGATCGGAGGTCTGTAGATAGCCCCTGATAATCTTCTGGGCGGGGACATTGAGATCAGCCCTCGCAGTTCTCACCCCGCGAATGACGCGCAAGAGGAGATCGACTTCAGCCGTGGCCTGCTGGTCTTCCGCATCGCGCTCTAATTGGGGCCAGCTCGAAGTGATGAGCAGACCCTCCTCATGTTTGAGCTCAGCATAGATTTCCTCTGTCACAAAGGGCATGATGGGATGGAGCAGCTTGACAATGACTGTCAGCGCAAAGTTCATCACCGATAGGACGACAGAGACCTCGCGCTCGTCCTCACTCTTGAGGCGCTCCTTGCTCATCTCGAGATACCAGTCGCAGAAAAGATCCCAGGCAAAAGCGACAATCTTATCCAGAGCCAGAGAGAAATCTAGGCTCTCATAATGGCGTGAACAATCTTCGATACAGTCAAAAAGATGATCCAGAAGCCACTTGTCTTCTCTGGCCAAGGCACTGCGGTCTATCTCTTCAATATTTTGAATCTGATCTTCTGACTTGAGATTCATGCGGAAAAAACGCATGGCATTCCAGAGCTTATTCATGAAGTTGCGGCCCGCTTCCACTTTTTGCTGGTAAAAGCGCATATCCTTGCCGACAGCAGTTCCGTTGAAGAGAGCGTAGCGCAAACTATCTGTACCACTTTGATCAATGACCTCAACAGGATCAATCCCATTATCGAGCGACTTGGACATCTTCCGTCCCAGTTCGTCTCGAACGATCCCATGGATGCCCACTTTGGCAAATGGCAGTTCTCCCGTGTATTCGAGCCCCGAAAAAATCATCCGTGAGACCCAAAGAGGCAGGATATCGTAGCCCGTGATGAGCAACTGATTCGGATAATAGCGCTTATAATCATCGGTCTGATGGGGCCAGCCCAAGGTTGAGAACGGCCAGAGCGCCGAAGAAAACCAGGTATCCAGTGTATCCTCATCTTGGATGAGATCACGTGAGCCACAGGCCTCACAATTCTCAGGTGTTTTGCGCGCGACCGTGATATGACCGCAGTCCTGACAATACCACGCAGGAATGCGGTGGCCCCACCACAGTTGGCGTGAAATACACCAATCTCGAATATTGCGCATCCAATTGAGATAAGTCTTGTTAAAGAAATCAGGGATGAATTCAATATCGCCGTTCTCAGCAGCGGCAATCGCCGGAGCGGCCAGCGACTTCATCGCGACCCACCACTGCAGGGAGAGGCGGGGCTCGATGGCGCCGTGACAGCGGGTACAATGCGAGACGTTGTGCTGCATGTCCTCGACCTTGAGCAGAACCCCAGACTCCTTGAGATCTTCGACGATTCTCTCTCGACACTCGGCAATCGTCAAACCCTCATACCGTCCCCCGAGCTCATTAATCAGGCCGTCATCCGTAAAGACATCTATGATCTCAAGATCATGTTTCAAGCCGATCTCATAGTCGTTGGGGTCGTGGGCTGGTGTAATCTTGACACAGCCTGTGCCGAAATCACGCTCCACGTAATCGTCCGCAATGATTTTGATCTCTCGACCGACGAGGGGCAGAAGGCAAGTGAGACCAACATAGTCGCGATAGCGCTCATCATCAGGATGCACAGCCACCGCGGTGTCGCCGAGCATAGTCTCAGGGCGTGTCGTCGCAATCTCCAGATACTCTCCCGGCCGCTCCACGATAGGGTAGGCAAGGTGATAAAAATGCCCCGGGCTCTCGAGATATTCAGTCTCAGCATCAGAAATAGAGGTTCCGCAATCACTACACCAATTGATCATGCGCTCGCCTCGATAGATCAACCCCTTTTCATAGAGCCGGCAGAACGCTTCGACAACCGCCTCACTCAAACCCGCATCGAGGGTAAAGCGCAGACGCGACCAATCACAGGAGATGCCCAGGCGCTTGGCCTGCTCGACAATGCGGCTCCCATATTTATCTTTCCAGGCCCAGGCCTCATCGAGAAAAGCCTCACGGCCTAAGAGATGTTTTTCCTTGCCCTCGGCTCGCAGCTTGGCGACCACTTTGGCCTCCGTGGCGATCGAAGCGTGGTCCGTTCCTGGCAAATAGAGCGTCTCGTAGCCACACATGCGCTTGTAGCGAATGGCAATGTCCTGCATCGAAAGATCGAGGGCATGCCCTATGTGTAGCTGTCCCGTGATATTAGGCGGTGGCATGACAATGGTAAAAGGTTCTTTATGGCGACCCCGCTGGGGTTTAAAGCAGTCTTTCTTCTGCCACTGCTCGTAGATATCACGCTCGCGCATCTGAGGTTCAAAATGCAGGGCAATGTCTTTAAAATCTTTCATACTTATTCTCCTCTAAGCTTGTCATTTCACCTGGGTGCAGACCCGTGAGGCGCACGCGATCTATGGTCAGCCCTCCCGTTTCACCAGGATCCTGAATGACAAATTGTAATTCATCTATCCGCATTCTGTCGACCGAGGCCTGATTGAGATCAAATTGAATTTCCTGCCAAGCAATCGTCTCGTCGATCGTCTCCTTATTAAAGGTGTATTCGCGGCCATTCGTATCACGGAGTTTCAGGGCAATATATTTGAGGCGGTGATCAGCGCTAAAGAGCTGTATCGTCAAATGGGACCACTGGCTGAGATCGAGCGGAGGATAGTCTGAGGCATAGGTCAGGACGGGGCCAAAGATGACTGGGCGCTCATCAGCACGTCGATAGGATAACTTGAGAGCAGCCTTGCCATAGCGCTTGTGATCGCGCTCGAGGCTGAAGTCGCCGCGACCGCTATATATCTGCCAGAGCGGGAAGAAAGCTGGCTTCTGCTCTGCCGTCAAGCGTTCGACTCTGGCCTCATCCGAGAGATACTTGAAGCCCGTAAGAGCATCACAGTACGTCCACTCGGGACAGGCCAACTGTCTCAGTTCTTCACGATTCAGTCGAAACGGTGTCACAGGCATATCCAGGCTCGAGTAGAGATTGGCCTGACCGTTGAAATTGTGATAGGCGTAGGTACAGCTAGTCGGGCTGTCAATCTCCTCATGCCAGAGCAGCACGCGGACACCGTAGAGATCCTTGGCCGTCGCCGGCAGTAAGACCCTCGACTCACCCGCTATGGCAAAACCCTTGAGCTCCGTCTCCCCTTCTTTTAACTTGATGCCACTGCCCATATTGTCAAAACTCAAGATCAACTTACCACCGACCGATTCTGCCGAGGCCAGCTCAGGCGCCGAGTGGGGCATGTCGTGTTTATAGGCCAGGCCGAGCGCAATCTTTGCCATGCGCTCACCGACCACACGCTTGGCACGAGGCGTCTCAGGCCGACTATAGGCCCCTCTCATGCCTTCATATTCTGGCGAGAGGTCGTAGACGGGCACGAGCCCTGCTGGAATGGCCAGGCGGCGGCGGACAACCGCCAACATCTCGTTAAATTCAGCAAGGCGCTCAGGATCCGTCGATGAGGCTAAAAATGGTGGAAGGCTCGTATAAATGAGCGAAAGCCCCGTGATTGGTGCCTGAAAGATAGATTTAAAGACATTGCTGAGCCGGCGAAAAGCCCGCTGATAATGCGTCGGATAATGGACGTCGGCCTCTCCCTGGGCCCAGAGGATTCCGCGGATCGCCATGCCACTAAAGGGAGCAATCTTATGATTGAAGAGAGCCCCCGCCTGATTACGGCGTAAAAAGGGCATCGGCTCGGCGGCGAGGTCACGCTGCGCAATGGGGCGACGGATTGAACGCTCTTCGCGACGCTCCTCCTCGGGCATCTTGTTCCAATGACGCGCGTCTCGATAATGTTTGATCTCCTTGAGGTGATTGTTTAAGACGGCGTCTTTTTCTGTAATTTGACGAGGCAGCCAGGCATGAATCATGGCGTCATCACTGGCCGCATCGACAATGGCGATAGGACATTTGAGCTCACGGAACAAAGATTTGGCAAAACTAGCTGCGATGGCCGAGATCTCCGCCCGCTTCTGGCTGTTTCCACCGTACCAGCGCCCCTCAGGGATGTCAGATGTCGCATCATAGCGGTAATTGAACTCACCTGTCGGCAGACCAGATTCTGGGAAGCTAAAGTATCTGATGTACTTATGCTCTTCCAGCGTGTACCTCTCCTTGTCGAAGTCGCTGTAGCGGGTCGGCATACTCATATTGGATCCACCAGCCGTATACCAGATCTCTCCAAAGAGCAGATCTTGATAGACCTTGCGTTCGGCACAGGCCTCGATAGTCAGGCGGTAGGTATCAAACGAGGCCTCGATAAAGGGCAGCTTAAATTCGAAGAAGCCGTCGTCCTCAGCTGTATCTTGTTCCTGAAAGATCAGGCCGTACTGCTTGTCCTCCCGCCGCTGATGGGGACGTTCTGCCGGAAAGCGCTCAAGAGTTAGTCGGACCTCAGCGCCAGGCAGAGTCTTGCCATAAATCCGCGAGCGCACTCGCTGTTGCAATACCATGTGATCGCCATACCAGGCGGCTAGTCTCAGGACCTCGTTCATGTTCTTAGGACTGCTCCTCTACTCTATAGCCTGGCTTCCCCAGTAGACGGAACATATTGACCTTATAGGCCTCGACGCCTTCTTGGTCAAAGGGATTGACGCCCAGAAGTCGTGCGGACATGGCGCAGGCCAGCTCAAAGAAGTAGATGAGATAGCCGAGATGGGCTGCATCACAGCGCTCCAGACAGATTTCCACGATCGGGACACCACCCGCATGATGCGCCATAAAGGTCGCCTGGCGAGCCACGGCGTTGACCTCGTCAATGGTCTTGCCGAGGAGGTAGTCGAGACCATCCGAATTGTCTTTGAGATCAGGCAGCCTCAGACTGTTCTCCTCTTGATCGATGACGAGACAAGTTTCAAAGACGATGCGCCGGCCGTCCTGGACAAATTGACCGAGCGAGTGCAAGTCCGTCGTAAAGTGCATGGAGCAAGGCAGGAGACCCTTGCCATCCTTGCCCTCACTTTCGCCAAAGAGCTGCTTCCACCACTCGGCAAAATAGCAGAGCTCAGGTTCAAAACTGACCAGCGCCTCCGCGAGGAAGCCCTTGCGCTGCAGGCAGTTGCGAATAACCGCGTAGCGGTAGGCCAAGTTTTCTGACAACTTGGGACTCTCGAGATTGAGCTGAGCGCGATGAGCTCCCTGGATCAGCGTCTCGATATCAATGCCGGCGACAGCGAGGGGCAAGAGGCCCACAGCCGTCAAGACTGAATAGCGCCCCCCGATATCATCGGGAATTGTAAAAGTCTTCAAGTGGTATTGCTCGGCAAATTGTCTCAGTGCCCCGCGGGATGCATCCGTCGTCGCGACAATGCGCTCTGCGAGGGCCTCCTGGCCATATTTTTCGACAATGAGCTGCCGCAGAAGGCGGAAGGCGATGGCAGGTTCGGTCGTCGTCCCTGATTTAGAGATGACGTTGAGACAAAAATCCTTGTCTCGGAGGTAATCCAAAAGTTCTGTCAGATATCGACCGCTGATGTTTTGGCCGGCGAAGACGAGTTCAATCCCCTCCTTCTGTGGAGCGAGAGCTTCATAGCAGGCCTTGGCTCCGAGATATGAGCCCCCGATTCCGATCGTCACGAGGACCTCGGCGCGAGTTCTGAGCTGCTTGGCAAGGTCTGAGATCTCTCGGATCAGTTCAGGGTCGACGCGCTCTGGCCAGTCGAGCCAGCCCAAGAACTCACTACCTGGACAAGTCTTAGACCTCAGTTCCCGATCGAGAGACTCGACTTGAACAGCCATGCCCTCTAGCTCCGCAGAGCTGATAAAGCCCTCTAAAAACGTCTCATTAATTCGTAACATACTGACCTCTCTTCAATATAGACTACGCTTCTAGTGTATACGTAAAATACTCTCTCGGCACAAGTGATTTGTCATCTTTGCGATCTTCTTTGAGATCAAAGCGGACATGTGTTTTATCGTTTAATTCCCCTTCGAGATAGAGTTCTGCCAGCACATCTTCAAAGGCCTGGCGAATCACACGGCGCAGCGGTCTCGCACCAAATTGAGGATCGTATCCCAATTGGACGAGCTTTTCTTTGGCCTCAGGCGTGACTTCCAGGGTCAGGCCCTTGAGCTTGAGAGCAGTGACCAGTTCTTTAAGCATGAGATCGACAATGGTCAAGAGCTCCTCATGCCCCAACTCGTTAAAGACAATGGTCTCATCGATGCGGTTCAAAAACTCTGGTCTAAAGCGCTCTCGGAGTGCTGTCTGCACGCGTTCGACGAGGTCTGGACGCAAATCCTTGTTGAAGCCGATACTCGCTCTCTTGAGGCTGGTCCCCGCATTGGATGTCATGATGATCACCGTGTTTTCAAAATTGACCGTCCGCCCATGGCTGTCTGAGAGCCGGCCGTCATCTAGAATTTGTAAGAGAATATTATAGACGTCGACGTGGGCCTTTTCGATTTCGTCCAGGAGAATCACTGAGTAGGGATGGCGCCTAACCTTCTCAGAGAGTTGACCCGCGTCGTCATAGCCGACGTAGCCTGGCGGGGAACCAATCAGCTTGGCCACAGTATGGGCCTCCATATACTCAGACATATCGAGCCGGATGAGATTCTCCTCCGTGTCGAAGAGGGACTCGGCGAGGGCTTTTGCCGATTCAGTTTTACCGACACCTGTAGGTCCCACAAAGAGGAAAGATGCGGGCTTCTTGAGCTTGCCGAATCCCGCGCGGCGTAGACGGACAGCTCGTGCCAGGGCCTGGATGGCCTCCTCTTGACCGATGACTCGCTCACGCAGGCGCGCTTCAAGTTTCAATAATTTTTCGTTCTCTGCTTCGGTGATCTGCTGAACGGGAATGCCTGTCCAGAGTTCAATGACTTCGGCGACGTCTTCAATGCTGACCTCGTGCCGCTGAAGTTGTTGACGCACTGTCTGGAGCTCTTCTTCAAGTCCGAGGCGCTCTTGTTTGAGAATCGCCTGCGACTTATAAAACTCGTCGATATCGTCACTGGCCAGATCGGCAATGTCGATGGCGTCGAGCTCTTGCTCCTTGTCCTTTAACTCGTCTAATTGAAGTTCAAGCTCTCGCTCATGGACCAGCAGTTCGTTGTTTAAGTTTTGACGGCTGCCGGCCTCGTCGAGGACGTCAATGGCCTTGTCAGGGAGGTAGCGCTCGTTGAGGTAGCGTTGCGTGAGGCGAATGGCGGCGCCGATTGTCGCATCGGGATAGATGACGTAGTGATGATCGGCATAGTGCGACTTCAAGCCCTGCAAAATATCAAAGGTCTCCTCTACACTCGGCTCTTCAACCATGACTGACTGGAAGCGCCGCTCGAGGGCAGAGTCCTTTTCGATGTATTTGCGGTACTCTTCTAAGGTCGTGGCCCCAATGACTGAAATCTCGCCCTTGGCAAGTGCTGGCTTCAGGATATTCGCCGCATTCATCCCTCCTTCGGAATCGCCTGCGGAGATGATGTTATGCAGCTCGTCGATGACGAGAATGACATTGCCCGCCTCTTTAGCATCGTCGATGACACCCTTGATTCGAGCCTCAAATTGGCCACGAAACTGAGTGCCCGCAACCAGAGAGGACATATCAATCAGATAGAGCTCCTTGTCGAGGAGCTTTGCCGGCACCTGGCCCTCGACGATTCTCTTGGCCAGGCCCTCGGCGATCGCAGTCTTGCCGACGCCCGGCTCACCAATTAGGGCGGGGTTGTTCTTCTGGCGGCGGTTTAAAATTTGAGTGACCCGCGTCAGTTCCTTGTCGCGGCCGACAATGGGGTCAATCTCATGATTCTTAGCCTTTTCGTTGAGATTGACGCCGAATTGGTATAGGAATTTATATTTAGGACCACCACGAGCGCTGCGGCGCTTGTTGCCAGCGGCCACCGGTTCCGCTTGCCCCTTGCCCCGCTCCGTCCAACTCTTAAAGAGCTTTGAGAGCGGATTCTCGTCCTCGCGGCGCGCGGAATCGGAGGAGGAAGAAGGCTGTTTCGCTGAGGTCTCGGACGAGAGGCGCTGACGCTGGCTCTCAGACTGGCTCTCTTGGCTCCGCTCTTCTCGTTCATTCGCCCGTCTGCTCTGTGCCTCTTGCTGGCCCTCGCCCTCAGAGCGGGGGAATCCCGTTAAAAAGCGCTTTAAATCGGGGCTGGCCTCACCAAGCTCTGCAAGACTGAAGGGCATCAGTCCACTGTCACTCAAGATGTGCATAGCCCTCTCAGGATCGTCTTCAGACAGAGCGCTCTTGAGCTCTTCAAACTCGGGGCTATCTGTGAAGAGCTCGCTCATCTCGATCATCTGCTCCATCTGACCTTCTGGCATCTGGCTGAAGACTTGGTTGATCTGCTCTTGGATCTCATAAGTCTCACCCTCGCCGAAGCCCCAGAGCTCTAAAATCTTGTGAATGCCTGGGATGCCGAGCTCCTCAGCACAGATCAGGCAGAGATTTTTCGGGGGGACGTCTGGCTTGGCAGACTGTCTAATCTGAATAATGGCCTGATTCTGGCCACAGTGTTCGCATTTACCTAAAACTTTCATTTTAAAAGAACTTCCTTTAATTCAATCCAAACAGCTCTACACGCCATCGCGGCGAAGGATAGCTTGCAGATACTGGCCCGTAAATGACGATGCGACGTCGGCAATCTGCTCAGGTGTTCCCGCCGCAACGATCTCTCCACCTCCGTCTCCCCCCTCGGGTCCGAGATCGATAATATAGTCGCAAGTCTTGATGACATCGAGATTGTGTTCAATGACGAGCACAGTGTTTCCATTGTCAGTCAGCCTCTGCAGGATGTCAACCAAGCGGTGGACGTCAGCACTGTGCAGTCCGGTCGTCGGCTCATCGAGAATATAAAAACTCTGGCCCGTCTGTCTCTTAGACAATTCTGTTGCCAATTTCACCCGCTGCGCCTCGCCCCCCGACAACTCAGTGGAGGGCTGCCCCAGCTTGATGTAGCCGAGTCCCACGTCCATCAGCGTCTGAAGCTTTCGCTTGATCGCGGGGATGGCGTGGAAGAAGTCATAAGCCTCTTGGACGCGCATATCTAGGACCTCGGCAATATTCCGCCCCTTATATTTGATGTCCAGAGTCTCGCGCTTATAGCGCAGACCGTTGCAGATCTCGCAAGTAACGTACATATCTGGCAAAAAGTGCATTTCTATGCGCTTGACGCCATCCCCCTTACAGGCCTCACAGCGACCTCCCTTGACGTTAAAGGAGAAGCGGCCGGGTTTATAGCCCTTGGCTTTTGCCTCTTTTGTTCCTGCAAAGAGCTTGCGGATCTCATCAAAGACCCCCGTATATGTCGCGGGATTAGAGCGTGGCGTCCTGCCGATGGGCGACTGATCGATGGCGATGAGCTTATCGAGATACTCCAGGCCAGAACAGGCATCAAAATTGGCCTGGACGCGCCGAGCCCCATTCAATTCCTCTTGTAACTTCTTCAAAATAATGCCGTCGACCAGTGAAGACTTGCCCGAGCCTGAGACTCCCGTGATGGCAGTCATCAGTCCGAGGGGAATTCTCACATCGATATTCTTGAGATTGTTTTCGCGACAGCCCGTGATCTCGAGCCAGCGCGTTCCGGCCTGCCGTCTCTCCTTGGGAACAGGAATAAAGCGCTTCCGGCTGAGATACTGGCCCGTCACAGACTCTGGCACACGCATAATATCTTCGGCACTGCCCTGTGCCACGAGTTCTCCCCCTTCATTGCCAGCGCCAGGTCCGATGTCGACAATGTGGTCCGCGGCCCAAATTGTATCCTCGTCATGCTCGACGACCAAGACGGTATTGCCGAGGTCTCTCAGACCTTCAAGTGTCCTGAGAAGCCTCGCGTTATCGCGCTGATGCAGACCAATGGACGGTTCGTCCAGGATGTAGAGTACGCCCATCAGACCCGCCCCAATTTGAGTTGCAAGCCGAATCCTCTGGCTCTCCCCACCCGAGAGAGTCCCCGCAGATCTAGAGAGCGTCAGATAGGCGAGGCCAACATCTAACAAAAACTGGAGTCGGAGCCGAATCTCACGTAAGATGGCCGCGGCAACTTCTCGTACCTGCTCCCCAAAGACAACCCGGTTCAGAAAGGTCTGACAGTCTCTGAGGTTGAGCTCACTGAGTTCGGCGATGTTCAAACCGCCGACGGTCACGGCAAGGGCCTCCTTGCGGAGTCGACTACCCTGACAGTGCGAGCAGACAATTTCCGTAATATAGGGCTCATACCACTTGACCTTCTCTGTGCCGACACTTTCGGCATAGCGCTTGGTCAATGTGGGGATCACACCCTTCCACGTCGTGCGATAATGCTTGCCCCGATTGTACTTAGACTGGCTCGTATCGACCTCAAGGAGCTCCCCATGATTGCCATAGAGAATGATCTCTTTTATTTTTTCGGGCAATTGACGATAGGGCAGCGCGAGTGAAAAGCGATACTTTTTGGCCAAAGCCTCAATAAACCCTCTCACCCAGGATGTCTTGTCCTGAAAATTGAAGCCGATTGCCTGAATGGCACCCTCATCTATCGAGAGTTCGGGATTGTGTATGACCAGCTCTGGGCTGATCTCACTGTGTTGGCCGAGACCGAGACAGTGGGGACAGGCTCCACTGGGATTATTAAATGAAAAGAGGCGCGGTGAAATCTCACCCAAGTCCAATTGACATGTCGGACAGGCATAGTTTTGTGAAAAGAGCTTTTCCTCGGAGCTATAGAGCCCCTCTTCGCTAGGCGATGAGACTTCGACGAGGACGAGACCACCGCCACGATTCAAGGCGAGCTCGAGAGAGTCAGCGAGGCGAGCTTCAATCCCAGGCTTCAAAATGAGGCGGTCGACAACAATTTCGATATTGTGGCGAAACTGCTTATCGAGCCTGAAATCATCATCAAGCTCTGAGAGATCGTGTGTCTCGCCATCGATGCGCACCCGAACGAAGCCGTCGGCCCTCAGCGAATGAAAGAGCTTATGGTACTCCCCTTTGCGATCCCTGACCAGCGGCGCCATGATGAGGAGACGCGAACGCTCAGGATAGGCCATGATTCGAGACATGATCTGAGCCAAGCTCTGCGGGGCAATCTCAGCTCCGCATTCAGGACAATGCATTGTCCCAGCTCGGGCATAGAGCAGACGTAAATAGTCATAGATCTCGGTCACTGTCCCGACAGTAGAGCGAGGATTCGCTGAACGCGTCTTCTGATCGATGGCAATCGCTGGCGAAAGACCATCAATCTGATCGACGTCGGGCTTGTGCATTTGGCCGAGGAACTGTCTCGCATAGGCCGATAGGGATTCGACATAGCGTCTCTGACCTTCTGCATAGAGCGTGTCAAAGGCAAGGGAGGACTTGCCAGAACCGGACAGCCCCGTAAAGACCACGAGTTGATCTCGAGGGATGTCAACATTGATATTTTTTAAGTTATTTTCGCGCGCACCGCGAATGCGAATCATATCTTGCACGTGAATTCACCTTTTCCGATAAAAAAATCACCCTTTATGATAGCCAAAAAATCAAATCCTGGCAGTAACAGAAAAAGATAATCCCCACACAGTTGTGTGGGGATTATCTTTATGGTGACCCTAAGGGGAATCGAACCCCTGATTCCGCCGTGAGAGGGCGGCGTCTTAACCGCTTGACCATAGGGCCAGGTCTCTGTTCTCAAACTACTAGCGCATCATAGCACATCATCGCAGAGCTGGCAAGAGCTCTCATCAGATCTCTTTTCTTGCCTGAGGCCGTACATGAGAATCCCTGCGGCCATCGCAACATTGAGTGATTCAGCCCCTTCACTGATAGGGATGGTCACACGATTAGGAAAGGCCGACTTGAGCTCTGCACTCGGACCATGTCCCTCATTCCCGAGGATGAGACAGAGGCCTGCCGCTCCCCCGCTTCGGCAATCGCGCTGCCAATCGTCTAGGGGGAGTCCAGCGAGATCTGCGATGAGTACTTTTAGCTTTGAGATCTTGAGAGTTTGAATCAGCGCATGGCGAGAGCTCTGATAGATCCTCAGAGCTGGCAGGGAACCACAGGCTGCCCGCCATAACTTGGGGTTATTTAAGCGAACCGAGCCATCGAGGAAGATGACCTCCTGAAAATTAAAGGCGGCCGCTGTCCTCAAAATTGTCCCGACATTCCCTGGGTCTTGAAGCCCATCTAAAACAATCAAGTGAGAACAATCAGAAAATTCTTCGGGCAGATCTAAAAGACGAAGCTCCGCCATGGCAAGAATTCCATAGCCCGCATGGCCTGGAAGTAACTTAGCCATCAATGGGGGGGATAAGCGTCTGAACTCTGTGGGCTCTTTGACTTCACTTTGCTTGAGATAAGCAGCTGAGCCGATCTCATCATTGGAGAAAAAGAGATGCGAAAAATGCAGTCCGAGTTCTCGAGCGAGTTGAACCTCCTTCTCACCGATGAGGAGGAGCTCTGAACTCTTGCGCCAGGAGCGACCCGAACTGAGCGCCTGCACCTTTTTAAACAGGGGATTGGCGGAGGAAGTAATTAATTCAAGATCAGAAAAGGGCGTCGTCATCGTAAAAAAACCGGGGCTCAGCCCCGGTCTCGTCATTATTTCTGGACCTGTGCACAAATCTTGGCAAAGGCTTCCTTGTCGTTGACAGCAAGTTCTGCGAGCACTTTGCGATCGAGTTGAATATTGTTCTGTTTCAGACCATTGATCAACCGCGAGTAGCTCAGCCCATTATTTCTGGCCTCCGCGTTGATTCTGGTAATCCAGAGCTTTCTAAAGTCACGCTTTTTCAGACGACGGTGGGTATAGGCGTACTGCCCCGACTTCATCACCTGCTGATGCGCCACCTTAAAGAGCTTTTTCTTGTTGCCAAAATAACCCTTGGCCTGCTTGATTACTTTCTTGTGTCGTGCTCT
Organism: Bacillota bacterium; assembly: GCA_023426575.1. Classification (GTDB taxonomy): domain Bacteria; phylum Bacillota; class Clostridia; order Saccharofermentanales; family DTU023; genus JAFAAL01. Next base: position 21,843 of record JAFAAL010000014.1, read on the forward strand.
TGTTCTGACACCACGTTTAATTCTTGCCATTGTTCAGACCTCCCCTATTTATATGGAATCAGCTGCTTGATGCGCTTGGTGTCGGGATCACTCGCGACGATGACGCGACGCAGTTTACGTTTTCTCTTGGTGGTCTTCTTGGTTAAGATGTGCTTCTTAAATGCCTGGGCACGCTTGACCTTGCCAGTGCCAGTGACTTTGAAGCGCTTCTTTGAAGAGCTGTGAGTTTTTTGCTTAGCCATTATTATCTCCTTTATTGTTCTTTGATAGGTGCCAAGTACATGACCATATTCCGGCCTTCCATGCGCGGGGGGCGATCTATCTTGCCCAGGTCCGAGACGGCCTCGGCAAATTCTTGCATGACATCGACACCTTGATTTTGATAGTTCATCTCGCGGCCTCTGAAGCGGATGACGACCTTGACGCGATCTTCTTTGCTGAGGAAACGCCTTGCGTTCTTGACCTTGACATTGAAGTCATGTTCCTCCGTCGTCAGCTTGATCTGAACCTCTTTGACCTGAGTGACTTTCTGATTCTTCTTCGCCTCTCGTGCCCGTTTAGACTGCTCAAAGGCATACTTCCCATAGTCCATAATCTTACAGACGGGGTTGTCCTTTTGGTCTGCGATCAGAACGAGATCTAAATTAGCTGCCAGAGCCTCTTCGAGGGCTCTCTGCCGGGAGACCATCCCGACCATCTCCCCGTTCGCGTCAATCAAGCGGACGTTGTCGTAGCGAATCGCCTCATTGATCAGGGTGCTGTCTTTATGCTTTGCGATGATTTGCCTCCTTTACACGCAAAAAAAGCGGATCTGATTCCGCTCGCAAAAATATCCATTAGCTGGGATAAATTCATAAACCTCTTCGCCTAGGCTCAAGGTGAGACCGGAATCTGCTTGATGTACAAGGGTGATTATAGGGAGTGGGATCAGGCCTGTCAAGCCCTGGCCGTCGCCAATGAGCCAATCGGCCTGACCCTCCTCTCCCCTTATCTTCTGTCGCGATGATAGATGAGCTTAAACAGCTCCCCTGAGACAAAGGGGATCAGGGCCAGGCCGACAATAATCCCCCAGTCTCTCAGATTGGGTGTAATCGTAAAGAATAGGCGATCCAGGGCAGGGACAAAGACGACCAAGAGCATCATGACAAATGAGAGCAAGACAGCCTTGTTCATCGTCTTATTACTGAAGAAGCCCAGCTTAAAGACGGACTGCGCCTCAGAGCGCGAGGTAAAGGCTCTGAGTAACTCTGCTGTGATCAAAGTGACGAAGGCAAAGGTTCGAGCACCGTGAGAGGGCTCATAGCCCGGCGTCGCCCAGAAATTAAAGTCTTGAGCGACGGTCTGAATCCCAGCTTGAGCTTTGAGCAAGACGTCTGGGTAGAGGTAGCGGCCAATCTGAAAAGCTGAGAAGACAGCTATGAAGATTGCTAGAGATTGCACCAGAATCGCCAAGATCATCTCCTTGTTGATGATCCGCTCACGCGGGTCCCGAGGAGGCAGGCTCATGATGTGTGCCTCTCCCTTCTCTCGGCCGAGAGCGAGGGCAGGAAATGAGTCCGTGACGAGGTTCAGCCAGAGTAATTGGATGGGTAAGAGCGGTGTAAATTGAGGTCCGAGCATCATCGTCGTCAAGAAAATGACGAGGATCTCTCCGACATTACAAGAGAGCAGGAAGCCGACAAATTTACGGATATTCGAATAGATGACGCGCCCTTCTTCAACGGCCGAGACAATGGTGGCGAAGTTGTCGTCGGTCAGAATCATCTCCGCCGAATTCTTAGACACTTCGGTTCCCGTAATGCCCATTGCCACTCCAATATCAGCCTGTTTTAGTGCTGGAGCATCGTTGACGCCATCGCCTGTCATCGAGACCGTATGGCCATTCTCTTGCAGCTGGCGGACAATTCTGAGTTTGTGTTCCGGGGAGACGCGTGCATAGACACGGATGTCCTCGACCTCAGAAGCGAAGTCGGAATCGCTCATCTCGTCGAGAATGAGGCCGTCGACAACCCGATCTCCTGGCGCTAGCATCCCGAGGTCACGGGCGATGGCCTCGGCCGTATCGCGATAGTCCCCCGTGATCATCACTGGCTGGATGCCTGCCTGACGACAGATGGCGATCGCTTCTTTGGCCTCTGTACGAGCGGGGTCAATCATGCCGACGAGTCCTAAGAAAATCATCTCCTCTTCGGCCAGATCTGCATGGGTAAAGGGCTTGTAGGCGAAGGCGAGAACGCGGAGAGCGGCTCTCGCCATCTCACTATTCTTCTCGAGAATAATGTTGCGGCGCTCTGCCGTCAGAGGGCGGAGCTCAGAGTGAAATAATTCATGACTGCAGCGCGAGAGCAAAATGTCTGGCGCCCCCTTGGTCAGGGAGCGCACGCCCTCCGGAAAACCATCGTGGAAGACGGACATCATCTTGCGTTCAGAGTCAAAGGGCAGGTCGCCCACTTTGGCATAGCGCTCCGCGAGATCTCTGGCTTCGACATTGAGCTTGCCTGCCAAGGTCAAGAGGGCTCCCTCCGTGGGATCGCCCAGCACGCGCCACTCGCCATTCTCCCCTTGCTCTAACTGCGCATCGTTACAGAGCGTGCAGACCTCTAGAACTTGCAGGAGAGCCTGATTCGACGCCGGCTCCGCAATAATATTTCCCTCGTGGTCGAGAATCTCACCACTCGGCTCGTAGCCGATGCCGTTGACCGTCATCATCTGATCACCGACATAGACTTTTTGAACCGTCATCTCATTTTGGGTCAGAGTCCCCGTCTTGTCAGAGCAGATTGTGTCGACTGAGCCCAGCGTCTCGACGGCCATGAGTCGCTTGACAATGGCGTGCTTCTTAGCCATGCGGTTCATGCCGAGGGCGAGGACGATCGTGACGACTGCAGGCAGCCCTTCTGGGATGGCTGCAACCGCCAGAGAGACGGCCGTCATCAAGAGCTTGAGAGGTTCTCCGCCCTGAAGCAGACCAGAGACAAAGACAATGATCGAGATGGCAATACAGATCATGCCGAGAATATTGCCGAGGTGATTGAGGTTCTTCTGGAGAGGAGTCTCTTCCTTTTCGATCGAGGTCAAGGAACTGGCAATCTGGCCAAGAATCGTCGCCTCACCCGTCTGAGTCACGACAGCACGGCCACGGCCATAAGTCAGAGAGGTCCCTGAGAAGAGAAGATTCTCCCGATCGCCGAGGCTGACTTTCTCTTCGGTCGAGAAATCAGCATTCTTTTCTACCGCGAGAGATTCGCCCGTCAGCGCCGCCTCCTCTGCCTTGAGATTCGACGACTCGAAAAGGCGCAGATCAGCGGGCACGATATCCCCTGCCTCGAGAATGACCACATCGCCGGGGACGAGATCCTGACTGCCGAGCATCATCTCGCGACCGTCGCGCAGAACTCTCGACTTGGGAGCCGACATCTTCTGCAGAGCCTCGATCGCCTGCTCGGCCTTGCCCTCTTGGACAACGCCCAAAATCGCATTAATGATGACGATGGCAAGAATGATCAAAGAGGCGTAGACGTCTCCTTGGAAAATAGAGAGAATCGAGGCTGCAATCAAGATCAGGACCATCGTGTCCTTGAACTGATTGAGGAACTTGCGCCACATCGGCTCGCGCTCCTCCGCCTTGAGAGCATTGGGGCCATAGAGCGCCAATCTCGTCTCTGCCTCTGCAGCGCTGAGACCCAGCTTGGGATCCGTCTTGAGTTTTTCGATAAGACTTGGCAGGGCGAGCTGATAGCTCTCCTCTTCAGAGATTGGAGAGGGCTGCTGAGCCGTCAATGTGAGATCGTTATTTTTCATTTGACACCTATACAAATTAATGCTTTATGCAACGGGATCTTCATCGGCGACAGTATCGTCGATGCTGACCTTGACACGGGCGATTCTGCGATCATCCATCTCGAGGACCTGGAAGTGGAAGCGTCCATAGTCGACAGACGCCTCCTCACCTTCCTGAGGAATGTATTCGAGGAGACCGAGGACTAGACCGGCGATCGTATCATAGTCATCGAACTCATCATCCTCCGTGAAGATCTCAAGTTTGGGCAGATAGCGCGCGGACTCATCGATGGACAGCAGTCCGTCGAGGATGAAATTGTGCTCATCGATGGCCACAAAGGGCTCACGCGCCTCATCGTATTCATCTTCAATCTTGCCGACGATTTGCTCGAGGACATCCTCAATCGAGACTATACCGTCGGTTCCCCCGTACTCGTCGACGACAATTGCCATCGAATGGCGCATCTGTTGCATCTCTCGAAAGAGCACAGAGAGCGACTTGCTCTCGGGGGTAAAGAGAGCTGGCCGAATATTGTCGGCGAGCTGAAAATTCTCCCGATCGCTCTCCGTCGAGACAAATCGGAGGAGATCCTTGATATGTAAGATGCCGACGATATCATCGATATCCTCGTCATAGACAGGAATGCGTGAGTAGCGCTCAGCTGCAGCTGTCTCGATGACCTCCTGGTAACTGGCCGTCAGAGGCAGACTGACCATATTCGTCCGAGGCGTCATAATTTCAGAGACTTCTTTATCGTCGAGCTCGAAAATGTTATTGATCATTTCCGCCTCTTCCTTATCGATGTCGCCGGAAGCGCGAGAGGCCTCTGCCATGAGACGAATCTCCTCCTCTGTCACGCGCTCATTGCCAATTTGAGGATTGATGCCGAGTAGGAGAGAAATCTTGACAGAGAACCAGTTGAGAATCGAGGCGATCGGCTTCAGGAAAAACGCAAAAAAGCGAAAGACCGAGACAAAGGCTCGGGCAAAGCGCTCTGGATTATAGAGTCCGATCCGCTTGGGTACGAGCTCGCCAAAGACGAGCGTAAAGGCAGACAAGATCAGCGTCATTCCAAAAGTGATGACCCCATGGAGCCAGACCTTTTGCAAATTCGGGTCGAGCCAGAGGTATATCGGGCGCGAAAACTTGGCGGCGGCAAAGGCTGATGACAAGAAGCCGGCCAAGGTGACACCCACTTGGATCATCGCCAAGAAGCTGCCCTGATTTTCAATAAAGGGCATGAGCAACTTGGCCTTGCGATCCCCGCTTTCAGCCTCTTTTTTTATCTTTTGATCATTCAAGGTGACAATGGCCATCTCAGAAGCCGAGAAAAAGCCATTGAGCAAAATCAAGACGAGAATGAGAATAATGCTGCTTAGATAGGACGTTCCACCGATCTCTCCGCCCCTTGTTGCGGCGAATAAATGTGTGTAGAGTAATCGCGGTATGACATCGTCTTCCACTGCTTTGTGTTTCCTCCGTAGTCTATCGCTGAGTGACGTTTGTTAAACGGAATATAACACAAAAAAAAGAAGCCCTGCAAGTCACAGGGCAGTTCACTATCCTAGACTACAGAACCATCAAGCGTCTCAAGGCGAGGCAGACCTCGGCAATGGGACAGTCAATGACGAGATCCAATCTGCGTGAACAGGAGACGGCCCCCTGATTGATTAAGACAATCCGACCGCCAGCCCTCTGGTAATTGATAAAGGCTGCCGCAGGATAGACAGTCAGAGATGTCCCACCGACAATGAGCAGCTCAGCCCGAGAAATCTCATAGAGAGCCTGCCTGACAGCCTCCTCTGGCAGAGCTTCGCCATAGAGAACGATGTCTGGACGCAAGAGACCCTTGCAGTCAGGACAGTGAGGGACGTGCTCCAGCTCAATGACTCTGCCGAGCTCATACTGTCTGTGGCAGCGCGTACAGCTGAAGCTCAAAGTCGTCCCATGGACTTCGATAACACGCTTAGCACCCGCCGCCTGGTGCAGGCCGTCGATATTTTGGGTGATGACAGAAGCGAGGAGCCCCCGTTCTTCCAATTGAGCGAGAAGCTCATGCGCAGGATTGGGATGAATGTCTCTCAGCATGAAGAACTCGCGGTAAAAATCATAAAAAGCCTCAGGCTGCTGCTGAAAAAAAGAAGAGCTTAGAATCTCTTCGACACGAGCATTCCTCTGATAGAGCCCGTCACGTCCGCGAAAATCTGGCAGATTGGAAGCCGTGGAGACCCCAGCGCCTCCAAAAAAGACCGTGTACTGACTGGCCTCGAGCATCGGCAAGAGAGCTTTGGCCGCCGCCTCTGGACTATAGATCGGATCCATAAGACACCTCCCTGCGACCATCTTAGCAAAAAAGAATGTCACGGAACAATGGACTCCCGGACCCTCGCCTGGAGAGAGAAAAAGAAAACCCTAGGAGAACTAAGTCTCTAGGGTTTTCTCTTGGTGCGCCATCAGGGATTCGAACCCGGGACCCACTGATTAAGAGTCAGTTGCTCTACCACCTGAGCTAATGGCGCGACTGCCTTGCTATCATAGACCCGATCAGGAAAGCTGTCAATAGCTGTCTCTGCAAAAATTCACAAATAAAAAAAGGCCCACGACAGAGCCTTTGCGTCGTGGACCCAGCACATTGCGATCGATTCTAGAGCTCGTACTTCTCCTTCATCTCTCTGAAGACGGAGAGCACGTAGTCGAGGTCTTCACGGCTGTGCGCAGCAGAGACCTGGACACGAATGCGGTCCTTGCCCTCCGGAACGACAGGATATTTGAAGGCGACGACGTAGACGCCGCGGGCCAACATCTCATCAGCAATTTGGATGGCCTTGATGGGATCAAAGACCATGATGGGCACGATGGGGTGAGTGCCAGGAATGATCGTCAGTCCAATCTCTTCCACGCCCTTGCGGAAGTATTCGGTATTCTCGCGCAACTTTTTCAGCTGGGCGGGCTCTGATTCAATGATGCGCAAGACCTCGAGACTCGTCGAGGCAATCGCGGGAGCGAGTGTGTTGGAGAAAAGATATGGTCTACTCTTCTGGCGGAGAAGATCGACAATCGCCTGGCTCGATGCGGTGAAGCCACCGGAGGCTCCGCCCATCGCCTTGCCCAGGGTCGAGGTCAAAATATCAACGCGCCCCTTGACAGCACAGTGTTCAATCGTCCCGCGTCCCGTCTCTCCGACAAATCCCGAAGCATGGGAATCATCGACCATGACCAGGGCATCATATTGCTCGGCAAGATCACAGACAGACTTCAAGTCACAGATAATCCCGTCCATCGAAAAGACGCCGTCGGTGGCGATCAGCTTGATGCGCGCCCCCTTCTCATCCGCTTCCTTGAGGCAGCGCTCCAGATCGGCCATGTCGTTATTGAGATAGCGGTAGCGCTGCGCCTTACACAGTCTGACGCCGTCGATAATCGACGCATGATTGAGCTGGTCGGAAATGATGGCATCTTCAGGGCCGAGCAGGGTCTCGAAGAGACCGCCATTGGCATCGAAGCAGGAAGAATACAAGATGACATCTTCGAAGCCAAAGAACTCACTCAGCTTCTTCTCGAGTTCCTTGTGGACAGTCTGTGTCCCGCAGATAAAGCGCACAGATGAGAGTCCATAGCCCCATTGATCGTAGCTTTTCTTGGCCGCAGCGACCAATCGAGGATCGCTTGCCAAGCCGAGGTAGTTGTTGGCGCACATATTGATGACGCCGTCAGCCTGCTTTGTGTTGATCCGATTGCCCTGAGGAGTCGTAATGACGCGCTCAGCGACAAACAAGCCGTCGTCCTTTAGTTTTTGGACCTGTTCTCCAATGATTTTAAGACCAGTCTTCATCACATGATTAGCGGCTCTAGTCCGCCCCTCCTTTAACTCTTATATGTTTATTGTAGCACATGAGTCCTATCTGACAGACTCAGTCAGCTAATTTCTGGCAAAAAAAGCCCCCCTTGCGCGCCAGGTTCAAGAGCTCAAGGTCTGAACTCAAGTAGATGATCTGACGCCCATGGTCTCTGGCCTCACGCCCTAGAAGATCGAGGAGGCGTCTCTTGCGCTCACTGTCGAGACGCAGGGCTGGGTCATCGAGAATCAGCGGCAGCGCTTCCCTCTGCTCTCCGATTAAGCGCGCATAGGCCAATGCCATGGAAAGATGCACGAGATCACGTGTTCCACTCGAAAAATAGGCCTCATGCCTATGCAAGTGCTCGGTGGCAAGTTCAAGCTCAAGTTCTAAGTCTGCACTGCTATAAAGGGCGGAGAAGCGATCAGCCGTCAAGTCAGCGAGGAATTCTGAAGCCAGGTCCAAGAGAGCTACGTGACCTTGCCTCTTTAATCTCTCTTCACTGGCCTCACCGATATCAATCGCCAAGTCGAGAACGGCAACGCGCTCATGAAGGTCCAAGATTCTGCGCTCGAGCTCCTGCAAATCGCGCGCTAAATCTGCCGAGGTCTCACTGCGGGCCAAGCTGAGTTCTAATTCGCGGCTCAATTCAGCTTCACGCGTCCACAGTTCTTCTAAGGTCTTTTGGCTCAGAGCCAAGGACGCCTGCGACGCGCGGGGAAGCGCCTCCAGCTCCTTTTGCACTTCAGCCTCGCGGATCTCAGCTCGCTTCAGTTCCCGTAAAAACTCAGCTTCACTGAGCCCAGAGAGAATCCTCTGCTTCCGCCCTTCCCATTCGAGCGTCTGTCGCGCTCTCTGTTCCGAGTTGATACTGGCCTTGAGGACGTCGTGATAGATTTGGCTGAGCTCAGAGGGCTCGGGCTTACGCCCAATCACGGAACTTAAAAAGTGGAGGTAATCCGAGCGGACGCGACGAAAATGTCGTTCCGCTTCTCCACGCTCAATCTCAGCATCTTCCCTCTGTTCAAGAATCTGCTGGAGATCATCATCCATTTGCTGGAGGCGCCAGCCAAGTTCTTGAGCCTTCTTTGAACGAGAAGGGCGCTCCCAACGCTCTTGAGGTCGACGCTCTTGGCTCAGAGCTCGGTGCTGCGAGAGATAGGACCAGAGCGCCACCCCCAGGGCTAAGAGTCCGAGGCCGACAGCAGGCCAGCGCAGACTCTGCACGAGGACCGCCACGAGCAAAGAGAGGCAGGCTAGGCCCAGGGGCGCGATAAGATATCCGCCAGAGACCCGCTTTGAGGGGCGTCTTTCTTCTGGCTCTCTAGGCGCTCTCAGCTCCTCTTGTCTCAGGACTTCAACTTGTCTGGAGAGCTCATGCATTCCCTTCTCTTTGGCCTCGCGAGCCTGCTGCAACGATGTCACTCTCTCGTGAGACTTTTGGAGACTTGCTTCTGCCTCTTGAAATAAGCTGGCATGGAAACTGAGCTCATCCATCTGCTTCAAGCTGAGATGGACAGCATTCGGTAGAGTGACTGTCTGCGAGCCTTCCCTCTCAACTTGTCGATGTCCCGCTGTCGTCGTTGCTCTCTCCTGCTCGGCGATGAGCGCTGTCCAGATCTCGCCCCGTTTCCTAAGATCCTGGAGCGCCCGCAATTCTGAACTCAATTGATCGTATTGACTTTGGCTCTCAAGACTCTCTCTCTCAGCTCTCATGGCGTCTCTTTGACGTCTCAGCTCCACTTGCTTTTTTTCAAGTTCGAGAGCCCTATAGTAGGCCTCTCGACAGGCTTCTCGCCTGCTTTCAAGCTCATAGATCTCTCCGCCATTTCCGCGATAGGCCATCAGCATCCTTCGCTCGTCTTGGAGATCGCGCTTGATCCCCTCCCAGTAAGCACTCGTTTGCTTACTGAACTGTTGACGGGCATAGAGAGACTGCCAGTGGCTAAATGCGCTCTCGGAAGCCAGCCGATCACTGACGATAGCTGCAGCTAGATAGTCTTCCGCAGACAAATCTAAGAGCTCTCTGCCGAGGGCATCACTCGTCTCCGGCAGATCTGTCTGCCCTGTCTGAAGATCGATGATGCGCACCGTATCAGCGCCGGAGCTCGCCTGAAATTCGCGGTGAATGAGGAGGTCACGGCCTCCCAGTGCTAGACGCAAGTCACCCCCATAGCTCTGTCCACCCCATGGGCGATAGCGCTCTCTTAAATCTCTCTCGAGGAATTTTGAGCGACGTGGGAAGCCATAGAGACTCGCGTAAATAAAGGCCGCCAAAGTAGACTTGCCCGCCTCATTCGGAGCGTAGAGAAAGTGCAAGGGCTGTCCCAGAGCCAGTTTAAACTCCTGATAGACGCCGAAGCCGTGAATGTCGAGGTGGAGAAATCTCATCGTCTCTCACCCCGGCTGATGATCAGGCTCATGGCCTCATCAAGACGCCTTCCCTCGGCCTGCTCAGCTCCTTGACGCCGCTCTGTCACCACTTCTCTCAGAACATCTATAAAGGGATTCCTGCCTCTGTCGAGAGATCCCCTAAGGCGCAGTTCATCGACGAGAGTCAGGGCGAGCCCCTCGCTCTGGAGATCTTTTGCCACAAGGTCAAGAGGTAGAGGCTCCGACGAGACACCTTGCACGCGCAAGTGGATGATGTCGCGCTCCAGCTTGAGGCCCTCGACGCCTCGTAAGAGATTTAAGAGCAGCTCTGCCAATTTTTGCGGTGACGTAGACAAGTCCGCGAGATCTTGATCCGCAATCTCGCCCAAGTCGAGGTCTAGAGAGTGGATTGTCAAAGTCTCAAAGGCTTGAAAATCAATGGATTTCACCTGTCTCAGTACCTGATCATAGACAATGCGATAGCTGCCCCGCGGGCCCACTTCCGTCTGGTCACAGGCCGTTGCAGAGCCGGCATAGATGGCCGGACAGCGCCGAGGACCCAGCTCTTCGACCGAGCGCTGATGGATGTGTCCGAGGAGGATGAGATCCAGGTTCTGTGTCCTGAGCCAATCACGACTCAGAGGCTGATAGTTGCTCCCCTGGCCACGGTCAAGAACTTCAGCATGAGCCAGAAGTATTTGTGTCGCCGCGGACGAGGTCTCTAGGGTGTCGGCATAGAGAGATTCCGGCGCAAGTCGTGTGAGATAGGGCTCAGCAAAGAGTCTGACGCCTATATCTGGCAAGTCGTAATAGGCTTGCTGACCCCTGACCAGCAGGACGTGAGCTGGCAGTTGAGGCTCAAGCTCTGCCCAGATTCCCCCTTGAAAATAAGGATCGTGGTTTCCCGGCAGGATGACGATATGCCGTGCTTGGAAACGCCCTAGGAGACGGAGAAAAAGAGCCGGGTCGGAGTGTTCCGCCCGGCTATTTTGAAAAGTATCACCCGCAAAAGTGAGGAGGTCAGCTGGCTGCTTGGCGAGTTGCTCTCGCAAGGCGATGAGATTGTTCATCCCCTGCTCTTGCAAGCGCTGACGCCAGATCGTCGGCTGATTGCGGAATAAATTGCCGAGGTGCCAATCAGCAGTATGGACGATCTGCAGTTCACCGTCACGCATTAGGCATCTTTAGCTTGGATGTAGGCATCAATAGAGGCCGCAGCTGTCTTGCCCGCGCCCATGGCCAAAATGACCGTCGCAGCACCTGTGACGGCGTCGCCGCCCGCATAGACTCCCTCTTTAGAAGTCGCAAGGCTCTCCTCGTCGACAATGATGCCACCCCAAGACTCGCAGTTGAGATCTGGCGTGGTCTCACGCAGCAGTGGGTTCGGCGACTGGCCGATGGCAATGATCACTGATTCGAGATCGATGACGTGCTCTGAGCCAGGAATGGGCTGTGGACGGCGACGGCCTGAGGCGTCGGGCTCGCCGAGCTCCATCTTGATCAGCTCGATCCCCTTGACCCAACCTCTCCCATCGTCGAGGATGCGCACCGGATTGTTGAGGAGCATGAACTCGATGCCCTCCTCCTTGGCGTGGTGCACTTCTTCGACACGGGCGGGCAGTTCCTCTTCTGAGCGGCGGTAGATGATATAGACGTGCTCTGCGCCGAGTCGCTTTGCAGAACGCGCAGCGTCCATCGCGACGTTACCACCGCCGATGACGGCCACGCGCTTGCCGATATTGATCGGCGTTTTGGCATTGGGCCAGTCGTAGGCACGCATGAGATTGATACGGGTGAGGAATTCATTGGCCGAATAGACCTCGTTGAGGTTCTCCCCTTCAATTTTCATAAAGGACGGGAGACCCGCTCCGCTGCCGATGAAGACAGCCTCATAGTTCTCATCGACCAAGAGCTCATCGAGTGACTGGATGCGGCCGATGACCATGTTCGTCTTGATCTTGACTCCGAGGTCACGGAGTTTTTGAATTTCACTCTGGACGAGCTTCTTGGGCAGACGAAACTCTGGGATGCCGTACATCAAGACGCCGCCGGGGACGTGAAAGGCCTCATAGATGGTCACATCGTAGCCGAGCTTGGCGAGATCCGCCGCACAGGTGAGGCCTGCAGGACCAGAGCCGACCACGGCGACGCGGTGGCCATTTGGCTCCGCCTTCTCGACGAGATCCTCACCATGCTCCATGTGCCAATCGGCCACAAAGCGCTCGAGGCGTCCAATGGCAACGGGTTCCCCCTTGATGCCGCGGACGCAACGCTCCTCGCACTGTGTCTCCTGCGGACAGACGCGACCACAGACAGCGGGGAGATTGTTGGTCGAGGTGATGACCTCATAGGCCTCTTCGAATTTTCCCTCGGCGACCTTGGCAATAAATTCGGGAATCCGGACATTGACAGGGCAACCGCCTACGCAGGGCTTGTGCTTACATTGGAGACAGCGCTGTGCCTCTTCAATGGCCATCTCAGGGGTATAGCCCGTTGAGACTTCGAGGAAGTTCTTGTTGCGGACGTTCGGGTCCTGCTCGGGCATCGGAACCTTCTCGAGGCTCATATTGCGCTTGATCTTTGCGTCAGCCATTATCTCTTCCCTCCCGTCAGACGGCAAATATGACTCTCCTTGGCCTCCTGCTCTTGCTTCTTAAAGAGGCCCGAGCGGCGGATTGCCTCTTCAAAATCGACCTGGTGGCCATCAAAATCTGGGCCGTCGACGCAGGCGAACTTGGTCTCACCACCCACAGTGACGCGGCAGCCCCCACACATACCGGTTCCGTCAATCATAATCGTATTCATCGAGACCAGCGTGGGAATGTCATAGGGGCGCGTCAAGTCGGCGACTGCCCGCATCATGACGAGCGGGCCAACGGCGATGACCAGATCATAGCGCTCACCCGCCTCCAGAAGTTCTTGGAGAACGTTGGTGACGAATCCCTTGCGCCCATTGCTGCCATCATCCGTGATGATGAAGAGGCGATCGGAATTGGCCCGCATTTCCTCTTCGAGGATGATGATATCCTTATTTCTAAAGCCCACAATCATATCGACCTTGGCTCCTATCTTATGGAGATAGGTCGCCTGAGGATAGGCAATAGCCGCCCCGAGACCACCACCGATCACGGCCACGCGCTTGCCAGCGTAGGCATCGAGATGACTCGGTTTACCGAGCGGGCCGACGAAGTCGAGAATCTCATCACCGACCTCGAGCTCGCCAAGTTTCAGCGTACCCTCACCGACCATCTGGAAGATGATCTTGACAGCATTGCGACTCTCGTCGGTCCCTGCGATGGTCAGCGGAATTCTCTCACTGTCGTCATCGACGCGGAAGATGATGAATTGCCCTGGCTTAGCTTTCTTGGCAATCAATTTGGATTCGATTTCCATCTCGCACGTCTCATCATTCAGACGGCGCTTACTTAGAATTCTATACAAGCTAAACTCCTCCTTACTTCTGTAGGCTTATATAAGCAAAGATTATTTTACCACAGTTAGCGAAAGGATAGCTCAGAAAGCTGGGGCATTCCGTTTGCCGGAAGCGTGTATCCCTCGACAGTGGCCTGGACCAGATTGGCCCAAGTCAGTTTCAGAACGGGAATCATGAGCAGATTTTCTAAGCAGCTCTCAAGATCACTGGGATAGATCCCCATCGGCTGGGGATCATCGAGGCCAAAGCGCGCTTCTAGATCTCGCTGAAACCAAAAGAGATCTCGCTGATCGCTGCTTCCATAGATAATCTCATGGTAAATCAGATCTGGCCGGCTCTCTGCGGGAAGCTGTCCGGCTTGGAAGACTCTGACCTTCAGCTTATAGAGATCCAACCACTGCTTGGCCTCCGCAATCATCTCGCGGTAACTGAGATACTTTCCCTCGACCAACACCGTCAGTGGTTCTGCCAGCTCCTTCTCGTACTTCTCGCGGAGAGGAGCAAAGGCAGCCATTAATTCTTGTCTCTTCTGAGAATCAGGGGCCTGCTGCGCTAGGACTGCCGTCGACTGATCATAGCGAATCGCCCTAGAGAGAAACGGAATATCCAAGGCCTCATAGAGCAGATGCCGCGACTTTTTATCTTGAGTAAAGGGCGAATGGGGATTCAAGCTCATGACAGAGACTGCTGAGAGCGGAAATTGAACTGCGTCAGGGCGTCTGCTTGCGCTTTCACGACGCGCATAGGGAATATCGAGAAAGGGCAGCCCAATGATATCTTGTTCTCCCCGTATATAGCTCTCATAGGCCATAATGTCATCATCAAAATAATTGAAGTGAATCGTCTCAATCCCGCCCGGGCTTGACTGCCAGTAGTACTCTTGCGCTTTTAATTCCAGCCGCTGATCATCGCTAGAACTCAAGACAAAGGCCCCATTGTAGAGGGCATTGCCCTCTTGGCTTTTGGCAGGTAAAAAGAAGTCTTGGCTGAGCCATTCAGCAAAATTCGCATAGGCTTGATTGAGCCTGATGACAATATCATCGCCTTCGATGCGAATGCCAATGTCCTCAACTCGACCCCCAGCCCGATGGTAGGCCTCCGCCCCCTCGATCATATAGGCTTGAAAAGCTGTTGGACAGTTCTTCTCTGGATCTAAGCGTTCGAGCCAGGTCTCAGTAAAATCTGAGGCTGTGACGGGACTTCCATCCGACCAGCGGCCGAGCTTGTTCAGGCGGATCGTCCAGACTGTCTTATCTGCATTGGCCTCGATGGCATCCGCCAGCAGGTAGCGCAGCTGACCGTGGGCGCTGAGAGATGTCAACCCCTCGTAGAGCTGATGACCGATGGCTCGCAGAGCATAAGATTGATTCTGGGCAGGCTCAAGACTTCTAAATTCTTCTCTCAAGATGGGAATTTCGAGCGACTGCCGCCGGCTGTGAATCCTTTGCCCCGCCTGGTCAAATTGAAGTGCCTTCTCCTCCTCGCTGATTTTGGCGCAAGCTGAAGAAAGCGTCAGCATAGAGATGAGGGCGAGGGCAAGGGCTATCAGACGGCGCACGATCTATTCTCCTGGCCGATATGCTGCCCCTCCAGTAGATGACCGTCCTGCATTGTGTAGACGCCCTGCCCGTATTTCAAGCTCTCAAGTTCATGGGTGACGAGGATTAATGTCATCCCCTCCTTCTGAAGAGATTGGAAGAGTTTCATGATCTCCTCGCTCGTCTCGAGGTCCAGGTCTGCCGTCGGCTCATCGGCGAGAAGGAGGCGCGGAGAAGTCATGAGTGCTCTGGCTATCTGCACACGGCGCAGTTCACCGCCTGATAATTCATCAGGGTAAGCTGTGGCGAGATCGCGAATTCCGAGCTGCTCCAGCCGATGATAGGCACGGCCCTCGCGGTCGCCATCGCGCTGATAGAGATCGTGGGGCAGGATGATGTTGTCGAGGACATCCAGAGTGGGGAGCAGCACCGTGCGCTGAGGGACATAGGCGATCTCTTCATTTCTCAATCTGGCATAGTCCTCGCTTGAGAGCTCTGAGATCAAGCGATCGTCGAAGTAAATCTCGCCCTGATCAGGCCTCAAGAGACCTGTGATCAGATTGAGAACGGTCGTCTTCCCGCTCCCTGAGCGTCCGATAATTTGAATGAAGCTATGCTCTGGCACAGAGAGGGAGACATTGTCGACCGCCGCGAGAGATCTGCCGCCCCGTTGAAAGGTCTTGCTGATGTTTTTGATGTCAAGAATCATCTGAAAACTCCTAAGGCTGTAGATATGTTCTGAGCTCCCTCTTTTCAAAGCGACGGACTGCGAGGACTGCCGCGAGCAAGGAGACGATCAGGAGAGCCAGAAAGGTCAGTCCTACAAAGAGAAGTGATGTCTTAAGCCCCACACTCTTATAGGGGATACTGAGATTTTGGCTGAGGCGAGGAATGACAGCGAGGCTGAGAATTGCCCCGATCATGAGTCCGATGATGCTTCCATAGACTGAAACGGCAGCTGCCTCATGGAGAAATGTCTGGCGGATAAAACTCTTTTTGGCGCCGAGAACGCGTAGTGTCGCCATCTCGGGCAGACGCTCATTCATGATGCTGCTATAGCTCAAGAGCAAGACGACAAAGGCAATGAGCCAGATCGATCCGAGGAGGAAGATGATATATCTCCCGAGGACTGCGATATTCGTCGAGACGGTATTGATGATCCTCTTCCCCGCCATCGCAAAGATCCCTCGCTCTGAGAAGCGCTCAGTGATCAAGCCGGCCAGTTTACTGGCGTCGATGCCTGGCTTGGCCTTGATCATGATGCAGCTGATGTCATTGCCCTCCGCCGCCTGATTTTTGCCGAGGCGCTCGGAGGCGCGCGCGAGATCAATGGCCGTCTTCATATTGACGAAGACCGTCGCATCAAAACCCATGCCCGTCTTCTCGAGACGGCCCGCTATCTTGAGGCGCTTATCGAAGAAAAAGACCTCCTCCCCGGCCTCGCCGACGATGTGGCCGCCGACCATGGCCTCACCATCGCGCAGGCTTCTCTTAAGATTTGAGACGAGCCAGGGCTCGATCAAGAAGTCACTCTCCTCATCGATGCCGATAATCTGGACAGGATAAGAGCAGCAGGAGGCCGAGAGCGTGGCGACATAGAGCTGCGGCGTATACGCGGCAATCCCCGGCACTGTCTGAAGCTCGTCGACGAGATTTTTGGGCAGGTAGAAGCTACTTGGTTCCCCTTTGAGGATGATGCTTTCAAGATCTGCCCGATATCCCTGGGGTACGACGATCACATCGGCCCCGAGACGCTCTGAGAGGGCCTCGAGACCATTACCGAGGCTCTGATTGAGTGTGGAGGCAAAGAAGAGCAGTGCGGACAGGGCCGCCGCCAAGAAGATCAGGGCAAAACTGCGGCCAGGCTTCCGCCTGAGATTAGCTGCCGCAAGTGCTCTGGCCGTTAATTTCTTTCTCATGGCAAGACCTATCGCTCAGGCTTGGCAATAAATAGCAGAGCCAAGTCGATGAAAGAGCTCAAGAGGCCGAGACCTGCGAGCCACTTGATATAGTAAAAACTCTTGAGACAAGGCATGCCCTGGTGATGGCAGAGGCCAAATTGGGGGAGTCCTGGCAATTTCAAGGGGATGGTTCCCGTCGGCACAAAAAGAATCAGAATCAGTGCGACAATGGCGATCAGAATTGTCCCAAGCGTCAGGGCACGCCGTCTAATCAACGGGCGCAGCAGAGCTAAGACTGTGAGGACAATGCCGAGGACTGTGACGAGCCAGGCTGAGTAGTGACAGGGCATCGGCATACCGTTCGGCATAAGTTTCGTACAGACGGGTGAGAGCACAAAGGGCATCAACGCCAGCAAGATCCCAATGAGCGCCTCGCCCCATTGGAGTTTTTTCATCTTTTGAAAATAAGTCATAGACACCTCTCGAACAGAGCTGCTCCCCTTAACGCAATAGGGAGCAGCTCCGCCTTATTTTTTTCTCACCTTACATTTCCCAGGTCTAAGCCAGGGATATTTTGAAAATCTTATTTCTTAACCGCCTTGTCGAGGGCTTGCCATACGGCTTCCTTGAAGCGGTTGTAAGACAGTGTGGCTCCCGAGATCGCATCGATCTTCTCAGGATCTTGTGCTGCGACGAGCAGCTCGGGATACTGGCGGATGCCAGCGACAGCCTTGGCGGCAGCGTCGTTGATCGCGGCGTATTCGTCACCTTTTTCATTTCCGTTTTCGTCGTACTCAGCTCCCGTACAAGCTGTAATCTTGCCATTTTCGATGGTGATTTCAACCTTGTACGTCGAGGGGTGCTCATCATCCTGATCGCTGTATTCCCCCGTGTAGACGCCGTCGACGAGCTCGAGTTTTGAGAACTCGCGCTGGGCGCTGGGGTTCTTCTTCCCACAGCCTGTACTGAGGCCGAGCAGGAAGAGGACGCTGAGGATGAGAGCTGTGAGCAGTTTAAATGTTTTGTTCATAATTCCTCCTTAGAACTCTGTCTTTTTTAAGACAATGATCTCCTTTATCTTACCGTAATCGAGGACAACTTTTCTATCGGCCTGCTCTCCGACCTCGGGATCATGAGTGACGACCATGATCGTCGCTCCCTCTCGGTGGAGATTTTTTAAGATCCCAATGACCATCTTCTCATTCTCTTCGTCGAGATTGCCAGTCGGCTCATCGGCGAGGATGAGCTCGGGGTTATTGATCAGAGCTCTTGCAATGCAGACACGCTGCTGCTCGCCTCCCGAGAGCTGGCTTGGCAGATGCTTGGCCCGATCTTTGAGCCCCACTTTATCCAAGGCGGCCAGGGCCTCGGCCTCGTCGGGCATACTGTGGTAGTACTGGGCGACCATGACATTTTCTAGGGCCGTCAGGAAGGGAATCAGATGGAACTGTTGGAAAATCAGGCCGATTTTTTCACGTCGGATGGTCGTGAGGCTGCTCTGATTCTCACGTGTCAGATCCTGGCCATCGAGTAGGACCTTCCCCGTCGACGGCTTGTCCATGCAGCCGACGATGTTCATCAGAGTTGTCTTCCCTGAGCCCGAAGAGCCCATCACTGAGATCCACTCATTCTTATAAACTTTGAGGTCGATGTCCTGTAGGGCATTGACGGTCTCATAGATCTTGGAGATTCCCTTGAGCTCTAAGAGAACTTCGCGCGCATCTTCTTCTAGCATTTCTCTGTCCATGACTTTCTCCTATTCTCCGCGCAGGACGACGGCGGGATCGATCTTGGTGGCCTGCTTGACCGGCCAGATACAGGCGAGGATGGTGATGAGGGTCGAGACGATCAGAGTCGCTGGCACAATCCAAAGCGAAAATTCAATCGCCCGTCCGAAGACGGAGAGACTCACTCTCTGAGCGAAGACGTAGCCGAGGATGACGCCGAGCAGACCACCCCCGAGGCCGAGACCACAGCCCTCGCCAAAAAACTCTTTGACAATCTCGCGATCGGGTGCACCGAGCGCTTTCTTCAGGCCGATCTCCTTGCGCCGCTCCGCGACGACGGCCAGCATGGTCGTAAAAACTGAGATCATCGTCAAGAGGAGGACGACGATATTGACGAGGAGGACCAGCGCCTTGAGTTTGCCCAGAACCTTATCTTGTGATTGGGTCACGCGCTTGACGGGGCGTCCCACGAGCTCTTCACGCTCACTGTGCAGACGCTCGGCCAAGGCGAGAAGCTCCTCTTGACTGCCCTCGACACTGCACTCGATTCCGTCAACTCGAACTTCGTCTTCGAGAATCTCATTCAAGACGTCGAGATTGAGAAAGATAAAGCCCTCCTCGGCACCGCCCGTCGTGATGATGCCCTTGACAGTCAATTTACGGTCGTAATAGTCGTCGGGATTATTCTTCTTGAGATATTCCTCCGTCGAATCATCCTGTTTGGTGCCGACGACATTGCGTCCATACTTGACCCCCTGAACCCGGAATTGCTCGCCGATAGTGAGGTCTAAAGTCTTGGCGATCTCCTTGCCGATCATGACAAGATCGCGGTCTGCATCACTCGCCCACTCCCCTTCGACATACCAGAAGGGGCTGTTCTTTTGGGCCTCAGTCATGATTGTGCCAGCGAGGATATAGGGCTTTTGGTTGATTTTTGTCGTCTCATAACGATAAGGTGCGAGGCCGACAACACGCCTCTCATCGATCAGTTCTCGAACAACTTGCAAGTCCTCAGTCATGATTTTCTCATCGCCACTTGGCAAGACAATGAAGTTCGCCCCATAGGAGCGAAACTCCTTGCCGAGCTGACGGGGGATATCATAGTAAATCGTGACCATACCAGACATGATGGTCGCGCCGATCGCGATGGCGAGGAGGGCGACCAGCATGCGGGAGCGCCTCCTGAGGAGGGAGCTCGTGATCATCTTGAGATACATCGTTCTGCGTGTCATCTTCTACCTCCCATGTAAGACTTCTGTCGGCTTCAGACGCAAGAGATAGCGTATGGAGGGAATGCTCCCGATCAAGATGACAGCCACGAGCAGCAAGAGATCGATCGGGACGACCATCGGAGCCAGCGGAATGGTCGAGCCAAAGACGGTGAGACCGATGATCTGGGTGAAGCCGAGACCGGCAAAGTAGCCGACGATGCCTCCGATCAAGCCAGTCATCATGATCTCTGTCAGGATGAGGAGAACAATGCGGATGTTCTTGCCGCCGATGGCCTTGATCAAGCCGATCTCCTGACGTCGCTCGATGACGGCGGCCGTGACGAGGTTGCTGATGCCGAGAGCTGAACCCAGAGATGAGAGAATCGTGATGAGAAGCATTAGGAGCTGCGTCTTGTTCAAGATGGTGCCCTCAGACTCTGCGACTTGGCGGATAGGCTTGGCGACTGCATCGCTGACTACTTCTTGGATCTGATAGCAGATCGAGCTGACATAGGCCGTGCAGTACCAGACATCGTATTCTGAAGGTGTCAGAGAACCTGGATTCTGGGAGGCCTTGCGCGCCAAGTCATTGTCGGGGGTCGTCAATGCCGAGACTTCGATGGACGAGACCTTGCCCTCGAGGCCAGCAAGGCGCTGGGCACTCTCGAGATTCATGAAGATCTGCTCATCTTCGGGTCCCCCCGCGTTGATAATGCCCTGAATTTGAAAGATCTCCGTCCCCTCCTCGGCAGTGATTTCTATCTCATCTCCCAACTTGAGCTGATTGCGGCCTGCGAGAAGTGAGCCGAGCATGATCTTGTCATGATCGTCTTCGACCAGCCACGAGCCCTCAATCGACCACCAATTCTTGAGCGGCTTGAGGCCCGCGGTAACATCCTCACCCGTGGGCAGAACAAATTCCTTTTGAAACCAGGTCCCGATGACGTCGACTCCTGGGCCCAATTGTTCTGAGCTGGCCTTGAGCTTTAAAGCTGGGGCAAAGTCGACAATGTTGAAGCCCCAGAAGATCTGCTTGATCTTCGGCACATCCTCCTCGAGGAGATACTTGTCACTAATCCCCTCTCCTTCAGAGATCCCATAGAGATCGTCGAGGAGCGAGGCGTCCTTGGGCACCACGGTGATATTGGCCCCATAGGTCTTGAGTTCTTGATTGATCTTATCGCCGACTCCGAGCATGACGTTGATCATGGCCGTGCAGAGCGAAATACCGAGTGCAACGGTCAGGGCAATCATAAAAATTTTACTCTTTTGCCTGAAGAGAGCCCCTCTCACCATTCGCCAAAACATCTAAAACTCCAATCTAGCTAGTCCCCAACTGGGAAGCGATTCTTCTCCGCTTCCAGCACGGACTTCTTGATGATGATCTTGCCGTCTTCAATGTCGTAGTTAAAAGGCACGGGATTGCAACCGCCCTTGAAGCCGATGGTCGCCTTGTTCATCACGACGTCACAGCGCTTGCAGATGACATCGTTATTCCGCTCGTAATAGCCTGCGACACCACAGATATCACAGGCATCGAGGCCGAGACCATAGGCATTGCCCTGCGGCTTCTTGACCACGATAAAGCGGATGTCGTGACCGTCGACTTTATATGAGAAGCGATGGAGGTGACCGTCGTCGACGTCCGTCAACGGGATGATGATCAATTCCTTGCTTTCTTGAAAATCTTGCGGCGGCGTCAAGACGACAGGCTTATTGATATAGGCAAAGAGCAGCGTCAAGGAGCTGTAGACCAAGAGAATCAGAACAGAGGCAAGGGCCGCCCAGCGCCGACAATTCCGAAGCCACCAACGCTCCTTGCGCCGCGCCGCAGGCGTCGGAAAGGTCCCGACCAGTCGGCGATGTTTGAGATAGACGCGGGCCGCAAGCAGGGCCGTCAGTGCGACATAGATCGGCGCCAGAGGATTAAGACTGCGATCGTCCAGAATCATGATGGCGAAGACGAGGTCGTTTGAGCTCTTGAGAATGCGAAGCCTGGCGAGGGCGCTGATGCCCTTGAGAAAATACTCAGCGGCAAAAGCCAAGAGAAAAAGCTCTGTAAAGACGGCCGCAGAATGTTCCGACAGTCTCTTAAAATTCTGCCAGATCGCGAGGGCTAATAAGAAGAGGATCAGGAAGCCAGCGGCATAGCCACAGGCCCGAAAGAGCGATTGAGTCCCAAATGAGTCCTCGCCAAAGGCGACGAACTCCTTGGCCTTTAAGATGACAAAGGGAAGCGTTGTGACGAGCGTGGCAGCGAGGGCCAGGCCCAAGCAGAAGATCGAGGCCGTCTCTGAGGCCTTTGCCGCTTTGGGCAGACGCCGTCTCCAGAAGAGGTAGAGAGTCCAAGCCAGGAGAGCCAAGAGGATGAGAACAAGCGCCAGCGCGAGGACCTCGCGATTGACACGCGTCAAGGTCCGCAGGAGACGCTTGGGATAGATCTTCTTCAGGGCATAGACGACAGTGCCGAGAACTGCCCCGAGCAAAGTGCAAAAAGCGCCCCAGGCGTAGAAGAGCTTCTCTCTTCTCTGCCAGATGGTGGCGGCCAGCACGGCGCCGATCAGACTGGGCGCCAATAGATAGCGTAAAACTTCAATAAAAAACTCTGCCAATGAACGACCTCAGAAGAGAAGACAAGAGGGAGAGAGGCCCCTCCCCCTGTCATTATTTAACTTACTTATTCTCGAGCTGTTCGCCTGTGTAGTTCCACTCAATGGTCACCGTCTGCTTCTCATAGTAGGCAGAGGCGGCGTCGAGACCCTCGGTCCGCGCCAGAGGCACACCCGTCTCCTCATCGACGTGGAGGAGATAGTCATCAGAGGGTCTGAACTCGAGGACGATCTGGTACTTGCCGACGGGAATCAGTCCCTTCTTGATGTTGATGCCGTAGTGAGGGCCGTCGTCGGCGTTCATCGGCATCATGGAACCTGCTGTGATCTCAGTCTTGCCGTCTTCACTCATGACCTTGTAGTCGACGGTGAGATAGGCGGGCCAGATATCCTCACCAGCACCGAAGCCAAATTTGGGAGCCGCTTCTGGTGTCAGGTGAATGTCGGCTTCAAGATGCATGTCAGACTCATCCGCGCTCGGCTGCTTGCCCGCGGGAATCATGTCGACGCCCTGGAAGTAGACGAGCTGGACCTGGAAGGGGCCGACGATGGTCAGGTCGCCGATCTCGATTTCGTTGAAGCCAGAATCGCCCGGGAGCTCAGGAGTGACGGCCTTTGCTTCGGCTCTTGTCTCGGCAGGAGCTGCCTCTTCCTGGGCCTCTGTTGCCGCCTCGTCAGCTGCGGTATTCGTCGGAGCCTTTGCCTCTTCATTCTTCTGGCAGGCATTGAGGCCGAGGAGCAAGCTGAGGAGCAAGGCGAGTGCCAGGATGGTCGTAAACAGTTTCACTTTCATGTGAATCCTCCTATTGTTTCCTCTCAGAGACGGACGCTGAATCAGCAACCGCCTTCGGCGAGGTGCTATTTAATTTCTTCCTTGCAGATCTGTTCTTCAAACTGTGTGAGAGCAGAATCCACAAAGAAGCAATTAACAAGATAATCTGGGGAATGAGAGTCTCAGCCCGATCGTAGATACCGAGGAAATCAAACTCGAAACCGCGCATGGCTGGAATGCTTGTCACCCCCGTGATGACTCCTGCCTCAGAGAGCTCCTTGACTCCCTTGCCCATAAAACTAATACACATGACAAAGAGAAGAATGCTCGTGAATAAGAAGAAGGGTTTCAGTGGCAGGCGGACCGTCGTATAGCGCATGACGACATAGACGACGAGCAGAACGATGACAGCCGCCAAGAGTCCATAGATGGCATATCTTGTGTCCGTCATACCACTGCCAAAGGCCGCACGATAGAACAAGATCAGCTCCGCGCCTTCGCGAATGACGGCGAGAAAGGCTGCAGTGATGAGGCCCCAGAGCGACTTCTTATCGATGGAACGGACGACATGGCCCTGGATATAGGCCTCCCAGGCCTGCTCCTCACTCTTGGACAGCATCCAGTTGCTGACCCAAAAGAGCACGATGACGGCCAGGAACATCGTCCAGCCCTCGATCAGCTCCTGTCCGACACCTCCGAGCAAGAAGTGCACGAGGATTGCGAGGAAGATAGAGCCGATGAGCCCCGCGAGCATGCCATAGTAGACACCTTTTCTGAGATGTCCATTGCCAGTCTTGACAAGGTAGGTGATGATGGCGACACAGACGAGGATGGCCTCCATGCCCTCACGCAGCATGAGGACAAAAGACGTGAAAAAAGAGCGCCGATTCCTGACCGCAGGATCCACCGTCTTGACGACCTTCTCCTCCACTGCCGGTGACAGCGGAGCCGTCTCATCTTCGCTCAGCTCGACCCCGAGGGCCGAGAGATAGCTCTGCTTCTGCTCTTCATCTGAGAAGATGAGAGAAGCGACCTCATCGCCAGAGTCCATCGCTTCCACACCGTCGAGGACCATGGCATCGCGATAGACCTTGCCCGCGAGGACGAGAATCTTTTCTTTAATCTCATTTTCGTGATGATCATAATTGCCGAGGAGGGCGTGTTTGATCTCTCTGAACTGTGCCTCGATGTGATTGACGCGCTTGGCCGAGATATAGGACATGACATTCTTCTCGAAGCCTTGAGCCTCGTAGTAGCCAAAATATGCCTCATTCATCTTCTCATAGGCCCCGCGCATGTCGGCTTCGTCGATCGCATCAATGGCTTCCATAAAGACCGTGAACATATCCTGTCCCAGTTCTTGCCAGGAACTATAGCTCTTCTTCTCAGCCGAGACGCTCCCGAGAGAAGTGCAAGTGACTATTAAAAGAACAAGCGTCATCGCAAAGAACTGAGTGAATTTAAGTCCCAGTGATCTCAAGCGATATTCTCTTAGCTTCATCAACAACCTCCTCTGCCACGTGCTAGTTAGAACCAGCTAACGTTCAACAGAGGTTATCATAATAGCCACAGCTAACTTTGGCAAGGTCTCGAGATGAAAAGATTTAAAGAGGGATGAGAGAAGTTAAAAGAAAAACCCCGAGACCATTGATGTCACGAGGTTTCAGATGGAGCCGAAGGTGGGAATCGAACCCACGACCTATTCATTACGAGTGAATTGCTCTACCCCTGAGCCACTTCGGCAGCAGCAGTAATATAGCAGTCTGCAAAAGATCTGTCAAATGAAAGGGGCTCACTCTGCAGTGAGCCCCTCTAAGGTCTATTCAGTATAGGGAATCTCTTCCAGCTCAAATTCACGCTTGGCCCACTGGGCATCGAGGAAGAGGAGCGCACCGGGATTGCCCTTGGCCTTTTGGACGAGGGCCAGGTTCTCCTCTGCATTTTCTTCTTCCTCGACCTGCTCCATCAGGTACCAGGTCAAGAATTCACGCATCTCAAACTCATGGGTCTCCTCTGCTCTCTTGGCCATCTTGCGGATGGATTCAGAGACTTCGCGCTCATGGTCGAGGGCCATTTGGAAGACTTCCTCGATGTCCTTGAACTCATGAGGAGGCTCGTCAATCTGACGTAGATTGGTCGGCTCACCGATGCGGTAGAGATATTTTGCAAAGCCCTGGGCATGCTGTAACTCTTCTTGGTATTGGATGTACATCCAATTCGCAGCCCCAGGCATATCCTGTCTCTGCAGCCAATCCACCATAGAAAGATAGATATAGCCAGAATAATACTCCATCTGAATTTGATCTTGGGTCATTTCTAAAAGTTTCTTGTCCATAAATTCCTCCTTAGCCTCTCATGAGGCTTTTGTCAATAAATGATAACCAATCCTAAATTAGAATTCAGACAAAGTGACATGTGTTACTCTTATTCGCTTCTCAGCTTTTCCTGGTCCTCACGCCAGTGACAATTCTTATACTTCTTGCCACTGCCACAATAACAGGGGTCATTGCGCCCTGGCAGAGTATCGCGCTTGACGGGAGTCTTGGCGACAACTTCCTGCCCGCGGGTCCTCATCGCTCCTGGAATCATCCCTTCGCCCTGCTTTGCGCCACTAAACTGGGCCTCTTGCGACTTGTGCTCAGCCTTGAACTGACTCTCGCTTCTCTCCTCGCGCTCCTCCACGGCCATTCGTGCGCGCATGAGCAGACGGACGGCATCCTCCTTGATCCCCTGATTCATGGCGTGGAACATTTCCGAGCCCTCACGCTGATATTCAATAACTGGATCATGCTGTGCATAGCCGCGCATACCAATGGCATCGCGAAGATCGTCCATCGCATCGATGTGATCCATCCAGTTGTTGTCCACCGTTGTCAGGAGGATATAGCGCTCGATCTCCTTGATCAGCTCTGGGTCTTCGAGCAGTTGGGCACGCTTTTTGAGACTCTCTTCAGCCTCGGCAAGAAGTTCCTGGGCGAGATCCTCTGCTTCGGCATAGCCCTTGCGCTGAGGCAGTTCAGAAATCAGGGGGAGATCGCCAAAGAGATCTTGGAGTTTCAGTCGGAGCGCCTGATGATCCCAGTCCTCGATATTGCCCTCGGCCTGTGCGGCCAATGTGAACTCCGTCAGAGCTAAGTCGTGGATGGTCTTCATAAACCAGTCGTGCAAATCCTTGCCGGCCAAGACCTCCCGCCGTTGTCGGTAGATGAGGTCTCTCTGCTGATTCATGACGTTGTCATACTCGAGCACGTGTTTGCGGATGGCAAAGTTTTGACCTTCCACCTTGCGCTGAGCTGATTCAATCCCCCGACTCAGCATCGGATTTTGAATTTCCATGTCCTCATCGACGCGCAGGGTATCGAAAATATTCTGCATCCGCTCTCCGCCAAAGAGGCGCATGAGGTCGTCCTCGAGCGAGAGGTAGAACTTTGATCGCCCAGCATCCCCCTGACGGCCAGATCGACCGCGCAGCTGATTGTCAATGCGCCGCGACTCATGACGCTCTGTGCCGATAATGGCAAGACCGCCCGCAGCAATCACCGCTTCTTTCTCGGCCTGAGTCTTAGCGGTGTAGAGCTCTGCAAGTTCTGCAAATTTCTCTCTGGCCTCGAGCACGGCGGGATCGTTGGTCTCATTGTAGGCATTGGCCTGTTCAATCAGATCCTCTGGATAGCCCTGCTTGCGCATCTGCTCTTTTGTCAAGAACTCGGGGTTGCCTCCGAGGACGATATCCGTCCCACGCCCAGCCATGTTCGTGGCGATGGTGATGGCCCCGTATCGGCCTGCCTGGGCAACGATTTCAGCTTCACGCTCGTGTTGTTTGGCATTGAGGACATTGTGGGGCAGCCCAGCTCTCTGGAAGAGCTTTGAGAGAAGTTCTGAGCGCTCGACGGAAACTGTCCCGACGAGGACGGGCTGACCCTTAGCGTGCATGGCCGCGACCTCTTCGATGAGGGCCCGATATTTTCCCGCCTCCGTCTTAAAGACGGCATCTGGCTCATCCTCTCTTTGAATGGGTTTGTTGGTGGGGATCTCGATGCAGTCGAGTCCGTAGATGGAGCGGAATTCATCTTCTTCAGTTAGAGCCGTCCCCGTCATCCCTGACAATTTTTGATACATTCTAAAATAGTTTTGGAAGGTAATGGTGGCGAGAGTACGAGACTCTTTTTGGACTTCGACGCCCTCCTTGGCCTCGATCGCCTGATGGAGACCGTTCGAATAGCGCCTGCCGTACATGAGACGACCCGTGAAGTCATCGACGATGATCACCTCATCGCCGTGGACGACGTAGTCTGTATCGCGAAACATGGTACCGTGCGCCTTGAGCGCATTGTTGATATGGTGGTTTAGCTTGTAGTTTTCCTGATCTGAGAGGTTGTCAATGCCGAAGAAGCGCTCGGCCTTGCGGACTCCTCGTCGGGACAGGACGGCCGTCTTGTTTTTTTCATCGATGATGTAGTCGCAGTCCTCCTGGAGCCCCTCGAGAGCCTCCTGCTGCTCACGCGTCTCTGTCTCGCGAAGTTTCAGTGGCTCGAAGCCGCGAACCAATTGCTCTGCCTGTTGATAGAGGTCAGAAGAACTGTCGCCCGCCCCTGAGATGATCAGCGGTGTCCTGGCCTCGTCAATCAATATGGAGTCCACTTCGTCGACGATGGCAAAGTAAAACGGCCGCTGCACGAGATTCTCCTCGCGATTGACCATATTGTCTCGTAGGTAGTCGAAGCCAAACTCGTTATTTGTTCCGTAAGTGATATCGGCGGCATAGGCCTCGCGACGCTCCGCCTTGGATTTGCCATGCACAATGAGGCCCACGGAAAGACCTAAAAACTTATATATCTTCCCCATCCACTCAGAGTCGCGCGTCGCCAGGTAGTCGTTGACCGTGACGAGGTGGCAGCCCTTGCCAGTCAGTGCATTGAGATAGAGTGGCAGAGTCGCCACAAGAGTCTTGCCTTCACCCGTCTTCATCTCAGCAATGCGACCCTGGTGCAAGATGATTCCACCGATCAGTTGGACGGGGAAGTGCCGCATCTTTAAAACGCGATCTCCCGCCTCACGAACCGTGGCAAAAGCCTCCGGCAGCAAGTCGTCGAGATCTTCCCCCTGGGCCAAACGCGCTTTGAATTCGCTCGTCTTCCCTCGTAGTTCTGTATCAGAGAGCGCACGATATTGTTCCTCGAGACGCAGAATATCTTGGACGATGGGTTCAATCTTCTTAATTTCACGCTCGGAGTGCGTGCCAAAGAGCTTGGTCAATAATCCCATATCTCATGTACCTCACTTCCATCAAATCATCTTAATCAAAATCACCTCAGATGTCACTCATTGCCCTCGGCATATCGGTAACTTTTCAGCTTGCGAATGACTTTGAGCTCAACCCCCTGAGCTGCAGCTTCTTGACGCATGCGCTCCCAAAATGTCCCTTGATAGTTCTCAGGACTATTGCTCGGGATGACAATCCAGAGCTCCCGTCTCTGAATGTCTGAACTTTTGATCTCTCCTCCCCCCGGAATCTTGCCGCCTCGATATTGAGCCAGGCGTGAAATCTCATAGAATAGCTCCTTCTCGGCATGACTTGAATCCGCATAGCTGGGAGCTGTGAGGTCTAAAGATCGGATACCCCTGGCGGTTCCCGCCTCAAAATAGGCAATACTTGGCGTATTAAAGGGCAAGTTGGCGCCAAACTGCTCTCTAAAATATCGACCCCGTTCAAAATTTCCAGCGGACCAGATATTGTCCTCCTCGTCTTCTTCCTCTCCCCCGCTCTTTTGCCTCCCCTCAGTGCTCAGCCAGAGCGGAACATAGGCGAGGGTCCTTTGAGGATGTCTGCTCCAAACTGTCGTCACTTCATAGCGAAGACTCAGGAGGAGGCTCTTCCCCTCGTCGCGCCAGAGCAGTAAGAGCTGTCTCTCATGCTCTGGTATCTTCAACTTTAATGCTCGTCCGCTGCTCTGCAGCCAAAAATCCAATCTCTTCTGCAAGAAGCCAGAGAGGAGCTCTGATGAAGCGAGGTCTAGCGCAGCAGAGCGCAAGATCTCACTTTGGACTGGCATGATCTGCCCGAGGACCTCCTCGATGGCCGCCTCTCCGAGGATGAGCTTTGACCCATCTTCGACCAAAGGGATTAAAACTTCGAGCTCCGAGGCCGTCTGATCAAGTGCGTGTCGCATCATGAGAGATTGCCGCTGGGCCATGATGGCCGAAAGCATAAAGGCTAGGGCAAAGAGAAAGAGTGGGAGGGCGATGGCGAGCTCGAGGACGATCGAGCCCCGCTTCTGTTTGAGCTTATCTCTCATCACGCACCTCGTCTCCATAACTCACTTGGAATTGATGATGGCGATCGGCAAAGTGACTCTCGATTCGGTAAGTCGCATAGAGAGCCTCAGGATAGAGCTTTTGCAATTCATCTCTCAGGCCGAGCAGGATCTTTTCTTCTGCTCTGGCATAGAAGAAGAGTCGAAGAAAATCATGATAATAGGCCTGGGCCGGCACTCTCTCATCAGGCCAGATCGGGACGCCCTCGCCAGATTTTAATGCTCTGACATCACGATGGGCGAGCTGTGCCGCCCGCCCAAAGATTAACGTCTGAGTGTAGACCTCCGGGGGCAAGACGACACTCCCCGCCGTAAAGAGTGCCACGGCTGCAGAGAGAATGCTGCCATAAATCTTATATTTGCTGCGCTTGGCAGCGGAGGCATTGATGCTGGCGTCATGGCTGGCTAGGCGGAGGCCAAGTAGATAGAGTTGTACGCGTTTTGCTGCCCGTTCAGGTGGTAAGCCTGTCAAAATAGATTCGACCAATGCACCACCGTAATTCTCTTTCATGCGCTCATGGGCTCGGCCATCAAGACGTCGAATGGGCAGAGTGCTCGCTCCTTGGCGACGGACGACAACTTCGGCGGGACAGTAATTTAAAACATATTCAATGACAGCCACCTTAGCGAGGTCCAAATTGTCCATCGCCGTGGCATAGGAGGTCGCCAGGCGCCCGAGACCTTCCAAGTGCTGGAGGCTGTCCACTGGGATTTCTGCGAGATCCTCGGCATGATAAGTACTGAGTAATTGCTCTTTATGTTTATCTAAATTTCTCTGCAAGCGTCTTATGAGCTTTGAGCCCACTGCGCTGATCTCACTCTCGTCACGGCCGCTCATCTCAGAATCTTCGGCCAGCTCGTCCAGCTCCTCGGGGTCTTCCCCTTCATCCCCCTCTGCGCTGAGCCTTGGCAGATTTTCTATCTCTTGAACCTCTGCTGCTTCGAGTTCTGATGCTATTTCAAGGCTCGCGGCTCCGAGCTCTGCTTGACTAGATTTGAGCAGGCGCAGGCGATCTGTCATCTCGGCAGTCAAAAGAAGCGGCAGACGCTCTTGAATCTGCTTTAAAATTTGTTTCTTTAAATCCTCCGGCTCCAGAGCATCTTGCGCGCCAAAAATTTTGATATCCGTGTCTGGCTTACTTGGCAAGATCCGCACAATTGATTCGAGATCTAGCACTTCGCGACCTGCCCAGAGACGAAATTCTTGCCAGAGCTTACGGTCAAAATGGACGCGGGCATAGTCTCCCGCCGCCTTCTGCGCTCTGAGATAGTCGAGCTCGGCAAGCCGCATCGCCGTACTCTGAAAGGCATAGAGAAGAGCCAGGAAGAAGGGGGGCAGGATGAGGACTAAAAGGAGGGATGAGGCCGCCAAACGCTCACGAAACTTATTCTTGAGCATGGCTAAGCCGCGCCTCAACACTAGTCTTGCTATCGAGAATCAGGTAGATAAATTCCACTGTCTTCTGCCCAGAAGCCAATTGATATGGGATATTCTGCGCACTCTCTCGGCGGGCATAGAGCTGATCCGACCTCAGTCGCAATGGGAGTGTATCAGCAAGCTGAAGCGTGTCCGTGCGATGCTCGGCTTCCAACTTGGGCGCTCGCATCAGTGCTGAAAACAAGATGATCAGACAGAGGGGCACAGACAGAGCTGTTTCGATGTGAAAATGCATAAGGAGACCTCGCTTTCTCTCGATACGTCGAGTCTAAGAAAAGCGAGGTCTCAGCCGCTATATATTCCTTCGACAAAAGAGACAAAAACTGTCGAATTCTCAGCTGCGGAGAGTCAGTCCCTCCCGAGCCAGCGCCTCGATAATTTTTTCAATTTCCATATCGACTTGCTTGTCCTGAAGTGTCTCACTTGCCGACCTAAACTCGAGCGCATAGGCCAAAGACTTAAAGTTCGGATCGATGCGATCACCCTGGTAGAAGTCAAAGAGAGAGAGCTTTGTCAGCTGGGGTCCCGCGTTTTGGGCAATCAGATGATAGATCTGAGCTTGTGGCATCTGGCGAGGCGCAACGATTGCCAGATCTCGGCTGATCGCAGGATACTTGGACGGCTTGGCAAAGTGGAAGGAGGGGGTCGGCATATTGAGGATCGGCGAGAGCTTCAACTCACAAAAGGCCATGGGACCTCTCGCCTCCTTGGCCGCTAAGAGATCTGGATGCACACAGCCAATCAGCCCGATCTCTTCTCCGAGCATCATGATCTTTGCCGCCTGTCCTGGCTGGAAATAAGCTATCTCGTCACA
This sequence comes from Bacillota bacterium, assembly GCA_023426575.1. GTDB lineage: Bacteria > Bacillota > Clostridia > Saccharofermentanales > DTU023 > JAFAAL01. The sequence continues at coordinate 53,590 of JAFAAL010000014.1, forward strand.
GGCCTCATAGCTGAGTGCTGGCAGGCTCAGCCGATCCTCCATCTCTTCGACAATCCCCTTAAGTTTCAGGAAGACGGTCTGTCCCTTGGCGCCGTGCTCAAAGAGGCTGAGCGCCAAGATATCCTCTTCATCGATATTGGCATTCACGTCTTGAGTAAATGACTTGCCCATTTCCACGAGGCAGATATGACTTTCACGCTCTGTCTGATTGAGCGCTTGATGTTCAATCATTCTCGGCAAGAGCGAGACAGCGAGGTAGGCCCTCTCCTGTCCCAGGGGATTGGCGATCTTGACAGCGCGTGACAAGTCATTGCCTGACAATCCGATCTGCTCAAGATCTCTTTGAGAGGCAAAGGGCATAGAGCAGACTTCATAGGCTCCCGCCGCGATCGCAATATCGAGGACTGTCTGACGCCTGATTTCCTGAGGTGCATCGTGATGCTGACCGATCATGACGCCACTCCTGAGCCTCGCGGGAATACGATTATACCCGTAGAAGCGCGCGACCTCTTCCGCTAGATCACAAGTCGCCTCAATGTCAACGCGCCAAGTCGGCACCACCAACTGGCGTCGGCCAAGCTCTGCCGATATCTCAAAACCAAGGCGCGCAAAAATATCCAGCTGTTCTTCTTCTGGGATATCGAGACCTAGAAGTTCATTGATGTCCTGCGGTCTAAATTCTACCTCAGAGTGCGGACTCAGCTCATCCCCGGCGTAGATGCATGGACCCGCCACCTTGGCGATGTCGAGCTCAGTGATCAGCTGGAGGAAGAGACTGTGAGCCAGCAGGATATTATGCGCCGAGATGCCTCGGGCAAAGCGCAGAGAGGACTCAGAGTGAAGATTGAGGCGGGCCGCCGTCTTGCGGATGACACTTGCTTCAAAGTGAGCGATCTCTAAGAAAAACGACTGTGTATCCGCCGTGATCTCACTGCTCTCACCACCCATGACTCCCGCAAGAGCCAGAGCTTTTTCCCGATCGGCAATGACGAGATCCTGAGACGTCAAGGAGCGCTTGATGCCGTCGAGCGTGACCAGTTCCTCGCCGTCTCTGGCCCAGCGCACGCTCACTCCAGACCCCTCAATCTCGCTGGCATCAAAGGCGTGTAGCGGGTTCCCAGTCACCAGCATGACATAATTTGTCACATCGACTAGATTGTTAATGGAGCGAATCCCAGAGGCTCTGAGACGCCTGCGGAGCCAGTCGGGGGAGGGCCCGAGCTTCAGCTCCGTAAAGTGCTGACCCAGATAGTGCGGGCAGGCTCTTTGATCTAAAATTTGAATCCCAAAGCCCCCAGCCTGCTCCCGCTCGCAGAAATCGCCGAAGGTAAAGTCCATGCGCTCGATCTCCTCGGCATTTGTCCAGGACGGACAGAAGCGCTCTGGCTGAAACGGCAGATCAAAACTTGCGGCAAACTCTCTGGCAATACCCATGACAGAGAGGCAGTCAGGTCGATTGGGCGTAATTTCAAAGTCGATATAGTGATCGCGCTGGCCGAGGTAGCTCAGGACATCTTCACCTAGCGGAGCGCTCTCGGGCAAGATGAAAATTCCATCTGGATCCGCCTCGGGATAGTCGCTAGTCGTCAGTCCGAGCTCAGCGATGGAACACAACATCCCATGGGAATCCAGACCCCTCATCTTGCTCTTTTGGATCTTGAGACCCTGGTGCAAGACAGCCCCCACCGTGGCCACAGGAACGACTTGCCCCTCTTCGACATTGGGAGCAGCCGTCAAAATCTGCAGTTCTTCGCCGCCCAGATCGACGTGGCAAACGCGCAGGCGATCCGCGTCAGGATGGGCTTCAATCGCCAAGATCTTAGCAATTTTAACCCCAGTCAGATCCTCAAACGCATGGGTGACAGCCTCCACCTTTGTGCCCGTCAGGGACATGCGCTCACAAAAAGTCTCGAGACTTCCCTGATAATCAACAATATCTTTTAACCAACGATATGAAACTTGCATAATGCACCTACTTAAACTGTCTCAAAAAGCGGAGATCATTCTCATAGAAGCGGCGGATGTCATCGATGCCGTAGCGCCCCATCGCCGTCCTCTCCACGCCGAGTCCAAAAGCGAAGCCCGAATATTTCTCAGGGTCGAGATCACAGTTGCGAATGACCTCGGGATGCACCATCCCCGCCCCCAAGATCTCGATCCAGCCCTCGCCGTGACAACTCGGGCAGTCATCTCGGCCCTCACCGTGACAGCTCCAACAAGAAATGTCGACCTCACAGGAAGGCTCCGTAAATGGAAAGTGATGTGGCCGCAGACGAATGCGACTCTCCTCGCCAAAGAGCGTCTTGGCAAAGAGGAGCAGGTGACCGTGTAGATCGGCCATCGTAATCCCCTCATCGATCACCAGGCCCTCAATCTGATGGAAGACGGGCGTATGAGTCGCGTCTGGCGTATCTGAGCGATAACAGCGCCCTGGGCAAATAATTTTCAGAGGAGCCCCGAGCGATTGCATCGCACGAATTTGCACTGGGGAGGTCTGAGTTCTCAGGACCAAATCGGGATTGATATAGAAAGTGTCGCGATAATCGCGCGCCGGATGATTCTCATCAATGCGCAGCAAATCGAAATTGTTCCGCACCAGCTCGATCTCAGGACCCTCGGCCAAGATGAAACCGAGCTTCTTAAAGACGGCCACAATCTGATCAATTGTCTGCGTCAAAGGATGGCGCAAACCCATCTCGTGGCGGAGACCTGGCAAGCTGACGTCGATGGCCTCAGCGGCAAAAGCCAGCTGCCGCTCTGACGCGGCTGCCTCCTCTTCACGCTTCTTCAAGGCAGTCTCTATGTCCTGACGCAAGACATTTGTCAACTGTCCAAACTGGGGTCTCTCCTCGGCACTGAGGCGTCTCATCTCCTTCATCAAGAGATTGATCTTGGCCTTTTTCCCAAGGAATTCTTGTCTAATTCGCCCGAGTTCCTGATCGGAGGCTGCGGCGAGTGCCGCCTGGAACTCCTCTCTCAGAGCCCTGACCTGAGCCATTAATTCTTGCATATGCAAACTCCATCTCTTGCACTGCGAACTCATAAAAGTCGCAGCACTTCAAAGTAGGGTGAATTATAGCATTTACAGACTAGATTTGCAGTAGATAGGGATGGCTCTCGCGGACCACTCCCACAGTCGTCGCTTGACCATGGCCTGGCAGGAGCGGAAGTTCGGAGGGAAGCGTCTCGAGAAAACGCTTAAGAAATCGCAAGCTCTCCGTCATCTCCTGATCACTGCCTGTCGGTAGATCGGTGCGTCCAATACTGTAAGCAAAGAGCGTATCCCCCGTGAAGAGGGCCACTGCTTCTTCCCTCTGCCCCAGCGTGAGCAGCGGCGAGAAGAGCTCGTGCCCCTCATTATCCTCATAGACCACTTCTTCGGCAGTGCTCAAGGTCAAGAGAAAAGTCAAGGAACCCGCCGTATGGCCAGGGGTTGGATAGACTTTGAGCTCTAGTCCCTCCTCTAGTTCAAAGGAATCTCCGGCGAAGAGACGTTCGGCAGGTGAAAAAGACTGTGGCAGGCGAAAGAGCTCGGAGCAATTAGCGTGGGGATCGGCCAAGAGCTTCTGATCCTCCTCACTGATGACGAGCTCGAGATCTCTGCCCTCACGCCACTGATCAATTGCAGCAATATGGTCGAAGTGGCCATGAGTCGCCAAGAGTAGCGTGAGCTCAGATGCCGTCTTCTCAGGTGGATGGGAGGGGTCGATGAGATAGTGGCGCGTTCCACGCGAAATCAGGTATTGATTGGCAGAGCGCCAGGTTTCAGGAAAGAGTGTAATTTGCATCTTATCTTTGCTCATTGCGCAAGAGGTGACGCCAGTCGAGGTCCCCACGCTCGATCGCCAAGATGAGAATCTCAGCTGTCGCTAAATTAGTGGCATAGGGGATCGCATTGAGATCGCAGGCCCGGGCCAGCTGATCAAAAGAAGAGCGCTCTTCGCTGTCCTCGAGCAAGGGGTCGCGCAGATAGATGATGGCATCGACCTCGTTGTAATTCGCCTTCAGTGCCAGCTGCTCAATTTGAGCAAAGCGATCACTCGTCAAGGTCTCGACAGGGATGGCACAGGCCTCGGCAATCTGACGGGAGAGATTAAATTGAGAGCTGAGCTCCTGCTGACACAAAATCTGCTTATAGGCTATACAGAAATTGTTCAAGAGCTCATATTTGCGCTGGTCTGCCAATAAGACAATTTTCATACGCCCTCCTCCTCTTGTTCAAACAAGCAAACTTTAGCAAATTGAACAAATTTAATCAAGGCAATATGATACATTTTGACAGTTTGCCTAAAACTAAGGTTGGTAAAAGCCCTCGTTAAAGACCGTGTTGACGTCTCGAGGATCTTGCCACTGATATTCTTGAGGTTTGAGTTCCACGAGATACTTGCTCGCCAAGATATCACGGGCGATGTAAGATGCGGAATCTCCAAAACTATCCGAGTTTTCGACAATGCAGGAGAGCGCATATTGGGGCTTTTCGGCTGGGGCATAGCAGACAAAGAGTCCATTTGTCTTATAGGCATCGGCATTGGCTCCGACTTCTGCCGTACCAGTCTTTGCGGCAACTTGAATCGGAAAGAACTCAAAGTTCAGGCGCGTGTAGGAGCGACTTTGGTTAGTGAGACCCACCATGCCGCGACGGACCATTGTAATCGCATTGCTGCTGAGTTTCAGATCTTTTTTCTCGATCACTTCAGATCGGACAATAGCCCCATCCTCTGCACTGATCTCCTTGATGACATGGGGCGTGACGAGATAGCCCGTCGCCAGGCCCGAGATGGCACGGGCCATCTGCAACATTGTGTAGGCATTGTCAAACTGGCCAATGGCCGTCTGACATGTATCGGCGGGATACCACTCTTGATCCTCCGGGGCCGAGCGAGTTAAAAACTTAAGTTCGCGTCCTGGCCGAATCCCCTTGACCTCCGCCGGCAGGTCGATCCCCGTATATTCACCGAGGCCCAGAATTTTCGCCCACTTGGCGAGGCGATCGATTCCGACATCTAGTCCCAATTGATAAAAATAAAGATTACAAGAATTGACGAGAGCCGTCGCAAGATCTTGCATGCCATGCGCCTCGCCTACGGCATTAAAACACTGCCACTCGCGATAACCAATGGTGTCAATACCCTTGCAATTGTAGAACTCGTCTCCGGGTCGAATGACGCCCTCCATGATGGCGGCAATGGAGGTGATCGTCTTAAAGGTTGACCCTGGTGCATAGATCTCGCCGATACAGCGATTGAGCAGCGCCTTTTGATCCTTGTCTTGCAGGTAGTTCTCCACTCTTGCCGCCGCTTCTGGATCATAGCCCGCCGCAGCAAAATCACGGGGGTCATAGACCGGGACGGAGACCATTGAGACGACAGCCCCTGTCTCCGTATTGAGCATGACGGTGGCGCCGCCATTGCCCTTTTCGGGATCTAGAAGCCGTTGCACCTTGATATTGTCACGCAGGGCCTCAAAGGCGGCAATTTGATCCTCGGTATCGATGGTCAGACGGATCGTATGTCCCGGCTTGGCCTGGATGACGGTCCCGCCAGGCAGGAAGGTCTCGCCGTCCTTCTCCTTGATCCAAGTCGCCACCGAGACGACCCCGGGCGTGCCATGGAGATAGCGCTCACAGGAGAGTTCGACGCCCGCCTTGCCGACCTCATCTTGTAGCCCGTAGCCGTACTGTTTGTAGAACTCATACTCACTGGCCGACACCTGTCCCACATAGCCCAGGACATGGCAGAAATATTTGGCATTTTCAGAATAGCGACGACGGTATGACGGAGCAAAGACCAGCCCCCTAAACTTTTTGTTTTGCTCAGTGATGACCGCCTTGATGCCTGCGTTGACGGGCCGAGCCAATAAGACAGCCTCTCCCTGGGCAAAGGACCAGTTGTTGGCCAAGAGGTGGTAGCGCAGCGACATAATCGCATAGGCCTCGCGATTCGTATAGCGCCTTGACGCCCCCGCTTTTCGGTCTTCAATTTTGAAAAAGTCGTAGAGCAGAAATTGGAAGAAGTTCTGGGGCTGCTCCTTTATCTTATAGCGCTCTGCTGTCTTGCTCTGACGTGCCTGCAAATTAAAGAGATCGCGATTTTTCTGCCACGCGCGAATCTCATCCATCTCTTTCTTGAAGACAAAGCGCGGATTGTTCTCCGGATCTTCACCCGTAGCGAAGTCAAAGTACTTGCCAAACTCGCTCTCGATGGGAATCCCGTGCTCCTCCAAAAGTTTAGAAACTGCCAAGAGCTGGGCATTGAGCTCATCATCCGACAGTCCCGTCTCCACAATGTACAAGGACTCAATTTCCTCAGACCAGGCCAAGGGGCGCCCGGAGAGGTCAACGATGTCGCCGCGAGGTGCTGGTATCGTCATCTGGCGGCGATTACCACTCGTCTCCTCAACCACCGGACGGCGGCCTCCGCTAAACTGTAGAGAGGCGGTCCGGACTAAGAGGACGAGATTTGAGATCATGATGACGGCAATGATCAGACTAAAGCGCTTCTTGATCTGCTCGGGTCGCGGTTGACTCTCACTGTCCAGCGGTCGATCATGCCAGAGATTGCGCAGATATTGAATCACTTCAGCACCTCCGCAAGACTGTCTGCGGCATCATCTCTTCCCTTTTCGCGACGTGATAGGTAGAAGAGCGCAAAATAAAGACCCAGGACAAGGCAGTCGGGGATGAAGTGAACCACAGTGATACGAGCAAATTGCCAGAGATAGTGGCGGAGCGGATGCAAAAGCTCGAGAGTCCAAGTGGCCATACTCGTCGCCACGGCGAGGACAAAAGTCGCAAGAAGGCGCGCAGGAAGAAAGCAGAAGAGCGCCCAGAGAGGCCGATCTGCAAAGCGCTTAGCCCAGGCTGCGACCGCATAGATGGCGAGCCCTGAGAGGACGTAGACACCCATGGCCGGAGAGGCGAGCGCATCGACCAAGTAGGTCGTCAGAACCGTGATCATGAGAGCTGGCCGAAGATCATGAAAGAGAGTATAGATGAAGATCAGGGGGCCAATAAAATCGGGTCTCACTGCCCATCCCCCGAGTTCAAAGTGAAAGGACGTCTCCAAAACAAGCGCCAAGAGGGCAGCCAAAAAAGCATAGCGAGACGGCCAACGCTCCTCAGATGCCAGCTGAAAATCATTCATCATCATGCTGACTCTCCTGACTCTCATTCAAGAGGACGAAGACGATGGGACAGTCGCTAAAGTCGACGGCAGGAATGATAATCGCCTCGCGATACCCCGCCTCCTCAGCATCGTAGATCTCCTCAACTTCGCCAATGAGCAAGCCGGGTGGGTAGATGCCCCCACTGCCAGAAGTGACGACGAGGTCCCCCTTGGCGATGGCGGCATTGACGGGGATCTTGTCGGCCACGAGCTTATATTCTGATTTGAGCTTAAAATCTCCACGAACTCTAAAGCTGTGCGCCGTGTCAGACTCACTTCGAGCCGAGATTGAAAATCCCTCGTGATAGGCGGGTAGCACCTTACTGCTCTGATAATCGACAGTATATATGCGCCCATAGACGGCACCAGAGGCAGCCAGGACAGCCTGAGCATGTTCCTCAGCGGCACCGAGGCCCGACTGAGAGCCGAGATCAATACTCACGAGATCGAAATATCGCGCCGCTGGACTCGGTAAAATGTGCGCAGCCAAGAACTGTCGCTGCGGAAAGGCCTCCTGCAATTTAAAGGCATCGCGAATCTTATAAAATTCTTCAGCCGCCTTTTCGTTGGCGCGTATGGCGAGGCGCAGGGCGAGATTCTCCTCCTTGAGCCGTTCGTTCTCCGCGCGGATCTCCCCCTGCTGACGGCTGCTCGAGAAATAATCCCCCACCGTCCTAGAGACTTTCTGACTCGCCCTCCTCAGAGGTGTCAGAATTGCCGACAGGGGCGAATTGACCATGCTGAGAGGACGCTCAGGGAGGCTCGAGTAGAGGATGAGCGCAATCATCGCAAGGCACACTATAAGTAAGATGAGGACACGTGAACGGTGACCTGGGCGCATGAAATAACTCCTATATATGTGAACCGAAACAATCGCTTCGGATGAATTCAAGTGACGACACCATGATACCTAAAGCAGAAGAGCTTGAACAGTTCAGAAGAGCAATCCCCTTTCGCGGAAGCTGAGACATAAATCCCCCGCCACAATCAAGTGGTCGATGACGGGAATCCCCATCTTGCGCCCGAGCTCGACAATCGCCTCGGTCGCCGCGAGGTCAGCCTCCGAGGGTTCAGGATTCCCAGACGGGTGATTGTGCGTCAAGATGATGCTGTGTGCATTGGCCCTGAGAGCCTTGCGGAAGATCTCTCGCGGCCTGACGGCCGCCCCATCGAGACCCCCGCTGGCGATCAATTCAGAACGGATGATTCTCTTGCGACAGTCCAAGAAGAGGCAGTGAAATTCCTCATGATCGAGATCTGCCAACTTGGGCCGCAAGTAGTCGGCGGCATTGTCGGGACTGGTGACGGTGAAGCCGGGTTCGAGCCCACTCCCCTGCAGCCTCCGACCGAGCTCAAAGGCCGCCTTGAGACGCATCGCCTTGACTTGGCCGATGCCTGGCACAAGCTGTAGCTCGGCCAGCGAAGACTGGGCGAGCAGCCGGAGACCTCCAGCTGAGGCCAGCAATTGCTGCGCCAGATCGAGGGCCGTCTTCCCCTTGCGCCCAGAATTCAAGAGAATGGCCAAAAGCTCTGAATCCGAGAGCGAGGCCTCGCCGTATTCCTGCAGGCGCTCATAGGGGCGACTGTCCCGTGGAAGTTCATGAATTTTCAATTTGTCCATCTTTGCTCCTTTCTAAAAGGGCGCAAAGATAAACTGAGATGAGATTAGATGCAGCTGCCCTTACAGCGGGGGAAGATCTGCATGTCGCGAATATTCTTGACCCCACTGATATACATCAGAAGGCGCTCAAAGCCCAGGCCATAGCCGGCGTGTCTCGTCGTCCCGTAGCGGCGCAGGGCGAGATACCACTCGTAATCCTCTGGCTGCATGCCCAGGTCGCTGATGCGCTTCTTGAGTTTGTCATAGTCTTCCTCACGCTGCGATCCTCCGATGATCTCGCCGACGTAGGGAACCAGAAGATCTGTCGCGGCAACCGTCTTGCCATCGGGGTTCTGCTTCATGTAAAAAGCCTTGAAGTCCTTGGGGTAATCGGTCAGGAAGACCGGTCCCTTAAGGACCTCCTCACAGATATATCGCTCGTGTTCACTCTGCAGGTCGTCCCCCCAGTGGATCTGCCGCTCAAAACTCTTTTGACTCTTTTCGAGTTCTCGAATGGCCTCGGTATAAGTCATGCGTTCAAATCTTGCCGCAATCAATTTTTCCAGACGATCGATCAGACCCGGCTCCACGAAGCGGTCAAAGAAGGCATATTCCTCGGGGCAGCGATCGAGAGCCGCCCTGATCACGTACTTCAGCATGCGCTCCGCGTTGTCCATGATGGTCTCAAGATCGGCAAAAGCCATCTCTGGCTCCAACATCCAAAATTCGGCAGCATGCCTGACGGTGTTAGAATTCTCCGCCCTAAAGGTCGGACCAAAGGTATAGATATTGCGAAAGGCCTGAGCCATGGCCTCGCCTTCGAGCTGACCTGTCACCGTCAAATAGGCCCTGGTCGCGAAGAAGTCCTGATGGTAATCGATGTCCCCCTCAGAATCACGCGCCGGTGCTCCGATGTCAAAATGCGTGACATTGAACATCTCGCCCGCGCCTTCACCGTCATTGAAACTGATGATCGGCGTCTGCGCATAGATAAAGCCCTCATTTTGGAAGAATTCATGGAGGGCAAAGGCCAGAACAGAGCGCAAGCGGAAGACGGCCTGGAAGAGATTTGTCCGCGTTCTCAGGTGAGGGATTGTCCTTAAAAATTCGAGCGAGTGTCGCTTGGGCTGCAAGGGGTAGTCCTCCGGAGAGACACCCTCTATCTTGACATCCGACGCCAAGATTTCAAACGCTTGCTTCCCGCCAGGCGTCATGGTCATCTGTCCCTCAATGATAAAGGCAGCGCCATTACCGGCGTGCATGAGCTCAGCGTAATTCTCTAATTTGGACTCATTGAGAATGACCTGGACACCACGAAAATCGGTGCCATCGCGCAGGTCGAGAAAAGCAAAGCCCTTTTGCTCGCGCATCGTCCGCTGCCAACCGGCGATTGTGACGGTCTGCTCAGCATAGCGCTCTGGCTGCCGATAGAGTTCTGAGACGTAAATGATCTGTTCCATAATAGTTTTCCTCTACTTATCAAGTTCGCTTGATTCTATCACAAATCGACGCTTGCCCGAGTTCCAGGATGGCGAGGTCGAAGCCGACCTCTGCGCTCATCTTGCCCTGCTTGATCTGCCAGTCTATTTGAAAGAGAGTCCGATACTTGGCCACTAGGTCCTGGGTGGAGAAGGGACGGGCCTCAGCCTCGAGCCTTCTCGAGACAAAGGGGGGCACTTTAAGGCGCTCGGCAATCTCCGTCGCTGTCTTACAAGACTTGGCGACGAGCAGCTGCCGAATCTTGCGAGCCAGCATAAATTGAATCAGCTGCATCGGTTCTTTGCGCATCAGGAGTCTCTCCTTGAGCTCCAGGGCCTCATAGAGCCTGCCCGCTGCGAGCTTGTCGAGCAGTTTGAAGACATCGGCCTGGAGATTGGGAGCGGCACATTCTTCGACCAGTGCAAGATCAATTCCCGCCAGCTCACGCGCCGCAGCAATGAGGCTCAGCTTGCCAAACTCTGCACTGAGGCGATCCATCTGCCCCTCCGCGCGCTCGATTAATTCTCTGGCGGCCGCACGCTCTAATCGGAGGCCCTCTCGCGAACTGAGAGCATTGAGCCACTGTTCGAGACTGGCCTCGTCGGCCTGACTGACCTTGACGATCGCTCCGAGATCAGAAACTTCAGACCAAAATTTCTTCTGTCTCCAGTAGATCTCCTTTTCCCGGAAGACGAGACAGCAATGCGCTGGAATGCTCTGAAAGAACTGAAGCCAGGCGCGCTTCATGGCCTCCTCATAGGTCTTCTGACGATTTTGAAACTTAAAGAGTTCAGAGTCCTGCACGAGAATGAGCTTTCGCGATGCCATAAAGGGAGGCGTCGAAACTTCCGCCTGCAGCTTTTCCAGGCTGAGCTTTTGCGCCTCTTCCCCCGTTAACTTCAAAAAGTCTAGAGCGCGTAGAGATTCAGGGACGAGCGCCTCGAGCAGACGGCGCTCTAGCTGTCGCACCAGATACGCTTCCTCATAGGCCAAAAAAATCAAAGTGGGAATCTTCCCCTCGTCAATGGCTCGTCTCAGATCCTGATAACTGTATTCCATGCGCTCACTCCTTTTTCGCTTTTCATTGTCCTTGAGAGCTGCGCGAGCGTCAAGGGATTGTCAGGAGGTATGACTCATTAGGTAGCATGTAGTGAATCTGCCATCCTCTGTGTGACGCCTTGAGACTGATCGCCCCGAGGTCTTGAGTTTGGAGCACTCTCGCAGTCCGGCCGAGTCTTCCGAGAACTTCCGCTCGAGGATGTCCATAACGGTTCTGGCCGACGGAGATAATTGCAAGATCTGGGGGATAGGCGGCTAGGAACTCTTCCGTACTGCTGCTCGTCGAACCGTGGTGCGCCACGAGGAGACAAGTGAGAGCGCGATGGCTCTTTGAAGCTATAGAGAGCTTTTCCTTCTCACGCGCGACAATCTCCGCCTCCACGGGCGCCGTGGCATCACCTGTCAGCCAGAAGATGATTCCCCTATGCTCAAAGCGCAGGACGACAGAGGCATCATTCTTATTACTCTCCACAAAACGTCGATCGAGAGCTGGCGCCATCACCTCTATGAGAGGGCCGTCTGATTCCGAGTTGAAGAGTTCAATGGTCTGTCCTGCCGTCAAGCTACCGGCGGGGAAACGCTGCTTAAAATCTGCCCAGAATGCAGCATTATAGGGTGAGTTTGGCTCATCAATCTCCGACAAAGGATAGGCAATTTGTCGAATCATCTGACTCTGGCACAATTCTAAAATGCCGCCAATATGGTCATTGTGGCCATGGGTGATCACGGCCAGGTCTATCTGCCTGACCCCGAGGTAGCGGAGAAAGGGCCAGAGGGTGCGCCCCGCCTGTTCGGGGACTCCGCCATCCACTAAGAGAGTGCGCCCCTTATATCGGATAAAGGTACTATTCCCCTGCCCGACATCCAAATAGTGAATCGCAAATCTTCTGGCGTCCACGGCATTATAGATAGCGAAGAAAATACAGAAGAGAGAAGCAGAGAGAAATATCGCAAGAACAGCTCGCCGCCAGATCTTAGCTCTCAGCAGAGGTCTCCCCCGCCAAGCCTGCAGCGTCAAAATGGCAAAGAACAGGACTAAGATCAAAGGCAGTTTGTCCCGCCCCAGGACTTGTGTCGGAACTTGAGATGCGAGCTTGGCCCAGTGATAGAAGGCGTCGATGACAATCCGCATCGAGCCAAAGAGGAGGCCTCCTAAAATCGTTCCCAGTCCTCCCAGTATTTTGAGAGCCAGCAGAGCCTTGAGAAGAAAATAGAGAAGACAGAGCTGAAAGAGCATAGAGACCAAGACGGAAGCCACAATATTGATCGGAATGCTCAGGAGATGCAGATGTGAAAAAAGCCAAAACTGTGGCACAAAAAGACAGATTTGCACGGCGAGCGAAACACTGATCTGAGAGATGACATTTCGCCCGAGCCAGGGCCAGCGCGCCAAGAGTCGCCGACGAATTGGAGGAGCTAGAATCAGGATAGCTGCCGAGGCCGTCAGCGAAAGTAAAAAGCCGAGATTAAAAGCCAGAAAAGGATCGTAGATAAGGCTGATGACAATCAGCCAAGACATCGTGTTTAAGCCGTCGCTTCGAGCTCCAAGAAGATTCGCCACTCGCTGGATCAAGAAGAGTAAAAATGCCCGAAAGAGGCTCGCCCTAAGACCGATCATCAAGAGCCAGGGAAGCAGGATCAATAAGCTCAATAAAAGTTCGTATCGCCTGAGTTGGGGCTTTTGACGGAAAAAGACGGCAAGTGGCAGCAGGAGAAAATAGAGGTGATAGCCTGAGACAGAAGTCAAGTGACTGAGAGAAGAAAGTAGCAGAACCTCTTTATCTCGTGCCGTCATCCCCGCTTTGTCTCCCAAAAAGAGAGCGGAGAAGAGGGCCGCTTGTCTCGGCTTGAGTTCTTCTTTGACGCCCTCACTAAGATCGAGAGCAAAGCGGTCCATCGCCTGGCGAATCAGATGTCCAAAACGCATGCCAAGAGGTCTAAAGCTCTCACTGCGAATGCTCAAGGAAAGTGCAGCACCCAGTCCACGTCCATAGGCGCGCTCTGAAAAAGCGCCGAGATTGCGCGCTCCCTTCAAGGCGCTCAAGGGTCCTGACGCGCGGAAAGTCATAGTGTTCTGCAAGGAGAGAGGAGCATAGGCAATCAGTCGACAGCCCCTGAGAGACTTGAGACTTCTATCCTGGACGCTCCGGACCCTGACTAAGAAGACCCCTTTCCCCTCTGCCCTATCTTTACTGAGGCAGCGCATCAGTTGGCACTCTCCTTCGAAGACAGAATTTATCGTCTTAAGAGATTCTGACCATTCCTTCTGACGCCAATAGGACAGAGCCTCCCTGCTGAAGTTGAAACTACAATAGATGAGGATTAAGACTGTGAGATAGAGTATTCGAGGGCGTCTTCTCGCCCGCTGCCCGAGCAGGCTGAGCAAGATGACGAGAACTGCCACAGCCAAGAGCCCAAAGAGCCAAGGATAGCACGCCGCCAGAAAGATGAGAGGGAGCAGCAAGAGCAAGAGAATCAGCGCCAGGAGACCGGGGCGTGTCTGCTGGGTCCAGAAGACAGTCTGATCTCTCGCCGCTTTTCGATAGGCTCTCAAATTTAGACTTAAAGTTTGCACGATGAGTCCCTCCACCGCCATGATGGCGGAAGACTCATCGCTCTTTCTGATCTCTAGGCGTCAAGTCGTGACAAAAAGGGACATTTAATCGACATCGACTGCGCTGAGGCCGAGCGTAGACGCAAGGGCCTCACGCAATTCTTTAAGACCCCGGCGCTTGGTGACTGAGGTATAGAGAGCAGAGGGTCCGAACTGTCGTTTGAGCTCTTGGAGCTCGCGCTGCTTCAGCTGGTCTATCTTGTTACAGACAATGCGCGTTGTGATGCCGCGGGCATTTGCCCAGGCGAGGATGGCTCCCTCTTCTGCCTGGAGGCCGCGACGACTGTCTATGACGAGGAGCATGACATGGATTGTCTCGTATTGCTCGAGAAAGCGGTCGACGAGCTGATTGAACTCACTTTGCCGCTTCTGTCCACTCTGGGCATAGCCATATCCAGGCAGATCGACGAGGAGCAATTGATCATCGATACTGTAGAAGAGCAGCGCCTGTGTCTTGCCAGGACTTGAGCTGACCCGCGCCAAATTTTTCTGGCCACAGATCAGATTGATCAGTGAACTCTTGCCGACATTAGAGCGCCCAGCAAAGATGATGGCGGGCAGTGTTGGCTCGGGAATCTGACTGACTCGATGAGCTGCGCTCACCAGTCTGGCCTTGCGAAAATTGATAGCCATCTCCTCACCTCCTCCCATATCTTAGACGCCTTGTCGACGATTGACAATTTACCTATACTGAGGGCACTAGCTCAAGGGAGGTCACTCATGTCTCAACTAGGCTCCGATTCGACTGCGATAATCTCACGCAGCGATCCCTGTGCCGAACTCTTTAAGCCCGTGGGGCCCGTTGCCGTCATCTCGCACCAGATGCCCCTCGACATCTCCGATCAAATCAATTTCGAACTGAGAAAGCGCCGTCAACAGGCTGTGGAGGAACACGAACTGCTCCTCCAAGAGCGCGGCTTCTTGCGAAATGATTATCGCACAGAAGTTGATCTGACGCGTTTTAGCTCGGGGGAAGGTCAGGCCACGCTCATCGATTCTGTCCGTGGTCACGATGTCTTCATCCTAACGGATGTCCTGAACTATGGATCCTACATGAATCGCATGCGTCGCTTCGTCTCCCTCTCCCCTGACGACCACTTTCAGGATCTCTTACGTCTGATCACCGCCACCCACGGCATCACAAAGCGCATCAACGTCATCATGCCCTATCTCTATGCGGGACGTCGCTATCGGCGGGTCAACCGCGGCTCGATGGACTGCGCCCTTATGTTGAAGCAGTTGTTCAACAGCGGCATCACCAATTTCATCACCTTTGACGCACACGATGCCCGCGTGGCCAATGCCGTCCCGAGGAACAATTTTGAGACCTTCCCCACGGCCTATCAGATGATCAAAACACTGCTCGACAGCTACCCAGACATCCAATTGGACGGCGAGAGCTTCATGTGTATTTCTCCAGATGAGAACAGCATCAGCCGTGGCGTCTACTTTGCCTCCATGCTCAAGGTCCCCCTCGGCATCTTCTACCGCCAGCGCTCCAATGTGCACAGCTTGGCGACGGCCGCCGAAAAGGTCCAAAAGGAATTTCTCGGCGAGAGCGTCCAGGGCAAGGATGTGCTGATTATCGACGACATGCTCGACAGCGGCCGCACCGTCATGGACTGCGCCTTGCAGCTGAAGAGCCGTGGCGCTCGGCGCATTTTCATCGCTGTGAGCTATGCCCATTTCTCTAGGGGTTTTGAGCTCTTTGACGGGGCTAAGAACGAGGGCGTCATCGAGCGCATCTTCGTCTCAAATCTCAGCTATCTCCCCATCGAATTGGCTGAGCGCAGTTGGCTAAAGCGCGTTGACCTCGCCGACTATGTCGCCAAGATCATCGATCTTTTAAACTTCAATCAATCTCTCCAAAAGGCGCTCGACCCCTCCCGATTCATTTCCGCCCGCCTCGCCGAACACGAGGCTTCCCAGCATAATTAGAGGTGCTCCATGACTGAACAAATGCAAATGATCCTCGACAAGTTCCACGACAAGAACTACTTCCTCTACGACCAGTACGGCGAAAACAAGATGCCTGCCGTCGGCCCCATTGGCCTGATCTGTCTCGACGGTGCGCGCGACTTCGGCGAGATGATCAATAAGCGTCTCATCGACCGCCGCAATGAGTATGTGACAAATTTTGAGAGTCAAGAGAGCTTGACTCCCGGCTTCGTACGAGCTGACTATCGCGTGCCCGTCGACTGTGTGCGCTTTTCCACGGGCGAGGGCAAGGCCGTCTTAAAAAACACGGTGCGCGGCCATGACCTCTATATCATCTGCGATCCCCTCAACTACTCTGTCGAGTACAAGATGTTCGGCCAGCCCAATCGCATGTCACCAGACGATCACTACCAGGACCTGGTGCGCACCATCCTGGCCGCCTCTGGCAAGGCAGCCCGCATCAACGTCATCATGCCCTTTCTCTACGAGGGCCGCCAACACCGCAAGGCGTCGCGCGAATCTCTCGACTGTGCCTACATGCTAGAAGAACTCTTTCAACTCGGAATCACAAACTTCATCACCTTTGATGCCCACGATGACCGAGTCTCTAACTCAGTGCCCATTTCTGGCTTCGAATCCATTCCCACGACATATCAAATCTTGAAGTCGATGCTGAGGCAAATTCCAGACCTCTCCTTTGAACGAGATAAGATGATGGTCATCTCCCCCGATGAAGGGGCCATCCAGCGCTCCATGTACTTTGCCTCACTCCTCGGCCTACCACTCGGCACCTTCTACAAGCGCCGAGACTATACGACCATTCGTGACGGTCGTAATCCGATCATCGCCCACGAGTTCCTCGGGGATTCCGTGTCGGGCTACGATGTCTTGATCGTCGACGATATGATTTCTTCTGGCGACTCCATGCTCGATCTTGCCAAGATCCTAAAGGACAAGGGAGCCAAGCGGATCTTCTGTGCGACGAGCTTTGCCCTCTTTACGGATGGCATCGAGCGCTTTAGCCATGCCCATGAGGCCGGTCTCATCGATTATGTCATCTCGACCAATCTCAATTATCATCCACCTCAACTGGCCGCACAGGAATGGTACATCAATGCCGACATGAGCAAGTTCATCGCACTGCTCATCGACGCACTCAATCACAATGCCTCGATGTCCTCTCTCCTCGACCCGACCGACAAAATCAAAAAGCTCCTGAAACGACAGGCCTAGATCCTTACAGAAAAGAAGCCAGCCCCTGGGCTGGCTTCTTTTATTCTCTAGACAGATCGTCCAAGATCTCTAGGCCCTCCACGGTCTCGGGGCCTCGCGTCCTGAGGCGATAACTGCCCTCACTCTGGTACAACAATTGACCTGGCGGCATGCCCTTGGCCTTGCGGAGCTGACGGACTGTACAGCGGTCAACCTCGCCGCTGACCTCTACGTGCCCACGCCTGAGCGAGGAATACCAGAGCGCCAGAGCTGCCGCCGCGAGGCTGAGCTCGGGCGTAAGCTCAGAGGCCTCACAATAGACAATGACATGAGCCCCGGGAGCTCCCTTGAGGTGAAACCACTGAGCCCCCTTGGGAGCCTTCTGCAGACTGAGATGCTCGTTTTGGAGATTATTACGCCCCACCTCAATCCGGTAGCCCATGTATTGAAAGCGTCGCGGGGGCAGGGGCTTCTCCTTCCGCTTCTTGGGCTGTGCCTTGACCTTCACTTTTTTACTGCTGCGCTTGCGCCCCACGAGATCAGGCTGTTTTTGGCCAGGTACATTCGACACACTCTCCTCATCAGCCTCTTCACCGCGACGTGTCTGTCGTACGTAGGCGAGATCCTGCTGCCAGGCGAGCATATCCACCTCGGACTCAATATTTTCCAAGCTGGCCTCGAGCTCTGCTAGAAAATTCAACTGCGCCCTGTCAATCTCGAGCAGCTCGGCCGCGCGCCGTAGTTTCTCTTCCTTGCGACGCGCCATTTTGGCATAGCTATCGGGCGCTTTCTCGGGACTCTGCTTAGGATTGAGGGGAATGATGATCTCTGGCATCTCCTCCTGCCAATAGTCGATGACAGCAATGCTCTCGCTCCCGCTCGGCTGCTTCTTCAAGAGCGGGTAATTTGCTTGCAGTAGTTCGACATAGCGCCTGACCGTCTCGTAGTCTTGTCCTGAGGCCATATCGGCCTCATGCAATTCTAATTTGCGCAGCCACTTCTTCTGCTCACGTCTCAGGGCTTTTTGCAGACTTTGACGCTTCTCAGTCAAGATGCCGCGCAGATACTGAGCACTGTAAAACTGAGTGCTCGCCTCGCTGACAGTCTCGAAGTGCTGGCGATAGGGCAGTTGTTTTAAGTCTTGCACATGACAGCAAAAGCCCTGCGTCTTCGCCTCGTCGAGATAGTAGATATACGCGCCCTTTGGCGTCTTGAGATAGAGTTCAGCCAGAAGATAGACTGCGGCAGTCAATTGCTCACGCCCCTTGGCATCGAGAGATACGGGGCGAGAGTCGGGATCGAGGCCCAGGCGAAAGAGCGCTTCTGTCGCGAGTAGCGGTGAGCTACCAGCGAGAGATGCGAGCAAAAAATGCTCGAGATTCTTGGCCTGAGAGAATGCCTCGAGCTCGGCAGCCTCGAGATTCTTCGTTTCGAGGATCTCCTGAGCAGAGAGGCCCTGTCGTTCTGGGGGCGCGACATAGCGTCTGAGGGGCATGACCTCGCGGTGGCGCGATTGGCTGGAATCGACATGCTTCAGCGCCTCGAGAATCAGTCCATCTCGACAGAGGATGAGATTGGCATGTCTCCCCATCAATTCGGCGATGAGTTCGAGGGTCTGAAGATCGCCCAGCTCATCATAGTTGCGAAAGCTCAGATGGACGATGCGCTCGTCAGGCAGCTGTCGAATCCCGATGAGTTCGCTCCCCTGGAGCTGTTTACGTAGGAACTGAAGGAAGCCTGGAGGACGCTCTGGACTTTCGATCGGAGCATCCGTGAGATAGAGCGTCGAGGCCTCTCCACTTAGAGAGAGGACGAGGCGCTGACGCCCTGATCTCGTCTTCAACTGCAAGAGGATATTTCGATCTTGGAACTGTTGAATTTTAAGGACACGACTGGGGACGAGAAGACTCAGATCTCGACACAGTTCTCTCAATGTACAGGCATCGATGGACATCCTGACTCCTGACTAGCTGCTCGCTTGAATCTCTGCTAAGATAGACGGGTGGCTAGAAAACGCAAGAAAAAAACAGCAGCGAGCCTTCTTCTTGGCTTTCTTTTTGACAATGTCGCAGGTAACATTGTCTTCTTCTTTTTGCTCTTCTCAATCCTGATTGGCATCAACTTGCTCTTCAGCCGCAACCAATATCTGAGCTTTATCTTACTCTGCGGAATTGAGCTGCTCCTGCTCATCCCCATCTTGGGGCTCGTCGCCTATTGGCGCAAGCGCTGATCGAGGGGCCTCAGCTCTTCTAAAATCTGATCTTTCCACTTCGACTCCTCTAAGGAGAAAAAACAGGCGCAGAAGCGCTGGCGGTAGAGGCCGTGCTCGCGGGCCAAATTTTGGCCGAGGCGATAGAGCGGACGCCAGTCCACGGGTAAAAAAGTGATGCCCTCGCGAGCCGCACAAGCCGTCCCCGTCTTGATGATCAGCTCGCGATTTTGATAGGGACTGACGAGAAGACTCGTGGTAAAACAGGCATAGCCCTGTTCACGCGCACGACATGCCGCTTCCTGAAGTCTCACTTGGTAGCAGTAGGCACATTGCTTGGGGAGGCCTGCGATCCCGAGCCCTAGGGCCTCTCGATCGCCCTCAGCCACTTGGAGTTCTATATTTCTCAGAGAGGCCAGCTTGGCAATGGCCTCGCGCCGTCGCTCCCACTCTGCCAGCGGGTAAATATTGGGATTGTAATAGTAGAGGGTCGGCTGCAAGCCTGCCTCTAGGAGATCGAGAATGGGCGCTTCAGCACAGGGGCCACAACAGGCGTGGAGGAAAAGCTTCTGCCCGCTCTCTCGGAGCGCATCAGCGAGAGTTGGAATCTGGGATAGGCAGTCGAAACTAAGACTCATCGAGACTCTCCTCTATGGACATTTGCTTCAGGCTCTCAAAAGCTGGCGTATCATGAGGCGGGGTCAGGCCGAGATGGCGATAAGCTGCCGGCGTTAAAACTCTGCCACGTGCCGTCTTGGCCATGAAGCCAATTTGCAGAAGATAGGGTTCGTAGAAATCTTCAATGGTCCGACTGTCTTCCGCAAGTGTCGCCGCAATCGTCTCGAGCCCTACGGGCCCCCCGCCGAAGAGCTCGGCAATATTTCGCAAGAGATTGAGGTCCGTCCCGTCGAGACCGATCGGGTCAATCTCGAGAGCTCGCAGTCCACGCTCGGCCAGCTCTGCCGTAATGCGACCATCTCCCTCCACTTGAGCAAAGTCGCGCACGCGCTTTAGGAGGCGGATGGCAATGCGCGGTGTTCCCCGACAGCGCCCCGCCATGAGATCGAGGGCCTCCTCGTCAATGGCGCAGGCGAGCATCTCAGCATTGCGCTTTAAGATTTGGCGAATTTCCGCTGCTTCATAGAGTTCGAGGCGATGAACCATGCCAAAGCGATCTCTGAGCGGCGAGGTCAAGAGCCCCGCCCGCGTGGTCGCAGCAATCAGCGTAAAGCGCGGCAGATCGAGCCTGAGCGAGCGTGCAGAGGGACCCTTGCCTATCATGATGTCGAGGACATAGTCCTCCATTGCAGGATAGAGCACCTCTTCGACTGCACGGTTGAGGCGATGGATCTCGTCGATGAAGAGGACGTCCCCATCGCCAAGATTGGTCAAGATCGCAGCCAGATCCCCCTGTCGTTCGATGGCAGGTCCAGAGGTGATCTTCATCTGAGCTCCGAGATCGCGCGCGATAATCCCTGCCAGAGTGGTCTTGCCGAGACCTGGCGGCCCATAGAGGAGGACATGGTCGAGCGCCTCTCCCCTCTGCTTGGCCGCGGCGATGAAGACTTGGAGGTTATCCTTGACCTTGGACTGGCCAAAGTACTCTGCCCAGATCTTCGGCCTGAGGCTCGCCTCGTCGCCATCGCCAGAGCGCAGTTCTCGACTGATCAGTCGCTCGTCTTCGACGTCGTTGATGAGATCCTCCGGATCGAATTTACTATAGATACTTCCAGACACAAGATACCTCTCTAAACCTTGGCGAGACCTCTTAGGGCCAGGCGAATGAGATCTGTCAATTCGATCTCTGGCTGCATTTTCAACACAGAGTCTACGGCCGTTTCGGCCTCGACTCTATTATAGCCGAGGAGGCGTAGTGCAGAGCTGGCCTCTTCGCGAATCCCGCTCGCTGCTTCAAAGTCGAGCGCCATATCCAAATCGCCCTCTGCCGCAAAGTCTGCTTCTTTGGCCAGCTTGTCCTTGAGCTCTAGGACAATTCTCTGCGCCGTCTTCTTGCCTATGCCCTTAATCTTGGTCAGCTGATTGAGATCATTGTTGATGATGGCGAGGATGAGCTTTGCCGGCTCGATGTCGGCAATGATCGTGGAGGCCAGCTTGGCCCCGATGCCTGAGACCTTGATCAGCTGGAGGAAGAGCTGCTTGCTCTCCTCTGTGGGGAAGGCGTAGAGTTCCATTGCATCCTCGCGGACGTTCAGGTATGTATAGACTTTGATCTGGGAGCCAATCTCTGGCCAGGCACTGAGCAGAGCTGGCTCGCAGATGAGCTCGTAGCCGACGGGACCCACTTCCAAAATGAGCGCAGAAGCTTCCTTGGCCACTAATTTTCCCTTGAGATATGCGTACATTCTTTCCTCCTAGACGATCCCCTGTGAACTATGCCCATGACAGATCGCGATGGCGAGCGCATCCGCTGCATCATCGGGCTGAGGAATGCGCCTGAGGCCTAAAATCTGGCAGGTCATATTCTGCACCTGCTGCTTGTCCGCCTTGCCATAGCCGACCACTGCCGACTTGACCTCGACGGGCGTGTATTGAAAGACGGGCAGCTGACGTCTCGCCCCCGCGAGAACGGCCACTCCCCGCGCCTCGGCCACGGCAATCGCCGTCGTCGTATTGCGGGCAAAAAAGAGTTGTTCGATCGCGACTTGCTCAGGACTGTATTGATCCAGAATCTGATTGAGGGCGTCATAAATCACGACAAGCCGCTCGGGAAAGGGCGACTTCGGCGATGTCTCAATACAGCCGAAATCACAGATCTGAAAACGACGTCCGTCGAAGTCTAAAACGGCATAGCCCAGGCGCGCGAAGCCAGGGTCAATTCCCAGTATGCGTAGTGATCTCTCTTTGTGCACGCCTTCTATCATAACGCATTTTTCCCCATCTCGCCGTGACAAAGACTCAGCCGCGGCGTGATTTTTCGAGATCCCGCGAATCTAAAATCAGCGTAAACGGTCCAGAATTTGTCAGTTCCACTTCCATACTGGCCCCAAAGATCCCTGTCTGGAGATTAGGGAAGTCTTGCCTGGCCCTCTGTAAAAAAGCCTCATAAAGGCGCTCGGCCTCCTCCGGCGGCGCCGCCTGGACAAAGCTCGGCCGCCGACCTCGCCGCAAATCGGCATAGAGAGTGAATTGCGAGACGATGAGGACCTCTCCCCCAATATCATCGAGTGCAAGATTGATCTTGCCCTCTGCGTCACTGAAGAGTCGCAGCCCCTTGAGCTTTTGCCAGAAGCTCTCAATCCCCGCCTCTGTATCCTCATCTGAGAAGCCGAGGAGGACGAGGAAGCCCCTGCCAATCTCGCCACAGACCTGCCCCGAAACACTCACTTTTGCCGAGCTTACCCTCTGTATAACTGCTCTCATGACAACCTCCACTGAATTCTTTTTGGAAAAGACTTGACACCCATTATACCCTAGGCTATTATCGTCCATGCAGCCGGGGGCGTAGCTCAGTTGGGAGAGCGCTTGAATGGCATTCAAGAGGTCAGGGGTTCGATTCCCCTCGTCTCCACCAGAACCGACAGGCCACGAGTCTGTCGGTTTTTTTCTTCTTGAGGAGGTCATCTTTTATGGCTGATATCCTGATCGTTGAGGACAATGTCGAGATCAATGCGCTCATCTCTGCCTGCCTCGAAGAGCGTCATGTCTGTCACCAGGTCTATTCGGGAACCGAAGCTGATCTCTTCTTACAGTCCTGGGATGTCGACCTCATGATTCTCGATCTGATGTTGCCAGGTCTCAGTGGTGAGGATCTCCTCCGCAAATGGCGACATGAGAAATCTTTTCCCGTCCTCATCATCTCTGCCAAAGATGCCCTCCACAATAAGCTCGACTGCTTTAGACTCGGCGTCGATGACTATTTGACCAAGCCCTTTGACATCGAGGAACTAGAAGCTCGCGTTGAAGTTCTCCTGAGACGTCATCGGGAAATGGGCGAGCGGCCCCCAGAGACTGGTCTCGGCGATAGTGGAATCTCTTTGGATTCAGAGCGCCGGGATCTCCTCTTCCAGGGTGTGCGCCTTCACCTGACGGGCCAGGAATTCCGGATTATCGCAGCCCTGATCCGAGAGCCAGAAAAAGTCTTCTCCCGAGAGGAACTCTACCTGGCCGCTTGGGATGAGGAGTACATCGGTGATGATCGCGCTCTCAATGTCCACATCAGCAATCTCCGGAAAAAGCTGCGTGATGCGGGGGCTCCCCCCTTGGTCGAGACGGTCTGGGGCCTTGGCTTCTGCCTCTTTAAAGTCTAAATCTTAATGATTCCTTGAAATTTTCTTAGCTCAAAGATCATAGGATGGGCATATAAGTCAGAAAGGAAGCGGCTTATGACAGCATTCATCCTAGACATCAAGCACATCTCTAAGAATTACAGGAAGACCCGTGCGCTCAACAATGTCAGCCTCAATATGCAGCGCGGAGAAGTCTATGGTCTCATCGGACGTAATGGCGCGGGGAAGACGACGCTTATGCGCGTCATCAGCGGTTTGACCCACCCTGATTCAGGAGAAATCAAGCTTTTTGGTGAGGCCGTGCAGGAGAAGACAAGTCTTTTTGAGCGCATTGGAGTCCTCATTGAGAACCCTGCAGTTTACCCGCAGCTGACGGCGATGGAGAATATGAAGCTTCTCGCGACAGCCATCGGCCTTCAGCAAAAAGAACAAGTCCCAGCAAGCTTAGAGCTTGTCGGTCTCAGCCCCGATAGCAAAAAGAAGGTCAAGCACTTCTCCCTCGGCATGAAGCAGCGACTCGGCATCGCCATGGCGATTCTCAACAATCCCGATATCTTGCTCCTCGATGAACCTGCGAATGGCCTAGACCCCGAGGGCATCATTCAGATGAGACGGCTCTTCAGGCAATTGGCGAGAGAAAAGCAAATTGCCGTGATGATCTCCAGCCATCAACTCGATGAGTTGGCCAGGGTGGCCGATCGGATCGGTATCATCGATCATGGCGAAATGATCGAGGAGGTCAGTATGGCAGAACTCATCAAGCGCTGCCAGGATAAAATCGTCATCCAGGCCTCTGAGATCGATGCGGTCGTCAACACTCTCGAACGAGAGTTTAAGATTCAAGACTTTAAGGTCGTGGATTCTGAGACTGTCGAGCTCTATGAGCAGCTCTCTGAGCTCGCTGAGATCAATCGTCAGCTGGTTCAGGCAGGCCATCAAATTAGGTCCATTCAGATGTCACAGACGACATTAGAGTCTTACTTTATCGATAAGATCGGAGGTCTGAAAAATGCTTAATATGATTCGTATGGATCTGAGAAGGCTCTTTAAGAGCAGAAGTTTTTATGTCTGTTTTTTACTTATCCCTGTCTTTTTAGCTGTCTTGACAGCTGGTATTTATAAACTGAGCCAGCTAGACCTCAATGCCCCGACGTCCGTAGCTCAGGAGCAGTTCACCTCTGGTTTCCATATCGGGATAAATACGGATAAAGCTGAGCAGCTCCAGAAAGAAAGGGAGTCAGATTCTGATGCCCCGCTGCCAATGCCCGCTGATTTTAATAAGATGTCTCAGGATCTGTCTCTCTTCTTTCATTACAATGCCCAGGGCGTTTTCAGCTTCGTCGTTCTCATCTCCATCATTTTTCTCACCCTCTTTATCTCCTCTGAGCTCAGTTCGGGCTTCGGGAAAAATATATTGCACAGTCAGGCTTCCCGCGTTTCGCTGGCACTTTCTAAGGCTGTGACAAGTCTCGTCACGCTCCTCATCTATCTCCTGGCCTTTCTTTTGATTTTATATTTTTATGGCTATCTTTTAACAGGCGATTATAGCCTTAAACTTGAAAGAGAATTTTTCAAAGACCTGGCCCTGCGGATTCTCTTAGCCTGGGCACTCTGCACTTTCTATGTTTTTCTCGCCTACCTGACGAGAAGCAAGGTCGTCGGCATCATCCTCATTCTGCTGTCCACCAGTGATCTTCTGCCCAGCCTTCTCCAAGTTTTAGAGAATCTCTTCAAGCTCGAGCCTGGAGCCATCAGCCATTGGAGTCTCTCAATTCTCACTCAACAGGGCACTCTCGCCGACATGAGCTCTCTCAGAATTATTTTCTTCGCCATCGCCGCACTCATCGTCTACAATGGACTCACCGTCCTGAGACTTTCACGGATGGACATTCACTAAGGAGGGCGCCCAGCTGCTCTATTTCATCGCCATTTTGCTTATTGCCCTGCTTGCCATTCTCTTCTGTCTCTATCGCCAGGAGATCAGATCGCTCACGGATCAACTCGACTTTTTAAGCCAGCACGAGAGTAACAAGGAGCTCAGCAGCTCTCTTCACTTTAAAGAATTGCGAAGGCTCTCTGAGAAGCTCAACGAGCTGATTCGCAAAGAAAAGGAACTTCGTGAGCTCTATCACTGCCGTGACCTCGAGATTCAGGAGACTATCACCCACATCTCGCATGATATCCGGACTCCCCTCACCTCTCTTTCTGGCTATTTTCAGCTGCTCCAGAAGACTGAGAATCCTGAGAAGGCGGCACTGTATACAGAAGTGATCAAAGCGCGCATCGAGGAGCTGAAGACGCTTCTCGAGGACAGTTTTCGCTATGTCAAGCTCGCCGATGAGCGCTATGAATTGGAGCGATCTGAGGTCGATCTATCCGCAGAGCTCAGGCAATCTCTCGACAGTTTTTCAGAGTTGATCAGAGAGAAGCATCTCTGCCTGCAAGTAGACTGCCCTCCAGGGCTCATCATCTGGAGCCATCAGGCGGCTCTCCAACGTATACTGAACAATCTTCTGAGCAATGCACTGGCCTACGCCAAAACTCGCATAGATCTCTCCGTCAGCGCCCAGGAGAAGGCGGTGCAGATTCAAATTGCAAATGATCTAGATCCCGATCACCGCCCAGATATCAAGCGCATTTTTGAGCGCTACTACACAGACGATCCGAGCCGCCACCGGCGCGGATCAGGTCTCGGCCTCACTATCGTCTATCGTCTCGTGACGAAACTTGCTGGCAATGTAGAGGCAGAGCTCCAGGGACAGATCTTTCAGATCACCCTCGAATTTCCGCGTCACTGAGGCAGCTAGTGATTGCTGCTGATCTCATCGAGGTAATTGTACTGGACCATAGTCCTAATCTCTGTGAGGTCCGATGTGTGGCCAAGAATCCACATGAGCTTACAGACAGCCGTCTCCGTCGTCATGTCGTTTCCTGGGATGACACCGAGCTGGCGCGCCGCTTCTCCCACGCCATAGATGGAGAGATTGACGCCATCATAGGGACACTGGGAGATCATGACGACTGGAATATGATGCTCCTGGATAAGTCGCTCGATACCCCCCGCCATCCCTCGCGTCAGGTTTGCGATTCCCCCAGCACCGAATCCCTCTATGATCAGACCGCGACAGCCACTCTCTGCATAGTAGTCCAGGATTGTCGCCTCAGTCGATGGGCTGAGCTTTAAGAGGCCGACCTCACTGACGAGGCTGAGCTCTGGCTCAGTGGGGACCGCGCCTTCTACAGGCAGTTCACTGAGACCCGGTCCATCCGTCAGGACACGCGGCCGAGCGTGCCAGATGAGCTCCTCGCCGCGAATTTCCGCCAGGATCGGATAGTTCCTGGAGACATAGGCGTCCTCATTTTTAGAGTACATCTTGAAGGCTCGGACGCCATGGATCAATTTGCGATTGAAGGCAATGGCCACACCTGGCTCCGCCTCCAAGGCAAATTGGATGGCTGACTGTAAATTCTCTGGACCATCGCTATCTGGGACAGAGGACGGCTTCTGAGAGCCTGTCAGGAGGACGGGGATCTGAACATTTCGCAACATAAAAGACAGGGCTGCCGCCGTATAGCACATCGTGTCTGTCCCGTGCGTGATGACGACGGCATCATAAGCTGTCTGGGCTACAGAGACAGCCGTCGCTATGGCGACCCAGTCGGCGACCTCCATCTCAGAAGAATCCTTGTTCATCAACTGCTGCGCGGTGTACTCAGCCCGTTCTTGGAGGGCTGGAAGCTGGGCCAGAAGCTCTGCCCCTGAGATCCCCGGCACGAAACCTCGGTCCGTAGCGACACAGGCGATGGTCCCGCCCGTGGCTAGGAGTAAGATTTTCTTCTTTTTCATGATTTTAAAAAGAGCCTGAGCGTATGCGCTCAGGCCAGGATTTGCTACTTGACAGCGGCGACGGCTTCGATTTCAACCCGTGCGCCCTTGGGCAGTTGATGAACGGCCACACAGGCTCTCGCGGGATATTCGCCCGTGAAAAATTCAGCATAGACCTCATTGACTGCGGCAAAGTCTGCCATGTCGACCAGGTAGATATTACACTTGATCAGCTCGTCGTAGCTGGCTCCTGCCGCCTCGAGGATGAAGCCAATATTTTGCATAGAAGCTCTGGCCGCGGCCTGAATATCATCGACGATCAATTCATGGGTCTCGGGGGACACAGGCAGTTGACCTGAGATGAAGAGGAGATTGCCTACTTGTTTAGCCTGAACGTAGGGGCCGACAGCCGCAGGCGCGCGATCCGAATGAATTTTCTTAATGTCCATGAGAGACCTCTTTCTACTCGAGATGAGTGTTTGTTTTGAGCGTATTGTAACATTTTTCGGGGCTTTTGACCTTTCTGAGCACTGATCCACTTGCCAGTTTCATGTCCCTTAGCTCATAATGCCAAGGGTGAAAGGAGGCTCTGTGAGGACCTTAAAGCAGAACAATCTCGGACTGGAGCGTCAGTCTCTCGTCTATCTCATCCTAAACCTCATGCTCTTTGTCGCAAAGCTCAGCCTGGGGCTTCTGCTTCATTCTTTTGCCCTGATGGGAGATGCCCTCAACAACTTAAACGACTCCTTGAGTTCGATTGTCACCTGGATCTCTCTTCACATCTATGCCAAGCCGGCCGACAGCGATCATCCCTATGGGCATCAGCGCGTTGACTATATCGCCAGCACTCTCCTCGCCATCTTCATTCTCTTTACGGGCTTCGAGCTCATGCGCTCAAGTATCGTGCGCCTCATCGCAGGCAGCTCGCCAGACTTCAGTCGCTATACCCTCTATGTCCTCTGCCTCTCTATTCTCTTCAAGTTCTACGTCTACAGCAGCGCCCGTAAAGTGGCCAAGAATTCACAAACGCTGGTCTTTCGAGCCATTGTCACAGATGCGCTCTTTGACATCTTGATCAGTGTCACCATTCTTATCGCCCTCTCACTCGAGCCATTTTCGTCGCTCTCTCTCGATGCCCTCTGTGCACTCGGCCTCTCTCTCCTCATCATCTTTCAGGCCATTCAGCTCCTCCGGGAGAGCTTCAATCAAATTCTCGGGGTCGTCCCCGATGCCAGAGTTCTTGCTGAGATTGAGCAGATTTATGCCCGCTCTCCCCTCGTCATCGGCACGCACGACCTCGTCTTGCACAGCTATGGCCGGCAGAACGTCTTCGGCATCATCCACATGGAGGTCGACAGTTCCCTAGACCTCGTTCATCTGCATGACGAGGTCTCTCGACTGGAGAAGAATGTCATGAAAGAGACGGGTGTCCTGCTCTCGACACATATCGACCCGGTTGAACTCAAAGATCGGCGCCTCATTGGATTGAGACAGCGGGTGGCTGAGGTCTGTGAGGCCATCGACCCAGATTTAGAACCCCATGACTTTGTCCTCGAGCGTCGCCATGGCCGCCGCTACCATCTTAAATTTGAGCTCAAATTCCCCGATCGCTATGTCCAAAATATCTCTGAGATCCTCGCAAGAATCGAGAGTGACATTTGTGCCACTCAGGACATCGACTTAAAAATCACGATCCAGCCTGAGTTCGGCTACTTGCCCTACTAGCTCCCTGCCGCCTCTTTAAGCTCCAGAGAAAAGTAAGGCCCAGCATGAGGCTCAAGAACTCAGCCAGCGCCAAGACAGACCAGACGGCTGACGGCCTCACAGAGACGACGGCAACCATGACGAGCGTAATCATGATGGGAGTGCGCACGAGTGAGAGAATGGAGGCGTATTTGCCCTGGCCGAGACTTGCCAGGAGGGTGATCATTAAGACGTTGAAACCGAGGGGCAAATAGGCCCAGGCAAAGGTTGAAAGCGCCTCTAGTGCATGGGGGAAAAGATGTGAATCCCTCTCTAAAAAAAGGCCCACTATCTGAGAGCCCATATGTCGTGCGAGCAAAATAAAGAACACGGCAATCGCGGCGACGAAGCTGAAGCCTCTCAAGATATTGCGTCGCAGGCGGCGACTGTCCTCACGGCCGTAGTCGTAGCTTAAGAGCGGGGCGAGCCCCTGGGCGACGCCACTCATCGTCACCTGTGTAAAGATCGAAATATAGGAAATCGTCGTATAGATGATCACCGCCTCCTGCCCGCCCAGGGCCAAGAGAGTGGCATTGAAGATGAAGACTGTGTAGCCGATCGACAACTCAGAGAGAGCGTCACCGAGGCCCAGAGGCAGGATCTTGACGAGGCAGTGAAGCCGAAATTTGGGAATGAGACGAAGCTCCCCTCGCCGTCTCAGGAAGTGCGAGAGCAAAAGACTACTGCTGAGAACCTGGGCAATGCCCGTGGCGAGTGCTGCACCGAAGATGCCGAGTTGGAAGTGAACAATGAAGAGGTAGTCCAGACCCAAATTAGAGAGAGCAGCGGCGAGGACAGCAAGCGCTGAATAGCGAGGGAAGCCATCGACCTTGACCAAGACCTCGAGCTGATAGCTCAGCATGAAAAAGAGTGAAAAGGGAATGATCGTCTTGAGATAGACCCTGACCTGGGGCAAGGTCTCTCCCTCTGCACCGAGAAAGGGCATAAAGTGTTCCAGACTGAGGGCAAGGAGCACGGTATAGACGAGGCCGACGACAATGAGGGCCATGAAGCCAGTTGAAAAATAGAGATTGGCCCCCTCCGCATCCTCTGCCCCGAGCTTGTGGCCGACCTTGGTCAAGGTGCCAATGCTAAAGAGAATCCCGAAGGCGAAGAGGCTCGTCAGAACGGGCATCGAGATGTTGACGGCCGCAAATTCCACTTCGCCGACATAATTGGCCACAAAATAGCCGTCGATCATGGTGTAGAGGGCAAAGACCCACATCGCCAGAATCGACGGCAAGGTATATTTGAGGAAGCGCCTCATCCTGCCCGTCCGAGATTTCTAAATGCGCTTGGCATTATGGGCCTGTAAGATGCTGTCCTTGAGATCCCAGAGTTCTTGAGAGAGGTCGACATAGTAGATCTGTGGATTCTCCAGACGCTTGATCGAATTCCAGAGTGTCTGGAGTTCCGCCTGGGCATAGGCTCGAATCTCCTGAAGATTCGGACACCGATAGACCACCTGACCCTCTCTAAATATGGGCTCGAGCAGACGTCTCGCACGGAATGAACTGAGCGTCTTCCGCTTCCAGGTGTGCAGGGGGTCAAAGATCTCGAGAGGCCGACTCTCATCCAAGCTCTCCGACTCCAAGGTGATGAGATCCGCCTCCGCAAAGCCCTCATCATTGTACAGACGGTAGACCTGCTTGGCTCCAGGATTCGTAATTTTCCCAGGATTCTCAGAAATCTTCATCCTCGGCTCGATGACGCCATGATCGTTTTCAATGGCTGAGAGCTTGTACACGCCCGAAAAGACGGGCTCCGCACGAGATGTGATCAGGCGCTCGCCAACCCCGAAGGCATCAATTTTTGCCCCTTGGATCAAGAGCTCCTTGATCAGATACTCATCAATGGAATTTGAAACGACAATCTTACAGTCCGTGAGACCCGCTGCATCCAGAGCCTCCCTCGCCTTCTGCGAGAGATAGGTGAGATCCCCAGAGTCGATACGCACGCCGGCTAGGCGCTTACCCTGAGGCTCAAGGATCTCACGATGAACGCGGATCGCATTGGGAATTCCCGAATTTAAAGTATTGTAGGTGTCAATCAGCAGTTGGCAGTTATCGGGATAGACCTTGGCAAAAGCCACAAAAGACTCGTACTCCGTCGGGAAAGACTGCACCCAGGAGTGGGCCATCGTGCCGAGTGCGGGCATGTCAAAGATCTGGGCGGCGAGAGTACACGAAGTGCCCGCAACCCCTGAGATATAGGCGGCACGTGCTCCGAGCAAAGACGCGTCATAGCCCTGAGCGCGCCGCGCTCCAAATTCCATGACGGGCCGTCCCTCAGCCGCACGCACAATACGCGCCGACTTGGTCGCAATCAAAGATTGGTGATTGATCGACAAGAGCAGCATGGTCTCAATCAATTGACACTGCCAGAGAGGGCCACGCACCCGTACAATGGGCTCGGCTGGGAAGATAGGCGTGCCCTCTGGAATCGCATCGATATCACAGGCAAAGCGAAACTGGCTGAGTGCCTCCAGAAAATCCTCCTGGAAGCCCTGCTCTCGCAGGTAGAGTATGATCGTCTCATCAAAGTCTAGGCGCTCCAGATAGTCAATCATCTGTTCGACGCCAGCCATAATGGCATAGCCCCCCTGTTCTGGAACCTGCCGAAAAAAGAGATCAAAGTAGGCGATGCGCTCATGGATCCCCTGCTCAAAGTAGGCCTGGGCCATGGTGAATTCGTAAAAATCAGAAAGCAGACTCAAATTTGTCTGACGACTCGTCATCTGATAGTCCATAATATCCTCTCTTTAACTGAGTGAGCAATTGCTCATAATCTGATCGTCCATCGCGCCCAAAGAGCGGCTTATCAAAGTAGACGCGTTCCAGACAGAGTCCTTGTGCGGGCAGTGTCGGGCCGAGGGCCGTGCGATCTCGCTTGGCAAAGGCCTCATGCACCTCCTCAGTCGAGAGATCTCCCGCCATGACGAGGAGCGCGGTCCCTGCCAGAATTCTCACCATATGATACAAGAATCCCGAGCCGAGGACATGAAGCTCTATGACATCGTCACGCCGGAGACCCCGGAT
This sequence comes from Bacillota bacterium, assembly GCA_023426575.1. Classification (GTDB taxonomy): domain Bacteria; phylum Bacillota; class Clostridia; order Saccharofermentanales; family DTU023; genus JAFAAL01. The sequence continues at coordinate 85,718 of JAFAAL010000014.1, forward strand.
GAGGTCTAGGCGTCTCACGGTCGTGGGCGTCGGGCTCCCCTGATCCATAAAGGCGGCAAAATCATGCTCTCCGAGGAGAGGTTCTACCAGAGCTGGCAGTCTCTCAAGCCGCAAAATTTTGCCATAGTGATAAGTCGTGTCTGTCATAAAGGCCGAGGCAATACGTCGGTTGAAGATCCGATAACAATAGTGCTTGGCCACACTCTGGTGACGGAGAGAAAAAGCGGGAGGCAAAATCACGGCCTGACTGACGACTAGGCCTGGGACAAGGTGGTAGTTGAGGGCCAAGGGCAGGCGCTCGACTGGAATCCTAGACGAAGAAAAGCACTGACATACCAAGCCTCGGGCCGAGACCCCTGCATCCGTTCTCGACGAGGCGCGAAAGCGGACTCTCTCAGCTGTCAGACCCGTCCACGCCCTCTCCATCTCCGCTTGGACAGAAGGGGCATTGGCCTGATATTGCCAACCGTGGAACTTGCGACCGATGAATTCAATTTTGAAACCGAGATTGCGCTCAGTCACAGCTCTGCCTCTGTTCGGCATAGAGAGCGGCACCAATCAGCCCAGCGTCATTCCCCAGCTCAGCGAGCAGGATGCATGTGCTCGGGACAAGAGCATCGAGGAAGAGCTTCTTCTGGATCTTCTCCTCGACATTGCGACGGAGGACCTCGCCAGCATGGGAGAGGCCACCTCCGAGAATAATGACCTCCGGCATCAGAGTATTGATGACGTTGGCGAGACCTTCGGCCAGATTTTCATAATAGTGACTGAGGAGAGCCCCTGCAATCGGACAGTGCTTTTCAGCAGCGGCGAAGGCTGTGCGGCCCGAGACCTTGCCATCGCGCTGCGCTAGGCTTGCGAGGAGGGAGTCAGGAGCTGCTGCGATCGCCGCCTCCGTCTCACGGATCAGCGCAGTCGCCGAGACATACTGCTCAAAGCAGCCTCGGCGTCCACAGCCGCAGGGCTGTCCCCCCGCAGCAATGACATGGTGACCGAGTTCTGAGGCCATGCCGTTGAAACCTGTAAAGAGCTTCCCATCGAAGCAAATTCCAGCCCCGAGACCCGTCCCGAGGATAATGAGAACAGAACTTGAACTCTCGCGCCCCGCGCCCAGTTTGGCCTCGGCCAGAGCCGCAGCATTGGCGTCGTTGACGAGGTGGACGGGACGTTTCAGACGTGCTTGCACAATCTCCCTGACGGGCAAGTGAAGAAAATTCAAATTCGTCGCCCGGACAAATTCTCCCAGCTCCTCGCTGACCAGCCCTGGCGCCCCCATCCCAATCGCCTTGAGCTCACAGGGCTCGAGATGCTGTCGTTGAAGGAGCGTCATTGCGAGGTCGAGACAAGAATCTAATATGTCTTCACCACTTCGCTCTCGCGCCTCGGCCTTGCAATTGGCGCGATCGATGATCTGATAGCTCTCATCGACGAGAGCCGCTTTGAGATTCGTCCCACCGATGTCATAGGCTAGATACAAGCTCATAGTCTGCCTCCTCAGGATATTGCGTCCATTGTATCACTCTCCGCTCAAGCACGCCTATAGGCCACGCCAGCGGGCCTGCAGGAGCAAGCCCAGCGATAAGAGCATGATGGCCAAGATAAATATGAAGTCTCGAAATTCCAGGCGACTCTCGTTAAGCGTCGTCCGACCTCGGCTGCCCTGATAGCCTCGAACTTCCATGGCCAGGGCGAGGTCGCTCGCCCGTTTAAGAGCACTGACAAAGAGGGGGACTAAGATAATCACAAAGGCCCGCGCTTTTTTGAGCAGTCCTCCGCGGTCGAGATCTCCCCCGCGCGAGGCCTGCGCCTTGATGATGCGGTTGCTCTCATCGATCAGCGTCGGAATAAAGCGCAGGGCAATAGACATCATCAGGGCCAGTTCACCCACTGGGACCTTGAAGAACTCTAAGGGTTTTAAGAGTTTTTCGATGGCATCAGCCAGCGCTCGTGCCTTAGTCGTCAGGGAGAGAAAAAAGCTTGAGTTAAAAACCAGAAGCAAAATTCTCACACTCATGAGAACTGCGGCAGAGAGACCCTCGCGACTGATCTTTAAAGGGCCAAACTGCCAGAGAACCGCTTCTCCATCTGCGCGGAAAAACAAGTTCATCAAGAAGGCAAAGAGGACGATAAAGAGCACATTCTTAAAACTGTGTAGAACGACTCGGAACGGAATGTGCGCGACTTTGACAAAGGCGATGGACAAGAGCAAGTACAGGCCTATAGAGATGGGATCTTTCAGGCGCAAGAGAGCGATGAGCAAGAGAAAGAGCGCCACGATCTTTGCCCTGGCGTCCAGGCGGTGGAAGAAAGAATGGCCTGGCCAATACTGCCCAATCTTAAAGTCCATCAGCTGTCTCCTCTCTGAGCAGAAGGCGCAAGATCTCTAAGATCTCAGCACTGGACTGTGGCCGTAGGTCAAGCCCAAAAGTCTGATTGATCTCAGCCATCAAGCTCTGACCTGCGGTCTGCTCGAGCTGCCCTCTGGCCAAGAGCTGGGGATTATAGAAAAGATCGCGCGCCAGCATATGTGCAAGGACCTCCCCTTGGTTTAAGAGCAGCACCCGATCCGACAGCTCGGCCGCATCCTCCATATCGTGTGTGACGAGGATCAAGCTACGTCCTTCATCGCGCAGCTGCTTGAGCAACTTGACCATTTCACGCGAAGCCGCAGGATCCAGCCCTGCACTCGGTTCGTCGAGCACGAGGATCTCCGTCTCCATGGCCAGCACACCCGCCAGAGCCACGCGACGCATCTCACCGCCTGAGAGCTCAAAGGGAGAGCGCTCGAGAAAATCCGGGCTCAGACCCACCAGCTCGAGGGCATGCTGGACGCGGCGCTCCACCTCATCGCTCGAAAGTCCCATCTGGCGAGGTCCAAAGGCAATATCTTCGCGCACAGTCTCAGCAAAGAGTTGTGTCTCCGGATATTGGAAGACGAGGCCCACCTTCTGGCGGAGGTCACGAATGTTCGTCTTCTCATTGAGCCGCTGACCGAGCACCTCAATCTCACCGCTCTGCTTCTTTAAGAGGGCATTGAGATGCCAGACAAGCGTGGACTTGCCAGCGCCCGAGGGGCCGAGAATCGAGAGGATCTCCCCACGGCGCAGATCCATGGACAGATGTCTCAGGGCCTCGTGGGCCAGGGGCAGGTCGGGACGATAGGTATAACTCAGATCACGGACGGCCACGACCACTTCTCGCTCTAGGATGTCGGCGCTACGCTGGCGATATCGATCCATCACAGACTGAGCGAGTTCTCTCTTGCTCTGGCTCATTGGGACAGCTTTGAAGGCATCGAGAAGAACCTTTGTCAATTCTCTTAAAGACTCTTCTTGATCGCGTCCCTCGAGATCATAGGGGATGCCAAGTTCACGCATGATGTAGAGTAGCTGCGGCAAGAGCAAGTGAAATTCACTCATCTCAGCGTCTTTAAAAAAGGTCTGAACGGAGCCGTGATAGGCCAGCTGCCCTTCCTTGAGGACCATGACCTCGTCAGCAGTCAGAGCTTCTTCCATGTCATGCGTAATATTGATTAGAGTGAGATCTTTCTGGGCGGCCAGAGCACGGATAAAATCAAAGAGTTCGCGTGCCGTCATGGGGTCCAACATAGATGTTGCCTCATCGAGGAGGAGGACATCAGGACGCATGACGAGGATGCCTGCAAGTGCGAGCTTTTGCTTCTGCCCCCCCGAGAGCTCAGTGGGCTCATTTTGGGCATAGGGGCTGAGGCCGACGAGTTCTAGAGCCTCATCGACGCGCTGCCTCAGTAAAGGATTGGCAATGCCGCGATTCTCAAGCCCAAAGGCAACGTCCTCCTCGACCGTCGTCGCAACAATCTGATTGTCTGGATTCTGGAAGACAATGCCAAGTCTCGAGCGCAAGACTTGCACATTTTCCTCAGTATGAGGGCTCAGGCCAAAGAGGCTAAGAGATCCTGAGCTCGGTTCAAAGAGGGCGGCGAGAAGCTTGGCTAAACTAGACTTCCCAGAGCCATTGGCGCCGAGAATGGCGATATGGCGGCCAGAGTCCAAGCAAAAATTGAGCTTCTGCAGAGCGGGTGCAGAGGCCGAATCAGGATAGACAAAGCCTAAATTGTCAGCTCGAGCAAATTCCAATCACGGCCTCCCAATCTGAGCAAAATAAGAGTAAAGAAAAGGGATGCCACTTGCGGTAACATCCCTCCTTCGCGTGCTGTTGTCGCCAAATTAGACGAGCTGCAAGAGCACCATTTCGGCGGCATCACCCCGGCGCTGACCCAGGCGGATGATTCTTGTGTACCCGCCCTGGCGTCCCTTGTAGCGGGGAGCGAGCTCGTTCATCACGTGGTTGACCGTGTTGATGCGCTGACCATTCTCATCCTTGAACTCATAGAGCTCAGCAATGAGCTTGCGACGGGCAGCAAGTCTTGAAGGATCATCCTTCTGGACCTTGACAGTCGTCATCTCGCGCTCGACGCGATCATACTTGGCCCCAGACTTGGACGTGGCGGTCTGCAGAATCTTGCGACCCTTGGCATCGAGCTTGGCCGCTGATTTTTGCACCTCGACCTCGGTAAAATTCTCATGCTCTCTCACGGCGAGGCTGATCAACTTCTCAGCCATCTTCTGAACTTCGAGAGCTCTCGTCTTCGTTGTTTTTAATTCCCCGTTCACCATTAGGCTCGTCAGCTGCTGTTTCAAAATCGCCTTGCGCTGATGCGTGGGACGGGAGAGTTGTCTGTATCCGGACATGTTTTCCTCCTAAATATATACGGGACTAAATCTCGGTCAGAGATTCAGCGAGAGTCAAATGATTGTCATTGAGTTTTGCGACGACTTCCTCGAGCGACTTCTTGCCGAGGTTGCGCACCTTCATCATATCTTCTTCTGTCTTGGCGACCAGATCTCCGATCGTGTTGATGTTGGCGCGCTTTAAGCAGTTATAAGTCCTGACTGAGAAGTCGAGGTCCTCGATCGGGCTGGCCATGAGGCCATCCACTTCAGCTGCAGCTTTTTCAGCCATCTCTTCTTGAGGCTTGAGATCACTGCTGAGCTGCGTAAAGATCTGGAAGCGCTCAATCAGGTGGTCTGCGGCATAGTTAATCGCATCGCCACAACTCATCGTGCCATCCGTCTCGAGTTCAAAGATCAACTTGTCGTAATCCGTAAATTGACCGACACGGGTATCCTCGACCTTGAAGTTGGCGCGACGGACAGGATTGAAAATCGAATCGATGGGAATGACTCCGATCGGCTGATTGGGCCATTTATTGCGATCTGCACTGTTATAGCCGACGCCAGCAGAGATGGTCATCTCCATAAAGAGGCGGCCACTGCCATTTAAGGTGGCAATGACGAGATCCTTGTTGATGATTTCCACCTCGTCATCATGAACGATATCCCCAGCGGTCAGAGTGCCCGAAAAGCCCTCCTCGCTCGAAATATAGACGGACTTGGGACCTGGGACATGGAGCTTGGCGCGGATATCCTTAACGTTGAGGATAATCTCGGTCATGTCTTCGATGACACCAGGAATAGTCGAAAACTCATGGTAGACAGATTCGACTCTAATTGCGGTGACAGCATATCCGGGCAATGAAGAGAGCAGCACGCGGCGCAGCGCATTGCCGAGCGTGATTCCATAGCCACGCTCCAGGGGTTCAATGCTATAGACAGCCCTGCTCTTCTCTTCGTTAATTTCCAGACATTCAATTTGCGGTACGATCGTTTCGATCATCTGAGCCTCCTCCGGTCTATCTCAAACAAAATACGTTTCTAAACTCTTCTGCGCTTCGGCGGACGGCAACCATTGTGAGGCAGCGGCGTGACGTCACGGATCATGGTCACTTCGAGACCTGCGGTAGATAGGGCGCGAATCGCGGACTCACGGCCTGAACCAGGTCCACGGACATAGACATCGACGTACTTCATGCCGTGATCGACGGCCGTCTTGGCAGCTTGTTCGGCGGAGAGTTGGGCGGCAAATGGCGTTCCCTTACGCGAGCCCTTCATGCCCTGCACCCCGGCAGAGGACCAGGAGATGGCATTGCCTTCAAGGTCCGTAATCGTCACAATCGTATTATTGAAGGTCGAGTGGATGTGGGCTGCGCCCTTCTCCACCATCTTCCGATCTCTTCTTCTGGGTCTCGCTGCTGCTCTCCCCTTGCCACGTTTGACTTTAGACATCTTGCACCTCCCTACTTACGCTTCTTAGCCATTGTGCGCTTGGGTCCCTTGCGAGTCCGGGCGTTTGTCTTCGTCCGCTGCCCGCGAACAGGCAGACCCATGCGGTGACGGCGACCACGATAGCAGCCAATTTCCGTCAGGCGCTTGATGTTCATCGCGACTTCACGACGGAGGTCACCCTCGACGTGATACTCGTTATCGATGATCTCTCTGATCTTCGTGATCTCTTCTTCGCTGAGATCCTTGACTCTGGTGTCGGGATTGATCCCGGTCCTAGCTAAAATATCATTTGATGTCGTGCGGCCAATGCCAAAAATATATGTCAGGCCAATTTCCACACGCTTTTCATTGGGTAAGTCTACCCCGGCAATACGTGCCATGCACTGCACCTCCTGTGCCTAGTTCTTGAATGTAATAATCTATATATATAAGGCTTGCCGGGGAAAGTGCCCTCGCGGGCCAGCCGCTTTCCGGCCGACAAAAAGAAAGTAGCGTCAAGGACTAGCCCTGGCGCTGCTTGTGTTTCGGATCAGAGCAAATCACCATGACCCGTCCGCGCCGCTTGATGACACGGCACTTTTCACAGATTGGTTTTACCGATGGTCTCACTTTCATCTGTCTGCTCCTTTCTAATCACAAAGACAGTTCTGTGGGCTATTAACAGTCCGAAATGAGGCCAGAGAAAAATGGCCCTTTTCGGACACGCTAAGGTATTCTAACAGAATGAGAAGAGATTGCAAGCCCAAACGCCGTATTTGGCGAATGAATTTGGCTATTTTGAACGCCAGGTGATGCGTCCCTTGGTCAAATCATAGGGGGACAGTTCTAGCGTGACGTGATCGCCTGTCAAAATCTTGATGTAGTGCTGACGCAATTTCCCACTGAGGTGTGCCTGGACCTCGTGTCCGTTCTCCAGGCGCACGATAAAGATGGTGTTCGGCAGGGTCTCGACGACGACGCCCTTGACTTCGATTAGATCTTCCTTTGCCAAATGTGCTTATTCTCCTTCACAATATCTCTTGATAAGACTTCGGACGGCTGCCTCACGCGCGCCACTTCCCTCCCCCAAATTCGCGATCGCCCACAGACTCTCGCCATCCAGCGCCTGCTCTAGGAATTGCAGTTGCTTCGGATTCTTCGCCTTGGGAGATAGCCAGCTACGATAATGACCATCGACTAAGTATAGTCGCTGTGAGTACTCGTTGAGGTCATGTCCCACGACAAGGTATATTCGTCCTGCATCATGACCTGCTAAAGAGCGCACGAGGGCACCTAGCCAGAAGTCTCCAGACGCTAGTTTATCAGTATCACAGGGTGAACTCAAGTCTTTTCTCCAAGCTATGCCAGTGAGGGGGGCGGCAGAAAATCAGGGGCTAGGGGCTGCTCATAGCCTGGACAGGTCAGGACATAGGGACCCGTTTCTAAAATCGCAAAACTATTCTCATAGTGAGCGGCGGCGGAGCCATCTCGCGTGACGATCGTCCAGCCGTCCGATTTGAGTCGGATACTGGGGCTAGCGAGGGTGATCATCGGCTCGAGAGCGAGGCAGATACCCGCCTGTAGACGCAGACCACGACCCGCCTTGCCATAATTGAGAAGGTCTGGATCCTCATGGAGATGGCGGCCAATGCCGTGGCCCGTAAGTTCTCTGACGATGCCATAGCCCCTGGCCTCGACGTGGGTCTGAACCGCGGCGGAGATGTCACCGAGCCGCCTGCCGACCTGCGCCTCGCGAACAGCCAGCCAAAAGGCCTCCTCAGCCGTCCTGACGAGCTCTCTCAACTCCTCGGAGACCTGCCCACAACAGAAGGTGCGACAAGCGTCGCCGTGGAAGCCATCGTAGTAGGCACCGACATCGATGGAGACGATATCGCCATCTGCCAAGAGGCGGTCTGAAGTCGGAATACCATGGACGACCTCCTCGTTGATCGAAATACAAGCAGAACCTGTAAAGGGAGGGTCACCATAGCCGAGGAATGAGGGAATCGCGCCCTGGCTGCGAATCGTCTCTTCGACCACGCGGTTGATCTCGGCAGTGGAAACACCCACTTCGATGTAGGGTTTGACCGCCTCGAAAACGGCTGCCGTCATCGCACCGGCGACTTTCATCTTTTCAATTTCTGCTTCAGTTTTCAAATAGATCATCTTAGATCTGCCTCTCTAATAATCCGCCAACTCATCGGGCACCACTGCGCCGAGATGTTTTAAAATCAATTTGCCAGTCTCCCCGAGACTTCGATCCTCATTGATAACGGTGAAGAGAATCCCCTTGTCCTCATAGTATGTGATCAGCGGTTGACTCAGCTCGCGATAGATGGCAAGTCTCTGCTTGATGGCCTCGACACGATCATCGTCTCGACGCGTCAACTTGCCCCCGCAGAGCTTGCAACGCGTGCTCCCATCTACCTCTTCAGGATCGAGATTATAGTTGTGACCACAGAGAGTGCAGACATGGCGACGCGATAGCCGATGAATGATGATATCTTCGTCTGCCTGAATCAAGATGGCTGCATTGAGATCGCGGGACCAGAGGCGCAACATCTCGTCGAGAACTTCCGCCTGGGTCCGTGAGCGCGGGTAGCCATCGAGGATGAATCCCGAGTCACAATCTGTCTTCGTCAGGCGATTGGCGACAAGGCGATTGGTCAAGTGGTCTGGCACCAGTTGACCCTCAGACATGTAGCTGTTGGCCTCTTTGCCGAGGGCCGTGCCCGCAGTGATCTCCTCGCGAAAAATAGCACCCGTCGAAATATGGGGCAGGGCGAGCGCCTTGGCGAGCAAGACGGCAATCGAGCCCTTGCCAGCCCCTGGGGGGCCCAAAAGCACAATGTTCCTAGAGTTCTCCATATGGCAGCGCCTCCTATCTCTTGTGCTAGTTTACAACAGAAAGATGATTTGTGAAGAGAGGGACTGAAAATGGCATAAAAAAAGCGCCGCTTGCGGCGACGCCCCTCTGAGCTCAATGAGTGCTACTTCGTCATGTTCTTTAGTTTCTTGGCCAAGCGCGACTTCTTCCGAGCAGCTTTATTCTTATGCACTAGGCCTCTTTTGACAGCCTTGTCGAGGGCCACTTGGGTGTCCTTGACGAGCTTTTCAGCCTGATCAGAGACCTCATCAATAGCTCTCTCGCTCTTTTTGATGACTGTCTTGAGCTGGCTCTTAGCGTGCTTGTTGAACTTGGCCCGACTACGGCTAGAAGAAACACGTTTAATCGCTGACTTAATGTTCGGCATAATTGACCTCCTGCTTGTCGTCGCTAGCTTCGGCAGTCCTCAAATGACTCTAGCGCAGAGAAGATTCTAGCACGTTTGAAACCTCAAGACAAATATTTCCCTAAGCTCACCTTCAGGCTCTCCTCAGCCGCTGGCGGATCTCCATGAGAATGTTATAATGAGAAAAATCCTCAAAGTGATGATAAAACGACAATATGGATAGCAAGTGATGCATTTAAGGAGTTTTCATAGATGAAATTCAACAAATCAGAATTACAAGATCGAACACTCGTCAGGAGTGATTCTCTGACGGCCCCTGCCCACAGTCTGCAAATTATCGCCCTCGGGGGCTGGCGCGAAATTGGTAAGAACATCACCGTCATCCGCTATCAGGATGAGCTGATCGTCATAGACTCTGGCCTCGGCTTCCCCGCCGATGAGATGCTCGGAGTCGACCTCGTCATTCCCGACTTTAGTTTTCTAGCCCACAATCGAGAACAGATTCGCGGCATCTTTCTCACGCATGGCCACGAGGATCATATCGGTGCCATCTCTTGGCTGATGGAGAATACAAACTGTCCCGTCTATGGCTTAGCTCTGACCATCAAATTAGTACAGGGCAAGATCAAGGACCGCGAGCGTGGCAGCAAGAAGGAAAATGCCGAATCACATCTGCAGCGTCTGAGAACGGTCAAGACAGGCGAGGAGATCCACGCTGGTAAATTCAGCCTAGAATTTGTCCACGTCAATCACTCGATTGCAGATGCCGCTGGTATTTATGTCAAGACTCCCGTGGGAGCCATCTATCACTCGGGCGATTTCAAGGTTGACTGGACCCCCGTCCACGGTGCTCCCATCGACCTTAATCGCATCGCCGAGATTGGCAATGCGGGTCTCTTGGCCTATATCGGCGAGTCGACGAATATCGAGCACCCGGGTTTTACCACATCTGAAAAAAAGGTCGGTGACTCCTTTACGAGACTTTTCACCGATATTCAGGGGCGCATCTTTGTCGCCACCTTTGCCTCAAACGTCTACCGACTGCAGCAGATCATCCAAGCGGCCGAGCAACATGGGCGCAAGGTGGGCCTGCTCGGCTACTCCATGCGCAAGGTCTATGAAGCGGCCAATGAGCTGGGCTATGTACAAGCTCAAGCGGGCACAGTCCTCAACTTCGAAGAAGTGATGAAACTGCCTCCGGAGCAAATTCTCATCATCATGACGGGAACTCAGGGCGAGCCCATGGCTGCTCTCAGTCGGATTGCCCACAACGAGCACAAGCAAATAGAAATTATCGCTGGAGATACCGTCTTCCTCTCCTCGTCCATGATTCCTGGAAATGAGTCTGCGATCTATTCGATGATCAACGATCTCTACCTGCGCGGTGCCGAGGTCATCTATCACCGTCTGGCAGATATCCACGTCTCAGGTCACGCCTACCGCGATGAGCTCCAGCTGCTCTTAAACCTTCTCAAGCCCAAATATTTCGTGCCCAATCACGGTGAATTCCGGCACATGTACAAGCATGGCCAGTTAGCGCTCAACACGGGGCTTTTGCCTGAGAACATCTTCCTCCTCAACAATGGAGACGTTCTGACGATCGATGAGCATCACGCCCAGGTCACTGACTTTGTCAATGCTGGGAGCATTCTGGTCGATGGCATCGGGGTTGGTGATATTGACGCCGACGTCCTGCGTGAGCGCCGGCTCCTCGCCGATGATGGAGTCGTCTCCATCGTGCTGGCGGCCGACTCGGATTCTGCAGAGTTCTTGGCAGAACCACAGATTGAGATGCTGGGATTCATCTACGCTGACGATCATGAGAAGGTGCTGCGTGACATTCGAAAGGTCATCCAAGACTTTGCCAACGCTCATCGGGGACAGGACTTCTACCAGAAGATGCGGCAGGGCAAATTAAAGCAGGAGCTGAGAAATCTGATCCGAACGAAGACTCAACGCTCCCCGATCGTCCTCATTCAAATTGTTGAAGTCGCGTCTAGACGCGGCGGACGGTGATGACGCCATCAATCGTCTTGATGCGTCCGAAGATCTTGTCGAGCTGGCTGTGAGTTGTCACTCGGAGCACTAGGCTGAGAGAGGCTGTGACGTCCTTGGCAGAATTCAACTGGCCTGAGATGATGGGGACTCGTTCTTCGGCAATGGCATTGGAGATTTCGGCAAAGAGCCCTGGGCGATCGTAGCAGATCACCGTGATCTCGACATCGTAGCTCATCTCCTCATCCCCACTCCAGTAGACATCGATCAGGCGGGCTGCACGTTCGGCATCGCGATCGGAGCGGTTGGCGATTTCGAGCAGACGGCGAATGTTCGTACAGCTGGTCCGATGGACTGTGACGCCTGAACCACGTGTGACAAAGCCGATGATGGGATCGCCCTGTACTGGCTTGCAGCAATTGGCCAATTTGACGAGCGCATTGTCGAGACCCTTGACCTCGACTCCACAGTCACTCTTCTTGCGACGGGGCCGAGCCTTGATTGTGGCCGTTCCAGATTTGAGATCGTCGACCTGGAGGCTGGACTTGCTCAGCTTGACAATGAGACCGTTGGGATTGAGGCGATAGCCCAATTTGGCCCTCTCCTCGTCGGTCAGAGAGCTGAGATACTTGTCCCGCAGCGCGGGAAAGATGCGCTTGACAGAGAGCCCACGGTAGCCGATGGCCGCATAGATGTCCTCGAGTGTTGAGAAGCTATAGCGCTTGACGATCGGCTCGTAGAACTGTTTTTGGAGTAACTTGCCCGTCTCGAATCCCTGTTTGCGAATTTCTTCCTCGAGATCGTGGCGGCCGCGAATAACGTTTTCATCGCGCTGGCTCTTCTTGTGCCACGCCCGGATCTTGGACTTGGCATTTGATGACTTGACAATTTTTAACCAGTCGAGGGAGGGTCCATGCATCTTCTCCGTCGTGATGATCTCGACGATATCACCATTTTTCAAGTCGTAGTTCAAAGGCACTTGGCGGCCATTGACCTTGGCGCCTGACATGTGATGGCCGACATCCGAGTGGATGGCATAGGCAAAGTCGATGGGATTGGCCCCCATCGGCAGCGACTTGACTTCACCCTTGGGGGTGAAGACGAAGACTTCATCCTCAATCAGGCCCTCGCGGAGAGTCTCCATGAACTCATCGGGTCCAGACATCTCCTTCTGCCACTCGAGGAGCTGTCGCAACCAGGTCAGCTTGGACTCGATGGCATCATTGGCGCCGCGATCGCTCTTCCCCTCCTTGTAGCGCCAGTGCGCCGCAATGCCGTACTCAGCCGTCCGATGCATGTCAAAGGTCCGAATCTGCACCTCAAAGGGCACGCCATTGGGGCCGATCACGGTGGAGTGGAGAGATTGGTACAAGTTCGCCTTAGGCATGGCGATGTAGTCCTTGAAACGTCCAGGCATTGGCTTGTAGAGCTCGTGGACCAGGCCGAGGACTGCATAGCAGTCTGCGACAGAGGGGACGATGATGCGCGTGGCAAAGAGGTCATAGATCTCGTCAATCCCCTTGCCCTGTGCCTTCATCTTGCGATAGATCGAATAGAAGTGCTTGGGACGCCCCTCAACCTCCGCCTTGAGACCCAGCTCGTTGATCGCCTCTGTCAACTGAATGACGATATTCTCCATAAAGGACTCGCGGATCGAGCGCTTCTGTTGGATCGCCCCGACCAGCTCATAGTAGGCATCGGGCTCGAGATAGCGCAGGCAGAGATCCTCGAGCTCCCACTTGATCTTGTAGATGCCGAGGCGATGGGCCAGGGGCGCATAGATGTCCAGAGTCTCTCGCGCCTTCTCGCGCTGCTTCGCCGGCTCCTTAAAGCGCATAGTCCGCATATTGTGCAGACGGTCGGCGAGCTTGATGAGGACGACGCGAATATCCTTGGCCATGGCCAGAAACATCTTGCGAAAATTCTGCGCCTGCAGCTCTTCCTTAGAAGAGTAAGCCAGCTTGGTCAGCTTGGTCACGCCATCGACCAGCATGGCCGTCGCCGTCCCAAAATGAGCCTCGACCTCAGCCTCGCAGACGTCGCAGTCCTCGACGACATCGTGGAGAAAGGCCGCCTTGAGCGTCTCCTTGTCGACCTCGATCTCGAGCAAAATCTCAGCCACCGCAATCGGATGAATGATATAGGGCTGGCCGTTGGCTCTCTTCTGCTTCTTGTGCTTCTCGCGCGCAAACTCATAGGCCTGATAAATCGGCTTGACATCGTCATCCTTGCTGTAGGCCCGATAAGCCTCGGCAATCTTGACGACTTTCCGCGCCAGACTCATGTCATCACTGGGCTCTAACTTAGAGGCCGAGGCATGCTGCTCCTGCTCAAGCGGAGCCCTCATATCATCATCAAAAGCCATAGCTCTACCCTTCCGCCGCGTCAAATAGCCCTAAATTCTCATACTCTTGCCAGACTGTCGTCTGAGACAACTTGACGCGCTCACCACTCGCCTCCCGGAGCCCGATATAGTAGCGCCCCGTCGCCAGAGGCCGGGCAAGCATCAGATCCGCCTCCCTAAAGAGAGCCAAGAGTCTCGCAAAGATGAATTCAGGATAATCCTCGCGCCAATACCAATTATATAGTTTCCTGAGCCTTGTGAGATCTACAGCCTCTGGATATTTCAGATGATCCTCAATAAAGCGATAGAAGTCCTTAAAGAGCTCAGCTTTAAGGCGCGGAAGCGACACGCCGAGCTCCTGCTCAATCTCGACGAGACTGTGCCCAGCCTCGTAGAGCGCCTCCTGAGCGGCAAAAGCCTCCTGCCGCTCCTCTTCGCCTCTGAGGGCAAGGTCCAATATCTTAAACTGTATATTCCGTCGACCGCGGAAATCATTAAAGACGAGATGGCCATAAATATCGACAATATCGCCCTCGCGCAGCAATTGATAGAGACGCCCGCGGACAAAGGCGATCCCCTTCAGTAGCGCTCCATTATTCAAGATGATGTCGAGCGAGAGGTGGCGCCCTCCGCTCAGGGGCCTGAGATGAGAGACAGTCACGGAGGAGAGGCAGAAGACCAGCTCCTCGTGCTCCTGGCCGTAGGGTCCGTAACTCTCGATGAGATGAACCGTCTCATCGCAGATCTCTGGGGCCTCGAGCCTACAGAGATAAGTTTGACTCGGACGCGCTTTGAGATCGACCTCTGTCTTCTGTAGAGCTCGCTTGAGTTCGTCCTTCTGCCCTGCTTGAAAGGTGAAGCCTGCAGCACCCGCATGGCCCCCAAAGGTCTCGAGGTACGCGGCATTCTCACTGAGGATATCGACCAGATGATAGCCCTCAGGGGCTCTTGCCGAGCCTCGATAGATGCCATTGTCCGCGAGCGAGGCCAAAAAAACCGGCTTGTTGATATTTTCTGAGAGCCGGGCGGCGACGATACCGACGACTCCGAGGTGCCAATGATCACTGTCCAAGCAGATGAGGTCGCTGCGAGAGAGCTCTGGATCAGAGAGCATGAGTTCGGTCGCCTCCTTAAAGATCTCTGACTCGAGCTTGCGACGCTCGTTGTTCATCTCTTCGAGCTCAAAGATACAGCGCTCGGCCTCAGAGAGATCTTCTGTAAAGAGCAGACGCAGTGCTGGCTCGATCTGGCCAAAGCGTCCGGCCGCATTGAGTCTCGGGGCAATACTGAAGCCGATAAAACGAGCGTCAAGCTCATCACTGCTCGCCATTTTTTCAGCCAAGAGCCTGAGACCCAGCGGCGCCTTCTGACGAAATTGACTGAGCCCCGCAGCCACGAGAATCCGGTTGACGGGGGCGAGGGGCATGGCATCAGCCACCGTGCCGACAGCGACGAGGGTCAGGTAGCGCTCGACATCAAAGTCGATTTTTTCAAGATATGTCGCGAGGGCCCAGACGAGGTTGAAGGCAACGGCGACGCCCGCCAGATAGGGAAATGGATAGGTCTCACCGGGGCAGTGAGGATTCAAAATGAGGACAGAGGCCGGCAGCTCCGCTGGGCACTTGTGGTGATCCGTGATGATACAGTCAATACCCGCCTCACGTATCATCTTAATCTCTGCCGCAGCAGAAATCCCACAGTCGACGGTGATCATGAGCTCTGGCGCCAGTTCGATGACCCGCTGTGCCGTCGCCTCGCTGAAGCCATAGCCATCCTGTAGGCGATCGGGAATCAGGACCTCGTAATCGGCTCCAAGTTCTCTCAAGAAGCGTCCGAGCAGAGCCGATGCCGATAAGCCGTCAGCATCATAGTCGCCGTAGATCAAGATGCGCCCCGAGCGCTCAATGACATCTGCGATCAGGGCGACGGCCCGAGCCATGTCACGAAATAAGAAGGGGTCGGGCAAGTGCTCCAAGCTCAGACGACGGGGATCCCCCCCCGGCGCCTCATCCGTCATTTCGTGACGCGCCAAGACAGTTTCGATACTCTCTCGCGGCTCCCGCTGGTAGAGCGCCTGCCATTCTTCTCTTATCCATGGACTCCAATTCATGACCTTGCCTCATTATTCGAATACTTTGAATCTCAGATGACCTACGATATTCTTTGAATTTATATCTACGAAAATAATAAAGGGAATCTGCGAAAATCGCAAATTCCCTCTTGAAAGTCATTGGAGCCAGTCTTAGCGCTTGCGCTTTCTGGCGGCTTCTGCCTTCTTCTTGCGCTTGACGCTCGGCTTCTCGTAGTACTCGCGCTTTCTAACTTCTGCGAGGATACCGGAACGGGCACATGAGCGCTTAAAACGTCTCAGAGCACTGTCGAGTGTCTCATTCTCTTTGACTCTAATCTCTGCCATCTATATCCCTCCCCTCACAGTGAAGCTTTGTTGCCGAAGCAACCCACTTGGCATCTCATAGCCTCGCTATTTTAGGGAATTGACCCTCCGCTGTCAAGCCTCTAGAGCGGCTTATGACTTGAGGCGCTCCCAGGGAATCGGCGCACCGCCGAGGAGATGGTAATGGAGGTGGAAGACTGATTGCCCCCCATCGGCACCGCAGTTTGTGACAATTGAGAAGCCAGAGTCCCGAACCCCCTCGGCCTCAGCCACTGCTGCAATTGCCTCTTGGACTTCCTCGAGCAAGGCGAGGGGCTCACTGTGATTTTTCACGTCGAGGACATCCTGGACGTGTTCTTTGGGAATTAAGAGCACATGCGTCGGGCAGAGCGGATTGATGTCTCGTATGGCGATCAAGCGCTCACTCTCATAGACCTTTTCACTGGGAATCTCACCCCGAACAATGCGGCAGAATAGACAATTGTCCATCTCATCCTCCTAAGCAATAAAATGTTTTCTGACGGCTTCAATCGCCGCTGGAATGGCCTCGGGATTGCGGCCTCCGGCCTGGGCCATCTCTGGCTTGCCGCCGCCCGATCCTCCGACGGCCGTTGCCGCCTCGCGCACGAGCTCACCGGCCCTATGCCCTGCGGCAATAGCCCGATCTGAGGCCTTGGCCAAGAGTAAAACTTTATCATCGAGGGCGGAGAGCAGGAGCAGGAAGTCGAGCCTTTGCTCTTGCATGAGGCGATCGGAAAGCGCTCTCAGTTCCTTGACCTCTAAATTTTCCACCGCTGTCAGGAGCACTTGGAAGCCAGCGATGGTCTCGACCTGATCGCGCAGACGAGAGGCGAGGTCCTTGTTCTGTGCCTGCTTCATCTTCTTCAGGTCCTGCTCCATCTCAGCTTTGTCAGCGAGGAGATCTCGGACCTTTCTGACAAAGTCGTCTTCGCGGACGCCCAGGAGGGTACTGAGCTCACGGTTCTTGGCCCGCTGCTCGCGCGCATAGGCAAAGGCTGCTTCCCCCGTCACCGCGACGATACGCCGAATTCCAGCAGCAATCCCGCTCTCGGAGACGATGTGGAAGATACCTGCCTCTGCTGTATTTCCGAGGTGCGTTCCACCACAGAGCTCGAGAGAAAAGTCACCGATACTGAGGACTCGGACGCGGGCGTCATACTTCTCGCCAAAGAGCGCCATGGCGCCCTTTGCCTTGGCGGCTTCGAGATCCATGATCTCCGTCTCGACGGCGGTGTTCTTCAAAATCTCTCGATTGACAATATCCTCGACCTGATCGATCTCGTCAGCAGTCAGAGGACGGGGGCAAGTAAAGTCAAAGCGCAGATAGTCGGGATGGACGAGTGAGCCGCGCTGCTCGACCTCTGGGCCTATGACTTGGCGGAGCGCCGCATGCATCATGTGGGTCGCCGTGTGATTGCGCCGGATATCCTGGCGACGTTTCTCGTCGATCACGAGGCTGTAGTGACGCCCTGTGTGCAGGGGCTGGATGGCGATGGCATGGTGCATAAAATAGCCGTTTTGCTTGCGGCAGTCGAGAATGTCTGCGACGCTGCCCTCCCCGTCTCGAATCTCTCCGCTGTCGCCGACCTGACCGCCGGACTCAGCGTAAAAGGGACTGCGGTCGAAGATCAAAAAGTACTCGCCTCCTGCCTCGCCCTCTGCTCTCTGGCGGAGCTCATCGTCTTCAACTTCGAGGATGGCCAGAAGCGAAGCTGTCTCAGACTGTCCCGAGAGATAGCCTAAAAATTCCGTCTTGGCGAGTTCCTTGATGGACTCGGGCAGGGCAAGGCTCGTCCACGCAGAGCCAGCATTGTCCAGGCGATCTTGACGCGCCCGACGTTTCTGCTCAGCCATGGCAAGATCGAAGCCCGCGCGATCAATGGCGACGCCACTGTCTTCCGCCATCTCCTGAGAGAGGGCAATGGGCAGGCCAAAAGTGTCGTGGAGCTTGAAGAGTTCGGCGCCAGGGATAGCTTCTCCCTGCTCGCGCGCAGAGGCAATCAGGCGCTTGAGTGTCGGCAGTGCCTTCTCAACAGCGGTTCGGAACAAGACTTCCTCACTTTCCAGTTCTCTCATGATCTGCTCGTGGCGCTCTGCGAGTTCTGGGTAGGCCTCTCGAGACTGGGCAATCGCCACCTCGGCAATGGAGCAGAGGAAGGCATCTTCAATGTCCAACATCAGGCCGCGTGCCGCTGCGCGCCTAATCAGACGGCGCAAGACATAGCCGCGGCCCTCATTAGAGGGTCTGACTCCGTCGGCAAGCATGAAGATTGCCGAGCGAATGTGGTCGGTGATGACGCGTAGCGAGACGTCGATGGCCTCGTCATCGTGATAGTGCACCTTGGCCAGATCTCCCACGGCATCGAGGATTGCACGGACGGTGTCGACCTCGAAGAGACTGCCAACGTCCTGCATAACCATGGCAAAGCGTTCGAGTCCACCCCCCGTATCGATGTTCTTGGAGCTCAGCTCCTCATAACTCCCGTCCTCAAGACGCTTGAATTGGGTAAAGACGAGATTCCAGATCTCAACGAAACGGTCACATTCGCAACCGACCTGACAATCAGGCGAGCCGCAGCCATACTTTTCGCCACGGTCGACAAAGATCTCGGAACAGGGACCACAGGGGCCGACGCCGTGCTCCCAAAAATTATCCTCCTTGCCGAGGCGGAAAATTTTCTCTGGCGGCAGTTTGATCTCGTCATGCCAGATGTCATAGCCCTCGTCGTCCTCGTGGAAGACAGAGACATAGAGGCGCTCATAGGGAATTTTCAGGACGTCATGAACGAATTCCCAGGCCCAGTGGATAGCCTCTCGCTTGAAGTAATCGTTAAAGGAAAAGTTACCGAGCATCTCAAAGAAAGTGCCGTGTCTCGCCGTATAGCCGACGTTGTCGATGTCGGGGGTGCGGATGCACTTCTGGCATGTGGCCACACGGCGACGAGGAGGTTCCTCCTCTCCGGTAAACCACTTCTTCAGGGGCGTCATCCCAGCGTTATTAAGTAAGATTGAGTGGTCGTCCTTGGGCACGAGAGAAAAGCTCGGCAGAACCAAGTGACCTTTGCTCTCGAAGAAGTCTAAGTATTTTTTACGAATGTCGTTTAAACCTAATTTTTCCATAGCGCTCATCCTTTGCAGGGAAATCACCTCGTATTATAACCGAAAAAGACGATTCTTTGGCACAAAAAGAGGCGGCATGAGCCGCCTCTCAGTAGAAGATTCACAGTTTAGATCTCACGCATTTTGGCGACGACGTTCTCGGGAAGACGATCTTTCTCGTCGCTGATGGTAATAGTGATGTCTACCTCATTTTGCGTGGCAAAGGTCTCGAGTTCATCGAAGAAATGGGCGAGGTCCTCGAGGCTGTCATCATTGGCGACTTTATAAATACTATCAATGTAGATACGGGTGATATCGTAGTCCTTGGCCGTCAGGCCAGCGAGAAAACTCAAGAGTTCACGATAGGAGTTCACGGGGTATTCCGTGATGTCAATGAGGCGGACCTGGTAGGGAATCTGGCGGTCAAATCGCTTACCGTATTCGATACAGACAATGTTGCTCTCTGCCTCTTCGGCCAGGCGGCTGATCTCCGCCACTAACTTTGCCGTCTTGCCACTCCCCTTGGGGCCAACAATCGCATCAATCATAAGTTTCACCTTTACCTTCCTTCTGCGCTGCACGAGCTCTGCATGTCTCATGAACAAGCAGCTTGTTACTTGCATTATACGCAATCTTTCTCCCGCCTGACAAGGCATGTGGGAGAACGGTATCTGTCGCAAGAGATGCAAAAGCTTATGGCTTTTTGTCGCTTGCCTTTACAATTTGTTCACAATTTCTTATAATTTTAGTGATTTGCACAAGACAAATCATAGAAATGTCTTTTGACACTAGGAGGAAAAAAGATGAACAAAAAATTCTTTGCTCTCTTCGTTGCTTTGATGATGCTCCTGAGCTTCAGCTTCGTCGCATGTGATAAGCAAGAGAAAGCTCCTGCCACCGAGGGTGGTGCGGAAAATTCCGATGCTGAGGCCGAGAACAACGAGGCCCCAGCCGATCAGCCAGCAGACGGCAATGTCGCCAATAAGGACAAGCCTCTCGTCTGGTACAATCGCCAACCCTCTAACAGCACGACTGGCGAACTCGACATGGAAGCTCTTCAGTTCAACGACAAGACCTACTATGTCGGCTTCGACGCCAATCAGGGTGCCGATCTCCAAGGTGAGATGGTCCTGAACTACCTCAAGGCTCACGCCGCTGAGATGGACAGAAATGGCGATGGCATCATCGGCTACGTCCTGGCCATCGGCGACATCGGCCACAACGACTCGATTGCCCGTACCCGCGGTATCCGCAAGGCCCTCGGCACCGCCATTGAGAAAGACGGCAACGTCGTCAGTGACCCCGTCGGCACCAACATCGACGGCAAGGCCACTCAGGTCCAGGATTCCGAGATTGAGATCGACGGCAAGACCTATATCATCCGTGAGCTCGCCTCCCAAGAGATGAAGAACTCCACCGGCGCCACCTGGGATGCCGCAACCGCTGGCAACGCCCTCGGCAGTTGGACTTCTTCCTTTGGCGATCAGATTGACATCGTCGTCTCCAACAACGACGGCATGGGTATGGCCATGTTCAATGCCTGGTCCAAGGATAACAATGTCCCGACCTTTGGCTATGACGCCAACGCAGACGCCGTGGCGGCAATCGCTGACGGCTTCGGCGGCACCATCTCCCAGCACGCTGACGTTCAGGCTTACCTGACCCTCCGCGTGCTCCGCAACGCCCTCGACGGCGTGGACATCGACACTGGTATCGGCACGCCTGACGCTGAAGGCAACGTCCTCTCTGAAGACGTCTTCAAGTACAACGCTGATGAGCGCTCTTACTACGCCCTGAACGTCGCAGTTACCGCTGAGAACTATCAGGACTTCCTCGACTCCACCAAGGTCTACGAGCCCGTCTCCAAGCAGCTCAAAGAGGAAAACAGCCCCCGGAAGAAGGTCTGGCTGAACATCTACAACTCTTCAGACAACTTCCTGAGCTCCACCTATGTGCCTCTGCTGCAGAACTATGACGATCTCTTAAACCTCGACGTCGAGTACGTCGGTGGCGATGGTCAGACCGAGGCCAACATCGTCAACCGCCTGGGCAATCCCGACCAGTATGATGCCTTTGCCATCAACATGGTCAAGACAGACAACGCCGCTTCTTACACTGAGCTGCTGAAATAGTTCTGTCCCTAGGATCTACCTTTAGGGGGGAGGCATCTCCCCCCTTTTTTCCTAAACACGAAAGCGAGTGAGACAATGATTGAGGAAAAAGATAATGTCATTCTGGCCATCCGTGGCATGAGCAAGTCATTTGGTCGTAACCGCGTCTTGGATGGAATCAATCTCGATTTGAAGCGCGGGACAATCATGGGCCTCATGGGCGAAAATGGCGCGGGCAAGTCGACGATGATGAAGTGTCTCTTTGGCTCTTATCAAAAAGACGTCGGTGAAATCTATCTCGACGGCAAGGAGGTCAACTTCTCCGGCCCCAAGGATGCCCTAGAAAATGGAATCGCCATGGTCCATCAGGAATTGAATCAGTGTCTGGAGCGCAATGTCGTCGACAATCTCTTCCTCGGCCGCTATCCCGTGACTTCTTGGGGAGTCGTCAATGAGGCCGCCATGCGCAAGGAGGCCTCGGAGCTCTTTAAGAAGCTCGGCATGAATGTCAATCTCTACCAACCCATGCGTGAGATGTCTGTCTCACAGCGCCAGATGTGCGAAATTGCCAAGGCGATCTCTTATCATTCCCAGGTCATCGTCCTCGATGAGCCCACCTCATCTCTTACCGTCAAGGAAGTTAAGAAGCTCTTTGAAATGATGCGGCGTCTGAAGGAACAGGGCATCTCCTTAATCTATATTTCTCATAAGATGGATGAGATCTTTGAAATCTGTGATGAGATTGCCGTTCTTCGAGATGGCAAGCTCGTCATGGTCAAGGATCGTGATGAGACCAATATGAATGAATTGATTTCAGCGATGGTCGGACGCTCCCTCGAGAACCGCTTCCCCCCTCTCGACAATCAGCCCACTGAGACAATTCTCTCCGTCCAAAATCTCTTCACCAAATTTGAACCCCAGCTGCAAGACATCAGTTTTGATGTTCGTCAGGGGGAGATCTTTGGTCTCTACGGCCTCGTCGGAGCTGGTCGAACAGAGCTCCTCGAGACCATCTTTGGCATCCGAACCCGGGCTGCCGGCCGTGTCTATTTCAAGGATCAGCTCATGAATTTTAAGGATGCCCAAGAGGCCATCGATCACGGATTCGCGATGATTACGGAAGAGCGCAAGGCCAACGGTCTCTTCCTGAAGGGAGATATCACTTTTAATACGACGATTGCCAGTCTGCACCAGTATAAGACGGGTCTCGCCCTCTCTGACTCCAAAATGGTCAATGCGACGGCGCGTCAGATCAAGACGATGCGGACCAAGTGCATGGGCCCCCAGGACCTCATCAATAATCTCTCTGGGGGCAATCAGCAAAAGGTCATCTTTGGCAAGTGGTTGGAGAGTGACCCGCAGGTCTTCCTCATGGATGAACCCACGCGTGGCATCGACGTCGGCGCCAAGTATGAGATCTATGAATTGATCATCAGCATGGCCAAGGCAGGAAATACGATCATCCTGGTCTCTTCAGAGATGCCAGAGATCCTCGGAATTACAAATCGCATTGGCGTCATGTCCAATGGACGCCTGTCTGGCATTGTCAAAACAAATGAAACCAATCAAGAGGAACTGCTCCGTCTGAGCGCGAAATATCTATAGGAGGCAATGAAGTGAACGAGAAGGTATTGAGCCCTGAACAAGAGATGGCCCTACGTCAGCCGATCGACCAGTATATCGCTGAGATCCAGGCCCAGATCGATGAACTGCGGGAATTTGGAACGCAGAAATTAATTGGTCTTCAGTATGACCGCGACACGATCAAGCGGGATAAATTGATGCCCGCAGCCGAGAAGTCACAGCGCCTCGAGGAAAACAAGCGCGAGATGGAAGTGGCTAAGACGGTCGAGCAGAAGAATCACGCTGAGGTCAACAGTCTGATCAAGAAGGCGGAGGCCTATCTCGATCAGCACTATAACAAGGACTACTACAAGCCCGTCGTCCGCTCGACCAAGGCGGAGCGCGTCCGAGAGAATGCGGCTTATCAGCAGCGTCTCAAGGAACTTGAGATGGAACACAGACAAAATCTCGCCGGCCTCCATCACAAGGACGAGATCCACGATGAGAACTATGTCTATAAGAATCGCATCTTTGACGCCAAGACTGAACACATGAAGAATCTCCAGGAGATCAAGGATCGAAAGCATGCGGCCTATGCCCATAAATTTTACCTCCTCGATCTCTTGAGAATGTCTAAGTTCAGCTTGTCCGAAAAGCTGAGCCGCCGTCTCGAGAACTTCGCCTACAATTTCAATAAGCGCGACTTCTTCCTGAGAAACGGCCTCTATATTGCGATCATTCTCATCTTCATCTTCCTCTGCTTCCTGACCCCGATGGTCAAGAATGTTCATCTGCTCACCTATCACAACGTCTTGAACATTCTCCAGCAGGCGTCGCCCCGGATGTTTTTAGCCCTGGGCGTCGCAGGAGTGATTCTCTTGACCGGTACAGATCTCTCGATTGGCCGTATGGTTGGCATGGGGATGACAGCCTCTACCATCATCATGCACAAGGGACCGAACACGGGAATGTTCTTCGGCAAGGCCTTTGACTTGACAAATATTCCCCTCGGCGTCCGCATGATCATGGCCCTGCTCCTATGTATCCTGCTGAGCACGATTTTCACCTCCATTGCCGGTTTCTTTACGGCGCGCTTTAAAATGCACCCCTTTATCTCGACGATGGCCAATATGTTGATCATCTTCGGAATTGTCACCTACTCGACCAAGGGGGTCTCCTTTGGCGCCATCGAACCGGCCATCAATAAGATGATCATGCCCAAGGTCAAGGGCTTCCCGACTATCATTCTCTGGGCCGTGGCGGCCATCATCATCGTCTGGTTCATCTGGAACAAGACGACCTTTGGTAAAAATCTCTACGCTGTCGGCGGCAACCCCGAAGCTGCTGCCGTCACGGGTATCTCCGTCTTCTGGGTGACCATGGGCGCCTTTATTATGGCGGGGATCCTCTATGGCTTCGGCTCATGGCTCGAGTGTATCCGCATGATTGGCTCTGGCTCTGCTGCCTATGGACAGGGTTGGGAAATGGACGCGATTGCAGCCTGCGTCGTCGGCGGCGTCTCGTTCACTGGCGGTATCGGTAAAATTCGTGGTGTCGTCACCGGTGTCTTCATCTTTACCGCACTGACCTATGCCCTGACAATTCTCGGCATCGACACGAACCTGCAGTTTGTCTTCTCAGGCATCATCATTCTCATTGCCGTGACTTTGGACTGCTTAAAGTATGTTCGCAAGAAGTAAGCGCCTCAAGAAGACTCAAGGCCTATGACTTGAGAGGCTTCCCAGTGGGAAGCCTCTTTTTATAGAGATTGAAAATACTCTGACCAGAAGGTAATAGCTTTGAAGAGAGCCTCGTGCGCTATCTTAAAACGCGGGTGATGATTGGCGTAGCTCTGATCTTGCACGGAGCCAGAAGAGCCCATGAGGAGATAGTAGAGCGGGGCGATTTCAGCATAGTGCGCAAAATCCTCAGACGCTGACCAGAACGGCAGTTCGACATAGTCGAAGTCAGGAGATCTCTGGAGAAGAAAACGCTTCAACTGCTCGCGGAGTCGGGCATCATTTTGAATGGGTGGGTGACCTGATAAATAGTCTAGGGAGACGCAAACACCCGACATCGCCGCCATGCCCTGAGCGACTCTGTCCATCTTCTCGACGATCTCCCGCTCGACTTCCTCTGAGAGAACGCGCAGACTCCCGGCCAGCTCTAAGCTCTCCGGAATTTGATTTTGCACTGTGCCTGAATGAATCTGACAGATACTGAGGACGCGATAAGTCCTGGGGTCAAAAGATTGTACAGACATACTCTCGAGCGCCATGATCAGCTGGGCGGCCACGGGGATGGGATTGAGGCCAAGATGAGGCTGGCTCGAATGCGCAGATTTTCCCTGAACTTGGATCTTGAAGAATCCATTGCCAGTTGTCGCAGGACCTGCCGGTAAGAGACCGATGGTTCCCGCAGGCAGTTGAGGGATAAAGTGAGCAGCATAAATCGCTGCAAAAGGACCCTCTGCGCTGAGCTCTCCTGAATCTACGAGACTGCGAGCTCCCGAGGGCAGATTCTCTTCTGCAGCCTGAAAGAGGAAGTAGAATTCATGCTCTCCCCCCTGCCCTCTCCCAGTGCTTAAAAGCTCCTCAATAATCCCGAGCGCCACAGTGATATGGCCGTCATGGCCACAGGCGTGCATAATACCGGGTCGCGTCGAGGCATAGTCCAGTCCCGACTCCTCTTGAATCGGCAGAGCGTCGATGTCGGCACGGTAGAGAATGCGATCGCGAGCATGTCTATTCGTCAAGCGGCAGAGAATCCCCCGCTCAGAGTGAAAGAGAATCTCGACCCCTGAAAGGGCTGATAAGTAGTCGACAATCTTCCTCCGCGTCTGAAGCTCCTGCCAAGACAATTCAGGTTCGCGGTGGAGGCTTTTGAAAAAAGCCAAGAGTTTGTCATCTGTTCTAGCGTCCATAGAAGCCTCCTGGGATCATGTGCACATTGTAATGGCCGTGGCCCCAAAAGTAAAAACCCTGGCTCTGAGAGAGCCAGGGTCTTGCTTCTGAAATAATCGATGACTTAGTCTAAGAAGCCTTTGTAGTGGCGCATCATCATCTGAGCTTCGAGCTGATTGACGATGTCCATGGCGACGCCGACGACGATCAGGACGGCGGTACCGCCGAACCAGAGGGCCGAGGTCGTCTTCGTCACGAGACTGAGTAAGCTCGGCAACATGACGATAAAGACGAGGAAGACCGCTTCGAACCAGGAGAGACGTCTCGCCGTACCACGGATGTATTCCACGGTCGGGCGGCCCGGTCTGATCCCAGGGATGAAGCCACCGTTCTTTTGAATGTTGTTCGCGATATCCTGCGGATTGAAGTTAATCGACGAATAAAAGAAGGTGAAGGCAATGATGAAGAGGCTGTAGAAAATGTAGTACAGCGGGTTCTCGTTAAAGGTTGCAAACCATCTGGCAACTTTGCCCGTGGCTCCAAAGAGGTTGATCAGAAGAGAGGGCATGATCATCAGCTGCAGAGCAAAGATGACGGGAAGCACGCCCGACTGGTTGACCTTGATCGGCAGGTAGGACGCCTGACCACCGTAGATCTTGCGACCGACGACGCGCTTGGCGTACTGGACTGGGATCTTCCTCTCCGCGCTCTGGATGTAGACCACGAGGCCGATGATCGCCACAAAGGCGATGACGACAAAGATAGTGAGCAGGATGGCGAGGATGCTGTTCTTCATGGCCTGCCAATTGAGGAAGGAGTAGTAGAGAGCCTGGACCATGGAGGGCAGACGGGAGAGAATACCGATAAAAATCAGGACGGAAATACCGTTGCCAATCCCCTTATCGTTGATCTGCTCACCGAGCCACATGATAAAGGCAGAACCTGCCGTAAAGCTGCCAATGACCACGAGGGCATTGATCCAGATCGGCATGGCCGTCGCCGCAGCTTCACGCGTATAGATCCAGTACATCGTCGACATGAAGAGGGCAATGCCAATCGTCACGTAGCGCGTGATTCTCTGAATCTTCTTACGTCCGGCATCCCCTTCCTTGGAAAGTCTCTCCAGATAAGGGATGGCCACGGTCAAGAGCTGCATGATGATCGACGCATTGATGTACGGTTGAATACCTAGCGAAAAGATTGAGACCGCTCTGAAGCCGCCAGTTCCAGAAATGATCTGGAGAAACTGACCCAACTGGCCAAAGTTGCCCAGAAGAGCCGCAAAGGCAGCGGGGCTGATGCCCGGGACAGGCACAGCTGCCCCCAGGCGATAAATCAGCATGGCGAAGAAAGTAAAGAGGATTCTCTTTCTTAGATCTTCAATGCGGAAAGCGTTTCTCAGGGTCTTGAACATGGAACCCATGATTACACCTCCTCAACAGTGCCTCCGGCCGCTTCAATTTTCTCTTTGGCCGATTGGGTAAAGGCAGCTGCACGTACAGTTAGTTTGCGATTGAGCTCACCACGGCCCAAAATTTTAATCCCATCATTGACCTTGGGAATCGTCAGAAGCCCAGAGTCATGGACGGACTGGACATCGATGACATCGCCGTCATTAAAGCGGTTCAAATCTTCGACATTGATCTCAAGATAGGCCTTTGCAAAACGCTTGTTATTGAAGCCACGCTTCGGCATTCTGCGGAAAAGAGGCATCTGGCCACCCTCAAACTGGGGTCTGACACCACCACCGGATCTGGCCTTCTGGCCCTTGTGGCCACGGCCTGCTGTCTTGCCATTGCCCGAACCTGGGCCACGGCCCTTGCGCCACGCCTTGGGGCGAGAGCCCGCACTGGGTTTTAATTCGTTAAGTTTCATGTCTACGCTCCTTCGACATCAGAGACTTCGACCAGGTGGACAACCTTGGCAATTTGGCCACGAGTGGCTGGGCTGTCCTCTTGGATGGTAAAGTCATTGATCTTCTTCAGGCCCAGAGCCTGACAGACTTCTATGTGACGCGGTTTACGACCGCTCAGGCTGCGTACCAGAGTAATTTTAAGTTTCGCCATAGTCTCCTCCTAGATGATCTCATCCACGGACTTACCGCGCTTTCTGGCGACCATCTCTGGCGAATTCAGAGATTTCAGGCCGGCCATGGCGGCATTGGCCATGTTGTTGACGTTCGAGGTGCCAAGCGACTTGGTCACGATGTCAGAGAGACCTGCGAGTTCGCAGATCGCACGGACAGCACCACCGGCGATAACACCCGTTCCCTCAGGAGCTGGACGGAGCATGACCTTGCCCGCGCCATAGTGGCCCGTGATGGGGTGCGGAATCGTCGTCCCCGAAATGGGTACCTTGATGAGGTTCTTCTTGGCGTCTTCGATCCCCTTGCGGATGGCATCGGGAATTTCAGCGGCCTTGCCGAGGCCCTTGCCCACTTGACCCTCACCGTCGCCGACGATGACCAGGGCGGTAAAGCGGAAGTTACGACCACCCTTGACGGTCTTGGCGACACGGCCGATGTGGATGACGCGCTCTTTGAACTTATCTTCAGGGCGCTCTCTGCGTTCACGATCGCGCTCGCGCCCACGGCGCTCACCACCACGACCACGGCCACGGCCACGGCCACGGCCACGTTGCTCGCGATTTTCTTCTTGCATATCGTTTCTTTCAAAATCTGCCATTTCGCTACTCCTCACTAAAACTTCAGACCGGCTTCTCGGCTGGCTTCAGCCAGAGCGGCGATACGTCCATGATAAATATATCCGGAGCGATCGAAGACGACGTTCTCGATCCCCTTGGCGAGGGCACGCTCAGCGATGAGCTTGCCGACTGACTTGGCGGTCTCGAGGTTGTTGACTTTTGCTGCGATATCCTTGTCGAGGCTGGAGGCCGAGACGAGGGTATGACCGCTGGCATCATCGACGATCTGCGCATATAAGTGCTTATTGCTGCGGAAGACGCAGAGTCTGGGACATTCGGCTGTCCCACTGATGTGCTTTCTCAGTCGAGCGTGTTTACGCCGACGGATCAGATCTCTAGAAATTTTGCTAATCATATCTACTCACGCCCTTTCTACTTCGCAGCGCCTGTCTTGCCTTCCTTCAGGCGGATGGTCTCAAAGTCATACTTGATCCCCTTGCCCTTGTAAGGCTCTGGCGGACGGACTGCACGGATCTTGGCAGCGATTTCGCCAACCATCTGCTTGTTCGCCCCCGAGACGATAATCTGATTCGGCTTAGGCACCTCAAAGGTGATGCCCTCGGGCATCGGGAACTTGACGGGGTGCGAGAGACCAACGGTCAGGACGAGGTCCTTGCCTTCGAGGGCAGCACGATAACCCGTGCCATTGACCTCGAGGGTCTTCTTAAAGCTGTCCGTTACGCCGACGACCATGTTGTTGATCAGGGAACGGGTCAAACCGTGCAGGGAGCGGTGAATCTTGGAATCACTCGGACGCTCAACCGTGATGACGCCATCTTCAATCTTGACGTCCATCTCGGGATGAATCTTCTCCGAGACGACCACCTGGCCCTTTTTCACTTCCATGACACCGTCTTTGAACTTAACTTCGACGCCAGCGGGAATTGCGATGGGCTTCTTACCAATACGGGACATAAATATCTCCTTTGCTCTTGAGATTGGGGCAGCTGAGCTGCCTTTTCAGAGTTGCTAATTACCAGACAAAAGCCAAGACTTCGCCACCGATACCGGCCTTGCGTGCCTCTTTGTCCGTCATGAGCCCCTTGGATGTGGAGACAATGGCAATGCCGAGGCCACCGAGGACCTGGGGCAGCTCATTGGCTGCGGCATAGACACGGAGACCAGGCTTGGAGATGCGCTTCAGACCTGCGATGACAGGCTTGAGGTGCTCCATATACTTGAGCTCGATGTGTAAAATGCCCTGCTTATTGTCTTCTTCTTCTCTAAAGTCGGCGATATAGCCTTCTTCTTTCAAAATACGTGCGATCTCGCGCTTGAGATTGGACGCGGGCACTGTGCACTCGTCGTGACCAGCGCGACCAGCGTTCCGGATGCGTGTCAGCATATCAGCAATGGGATCTGTAATTTGCATAGTTGTGCTCCTTTCCCTACCAGCTGGCCTTACGCACGCCAGGAATTTGGCCCTTGTGTGCCAGAACGCGGAAGCATAGACGGCAGATGCCGTACTTGCGAATGTACGCGTGGGGTCTGCCACAGAGTTGGCAGCGATTGTGCTGACGCGTAGAGAATTTCTGCGGCTTATTCGCCTTGATAATCATCGATTTCTTTGCCATCTCTGCCTCCTACTTTCTAAACGGCATCCCGAGCATCTCGAGGAGTGCTCTGGCTTCTTCGTCATTTTCAGCTGTGGTGACAATGACGATGTCCATACCGCGAATCTTGTCAATACTATCGTAGTCAATCTCAGGGAAGATCAGCTGCTCTTTGGCGCCCATGGCATAGTTGCCACGACCATCAAAAGAGTTCGGGTTGGCCCCGCGGAAGTCACGGACCCGCGGCAGGGAGATGGAGATCAGCTTGTCGAGGAACTCATACATGCGCTCACCGCGGAGAGTGACCTTGCAGCCGACATTCATGCCCGCTCTGACTCTGAAGTTTGCGATAGACTTCTTCGCCTTGGTGACGATGGCCTTTTGGCCCGTGATGACGCCGAGGTCACGCACAGAATTTTCAATCGCCTTGGAGTTTTCCTGGGCATCACCGACACCCATATTGAGCACGATCTTCTCAAGCTTTGGGATCTGCATGACCGACTTATAAGAGAATTTCTCCATCAGAGCAGGAGCTACTTCATCTTTATATTTAGCTTGTAAACGATTCATTCAGTCCTCCTACTTCTTCTTACCGGCCTTGATGACTTCGATCGTCGCATCACAAGCCTTGCAATAGCGGATCTTATCACCGTCATCGTTGATGCGGCGGCCAACTTTGCTCGGACGCTTGCACTTGGGGCAGACGACCATGACGTTGCTCGCATTGATCGGAGCTTCCTGGTGGATGATGCCGCCAGTCTGAACTTTCTGATTGGGGCGCTTGTGCTTAGTCACAATGTTGACGCCCTCGACGATGACGCGATTTTTAGCGGGGATGACCTGCAGGACTCTGCCGGTCTTGCCCTTGTCTTTGCCCGTCAGGACATAGACATTATCATTCACTTTGACATGGACTTTCATGACGACCTCCTAGAGCACTTCCGGTGCCAGCGAGAGAATCTTCATGTAGTTTTTCTCACGCAATTCACGAGCGATGGGCCCGAAGATACGGGTGCCCTGCGGTGTCCCATCGTCCTTGAGGATGACGGCGGCATTCTCATCAAAGCGAATGGTCGAGCCATCGCGACGACGGACACCCTTCTTGGTTCTGACGACGACGGCCTTGACGACATCACCCTTCTTGACGACGCCACCGGGCGTTGCTTCTTTGACGGAGCAGACGATGACATCACCGATATTGGCATAGCGGCGACCTGTGCCACCGAGGACCTTGATGCAGTAGAGACGGCGAGCCCCGGTGTTGTCTGCGGATTTTAAATTGCTTTCAACTTGAATCATGCTGGACTCCTTTTCTACTTCGCCTTCTCGATGATGCGGACGACGCGCCAGCACTTGTCCTTGGACAGGGGGCGGGTCTCCATGATTCTCACGGTGTCGCCGATGCCACACTCGTTGTTCTCATCGTGAGCCTTGAGCTTGATGCTCCGCTTGATGTATTTCTTGTAGAGCGGGTGACGAACGTGTTCGGTGATGGAGACGACGACGGTCTTGTCCATTTTATCCGAGGTCACGATGCCTGTTCTGCTCTTACGCAGTGCACGTTCAATAGCCATCTTGTCTACCTCACTTTCCCGGCCAGTTCAGCTTCCCGCAGAACGGTCTTGACTCTGGCAATCTGGCGCTTGACTTCTTTTAACTGCAGCGGGTTATCCAGCTGTCTCGTCGCATGTCTAAAGCGCAGTTTGAACAGTTCTTCCTTGAGTTCACGGAGCTCATCGTTGAGCTCTGCCGTGCTCTTTTCGCGCATTTCATTAATTTTCATCATCACTGGCCTCCTCAGATTCGTGAGCCTCAGCTTCAGCCTCGGCCTCAGCAGCCTCTTCAGCCAGCTGCTCTTCGAGTTGTTCCTCTGCAGCTTCTAAGCTCTCAACGACATCCGCCTGTACCTCGGCAAAGCGCGCATATTCTTCAGCACTCAGCTTGCGCTCAGACTTGACGAATTTGCACTTGATAGGGAGCTTGTGCATAGCCAGACGAAAAGCCTCGCGGGCCGTCTTCTCAGGAATACCTGCGAGTTCGAAGAGAACGCGGCCAGGCTTGACAACGGCAACCCAGTACTCAGGAGAACCCTTACCAGAACCCATGCGGGTCTCAGCGGGCTTCTTGGACACTGATTTGTCCGGGAAAACTTTGATCCAGACGGTACCGCCACGGCGGAGGTAACGGTTAATCGCGATACGAGCTGCCTCGATCTGATTCGCAGTAATCCATGACGGCTCGAGGGCCTGGAGGCCATACTGGCCATAGGCAACGAAATTGCCGCGGCTGGCCTTGCCCTTCATGCGGCCACGATGCTGACGACGATATTTGACGCGTTTAGGCATTAACATTGTCGTTCCTCCTATCACTCTTGTCCTCTTGACGGGACTTGCTCTTTAAGACTTCACCCTTGTAGATCCAGACCTTGACACCGATGAGACCGTATGTGGTCGCTGCTTCTGCGAAGCCGTAGTCGATGTCAGCACGCAGGGTGTGCAGGGGGATCGTACCCTCGTGATAGCTCTCAGATCTGGCGATATCCGCTCCGCCGAGACGGCCAGAGGTCATACATTTGATGCCCTTGACACCCTGCTTCATGGCGCGGCCGATGGCCTGCTTGATTGCTCTTCTAAAGGAGACGCGCTCCTCCAGCTGACGGGCGATGCCTTCGGCGACGAGCTGTGCTTCGGTGTCAGGTTGCTTGATCTCTTTGACGTTGATGAAGAAATTGCGCTTAAATCTGTGATGCAGTTTCTTCTTGAGATTTTCGATCTCAGCGCCCTGGCGGCCGATAATCATACCCGGCTTGGCCGTGGAAATCGTGACGACACACTTGTCCTCACCCTCGCGCTCAATTTCGATACGTGAGACACCTGCGCGCTCAGTTTCCTTTTTGACAAAATCGCGAATCTTGACGTCTTCGACGAGGAAGGTGGAAAAATTCTTCTTGTCCGCATACCAACGGGCATCCCAGTCCTTGATGATGCCGACGCGCAGACCGTGTGGATTAATCTTCTGACCCATTATTTATCTCCTTTATTGCGCTCGCGCAGGACAACTGAGATACGGCTTGAACGCTTTAACATCGGTGTTGCTGAACCCTTACCAGCAGGCAGCCAGCGCTTCATGGTCGGGCCTGGGCCAATCATGAGTTCTGCGACGTAGAGCGCATCAGCATTCAGCTCATTGTTGTTGACGGCATTGGCTTCGGCTGACTTTAAGAGCTTGTGGAGAACGGGGGCCGCGGCCTTGGGAGTGTATGTCAAAATACCGAGGGCCTCTCTGAGATCCTTACCACGGATCAGCTTGGCAACGATATTGACCTTGGAGGGGGCAATGCGGACAAACTTGATGGACGCCTTGCCACAGTCCTTGCCGATGCCGAGCTCTTTGCGTTCTTTCTTAGTCAGGACGCGCAGCTTCTGGTTCCTCTTCTGAGGCTTGGCATAGGCTTCCAGAATTTCATTGCGGCGCTCGCGCAGTTCTTGCTTGGTATAGACTTTGTTCTTCATCTCTACCTCCTAGCGAGCAGACGCCGACTTTTCCGAGCGCGCGTGGCTGCGAAACAGGCGTGTCGGTGCAAATTCCCCGAGTTTGTGACCGACCATCTCTTCTGTGATATAGACGGGGACGTGCTTTCTGCCATCATGGACAGCAATCGTGTGGCCGACCATTTCCGGGAAGATCGTTGAGGCGCGAGACCAGGTCTTGATCACCTTGTGCTCATTCTTCTCGTTCATGGCCTCGATGCGCTTCATCAGCGCCTCTTCGACGTAAAAACCTTTTTTCGTTGAACGACTCATCTCAGGCCTCCTTATTTCTTACGACGACGGACGATAAACTTGTTGGAAAGTTTATTCTTCTTACGTGTCTTCTTACCAAGCGTCGGCTTGCCCCAGGGCGTCATGGGAGAAGGCATACCAATGGGGTTTCTGCCCTCACCACCACCGTGCGGGTGATCGACGGGGTTCATCGCCTTACCTCTGACGTGTGGACGTCTGCCGAGGTGGCGCTTGCGGCCCGCCTTGCCGATCGTAATGTTCTCGTGCTCGGAGTTGCCGACCCAGCCCACGGTGGCGCGGCAGTCCTGCAGGATCAGGCGATATTCGCCCGAGGGCAGGCGCAGCTGAGCATAACGGCCCTCTTTGGCCATCAGCTGGGCACCCGTACCGGCTGAGCGCACGATCTTAGCACCTTGACCAGGCTTCATTTCAACGTTGTGAACCGTGGTGCCGACGGGGATCGCTCTCAGAGGCATCGCGTTGCCGACGACGGGATCGACTTCCTCGCCCGAGACGACGGTCATGCCGACCTTGAGATCCTCGGGAGCGAGGATATAGCTCTTGGCACCATCGTGGTAGTGCAAGAGGGCAATACGCGCGCTGCGATTGGGATCGTACTCAATAGCTGCAACATTGGCCGGGACCCCGTCCTTATTGCGCAGCCAATCAATCGTTCTAATATGGCGCCGATTACCGCCACCGCGATGTCTGACAGTAATTCTGCCGTAGTGGTTACGACCTGCTTTTTGTTTCCGAGACTTGAGGAGGGCCTTTTCGGGGGCCTTCTTCGTCAGTCCAGAAAAATCTGCCACAGTCATCTGCCGAATGGCGGGAGAGGTCGGTTTAAATGATTTAGCCATAGTTCCTTCCTTTCTCCGCTCTATGCGATATGACTCAAGCCAAAGGCTTCAATCTCAGTCTTATACTTCTTGCGCTTCTGCGTGCTCTTGCCACCCTTGTCGAGATAAGTCTCGTTCTCAGGATTGAGGTCGATCGTGACGACGGCCTTCTTCCAGCTGGCGCTGTGTCCAGAGGTGTAACCCTGACGCTTGGCCTTGCCACGGACGTTCTGGGTGTTGACCTTGAGGACCTTGACGTCAAAGAGCTGCTCACAAGCCATTCTGATCTCGGTCTTGCCGGCATCCTTGGCCACCTTGAAGGTGTACTTGCCTTCAGAGGCCTGCACGGCGGAACGCTCAGTGATCAGGGGTTCAATAATGATGTCATGCGGATTCTTCATTAGGCGTAGACCTCCTCAATTTGCTGCACAGCGTCACGCGTCAGCACGAGATTGCCATACTTCAGGAGATCCCGGACATTCAGGGCGTTCACTGGTGCGAGTTTCAGGCTGGGGATGTTGCGGCCGGCACGGATGATATCCTCATTCTTCTCGGCGAGAACCAGCAGTGCTGAGCGCTCGACCTTAAGGTTCTTCATCAGATTGGCCATCTCACGCGTCTTGGGAGCGTTGAGCTTTAGCTCGTCGAGCACGAAGATCGACTCGGACTGAGCCAGTGCTGAGAGCGCAGACTTGAGAGCCAGACGGCGCATCTTCTTATTGAGCTTGGTGCGATAGCAGCGAGGCTGGGGACCGAAGGCGAGACCACCGCCGACCCAGTGGGGCGCTCTGATCGAGCCCTGGCGAGCGCGACCCGTGCCCTTCTGGCGCCACGGCTTGCGACCGCCACCACGGACCTCGGAGCGCGTCTTGGTCTTGACAGTGCCCTGTCTCTGATTATTGTTCTGGGCAACGACGACACGGTGGAGGAGATCCTGATTGGGCTCGAGGCCAAAGATCTCATCACTCAGTTCAATCGTGTCCACTTCCTTGCCAGAGATGTTATAGACTTTTACTTTCATCTTCTAGTCCTCCCCTAGTTGCGGCCCTTGACCGTTGAGGAGATCTCGAGGAGACCGCCACGCGGGCCTGGCACAGCGCCTTTGACCAATAAGAGATTGCGTTCGCCATCAACT
The DNA here is from genome assembly GCA_023426575.1 of Bacillota bacterium. GTDB lineage: Bacteria > Bacillota > Clostridia > Saccharofermentanales > DTU023 > JAFAAL01. The sequence goes on from JAFAAL010000014.1 coordinate 121,537, forward strand.
TCGACAACGCGCAGGTTCTGGACAGTCACTTGGACACTGCCGAGCTGACCTGGCAGCTTCTTGCCCTTGCGGACCTTGGCGGGCGTGGCCGAAGAACCGAGAGAACCTGAGGCTCTGTGGTACTTGGAGCCGTGGGACTCACGACCTCTGGAGAAGCCGTGACGGCGCATCGGACCAGAGTAACCCTTACCCTTGGAGATGCCGACGACGTCGACGTGGTCACCAGATTCAAACATGTCGGAGACCTTGATCTCCTGGCCGAGCTCAAAGCTCTCTGTATCTCTGAACTCACGGCTGACGCGCATGGGCTCGAGGTTCAGCTTCTCGTATTCACCCTTGGCTGGCTTGTTGAGCTTCTTGTAGGGTTCATAGGCCACACGCGTCGCCTGATAACCCTCTTTTTCTTCTGTTTTGTTCTGCAAGACGACAACGGGACCGCAGTCGATGACTGTCACGGGAATTGCGAGACCTTCTTCGTCGAAGATCTGTGTCATGCCTGCCTTGCGACCGAGCATAAATTTGTTCATTACTACCTCCTGCTTATTGGTTCACTCTTGTGAACATGAGCCGGCGAATACGCCTAGATCTTCAGTTCAATGTTGACGCCCGCTGGCATCTCCAGCTTCATCAGGGCTTCCATCGTCCGCGTGCTCGGGGCGAGGATGTCAATGAGGCGCTTGTGGGTTCTGCATTCAAACTGCTCGCGCGAGTCCTTGTTGACGTGGGGCGAACGGAGAATCGTCACGATTTCCTTTTCGGTGGGCAGCGGGATGGGACCGCTGACAACTGCGCCACTTCTCTTCGCTGTCTCGACAATACGAGAAGCGCTCTCGTCCAGAATGTGGTGGTCGAAAGCTTTCAGTCTGATGCGAATCTTTTGGTTAACAGCCATGAGTTAAACCTCCTGTCATGCTGCTACTGAACAACGGTGCCTGGCGTTCCATTTCTAGACATTTAAAAACCCGCTCGCCATATCTCTTTACGGAGACCTGCGTCGGGTTGATCGCCAGTCTAGCCGCGTTATTCAGCGCTGATCTTCTAGATCAACTTGCTCGTTTCGAGTTACCCGCAGAGCCTACGCAGCAGGCTAAACGGCAATCTCGAAGGTCTAAGCCAGTCACTCCTCAGGGAGCAACATTTGGGATGATATCAAATATCTGTAGGAGATGCAAGAGCCCCGCCAAAAATTTTTGTCAGGGCTCTTCAAACTTATCTTTTCGACCTCAGCGATAGAGGAGGCTCATATCTGATTTGAGTTGCTCGAGCGTTTCTATCGCCACAGCTCTCGCCTCCTCACTCTTTCGATAGAGGAGATCCCAGAGAGCAGGTATATCCTGCTCGAGTTCCTGACGCCGTTGACGGATAGGTTCTAAGAAGTTATTCAGCACTTCGACCAGACGCCGCTTGACCTTGACATCACCGAGTCCACCACGCTGATACCAGTCCTTCCACTCGGCGACGAGCTCGCGATCGGGGTCAAAGGCATCGAGATAGGTAAAGACGGGGTTGCCCTCGACCCGTCCAGGATCCTCGACGCGCAGGTGATTGGGATCGGTAAACATGCCCATGACCTTTGTCTTGACATCATCAGCGGAGTCGGAGAGGTAGATACAATTGCCCATCGACTTGCCCATCTTCGCCTGACCATCCGTCCCGGGCAGACGACCTGCACGAGAGAGAATCGGCTTGCACTCGACAATGGCCTCGGTCTCGTAGATGCGCCGGAGGTGGCGGACGATCTCGTTACACTGCTCAAGCATGGGCAATTGGTCCTCGCCGACAGGCACTAACTGAGCCTTGAAAGCGGTGATATCCGCCGCCTGCGAAATGGGATAGGTCAGGAATCCAACGGGCACGGCCTCACCGTATTTTTTACTTTGCATCTCAGTCTTAACCGTGGGGTTGCGCTTGAGTCTTGCCAGGGTGACATAATTTGCATAGATCATCGTGAACTCACAGAGTTCTGGGATCAGAGATTGAATAAAGAAGGTGTTCTTCTCAGGAGAGAGACCACAGGCCAGGTAGTCGAGCATCAGTTGAATCACCGAATCCTTGATCAGTTCTGGCTGCTCTGCATGATCCGTATAGGCCTGATAGTCCGCAATCATGATATAGATTTTCTCGTACTCATCCTGCATCTTCAGGCGATTGTCAAATGAGCCTGCATAATGACCAATGTGCAGACGCCCCGTCGGTCTATCTCCCGTCAAGACAATCTCTTTTTTCTTTTTCTTCACATCAGTATCCATGACTTACCTACTTCTTTGAAAGATCTTCTCGGGCCAATTCGAGTGCTTTTTGCAAGTCGAGGTCCTTATCACGCGGAATCTGCGAAACTGGCAGACCCTTGATCTCGTCGGACAAGTCGATGACGATGTCGGGACTGATGCCCTCATCCTGAATGCAGACACCCTTGGGCAAGTAGTAGTGGAAATTCGTCACCTGGACACCGGCCCCATCATCGAGGTCAAAGGTCACACTGCCGACGCCCTTGCCCCAGGTCTGACGGCCGATGATGACAGCGCGCCCGTAATCCTGGAGGACGCCCGACATCAGCTCGGAAGCTGAGGCACTGTACTCATTGACGAGGACGTAGAATTTGACATCCTCACCGACATCGCGATGATCTTCAGCCTTCCACTCCTCGCTAAAGGCCTCACCATCGCGCCGACCCCTGGCCGTGGCCAAGACGCCATCCGGCAGAATGTAGTCGAGAATCTGTGTGACTTCGCGGACGTAGCCGCCGGGGTTATTCCGCAGGTCGATGATATAGGCCTGGGCCCCTTCTTTTTCTTGCTCTTCGTAGGCTTTGACAAAATTGTCATAGACACCACTGTTGAATTCGACGATGCGGATGTAGCCGATGCCATCGCCGAGGTACTCAGCGCGCAGATTGGCATTCTTGATGCTCTCTCGCTTGATCTTAAAGGTATATTCCTTTTGCTCACTCGGGCGATAGACGACAATGACGACCGAGGTCCCCTTCTCCCCTCGCACGGCGGCTGCCAGCTGGCTGACATCGGTGAACTTTTGTACTTCTTCACCATCGACCGAGATAAACTGATCGCCAATTCTGAGGCCGGACTTGGCGGCGGGAGAATTGTCGACGAGATCGGAGATCTGGAAGAAATTGTCTTTCTTCTGCACAATGGCGCCGATCCCAGAGTACTCTCCGCTGTTCGACTCCTTGACGCGCTCGTTCTCCTCCGGACTGAGGTAGAAGGTGTACTGAGAGTCCTGCTCGTTGCAGAGGCCCTTGAGCATGATGTCGAGCATCTCCTTGTCAGTCAGTTCACGGTAATACTCATCCTTGATCAGCATGTAGACGTCGAGGAAGCGACCGAGCGCATTATAGGTCTCGAGATCCGTCTTCCCCGCAAAGACATCCTGCAGCGGATGGTGGTAGTCAAAGTGCTGCCAGATCTCGCCAAAGTCACCCTTCTCCTTCTGGCTGGACTCCTGATTGTTCAAGGACGCCTGGCTCTGCTTCTGATGCCGCGTCTTCTTGACCCCGGCCAGCTTGAGCGTGGCCACGGGCGAGATCTGCGTCATAAATAGGAAGGTTAAGAAGACAGCGATCACCGCCGTGATGGCGTGACTTGTCACGGGACTCATTTTTTTCTTCTGATCGAGCATGGACTCCTCCTCAAGATGAGATTCATCATTTCAGTGGCTTCCATTTTAATCAAAAAGCCCCAGAAATCAAACTAATAGAGATAGATGGTCGGATCGACGGGGACGCCGTTAACCTCGACTTGAAAGTGCAAGTGGGGCCCTGTCGACAAGCCCGTGGTCCCGACGTAGCCGATGAGGTCCCCGGCATTGACGACTTGGCCGACATAGCAGTTGAAGGCTGAGAGATGGCAGTAGAGCGTGTGGAGGCCCGAGCCGTGATCGATGCGAATGGTATTGCCGCTGATATTGCCATAGGAGGCAAAATAGACATAGCCCCCCGAGGCCGCGTAGACGGGTGTCCCCGTAGGCGCCGACATATCGAGCCCCGTGTGGAAGTCATTGAGGCCAATCGAGGGAATGTTTCGGGGTCCAAAGCCCGAAGTGATGGCATTGTAGCCTGGGCAGGGCCAGCCGAGGACGCCATTGAAGGTCAAGTTGATGTTTTGATGTTGCATATTGCGCAGCTGCAACTCGTAGTCATTGAGCTGAGCGCGCAGTTCTTCCTCGAGGGCATTGTAAGAAGTTAGGGTGTCGGCCTTGGCGAGGACCTCGCTCTGGGCCAAGATCGCCTCGTTCTGAGCAGCATCGACCTCGCGTTGCAGGGCGAGAAGCTCTGCTTCGAGGGCGTCGACCACCGTGGCCATCTCCTGGTACTTGCCCTCTTCGAGGGCCCGCTGCTCATCGAGCTTCTGGGCCGATTTGGCAAGATCTCGCAGGGCCTCTTCATCTGCTGCCGTGATGATGCGCATGAACTTGACAGTCGTGAAGAAGCCCTCGAGAGTTTCGGCCTCGAGGAAGAGTTCTAAGAGGGACTTCTGCTGCATCTGGAACATCGTAGAGATGCGCTCACCGTACTGTTGCTTCTTAGACTCGTAGACCTGGATGGCCTGCGCTAGGGAGGCTTTGACCGATTCCATGTTCATATAGAGGCGGTAGAGCTGATTGATGCGCTTCATGTACTGCTCTCGTTCGGCGACACTGCGCTCGAGGATCCAGGCATACTGAGAGCTCTTCAGGGCCTCCTCATCTTGGAGGACTGCGAGCTCGGCCTCGAGATTCGCCCGCTGATCGGCGAGGGCCTGCTGCTCCTGCTTGATCTCCTGAATTTTACTGAGCGGGTCATCCTCGGCTGAGAGCGCTTGCGGCACTGGCGACAGTAGGAGCACGAGCAGGAAGAGCAGCGTGCATAAGAGCGCAAGACAGCGCTGCGCCAGAGTCCCTTGAGAAATTTGAAAGTGAGCTTGCATGACTAGACCTGGATATGCTTTTTCACCGAGAGGCCAGAGCTGACCCCGCCGAGCAGAATGCCGACGGCGAAGCTGATGCCGATGATCGCTGGTAAGACCTGGCCGTGGCTCAAGAGGTGAAAGTCCGACGTCGCAATCGAGGGATCAAAGCGCAAGAGCAGAGTCTCATAGGTGAAGAAAGCGAGAATTGTCGCAAGGCAGGCCGAGACCAAGCCGACGACAATCCCCTCGACGACGAAGGGAATGCGAATGTAGAGATTGGTGGCGCCCATGTACTTCATAATCGATATTTCCACAGATCGCGAGAGAATGGCCACGCGCACCATATTGGCAATGATAAAGGAGGAAATGATCGCAAGCGCTACAAAGATCAGACTGGTCGCGAGCGAGACCGAGCGGATCGCCTTCTGTAAGAAGCCCATCAGCTGGTCCTCCATCAAGATATCGCGCACGCCGGGATAGAGGATGTACTCATCCTTAAAGTCCTTGCCCTCGGCGGGATCACTCAGCCGGATCTGAATGGTGTAGGGAATATATTTTTGATAGTCGAAGTCGGCGTAGAGCTCCTCAGTCCCCATCTGATTCTTGAAGCGGATGAAATTCTCCTCCGGATTGCTGACCATGGCCTCGAGCACGCGCTCATCGGCATCGAGACGCTGCTTCATGGCTGAGACATCCCCGTCGGTCGCTGTCTGCTGGAATTGAATTTCGATCGGTGGCTGCTGCCCTGCGACATTGATGAGATAGACAACATTCATGGCAAAAGCCATAAAAATGGACAGCAGATAGAGCATCAGTGTCATCGTCGTAATCGAGGCGAGGAGAATCAGGGGATGTCGCCTCAGGCTGACGAAGCCATCACGGAAGGCATAGCGCAGCCCCTTCGATTTAAATTGTCTGTTCATGAGGATTACGCCTCCGTCTGAGACTGCTGCTCAGACTCATTCTCGAGCGACTCAGCTGCTGAGAGCTCTCTCGCAGCGCCTTCTTGGGCGCTCTTTGCCTCTGGCTTTGGCAGGCCATCTGAGAGCGCCTGGATCTCCAGGTCGATCTCTTGGCGCATTCTGGCAATGCGCTCGGCCAGAGATTCGCGATTGCGACGTCTCTCCTGATCTTCGAGCAACTTATTTCTCAGCTGATTCAGCTCCTTGAGCGAGCCAGAGTTTTCAGCGCCCAGCTGATAGTCGCGCTGGTCGACCGCCATGTCAGCACCCGCCAGGGCCTCGGGATCGGAGCTGTCGAGCAAGCGATCCATCTGAGCCAGTTCCTCCGGCGTCGGCAGATAGCAACTGCCGTGAAGATAGCCAGAGCGCTTTTCATCACGGATGACGCGCCCCGCCTTGAGCTCGATGACGCGCTTTTGCATCTGGTCGACGAGGGCGACGTCATGCGTACAGGCGATGACCGTCGTCCCGACGCGATTGATCTCATCGAGGAGGGCCATGATGGCCTCTGAGTTCGCTGGGTCGAGGTTTCCCGTCGGCTCATCGGCGAGAATCAAACGCGGATTGTTGACCATGGCGCGGGCAATGCCTACCCTCTGAGCCTCTCCGCCAGAGAGTTCTGAGGGATAGGCATCGAGGCGATCTTTGAGACCGACGACAGAGAGCACCATCGGCACGCGGCGCTGGATGATATCGGGAGGGGCTCCGACGATCTGCATGGCAAAGGCAACATTCTCGGCGACGGTCTTGGAATCAATCAGACGAAAGTCCTGGAATATCATGCCAAAGCGGCGCCGGAGAAAGGGCACGAGCTGCCGCCTCATCCGAGAGACATTAAAGTTATCGAGGATGACCCGACCTCTCGTCGGACGCTCCTCACAGGTCAGCAGTTTAATCAGGGTCGACTTCCCAGCCCCACTCTCTCCCACGAGGAAGACGAATTCTCCAGCTTCGATGCGGAAGCTGACATCGTTGAGGGCGGGAATCCCCTTCTTGTAGATTTTTGATACGTGTCTAAACTCAATCAAGTTCTTTCCTCACTCGACGCTTCGTGGGCGTCACGCGTGTCGGGCCCAAATTCGACTCACTCTTGAGGGCCTCAAGATATTTCCTGACCATTTCGGCCAGTTTAAAGAGTACAGCATCATCGAAATTACGCAAATCTAAACCTGTAATCTTTTCGACTTTGTCGAGGCGATAGACCAGTGTGTTGCGATGGACAAAGAGTTTACGCGATGTTTCAGAACCGTTCAAATTATTCTCAAAGAACTTTTCGATGGTGTTGAGGGTCTCTTGATCTAATTGTTCATAAGTATAAGGTTGAAAGACTTCCGTCAAGAAGAGCTCACAGAGCGTCGGCGGCAACTGGTAGATCAGGCGTCCGAGTCCCAGCTGGTCATAGCGCATCAGATTCTGATCACTTGCAAAGATCGCTCCGACCGTCAGTGCCAGCGAGGCCTCTCGATAAGTCCTCGCAATATCCTTGATCTCTTGGCAGAGCATGCCGACGCCAAGATGCACGGGCTCCTCACTGTAGTCCTCTAAATAATTAATCAGGGAGTTTAAGACTTGGTTAAAACTCTTTTCGTATTTCTCGTTACCTGTACTCCCCTGCTCATAGCCGTTGCCGAGATTTTCAGCATCGAAGAGGATGACGTGGTTCGACTCATCCATGGGGATAAAGTAGTTTTCATAGTGGGTCGGGAAGAAGTTCCTGAGAATCTTATGGACTTCGGGATCATCTGCACCGAGCATTCTCAGCAAGATGGCCTTGCGGGGGCGGAAGAAATCAATTTTGAGCTGGCGCGCCTTGAGGGGGATGTCCCCTGGAAGCTCATTTTCGAGGAGGACATTTTTTAAAAAGGCGACCTTTTCCTTGAGATTCTCCTCGACCAAGAGGACATCGTGGAGCCAGAGTTCGAGCATTTTGAGTTCTCGGCCCGTCGGAGCCTCGGCCTTGGGCAGGAGGATGATCAGCGAGGAATCGATGACATCTTCAGGTTTCAAGGCGAGAAATGAGCCAATCTCGACCGCCGTCTCCTGCGAGCGAATGAACTCTCTGATGCTCTCGCTCTCTGGCCATTCCATCTCCGTCTTGGCCTCAGTCTGAATGAGCTTGCCCTGACTGTCATAGACAGCACAAGCGCAGTCATAGAGCTCAGAGAGCTGCTTGATCCGACAATTTAATTCCACTTGATTCATCTCACACCTGCTTTCATCTCGGCTATGAATAAAGCGGAGGCCCTAGGGCCTCCGCAATCTTGTCATCTGTTTTGAATTAGAAGAGGCCCGTGATCTTCCCATCATCCGTCACGTCGATATTCTCGGCCGAGGGGACCTTGGGGAGGCCTGGCATCGTCATGATTTCACCTGTCAGGGCGACGATGAAGCCAGCACCTGCCGAGAGGCGAATGCTTCTCACGGTAATCTCAAAGTCTTCAGGGGCACCGAGCTGCGTCGGATCATCAGAGAAGGAGTACTGCGTCTTGGCCATGCAGATCGGCAGATTGCCGTAGCCAAGTTCTTCTGCTCTCTTCATCGCCTTCTTGGCAGCAGGCGTAAAGTTGACAGTCTTGGCGCGGTAGACCCGAGTCGCCAGGGATTCGATCTTCTTGGCAATTGGCTGATCGAGTTCATAGGCAAAGTTCTGCTTTTTCTCCTCGCCGTTTTCACAGAGGTCGATCAGTTTTTGGGCAACTTCCATGCCGCCTTCGCCGCCCTTGGCCCAGACTTCTGAGAGGGCGACATCGACGCCGGCCTCCTTGCAGAGCTCACGGATGAGATTCAGTTCATTCTCTGTGTCATCGGGGAAGCGGTTGATGGCGACGACGACCTTCTTGCCAAAGACGTTCAGCATGTTGTCGACGTGGCGGAGGAGGTTCGGCATACCCTTGCGGAGCGCCTCGAGATCCTCTCCCTTGAGATCCTTCTTGTCCTTGCCGCCGTGCATCTTGAGAGCGCGCACTGTGGCGACGAGAACCACGGCGTCCGGATTGAGATCTGCCATCCGACACTTGATGTCCATGAACTTCTCGGCACCGAGGTCTGCGCCGAAGCCACCCTCGGTCACAGTGTACTCGGCATGGTTCATCGCCATCTTGGTCGCCAAGACAGAGTTACAGCCGTGGGCGATATTGGCAAAGGGACCGCCGTGGACAAAGGCAGGAGTCCCCTCGAGGGTCTGAATGAGATTGGGCTTGAGGGCGTCCTTTAAGAGTGCCGTCATGGCGCCCTCTGCCTTGAGATCGTGGGCGGTCACGGGGTCGCCGTCCATGTTGTAGGCGACGATGATGCGACCGAGTCTCTCTTTAAGGTCAGCCATAGAGGTCGCAAGACAGAAGACAGCCATGACTTCCGAGGCAACCGTGATGTCGAAGCCATCCTCACGCGGGACGCCATCAGCACGCTTGCCGAGACCATCGACGATATTTCTCAGCTGACGGTCATTCATGTCCACGCAGCGTCTCCAGATAATAGAGCGGGTGTCGATATTGAGGGCATTGCCCTGGTGAATGTGGTTGTCGATCAGAGCCGCCAGGAGATTGTTGGCGGCGCCGATGGCGTGGAAGTCACCTGTAAAGTGTAAATTGAGCTCTTCCATCGGGATGACCTGGGCATAGCCACCGCCAGCTGCACCCCCCTTGATGCCGAAGACGGGGCCGAGTGAGGGCTCGCGGAGCGCGACGGCAGAATTCTTACCGAGGCGTCTCAGGCCATCAGCGACGCCAATAGTCGTCGTCGTCTTCCCCTCGCCCGCTGGGGTCGGGGTGATGGCAGTCGTCAGAATCAGCTTGCCAGGCGCCTTGTCGCCCTTGAGGGCGTCGAGGGAGACCTTGGCCTTGTAGCGACCGTAGTGCTCGAGGCTCTCGACGGGAATCCCCGCGGTCCGAGCAATGTCATCAATCGGAATGAGTTTTGCCTCTTGGGCAATTTCGATGTCAGTTTTGAATGCCATAAAGACTCCTTTTCACCTGTCGAGGGGCTCGACGGTCATCGTAATAAAATAAAATCAATTTATTATAGGATAGATTCAGAGTCGATGCGAGCAAGTGCACAAAAAAACGGGCAAATGTCACTTGTGTTTCGGTGATTATTCCTCATCCGCGGCATCATCAGAGCTGAGAATGCCGCTTTCCAGCGCCTTGAGATCGAGGAGCCAGATGACGCGCCCTGCTACTTTGACGAGGCCGTCCTTCTCCATGGCGATGAGCTCACGGGAAAAGGAGGGGCGCGGAATGGCCAAGAGGCGGGAGGCGATCTCCTTAGAGACTGGGAGCTCGACGGAGGCCGTCTTCAGGAGCTGAGCCTGCGTCCGAAAGGTCTCCCCTTGCTCAGCAAGTTGCTTGCGATAGAGCTCGAGCAGGTAGCAGGAGATCTTCTGGCGGAGAGTCCGTTGTGAGAGGAGGTGGATGTGCTCCTCGCGGATGCGCAGCTCATCGGAGAGACTCTGTAGGAAGTTGACGAGGAGCTGCGGACTCTTGGCAATCATGGCTAGGATATCCTCACGGGGCACGGTGATCAGGCGACACTGATTGATGGCCTCGAGTGAAAAATTATAACGGCGATGGGAAGAGAAGATCAGTTCTTGGCCGAAACTCTGGCCGGCACCTAGAATAGATAGCGTCGAATTTTCTCCAGAGCTCGAGTACTTCTGCAGGGCTAGCTGACCCTCGACGATAATCCCGAGGCCGACACAGAGATCTCCCTCGCGGGCGACGACCTCGCCCTTGCTGTACTGGTTGACCTCGGTGTGTTCGCAGCTCGCACGGAAAATTTCACTATTGATCCCTCTAAAGAGAGGAGTTTCAGCCATAATTTCACAAGTTTTCCGCATCAGCGCGACCTCCATTTGGTGCGGACGACAGGAGTCGAACCTGCACGCCTCACGGCACTGGAACCTAAATCCAGCGTGTCTGCCAATTCCACCACGTCCGCATATCATTGAGTCTCAAGACTCGGATAATTCACTCGCTAGTATAGCATATGTGTACTTCTATACAACAGACGCAAAGTCTAGTCATCACTGAGCTTCAAGACACTCATAAAGGCCTCCTGCGGCACCTCGACCGCCCCGACGGAGCGCATCCTCTTCTTCCCTTCCTTCTGCTTTTCCAAGAGTTTCTTCTTACGGGAGATGTCTCCGCCATAGCACTTGGCGAGGACGTCTTTACGGAAGGCTCGGATGGTCTCGCGCGCGATGATCTTGCCACCGATGGCCGCCTGGATGGGAATCTCAAACTGGTGACGCGGAATATTGTCCTTGAGCTTTTCACAGATGACCCGTGCGCGCTGATAGGCCTTGTCGCGATGGATGATAAAACTCAGGGCATCGACGACCTTGCCGTGGATTAGAATGTCGAGTTTGACGAGGTCCGAAGCCTGATATTCCTTGAATTCGTAGTCGAGAGAGGCGTAGCCGCGCGAGCGAGACTTCAGCGCGTCAAAGAAGTCATAGATGATCTCGTTGAGCGGCATGTCATAGCTGAGGAGCACGCGGGTCTTGTCGAGGTATTCCATGTCGATGAACTGGCCGCGACGTTCCTGACAGAGTTCCATCAGGTTGCCGACGTAGTCCTTGGGGCTCATGATCCCAGCCTTGACGATGGGCTCATACATCGTCTCGATCTCTTCCACTGGGGGGAGGTTGGTGGGATTGTCCAGCTCGACCTCACGTCCATCCTTGAGCAGGAGGCGATAGACGACCGAGGGGGCCGTCGAGATCAAATTGAGTTGAAATTCGCGCTCGAGGCGCTCCTGAATGATCTCATAGTGGAGGAGGCCGAGGAAGCCACAGCGGAATCCGAAGCCGAGCGCCGCCGACGTCTCGGGCTCGAAGGCGAGTGCGGCATCATTGAGCTGCACCTTCTCCAGAGCCTCGCGGAGGGCGACATAGTCCGCCCCGTCGACGGGATAGATCCCGCAAAAGACCATCTGCTTGACGGCTTGGTAGCCAGGCAGCGCCTCGGCTGCCGGACGCTCTGCAATGGTAATCGTGTCTCCGACTCGGGTGTCCTTGATCTCCTTGATGGCTGCGGCAATATAGCCGACGTCTCCCGCCTGTAGCCTCTCTTGAGGGGCGAGGCCCGCCGCAGTGAAATAGCCGAGTTCCACAACCTCGTACTCCGCCTTGGTATTCATAAAGCGAATAAGATCTCCGAGCTTGAGTTCCCCTGCCTTGATATTGACGTGGACGATGACCCCCTTGTAGCTGTCGTATTGCGAATCAAAGATCAGCGCTTGCAGAGGGGCCTCTCGATCAACCTTGGGCGGCGGCAAAAAGCGGACGATGCCTTCGAGCACCTCGGCGATGTTGATCTTTTCCTTGGCGGAGATCAGCGGGGCGTGCGAGGCATCGAGGCCGATGACATCTTCGACTTCGGCTTTTGCCATCTCGGGATCGGCGGCGGGGAGGTCAATCTTGTTGATCACTGGCAGAATTTCCAGGTCGGCATCTATAGCGAGATAGGCATTGGCGAGCGTCTGAGCCTCGACGCCCTGGGCGGCATCGACGACCAAAATCGCCCCGTCACAGGCGGCGAGAGAGCGCGAGACCTCATAGTTAAAGTCCACGTGACCCGGCGTATCGATCAGGTTGAGGATATAGTCTAGACCATCCTCGGCCCTGTAGACCAGACGGACAGCCTGCGCCTTGATCGTAATCCCGCGCTCGCGCTCGAGATCCATGTTGTCGAGAATCTGATCTTGCATCTGCCGCTTCGTCAGATGGCCCGTCGCCTCGATCAGGCAGTCGGCCAGGGTCGACTTCCCATGGTCAATATGGGCCACAACACAAAAATTACGAATGCGCTCGATGGGGATCTCTTTCATATAAGCCTTTCTTTCAAATAACTATTCAACCTTGCCAAAGTGATCGTAGGGATATAGGCGAAACCAGAGCTTGCCGACAATGTCCGAACTGTGGACAGGGCCGAAGAAACGCGAGTCCTTGCTGTGTTCGCGATTGTCCCCCATGACATAATAGCAGTCTTCGGCAAGTGTCAGTTTGGCATACTGGGGATCTCCGACCAGCGTCTTGGCCCCAGGGTTGACATAGGGCTCGGCAATCTCCTCACCATTGACGTAGACGCGATTGTCACGGAGCTCTACGACGTCGCCTGGCAGCGCAATGACCCGTTTGATCAAGCGGGGCGCCTCCAGCTGATTAATCTTAAAATACTCGTATGTGGGCAGGGCGTCGGAGGCGATGGTCACAATGTCCCCCCGCTCAAAGTTTGTAAAGCGCTTGCTGACGAGCTCGACCATGACGCGATCGCGATCGTGCAGAGTGGGAAACATGGAAGAACCTTCGACGACATTTCTCTGGATGACAAAATTCCTGAGAAAAAGCCCCAAGAGGACCGCGATTAAAAGGATCTTGACCCATTCGATCAGCTCCTTTTTCCAGCGTTTTTGGCGCGCATTGATCGCCACTTGGCTCCCCTCGTCGCCTGGGCTCAGAGTGCTCAGCTCTAGCACTTCACTCTCTCTGTCCCGCTCTGCCACAGGCTGCTCTCGTTCGAGATCTCTCATCTCTCTTTTGTAGTCCTCACTCATCTACTCATCCTGCTCCTTGACGCTCGCTTGAATCTCAATGCCGAGGGCATCGAGGTCAGCCTGAGGCACAGAACTCGGAGCCTCGCTCATGAGACAGCTCGAGTTTTGCACCTTGGGGAAGGCGATGACATCGCGGATCGACTTGCCCTTGCTCATCAGCATGACCAGACGGTCGAGACCGATGGCGAAGCCACCGTGCGGGGGCACGCCATAGCGGAAGGCCTTGAGCAAGAAGCCAAAGCGCGCCTGGATCTCCTCTTCAGGCATGCCGAGGAGGTCAAAGATCTCACGCTGCAAGTCGGCGTCGTGAATACGAATAGAACCACTGAGCAGTTCGTTGCCGTTTAAGACAATGTCATAGCATTGCGCGCGGCAGGCCCAAGGCTCGCTCTGTAACTTGTCGCGATCTTCAGGCAGCGGCGAGGTAAAGGGATGGTGTGCCGGCACATAGCCGTCGATCTCCTCGTCATATTCAAACATCGGGAAGTCCGTCACCCAGACAAAGCGCCAGGCCTCCTCATCGATCAGGCCGAGCTGCTCGCCGAGAGCCAGGCGCAGAGCACCCAGAGCCTTCCTCGCTGTCGCGGTCTGATCGCCGACCATAAAGATATAATCCCCTTCTTCCGCACCCGTCAAGCGGCAGAGCTCCTCTGCCCACTCGGGAGTCATGAACTTATTGAAGGAAGAGCGCGGTTCTGCCTCACAGGCCAGCCAGAGGAGACCCTGGGCTCCATAAGTCTTGACAGTTTCTGTCAGGCGGTCGAGATCTCGCCGTGAGAACTCGGCCTGCGGGGCGACGATGGCCAGCACGGAGCGCCCCTCTTGGGTATTGTCCTGCAGGACCTTGAAGTCAATCTTACGCGCATGTTCTGTGACGTCGATGAGCTTCATCCCAAAGCGCAGATCTGGCTTATCCGAGCCGTAGTCGCGCATCGCCTCGGCATAGCTCATCCGCGGCAGCGGCTGGGGCAGCTCGACATCCATCAGTTCGCGGAAGAGATCATGGAAATAGCGGTCGACGATATTGAAGACGTCTTCCTGCTCAACAAAGCTCATCTCGGCGTCAATTTGCGTAAATTCTGGCTGGCGATCGGCCCGGAGATCCTCATCGCGGAAGCAGCGGGCAATCTGCATATAGCGGTCAAAGCCCGAGACCATCAGAATCTGCTTTAAGATCTGAGGCGACTGCGGCAGCGCAAAGAACTTGCCCTGATGTACGCGTGAGGGCACGAGGTAGTCCCGGGCCCCTTCCGGGGTCGATTTGACAAGATAGGGCGTCTCAATCTCGAGGAAGCCCTCACGGTCGAACCAGTCGCGCGTAAACTTGTTAAAGCGGCTTCTGAAGATGATGCGATCACGCATCTCGGGCCGTCTGAGGTCGAGATAGCGATATTCGAGGTGCAGACTCTCTCTCGCCGTATCGCCATCCTCAATATAAAATGGCGGCGTCTCTGACTTGGAGTAGAGGATGAGCTCCGAGACCTGAAGCTCATAGCGCCCCGTCGGATGCTCGGGATTCGGCGCAGAGCGCTCGCGGAGGCGACCCTTGACGCCGATGACGTACTCAGATCTCAATTTCTTAGCCTCTTCGAGGACCTGCTCAGGGCTGTCCTGATCGAAGACGAGCTGCAGCTCGCCCGAGCGGTCGCGCAGCATGATAAAGACAATATTTCCAAGATCTCTCTGCTTGGCACACCAGCCCATCAGACAGAGCTCCTGCCCGAGATGGGCCTCACTAACTTCGGCCACGCGCTGACTGCGGCGCCACTTTTGATTTAGTTCTGACATCTTCTCTCACCTTCCAGTAAAAATTGGGCCAAGGCCTCAAGAGCGATCTTTTCCGTCTGGCCATCTGCTTGTCGCTTAAGCTCCACTTGTCCAGCCGCCAGTTCATCGACACCTAAGATGGCGATGTACTGAGGCTCGAGGCGGCTGGCCTGCTTCATCTGCGCCTTGAAACTGCGCCCGAGAATATCTGTCTCAATACGAAGTCCCGTCTGTCGCAGTTTTGCTGCGAGAATCAGGGCCTCATCGGCCGTATCGGCAAAGGAGATCAGCTGCAGCACAGGCCGCGTCTCCCCCTCGGGCAAGAGCCCCTTGGCCTCGAGTTCGAGGCGCAGGCGCTCGACCCCGAAGGCGAAGCCAACGGCAGGCGTCTCAGCTCCTCCGAGTTCTGCCACGAGATTGTCATAGCGCCCGCCACCACAGAAGGCAGATTGGGCTCCGAGCTCGTCCGAGACAAATTCGAAGACCGTGCCCGTATAGTAGTCGAGACCGCGGACGAGCTGGCGATTGAGTTCATAGCTGACGCCAAGTCTGGCTAAGATCTCGAGAAGTGCTGCCTCTTCTTCAGCACAGGAGGCACAGAGACAGTCGCTCGGCAACGGAGCCTCGGCCATGATCTCCTGACACTTAGGATTCTTGCAGTCGAGGCAGCGCAGCGGATTGCGCTCAAAGCGGGACTGGCAGTCCGGACAGAGGGCCTCACGATGCAGTGCCAGGTAAGAGCGTAGGGTCTCATTGTAGACGGGCCGACAGTCCTGGCAGCCAATGGAGTTCAATTGGAGAGAATAGTCATGGAGGCCGAGGCGCTGAAAGAAAGAATGGAGAAAAGAGAGGATCTCCGCCGTGCCCATCGCCCCTGGCGCGCCAAAGAGCTCCATGCCAAACTGTTGAAACTCACGGAAGCGACCCTTCTGGGGCCTCTCATATCTGAAGACATGATAGTTGTAGTAGAGCTTGACGGGACTCGGCCAGTTGGCCATGCCATGTTCGAGATAGGCGCGGACGACACCGGCAGTCCCCTCGGGTCGCAGGGTCATCGAGCGGCCCCCCTTGTCCATAAAGGTATACATCTCTTTATTGACGATGTCCGTGGTCTCACCGACACCGCGCTGAAAGAGTTCCGTCTGCTCGAATGTCGGCACGCGAATCTCCATGAAGCCATAGGCCTCTGCCGTCTCGCGATAGACTCTCTCAAGATATTGGATTTGCTTGACCTCTGGTTCGAAGATGTCGCGACAACCCTTTGGCGCCTTGATACTCATACCTGCCCTCCCCTATAGACTCAATTAAGAGATTATAAACTATAGTGGCCCTCTCGTTCAAATGAGAGCGAGATGAGCCAGGGGGGCGAGCGCTGCCGCCACGGCCAGCTCCGAGCGATAGACCCAGGGCCCAAAACTGAGCTCAACGGCCCCCGCCTCTCTCAGCGCCACACACTCAGCCTCCGCGAAGCCGCTTTCAGGTCCGATGAAGAGGCCCAGCTGCAGTGGACGTTTGCTCAATAGTTTTGTTTCGAGAAAATCGGGATAGGCCATGGCACGCTCTGAAAAATGGCCAAAGATCAGCTGATCACAGCGGCCAGCTCGCTGCAGAGCCTCCTGAAAGTCAAGGGGCGGTAAGATCCGAGCCGCCTCCGGCCGCTGCGTCTGCTTGGCCTGGGCATCGAGGATTGCCTGCCAGCGCCGCATTTTCGACTCAGGATTCTTGCCCGAGAGCTGGAAGATTGACTTCTGCGTTGCCATCGGCTGCACCGCTCTCGCGCCAAAAGTTCCAGCAAGCTCGAGACAGAGGTCAAATTTGGCTCCCTGCTGCACGGCCTGAAAAACTGTGACCTCCAGCGCCGGCCCTGGCACAAGAGCGAGCCTCTCCTCTGCTTGTAGCTCGAGTCCTCCGTCCTCAGTGATTGCCGTTACTGAGCAGCGCCAGAGCGTGCGCGAGCTGTCATAGACATCAACGCGCGCTCCCATCTTGACGCGACGCACCCGCAGAAGATGCTGGCAATCTTCTGACCTATCGAGAGGAAAGCGCTGCCTCTCATTGAGTGTTAAGGATGTATGGAAATTGGGCATAAGAGACCTCCGCCCCAAATTCTAGCAAAACTTGGGGCGGAGGAGATCATAGTGGATTAAAAGGACTGGCGTCTCTGCCGAGTCTTCTGTTGAATCGTTCGCCAGTAGCTCCCCGCAGATGTCTTATAGACGAGGTAGTAGCAAAGGTAGACCAGGGCGAGCGAGATCCCCATCGCCTTTAAGAAGAGACGCGTGAGACTCAAATCTGGTCCCAGGAGCGCCGTGCTGCCAAATCCCATGAGATCAAACATCTTGTAGAGATAGGGATAGGCAAAGGCCACGTGGAGACTGGCCACGACGAGGGGCAGGACGAGCAGCCAAAAGATCTGACTGTGTACGGCCTTCTTGATGATGTCCTCGGACAGTCCGAGCTTTTGCATCGTCTCGATGCGCAGTCGTTCGCTCTCCGCCTGCGTATACTGCTTGAACCAGCTGACGATGGCCATGCCGATGAGGAAGGTCAGCGAGCACATGATTCCGATATAGAGGAAGATGACCGCAATATTCATGACCTCCAAATAGTCCATCTCATCAGAATTGAAATGGATATAGTAGTTCGGTCCCTCGGGTCCTGAGACCCGTTCTATCTCAGGCATTAGAAGCTCATGAGCTCGATCTGACCAGACGGTATTGCTGAATTCCTGTTCGGCTTTGAGTCGCTTTGTGTCGAATTGGAAAGGCAGATCCAGTGGCTCAAAGTAGTTGAGCTCATAGCTAAAATTGTGGCCAAAAGCCTCATGAAAAGCCTGATACGCCTGGTCAAATTCCGCTCGCGGAACGGCATAGTAGAGATCCGTGTAAGGGTCGAGGATGCCTTGCTGGATTGGAAGATCGCATGCGCTATCAGGGGCCAGTACCTGCTGACAGTATTCCCGTCCGAGTTCGAGAGCCTCGCCGTGACCGATGAGCACACGGCCCTCCTCATATTGAATCTCTGGGAGAAAGGCAGTCATTTCTTCCTTGGGAAGCAGGTGCAAGACCGTAGACGGGCTGTCCTCTCGCCCCTGGAAAGTGTAGTAGAAGGCTGGTAGTAAGACCGTCTGCCCAGGCTCGAGAGCTGTCTCTTGCGATTGAAAAACTTCTGCTCTCAAGCGGTCGTATGTCTCCTTGATCGATCTGAGATTCGCCTGAGAAGGCAGGTAGCGCGACCCGTCGACAGGCTCAGATTTGCGAAGAGAGGCTGTATCTGCCTCGTAGACGATCAGTCTATGCCGACCGTGCGTCCTCAGCATCTCTGGTTTCTTAGGCGTGAGAAAGAAGAGATTGATCGTCGCCGTAAAGGTGACGAGCATCATACAGGCGAGAATCGTAATGCTCGCGAGGCCACTGGCGTGCGCCTTGAGACTGTGGATCAGCGACGAGACCTGGATGAAGTGGGCGGGCTTGTGATAATATCGCTTATTCTTCTGCATCAGGCTGAGAATCCAGGGCACGAAAGCATGGTAGAGAGCGTAGGTGCCGACGATGACCATGATGATCGCAAAAAAGAAGATCAAGATGGCCTGGAAGCCGAGATTGCGGCTGATAATCGCCATGACGTAGGCAGGCAGGATGAGGAGGAGAGATAAGAGAGCGAGCCCTGGGCGAACCTTGACTCTCTGCATCTGATCCTTGCCGCTGTCAAAAATCTCCTTGGATTGCCGACGGGCGATCTTTATCAGTTCAAAGAGAAAGCTAAAGACAAAAATCCCCGCAAAGACAAAGGTCGCCAAGACGATCGGCGTCGTCTGAAGCGAAAGGTCTAGTTGCGGTTCGAGTCCTAGGAGGGACTGATTGAGAAGATTCGTCAGCGGAGTAAAAATGAGGGCGAGCACGATCCCCAGCACCATGGTCGCAAGATAGGTGACAATCATCTCAAAAAAATAAGTCAGTGAGAACTCGCGCTTACCGAGTCCGAGCGCGATGAGGAGCCCCATTTCCTTAGTCCTCTGGCGCAGGATGAAGGAGCGGGCATAAATGATGAAGAGGATGGAAAAAATCGTGATGATCACTTCACCAAAATGGATGAGGGCTGCAGTCGTACGCCCCGTCAGGTTCAATTTATCGATACTAGATTCCAGCATGATGAAGATCATGACGAGGGTCGAAGTCGCGATGATCAGGGGGTGATTGAGGCGACGGTTGGCCCTGAGATTGTCCTTGGCGAGGCGCCAGGCCAGCTTAAATCGCCGCATGGATATTCTCCCCCTTTTCGACCAGAGTCATCGCGTCAGCAATTTTCTCTCTGAATTCTGAGATGCTATGCTTGCCGCGATAGAGCTCATAGCAGATTCTGCCATCCCGCAAAAAAAGAATGCGCCGTCCATAGGCCGCCGACTTGATGGAGTGAGTGACAAAGAGAATCGTCTGACCCGCCTCGTTAAGCTTGGCAAAGAGAGTCATCAGGCGCTCGGAATTCCTAGAGTCGAGAGCCCCCGTCGGCTCATCCGCCAAGAGGAGCTCAGGTTGCATGACCAGGGCTCTGGCAATCGCCACCCTCTGCTGCTCACCGCCCGAGAGTTCATAGGGCAGTTTATTCTGATGCTCCTGGATATTGAGGGCCCGAAGATAGTGATCGAGACGACGCTCCATCTCCTTTTCATCTATGCCCTCGAGAACCATCGGCAGACGGACATTGTCGGCAATGCTGAATTGATCCAAGAGATTGTAGTCCTGGAAGACGAAGCCGATATTGTGGCGGCGGTACTTGGCCAGCTCGGCATCACTTTTCTTGTGGATATTCTGCCCTGCGTAGAAGAGTTCTCCCCCCGTCGGCCTGTCGAGTGTTGCAATGATGTTGAGGAGGGTACTCTTACCAGAGCCAGACTCTCCCATGACGACGACAAATTCGCCCCTCTGCATCTCGAAGTTGACGCCTCTGAGCGCAGCAACCACATGATCCGTGCCCCGCTTCCGATACTCCCGCTCGAGATGTCTCACCGTTAAAATTGTTTCCATACATGGTCCTTTCCAGACAATCGTCTCACTTTGCCTCTAGTTTAAATGGAGCGACGGCTGGGGGCTTTTATCTAAGCTTACATTTAGTCGTACAAGGTGACATTTTTGTCATCTTCGAAGAGATGCTCGGAGAAGTCGACAGTGACCGTGAGGCCCTCCCCTGGCCTCGAGTTCAGCTCATAGGGGACGGCGAGGAGGCGCAGGAATTGATCGGCGATATAGAGGCCGAGGCCCGAGGACTGCTGGAGATACTCGCGTCCGCTGCCAGCGAAGCCAAATTGCCGGACCTTCTGGAGATACTCCGGCGGAATGCCTGGACCCTGGTCAGAAATCGTCAGCTTGGCTGCTCTGAGCTCAATTGAGACGCGGCCGTGCGCACCATACTTATAGGCATTGCTCAAAAATTGTTCGAGGGCCATGGAGAGGCGCATAGGGTCACTAAGGATGAGAAGAGAGCTGACGTCGAGATCGAGCTCAACAGCCTGAGCCACTTGGAAATCGCGCTGGCGCTCAATGAGATCCTCTAAAAGTTCTTTAAGATCCAGTCGTTCGACCCGCAGCCCTTCCCCTGAGGAGCTGAGCTGCACATAGGAGAGGGCAAGCTTGGCATAGCGGTCCAGCAGCTCGAGATTGCGCTCGACGACCTCTATCTGCATCTTCTCACCCAGATCCATCTGCAAGGTCAGGACACTGAGAGGCGTCTTGATCCGATGCAGCCAGATGACAAAGTAGTCTCGAACTTCGCGCTCATGGGCGAGGCGACTGAGCTCTTCCCTGCGCTGGCGCTCTTGTTCAGCGATGAGGAGTCTCAGCAGATAGATGACTTCTACGGAGAGCGCATAACCCGAAAAACTGTCCAGAGCCGTCGCTGAAGTCAGAAGGCTCGTCCACTGCCAAAAGTCACGGCGTCTCTTCAAATAGTCATAAATGAGGCCAGCCAGGAGCGTAAAGATCTGTAGAGAGATCAGATAGAGCAAAAATTTGATAGGCCACTTGAATAAGAGGCCGAGGATGAGCTCGAGCCCCAGGACGATGATCAGGGCGAAGAGGAGAATCTGTCGCTCCCTGAGATAGTGCCACAGCGAAAAGCGTGGCAGCCTCTCTTGAGAAGGTTTAGACGTCCTCTTCATCTTGTAGGAGTCGATAGCCTAGGTTTTTCTTGGCGAGGAGGAGATTTCGTCCTGTCAAGTCACGAACTTTGGCTCGGAGGCGGGAGATGTTGACATTCAGCGTGTTCTCAGAGATAAACTCGCCGTGACCCCAGAGCTGCTCGGCCAGTTCATCTCGCGTGACGTAATGCCCTGCCGCCTGCATCAGTGACTGCATCATCTTAAACTCATTGCGGGAGAGTTCTGCCTCTCCATAGGGTCCACGCAGTGTGAGGGTGCTGAGATCGAGCTGCAGATCGCCAGAGTTCAAGAGCTTTTGCTCAGCACTTGCCTCGTAGTCATAGGCGCGCCGCAAGAGGGCACGCAGCTTGGCGATCAGGAGCTCCATGCGAAAGGGCTTCTCGAGATATTCATCCGCTCCGAGTTCGAGGGCCAGGACCTGGGTCTTGCTCTCGACGAGACCTGAGATCATCATGATGGGAATATCCGTCTGCTGGCGAATCCTCGTACACCAGTGGAAGCCATTGAAGCGGGGCAAGTTCAAGTCGAGGAGAATGAGATCCGGCTGATAGGCCAAGAGCTCTCGCTCAGCCTCAGTAAAATCGCGGCAGACCTCCACCTCATAGCCCGCTCGTCGGAGCGCGGTCTCGAGACTCAAGAGGAGGTCGTGGTCATCCTCAATGATAAAAATTTTCTGTGGCACAACATTCACAGTTCCAGTTTAGCATAAGAAAGAGCCTGCTCGTTTTCCAAGCAGGCTCCCTGACAAAGTTAAGAAAGTTTTAACTATTGGTAGTCGTACTCCATCTTCCCTGTCTTGAGCTTGGCATTGTAATCCTTGTAGATCTTGATGACCAGTGGCGAAAGAACAAAGAGCGCAATGACGTTTGGATAGACCATGAGGTTGTTCAAGAGTGCGTTGAGTGCCCAGACGATGTCCACCTCGGTAATCGCGCCGATGATGATGGCAATGATGACGAGGATTCTAAAGGGGGTCAGGCCCTTCTTGCCGAAGAGATAGATGATATTGGACTCGGAGAAGTAGTACCAGCCAATGATCGTCGTGAAGGCAAAGAAAGTCAGACAGACGGCCAGCAGAGCCGCGCCGATGTGGCCATAGCCCATCGTGAAGGCATTTTGGGTAATCTGAACGGACTTCAGCCCCTCGACCTTATAGGAGTCGGTGACCAGGATGGCCAGAGCTGTCGTGGTACAGATGAGGACCGTGTCGATGAAGACGCCACAGAAGGCGATCAGGCCCTGCTCGGCGGGGTGACGGACGTCGGCCACGGCGTGAGCGTGAGGCGTCGAACCCATACCAGCTTCATTGGAGAAGAGGCCGCGCTGGACGCCAAAGCGAATCGCCTGACGAACCATGGCACCAGTGAAACCACCAGCAGCTGCCACAGGGTTAAAGGCGCCGTGGAAGATCTCGGAGAAAGCCGTACCGATATGGGAGCGGAACTTCACCAGGAGGATGATCGAGGCAATGATGTAGAGGACCGCCATAAAGGGCACGACGAGCTCGGCAAAGCGACCGATTCTCTTGACGCCGCCCATAAAGACTGCAGCTGCCACAGCGGCGATGACCACGCCGACAATCCAAGTGGGAACATTGAAGGAATTCTTGATCGCAACCGAAATTGAGTTCGCCTGGACCATGTTGCCCGCGAGACCGAGAGCTGCAATAATCGCCACGGCAAAGAATGTTGCGAGGAATTTGCCGAGCGTCTTGTTTTTCTTGCCGACACCCTTGGAAATGTAGTAGGCGGGACCGCCGACGAGCGTGCCATCCTTATTCTCACGGTAGGCCTGAGCGAGGACAGCCTCCGCAAAGATCGTCGGCATGCCGAGGAGGGCCGTAATCCACATCCAGAAGATGGCGCCAGGGCCACCAGTGGCAATTGCCGTCGCCACACCGCCGACGTTGCCCGTGCCGACCTGAGCGGCAACGGCTGTCGAGAGGGCCTGGAAGGAGGAGAGTCCTCCCTTGGACTCATCATTCTTCGAACCAGTAAACATCAGTTTAAAAGCTCTGAAGAAGTGTCTAAACTGTGCGCCACCGAGGGCGAAGGTGAAGAAGAGACCACAGCCGAACAAGAGCACGACGAGGAAAATCCCACCGAAGACAGCATCAATCTTGTTGATAAAATCAACCATGCTACACCTCTTTCTATATTTCCTAAAAAATCTGGCCGATGGCCAATTGGAAATACAAATAAATGCTAACAATATCAAGTCGTAAAAGCAATATATTGATTCAGCTTTGAGCAGAAGAGAGCTCATCACTCAGCCCGTCCCCTCATCGGCCGAAGTGAGAGCTCAAGATAGAAAATGAGCCCCAGAACTTTTCATTCTGGGGCTCATATGCTGGCAGCCGAACTAGGATTCGAACCTAGGCTAACTGAGTCAGAGTCAGGTGTGCTACCGTTACACTATTCGGCTATCTGCTGCCTGCGACGTCACAGATACTACCATGCTTTCTAAGCGACTGCAAGCATCATTTTTGAATTGTTCCCGAGACCTTTATGTTCTAGAATAGAACGATGCTTTTAAAAGTGACAAATCTCAATAAGAGCTTTGGTGATCGCACAATTTTCGAAGGCGCTGGCTTCGAGCTGGAGCGTGGCGAAAAACTCGCCATCATCGGCGGAAATGGCGCGGGCAAGACGACTATCCTGGAAATTCTTGTCGGGAACGAGGAGGATGACAATCTCAGTTCTGCCGTGCAGTGGGAGCGAGACGCCCTCTTTGAGTATCTGCCCCAGGAGCTCCTGGAGACTCAGGCAGTGGGCACGGCCCTAGAGAACTTCCCCGTGAAGAAAATCGAGCAGAGCCTCAGTGATCTCAGTGCGCGAATGGGCCGCGGCGAGACCCATCTCCTCCCCCTCTATGACCAGACAGTCGCCGGCTTCGAAGCCGCAGGAGGCTACGATAAAATCGATGAATTCATAAGCGCCGCTCTGCATCTCGGACTCAAGTGCGAGCAGCTGGACCAGCCGCTCCGAGAACTCTCTGGGGGTGAGAGAATGCGAGTGGCCCTCGCCCGCATCCTCGTCTCCGAGGCAGACTGCCTCATCCTCGATGAGCCGACCAACCACCTCGATATCACAGGGATCGAATGGCTTGAAACCTTTCTCAAAAACACGCCCAAGAGCTTAATTCTGGTCTCACACGACAGACATCTGATCGATCAGGTGGCGAGCGCCACATTGGCCATTGAGAACTATAAGCTGATCAAGTATTCGGGAAATTACTCGGACCGTCTCCTCTGGGAGGAGTCTCTGGAGCACGAGCGCCAACTGAGGGAAAAGAAAGTTAAAAAGCAATTGGCCCATGAACTCAAGGTCGCCCAGACCCTGCTCTCTCACCGTAAGATTTCCTCTTATCATTCGCGTCTCAAGAAGGCTGAAAAATTGACTTTAGAACTCGAGGAGACACAGCGCAAGCGTCTCGAGCGAGAGCGACGACTCAATTTTCAGATTGCCCAGAGAAGAGATCATAGGCGCCGCGACCGCGTCTTGATTCTGGCCCAGAATCTTTCTGTCGACTATGGACGCGGCCCTCTTTTTACGCCCCGCGACTTTGTCATTACTGAGGGGCAAAAACAGATGATCACGGGGCCCAACGGCTGTGGCAAGACATCTCTCCTCATGGCCCTCTGTGCTCAGCTCGATGCCGCAGTGGGCAGCCTCAGACATGGCCAGGATCTGAAATGGGCCAGACTCGAGCAGCGCGTTTGCTTCGAGGATGAGGAGAGGACAGTCCTCGAGGAGATGCAGGAGCGCTTCCCAGATTTTGGCGAGGCGCATGCCCGAGCACTCTTGGCGCGCTTTGCCTTCTATGACCTCGAGGTCTTTAAGACTCTGGGAGAGCTCTCTGGCGGAGAGAGGACGCGCCTGAGTCTTCTCTTCAACTTGATGGAGCAGCCCGATATATTAATCCTCGACGAGCCGACGAATCATCTCGATATGGATTCAAAAGAAGTCTTAGAAAGAGCCCTCGTCGACTTCGAGGGAGCGATCTTGGCCGTCTCCCACGACCGGCATTTTATTGAAAAGCTGGGAGCCCAGATCTGGGGATTCGTCGCTGGGGAGGTCTGTGATGCCTCTTCATGGACCGAATATCGGCAAAGGCTCATCGCTGAGGAGAGCAAGGCATCCACAGCCGCCGAGGCCGAGCCCAAAGTAGAAGCTCCTCATCCCACAAGAGCGAGTTCTAGCCCAGACAGTGCAGCTCCTGAGCCGCCGAGCTGGGACGAGAGAGAGCTCGAGCTGCTTCCCGCACTCAGGGATCTACCCCGCTCTGTCAATAAGGCGGTGGAGCTCCGTCAGTATCGCGCCAAGGGACGCCTGATGACAGCCGAAATTTTGAAGCAATTACACGAGCTCCAAGAGGCAAATCAGAGCATGACGGAGGCTTTTGCCACGGCGAAGGACGAGGAGATCTATCACCAATACGCGGCCCAAGTGCAAATCGAAGAGGATCTGACGGAGATCTACTTAAAGCTCGAGACCTTCCTTGAAGAGATCAGTACCTAGTTGTCCTTCTCCTCTTCCTCAATAAAGAGCTCCGAGGGATTCGGCGACTCTTCGACATAGCGCTTGACATTGAAGTCGAAGAAGCGCTTATCCGACTTGGCGGCAGGGCACTTGAAGGTGCAATAGGTCACGTGCTGACGCATCATCTCGAGTGATTCGTGAGAGATGACATGCTCGATGCGGCAGGCGTCCTCGGCGGCAATCTCTTCAGGCACGCCGATGCCCATGAGATACTCCGTCAAGAAGACATGGCGATCATAGATCATCTCGGCCAGCTCTCTGCCCTGCTCCGTCAGCTTGAGATTGCCATTGTCCTGAATCTCGAGGAAGCCCTTGTCCTCGAGGAGGTGGATGGCCCGCGAGACCGACGGCTTAGAGAAGCCCATCTCCCGTGCCAGATCGACGGATCGAACGAAGCCGAGCCGCTTCTCCAAGATGAGAATGTTCTCCAGATAGTTCTCTCCCGATTCTTGTAGTCTTTGCATAGGCGTCTCCTTCGTTTTTATTAAATCTAATTTTATACTAATTCTAATTTACTGTCAGCCCTCGTGCGATGAACTAGGGGGACGATCAGGTTGAGAGCGCGCTTCTTGACCTTGAGCTCTACAGGCAGATAGGGCCCCTCCTCCCCGTCGAGGTCGATGATGATATCGCGCGAAGACTCGATGCGAAGTCTCGAACTCTTCGTGTGGAAAATGGCGGGGTGCGAGAGGTGGCCGCCATTGAGGACATCGATCAAGAGAGGGAGGATCGTCGGTCGGAGATAGTGCGGGTCTGCCCGGAGGCAGAGGAGGTCGAAGAGGCCGTCCTGGACATTGGCATCGGGGACCAGATTGCGGAAACCACCAATCGACTGACAATTGCCGAAAGTGAAGAAGAAAAAATGATCCTCAATCTCAAAGTGGTCACCAGTGATCTTGAGTGGATAAGGGCGCAAGATCTGGTGAATATTGACCGCAGCCGTCAAGTAATAGGCAAATTGACCGAGAAACATCTTCATCGTCCGTGGCGTGAGGAAAGAGATCTCGCTCAGGAATCCCCCCGCGGCCACGTTGAGGAAGTTGACGCCATTGGCCTCCCCGACATCGACTGGCATCGTCTGATGATGCTTCAAAATCTCCTTGAGATCTGCCAGATCTTGCGGGAGCGCGTTGGCGACACCGAAGTCATTGACCGTCCCCGCCGCACAGATCAAGAGAGGAATCTCCTGCCCCCCCGCTAAGAGGCCATTGACGATGTTGTTAATCGTCCCGTCTCCACCCGCGGCCAGGAGGAAGTCGAAGTCGCTGTGATCTTCTTGCATGACGCGTTTGCGGGAGGCTTCTTCAGACTCTGTTAAGACGATCTCAAGTCGTGATATCAGGCCCTCGTTACGAAAGCTTTCGAGGCCCTGGATGAGGTTGTTCGCCATTCCAACGCGGCCTGCCTGAGGATTGATAAAAGCCTTGACCTTGTTCATCTCCAGCACCTCTTCTCTAATTCAAGATGAGCTTTTGAATACTGGTGGGTGTAAGGATATAGGCCGTGCCCGCGCCGTCATAGGACATGGCAATGGCCTCATCGGGCAGAGTGACCGAGGTCTGAAAGCTCTGGCGCTCCAGATTGTAGATGATCATGTCGCGACCACAGGCCAGGAGAAGATAGGAGCCCATGACCTCAGCCATCTGCGCCTCTCTCGGCAGTGTTTTCAGAGACTCGACCTGTTCAGGACCCGAGATTTTAATGAGCTCTGGCGGTTCACCGAGCTTTGTCTGGACGATGCCATAGAGCTGACCGGCATGAGAGAAGAGTCGATAGACATGAGGATTCTCAAGCATCTGGACGCCCTGCTCCGCATCGGGCTTTACGAAATAGATCTTATCTTCTCCATAGAGGACCAAGTCTTGGCCGAGGTAGCTTAGGCTGTGCAAGAAGCTATTCTTCAGATCGGGTATGAACTGGGCCATCTGCCCTCCCTGGAGATCGTAGCGCTTGATAATCGTCTTGAGATCGGATGTCTTGGTATTGATCAAGAGGACATCCAGAGCCCGGCCATCAGGGGTAAAACTGAAGTCGGCAATATAGCCAGACTCATCAAAGGTCAGCGTGTAGATGCGATGGCCATCTGTACGTTTGAGGAGGTGTAAGCTCGGCGGACCGTGGTCGGGATTGTCGATGACGGCCAGTACATCAGCAGAGAGCCTCGCTCCGGCAAAGGTCCCCGAGAGCGGTGACGACCAGAGCAGCGCGTCACGCTGAAAATAATAGATGTTTTGGCCTGGCTCTCGGCGGTCTCCCATGATGAGACTGTCCTGAAAAGTGACATAGAAGAGCTCGTGAAAATTGAGATTCTCTCGGGCAATCTCGACCCCGCTCAGGTCCTGAGCTTGGAAGTGATCGGCACTGAGTGAGATGATGCGCTCCCCGCAGAGGTCGAGCTCTCGCGTCTCCTCATAGGTGTAACTGCGAATCTTGGCCAAGCGATCACCGCTCTCCGCCAGACCTGCTTCAGTTCCTGTCTCTCGCGGCAGCTGGGCGACAAAGACGAGAATCATGATAAGCGCGATGACGGCGAGGAGAAAGACGATGACGAGGGCCGGTTGGCGCTTCATCTGTTCGAGGCGAGACTTGGAACTTTGCTGACGTACTTTCTTTTGCATGCGAAACCTCTCTAGCACATTCCTGACCATTATAGCGGACTGAGACAAAAAAAGACCACCGCTCTTTGGCAGTGGTCTTTGGATTAAAAGCAATCGCTCTAGTACATTCCACCCATGGGAGGCATGCCGGGATTGGCCGCTTCAGGCTCGGGGATGTCGGCGACGACGGCCTCGGTCGTCAGGAGCGTCGAGGCGATCGAGCAGGCATTCTGCAGGGCAGAACGTGCAACCTTGGTGGGATCGACAATCCCAGAATCCAACATCTTGATATATTCTTCGCGGAGAGCATCGAAGCCAGTTCCCGCCTCTGCGTTCAAGACATGGTCGACGATGACGCCGCCATCCTTGCCAGCGTTGATGGCAATCTGGCGCAGGGGGGCCTCCAGCGCGCGGCGGATGATCATGGCACCTGTCCGGCGGTCGCCATCGAGCTCGTCACAGCAGTTCTCGACAGCCTTGATCGCGCCGATAAAGGCCGTGCCACCACCGGGGACAATACCCTCTTCCACGGCGGCACGCGTCGCTGAGAGAGCATCTTCAATGCGCAGCTTCTTCTCTTTCATCTCAGTCTCCGTTGCAGCACCGACCTTGATGACAGCCACACCGCCAGAGAGCTTGGCGAGGCGCTCTTGTAATTTCTCGCGATCGAAGTCGCTCTCGGTCTCATTGATCTGAGCTCTGATCTGATTGATGCGGGCATCAATCTGCTCCTTCTGACCGGCACCGTCGACAATGATGGTGTTGTCCTTGTCGGCTCTGACCTTCTTGGCCCGGCCGAGATCGGAAATTTGCACATCCTTGAGCTCGAGGCCGAGATCAGAAGAGATAAAGCGGGCGCCCGTCAGGATGGCAATGTCCTGGAGCATTTCTTTACGGCGATCGCCGAAGCCCGGAGCCTTGATGGCGACGGCATTGAGCGTTCCGCGGAGCTTGTTGAGGATCAGGGTGGAGAGAGCCTCGCCCTCGAGATCCTCAGCAATGATGACGAGCTTGCCGCCACTCTGGACGAGCTGCTCTAAGAGCGGCAGAAGATCTTGAATATTGGAGATCTTCTTGTCCGTGACTAGAATGAGGGGATCATCGAAGACGGCCTCCATCTTGGCGGTGTCTGTCACCATATAGGCGGAGACATAGCCACGATCGAACTGCATGCCCTCGACCACCTCGAGATCGGTGCCCATTGTCTGGGATTCTTCGACGGTGATGACGCCATCCGAGGTCACCTTCTCCATGGCATCGGCAATCAGCTGGCCGACGATCTCGTCATCAGCTGAAATGGAGGCCACACGGGAAATGTCCTCCTTGCCCTCGATCAGGCGGGACTGCTCTTTGACAGCCTGGACAGCGGCGTCGAGGGCCTCTTGCATGCCGCGCTTGAGAATCATGGCATTGGCGCCAGCGGCGATATTCTTCATACCTTCGTGAATCATAGCCTGGGCCAGGACTGTCGCGGTCGTCGTGCCGTCACCTGCGACGTCTTGGGTCTTGGTGGCGACTTCCTTGATCAACTGGGCCCCCATGTTCTCGAAGCGGTCCTCGAGCTCGATGTCACGGGCGATGGTCACGCCGTCGTTGGTGATGGACGGTGAGCCAAAAGTCTTGTCGAGCACGACATTACGCCCCTTGGGGCCCAAGGTGATCTTGACGGTATCGGCCAGCTTGTCGACACCCGTCATCAGGGCCTGGCGTGCCTCACTGCTATACTTTAAATCTTTTGCCATTGGGAAACTCCTTCTCTATATAAACGTTTCTTGACGCCATCTAGTCCTTCTGGACGATGGCGAGAATATCGGATTGACGCAAAATGGTATATTCTTGGCCGTCGATCTTGACTTCTGTTCCAGCATATTTGGAAATCAGAACGTGGTCACCGACCTCAACTTCCATCATGATTTCCTTACCATCGACGACGCCGCCTGGACCCACAGCCATAATCTCGGCCACCTGCGGCTTCTCTTTTGCAGAGGTCGGCAGCACAATGCCCCCCTTCGTCGTCTCTTCAGTCTCGAGCATCTTGATGACGACTCGATCTGCCAAAGGTTTAATTTTCATCACTGTACCCTCCTGGACTCATTCTTCATATCTTAGTGTGATTAGCACTCGAGTGATGAGAGTGCTAGCCCCCTCACAATACTTGGCGAGCCAGGCCTTGTCAAGCAGAGGAAGTGACACAAATGTGACGAATTATGAAGCCCGTCTAGGCGGCGAGAATGACTTTAAAGAGCCAGGAGGTCAGCTCGAGGCGCCAGATGATCAAGAGCGCAAAAGATTGGTCGAGATACTTGATCAGATTGGGCCAGAGCGCAGAGAGAGCGGGGGCAAAGAGGGCAAAGAAGAGGATGAAGAGCGCAAAGTGTGGCACGGCAAAAGCCACACCGAAGAGCCGAGATCGCATGCAGAGCCCCTGCAGTGGGTCGAGCCGATGGGTCAGGATCTTGACGAAGAGGAAGATTAAGAGACTGATCAGGCTGGCGAGGAGGAGAAAACTCAGGGCGACGGCCAAATACTGGCCGAGTGCGCGGCTCATCAGCTTGGCCAGTTCCTCTTGATTGCGGAGCCACTCGCTCTGAGCGAGCGCT
The DNA here is from genome assembly GCA_023426575.1 of Bacillota bacterium. Lineage (GTDB taxonomy): Bacteria > Bacillota > Clostridia > Saccharofermentanales > DTU023 > JAFAAL01. The sequence goes on from JAFAAL010000014.1 coordinate 152,616, forward strand.
GAGTTCTCCTGGCTCAACTCTGGTGCGAGGAGATTATTGCAGACCAGGGCGAGGGAGATCCCGAGGCCCTGGCGACTACAGATCTCACCAGCACTGGCCTGGAAGCGCAAGAGGAAGTGGCGGTCGACGAGCCAGGCATAGATGACCTCGGCGAGCGCGGCCGCCAAGACGAGGGCGATGAGCACACTGACCAACTTGATGATGAGGAGGGTCAGCTGATAGCTCGCCCCGCGCTGCCAGCCACGATAAATGAAGAAGGCGAGTAAAAATATAAGTGCAAGATCGATCAGCATAGTCTCAATATATTGATTCTGAGACCAGTCCTTAAAGGTACTAAAGTTTCTAAAAGAAAAGTCTAGACGGGTTATACTAGCCCATTGTTAGGAGAGAATTATGCCGAAATTTAAACTAGCCAAACTTTTTGATGCCCACCGTGGGAAAGCTTTAGTATCCATGATCTTGACTGTCGTCTCTGTCTTGGCAGGTCTGGTCACTCCCATGATTTTAGCCTTTGTGATCGACGGCGTCCTGATGGACTCCAAGCCACGTCTTCCCGCCTTTCTCCAGGATCTATATCAGCGCCTCGGGCGTGATTTTTTCTTGAGACATCTCTGGATTCCAGGCCTCGCGATGATCTTGATCTATTTGATTCAGGCCTACAGCAACTACCAGCGCAATCTCAATATGTCGATTTTTGCACAGGAGGGCACGCGGAAGCTGCGCAACAAACTCTATGCGCACCTACATGAGCTGCCTCTCGCCTGGCATAAGCAGGCCGAGACGGGCGACCTCGTCCAGCGCTGTACCTCTGACGTCCGTCAAGTCAGTAACTTCTTTGACCGCCAGTTGATGCGCCTCGCGGAATCCGGCCTCTCCTTCATCCTCGTCACCTATTTGATGCTGCGCTTTGACCTCAAGCTCGGCTTGATTGCTCTCACCATTACGCCCGTCGTCTTCATTCTCTGCGTTCGCTATTTTAAGAAGCGCCAGAAGACCTGGATCCTCTGGGAGGAGGCGGAGGGCGCTCTCTCTGCGCGCCTGCAGGAGACCGTGACGGGCATCCGTGTCGTCAAGGCATTTGGCCGTGAGGACTATGAGCATGAGGCTTTTTTAGAGAGGAATCAAAATTTATACACTTTTGGCATGAAAAACTTTCGTGTTATGGGAAATTTCTGGTTCTGGATCAACCTCATCTGCTATGGAGAACTCGCCCTAATCGTCGTCCTCGGCACCTATTACGTCGTCCAGGGACTGCTGACGCCTGGGGTTCTCGTCCTCTTCACTTTCTATGCTGAGAAGCTCATTGGACCCCTGCGAAATTTTGCACGTCTGATTGCCGCCACCGGCACCGTCAAGGTCGCAGCTGGGCGTCTGGAGGATATCTTGAGCAGCCCTGCGGAGCCAGATGAATCAGATCTGGCCAATCCCGAACTTACGGGGGCTATACGCTTTGAGAATGTTTCCTTTGCCTACCCCGACGATCAGGTGCCCGTCCTGCACAATCTCGACCTCGAGATCCAGCCTGGGGAGATGATAGGTATTCTGGGCCCAACAGGCTCTGGCAAATCCACCCTGTTACTTCTTTTACAAAAACTCTACTTGCCGAGCTCCGGCCAGATTTACTTCGACGATTTGGAGATTCGTGAGATTGACCGCGAGGCGCTGCGGCGCCAGGTCGGACTGATCATGCAGGAGAGCTATATCTACTCGAGGAGCATCGCCAAGAATATTCAGCTGCCGCGTCAGTCTGCCGAGCAGAATGAGATTGAGCACTCTGCCAAGTCGGCCTTTCTCCACGATGACGTGCAGAAATTTAGCCGTGGCTATGAGACCTTGGTCGGCGAGCGTGGCGTGACCCTCTCGGGCGGCCAGAAGCAGCGACTGGCCATCGCTAGAAGTCTGATTCGCGACTGCCCCATCCTAATCTTTGACGACTCCCTCTCGGCCATTGATGCCGACACGGATCAGAAGATTCGACAAGAGCTGAAGACGCGCTCCGAGCGCCTGACGACGCTCATCGTCTCCCACCGCATCTCATCCCTCCAGGACTGCGATCGGATTCTCGTCTTGGACCATGGTCGCCGCGAGGCCTACGGCCCCCCTGAGCTTCTGCAGAGAGAAGCGGGGCTCTATCAGCGCGTCTATGATTTGCAATCAGCTTGGAATCTGCCCTCAGAGACTGCTGCGGGCGTGGAGCAGAAGAGAGAGAAGAGCACGGAGAACTAATATGAAAAAACAGAAGATTGAACATAAGATAGAAATCGAAAAGACTCTGCAGGCGCGAGACGAGGGGCTGAGCCAGGAGGAGCAGGAGATTTTAGACAATCTAGCTGCCGTCGAGACGCATGACCGCCTGCCAAAGCTCAGCGGAAACGTCTGGCTGCGCTTTTTTAAAACCGCAGAGATGAAGCCCATTCACTACGTCAAGCTCCTCGTCATCATGGGGACGCTCGCCGTCTTTGACAATATTGCGCCACTCTTTGTCCGCTACTCCCTCGATCACTTCATCGCCAAAAATATTGTCCATGGGCTCGGACTCTTTGCCTTACTCTTTGGACTCCTGGTCTTCTTTCAATCCTACTTTGACCGATTTTACATGTTGGTCGCGGGAAAGATCGAGAGTGACATCGCCTTCCGCATCCGTGAGAACGGCTTCAATCACTTGAGTCGCCTGAGCTTCTCGTACTACGATAGGACGGCCGTCGGCTGGATCATCGCCCGCATGATCAATGACATCACCAATGTGACGGAAGTGCTCGCCTGGACGGCGACAGAACTGATCTGGTGCATTGTCACCATCGCCCTGCTCTCGGTCATCATGTTGATCTTAAACTGGAAGCTCGCCCTGCTCATCCTGATTTTTCTGCCCCTGGCGACCTTTATCTTCAAGTATTTTCAGATTCGAGTCCTCGCCAGACAGCGTGAGCTCAAGCGGATTAATTCCGCGATTACGGCCTCCTATAGCGAGGGCATCACGGGCGCGGCCACGGCAAAGACACTCGCTGTCGCCGAGCCGATGGAAAAGGAATTCCGCTTCCTCAGCTCATATTATGGCCGCTGCTCTCTCCAGGCCTCAAAACTCAACTATCGCTTCGGCCCGACGATCGGCTTCATGGGCGTCTTGACGGCGACACTCATCCTCAGTATCGGGGGCGTCATGGTCAATAACGGCAATCTGACGATCGGAACCCTCTCCATCTTCTTCGTCTACAGCTTAAAGCTCTGGTGGCCGCTCGCAGCCCTCGCCGACTTCCTCATCGAGTTCCAATCGGCTCAGGCAGCCATCGAGCGAGTGCTCCACATCTTTGACGAGCCCCACGAGATCATTGACAAGCCGGAGGTCATCGAGCGCTATGGCACGACGCCTGGCGCTGGCCGAGAGCCCTGGCCCGAGTTCAAGGGCAAGATCGAATTTAAAAATGTCTCCTTTGCCTATGTCGAGGGCGAACCCATCCTCGAAAATTTTAACTTGACGATTGAGGCGGGCGAAAAATTGGCCCTCGTCGGCGAGACGGGGGCCGGCAAGTCGACTCTAGTCAACCTTGCCTGTCGCTTCTATGAGCCACAGTCTGGGGAAATCTTGTTCGACGGAGTCGACTACCGGGAATACCCCATGGCCTGGATCTATCACAATCTCGGCTACGTCCTCCAGACGCCTCAGCTCTTCTCGGGCACCATCGCCGACAATATCCGCTATGGACGACTTAATGCCAGCGACGAGGCCGTCCGCGAGGCCGCCAGACTCGTCGAGGCCGAGGAATTTATCCTCCGCCGCGAGGCGGGATACGAGGCTCAAGTCGGCGAGGCGGGCAGCTTCCTCTCAACGGGTGAGAAACAGCTGATTAGTTTTGCCCGCGCCGTCATTGCCGACCCCACTTTCTTCGTTCTCGATGAGGCGACTTCTTCGATCGATACCGAGACCGAAAAACGCATTCAAAATGCCATCGAAAAGATTCTCGAAAACAGAACGGCACTCATTGTCGCGCACCGACTCTCGACCATTCGCAACGCCGATCGCATTATCGTCATCGAAAATGGTAAGATTATTGAAGAGGGGAGCCACCGCGACCTCATGGCTCGAAGAGGGCGTTATCACACCTTCTATACGGGACAATTCAAAGTCGCTGGCGAATAGCTATGGCCGCTGATTATGGGGCAATCTTTGCACTCGCCCTAGTTGAACAGAATCCAGGACTTCGCGAGGACGAGCTGATCCGCATGATGACGGACTCGCTTTACCTAGACTTCTTTACGGCGGGGCACCATCTGGCACAACTGCGTCAGAAGGGCCTCGTCCAGGCCAGTGAGCGCAAAGACGAAGCTGAGACCGATGCCCAGGGCAAGAAGGTCCTGCGCTATGCCGTCAGTCCTGCGGGCAGTGCCGTCTCGGCCCGCCTCATCCCTCAACTGCCTGCCAATATGCAGAAGTATCTCCAGCGCCTCCATCGCGAGAAGAAGCGTGAGCGGGCCAATGTCCACCACGCCGTCATCAAGCAGCTCTCGGCTCAAGACTTTCTCCTGCGCCTCGAGGCCAAGGAAAACTATAAGACAATTTTTGAACTCGAAGTCAATCTGCCGACGCGCGACCTCGCCCTGCAGATCAAAGAGCAGTTCGAAGAGGCTCCGGCTGCGGTCTTCCAGAAGATCTTAGAAGTTCTCCTCACACCTCTCCCCTAAATAAAAAAACCGCCGATTGGATCGGCGGTCACTTCATGTCTGGGCTCGCGACTAAGCTGGTGAGAACTGATCCTTGCCAGCGCCACAGAGGGGGCAAACCCAATCTTCAGGAACATCTTCCCAGCAGGTGCCAGGCTCGACGCCGTTATCTGGATCGCCTACCTCTGGGTCATAGACGTAACCACAGAGATCACAGATGTATGATTGCATAATTTTCTCCTTTTCTTCACTTCGCTACGTCTCAGATGGCCAGAGGCCTCTGAGAGTCCAGCTCGATTATACTACCTCGGCGATTCGCTGTCTATAAAGCTCCGCTATGAGAAGTCCTCGTCCTGGTAGACAAACTGCCAGTCATTGATCTTGACGACATCGCCCTCACTCAGTCCCGCCTCGAGCAGGCGGTCGATAATCCCAAAGCGACGCAGGCGGCTCTGGAAGAAATAAAAGGACTCGGGATTCTCGAAGTCTGTCTGAAGGAGGAGCAGCTCGACGGCACGCCCTCGGACACGGTAGACCCCTGGCTCCTCTTCTTCAATCTGAAAGCTCTCCATCTCGCGATTTTCATAAATTTGCAGATTTGAAACTTGCAGCGGCTGAGGTGCTGGGAGCTCTCGAAGCTTCTGAAAGACCTGGTCCAACAAGTCTGACATGCCCTGCCCTGTCGCGGCTGAGATCAAGAGGGTCTCGATGCCCGCCTCTTTAAAGATCTGCCGATAGCTCTCCCTCTCTTCAGGACTGAGGGCATCGATCTTGTTGAGCGCGACAATCTCCGCTTTGGCAGTCAGTTCACTCGAATAGGCTGACAGTTCCTCACGGATCTGATGATAGTTTGCCAGAGCCTCCTCTGGCGAGCAGGAAGCGATGTCCACGAGGTGGATCAAGAGGCGACAGCGCTCGACATGACGTAAAAACTCATGCCCGAGGCCGAGTCCGTCCGACGCACCCTCAATCAGGCCTGGAATATCGGCAAAGAGAGCCCGGTCCTCATAGTGGTCGACCACGGCCAACTGCGGTGCCAAAGTCGTAAAGGGATAGTCCGCAATCTTCGGCTTGGCATTGGAGATGACCGAGATCAAGGTCGACTTGCCCGCATTCGGCAGGCCGAGCAGGCCGACATCAGCAATCAACTTGAGATCCAAGACGAGCTCACGGCTCTCCCCGAGGCCACCCGACTTGGAAAAGCGCGGCGCTTGACGAACCGAGTTGGCAAAGTGGATATTGCCACGCCCTCCACGGCCGCCCTCGGCCGCGAGATATTCCTGACCGTCCTCGTAGAGATCTGCCAGGAGGAGCTCATGCTGACTGTCCCAAATCAAGGTCCCGACGGGCACTCGAATATATAGATTTTCGGCATCCTTGCCGCTCCGCTTCGAGCCCTCGCCAGGGCGTCCCGCCTCAGCGGTAAAGTGCTTCTTAAAGCGAAAGGCCTGGAGAGAGTTGAGCGTATTGTCTGCGACGAAGATGACGCTGCCGCCGCGCCCTCCGTCACCTCCGTCGGGCCCACCCTTGGGGACGAATTTTTCTCGTCTAAAAGAGACGGCTCCATCGCCGCCGTGACCAGCCGTCACTGTGACTTTTACGCGATCAATAAACATAGTTTCATCCTTTAAGAAAAAAAGCCCAAAGCGCGAGGCCTCGGGCGTGTACTTCAGTCTCTTACGACCTATTCCGCAATGGGATAGACGCTGACCTGGGTCTTGTCGCGACCGAGGCGCTCATAGGCGACGCGCCCATCGATCTTGGCAAAGAGGGTGTCATCCTTGCCACGGCCGACATTCAGGCCGGGATGGATCTTGGTCCCACGCTGCCGATATAAGATGTTGCCGGCGAGACAGAATTCACCGTCACCGCGCTTGGCACCGAGGCGCTTGGCCTCTGAATCACGGCCGTTACGGGTCGAACCGACGCCCTTCTTGCTGGCCAGTACTTGTAAATTAAAAGCAAACAGTTGTTTCATTGTGGTCCTCCTTCTCCCGCTTCATCTCTGTAGCTCAGATGGTCGGGATAGGCCTCTGCGGCCATTTTGACGCCAATCAGGCATTGACTAATTATCAGATGACAATCTTCACGCGCTCTCTGCAACGCTTTGTCGGTGTCGACACTGAGAGTAATCGTCCCCGCCTCATCATCAATCTCGTAGCTGAATGGCAGGTCTAAGATCTCGTGCACGGCCATGATGGCCGTCTGTCCCAATGTGCTCATTGCTGCGCAGAGTGGATCGGATCCGTGCGCCGCGAGCTCAGCATGTCCCTGGAATGAGAATCCCCTGAGGAGTCCTGAGCTGTCCCGAGTGAAGCGAGCGTCGATCACTAGACGTTGAGCGCTGTGACCTTGAGCTTGGTGTAGGGCTGTCTGTGGCCCTTCTTCTTGCGGTAGTTCTTCTTCGCCTTATACTTGAAGACCGTGATCTTCTTGCCGCGGCCCTGTTTCAAGACTTCACACTCCACTGAGCTCCCCTCGACGTAGGGACTGCCAAGTCTCAGCTGCTCGCCGTTGCCAACGGCCAGAATCTTATCGAGCTTGACCTTGTCTCCTGCCTCTGCAGCGAGCTTCTCGACGAAGAACTCGTCACCTTCACTGACGCGGTACTGTTTACCGCCTGTTTCCACAATTGCGTACATTGCGTTCCTCCTGTATTCAGTCTCGCCCGCGGCGGTGGTCACTAGGACTCTTGCTAACCGAGGCGGAGCGGTCGCAAAGCGCAGAATAGCATATATAATAGAGAAGAGTCAAGCAAGAGGAGGGAATCTATGCAATACCCAGAACTCGGCCCTGATTTCCATCAGGCGGAATTGATAGAGACGATTGATGCTGCGGCAGAGGCCCTGCTCCTGTCTCCTGGCAGGCGCGCTTATTTTATCGGCATTGCAGGAATCTCCATGTTGGGCCTGGCCGAGATTGCAGCACGCCGCGGACTGATTGTCGCAGGCTCTGATCCGGCCGCGCACTGCGACGACCCCCGCTGGCAGGCCTTGGGCATCGAGGTCAAGACCCGTCAGGAGAGTCAAAATATCGATGACTTTGCCCCGGACTTTGTCGTCTATACGGCAGCAATTCCAGCGCAGAACCCCGAGCTCCAGAGGGCCCGGGAACTGGGTCTCCCCTGTCTGGTCCGCGCCGCCTTCCTCGGACTGATCAACCGCCAGTATCAACGCGTCTTCAATATCGCAGGGACCAATGGCAAGACGACGACCACCGCCCTGACCGCCAAGCTCCTGATCGCCGCTGGCTTCGATCCCACGGTCCACCTCGGTGCAGAATTCTCCGATTTTGGCGGGACGGTACGCCTCGGAGCCCAAAATGAGATCATGGTCTCAGAGGCCTGCGAGTTCTCAGGTTCTTTCCTGGCCTTTCGCTCGACGGACGCCGTCATCTTGAACATCGCACACGACCATGTCGACATCTTCCCCGAGTTAAAAGACGTCTATCACATCTTCCTGCGCTTTGCGCTCAATCTCGAGCCAGGCGGCAGCCTCTATCTGCCGACCTTTGCCCCTGAGATCTATCCCTTCTGCCAGGAGCTCCTCCGGCTTGAGCCCGATTATTTCAGCACACATCAGCTCTGTCTCTATGGCTACGCCCCCGATTGTGCCCCGCAGCCCGCCGAGAGCCAGCGGATCAGAGAACTGCTCGCCCCCTATGCCAAGAGTGAGCTCCAAGTTGAGGCCCTGCAATGGCAGGGGGCTTTTGCCTCGGGGATTCTCTGCAATGAGACAGAGAGAGCCCCCTTCCAAATTGCAATTCCAGGTCAGTTCAACCTCGAAAACGCTCTGGCGGCCACGGCTCTAGCTCTCGGGGCCGGCGCCTCTCTCGAGCTGGTGGCGGCTGCGCTCCCGAGCTTCACCGGTGCCGAGGGCCGCTTCACCTACTGTGGCGACTACCGCGGGGCGAGGATCATCGCCGACTACGCCCATCACGCCGACTCGCTCAAGCTGACCATCGAGACCGCTCTCAAGATGCCCCATCGCAGGCTCCATGTCTATTTTCAACCGATCACCTATTCCCGGGCAAAGGCCAACCGCCAGGGCTTCTTTGAGGCTCTTGCCATGGTTGACTTTGGCAATATGATCGAGGTCTACGACAATCGCGAGGCCGATCATGACTTCAGCACTGAGAGCATCGTCAGAGAACTGCGGGCCGCAGGGCGGGAGGCCTCTTACTTCCCAAATCTCGAAGAGGCCGAGGCCCACGCTCGTCAGGTCATAGAAGCGGGCGACCTCGCGCTCTTCATCGGGGCCAGCATTCGCGAGGTGGCCGATCGCCTGGCGGGCCGCAAGAGCCATCAGGAGCATGGAAAGCTGAAGGCAGACTAAGCATTCACGATCTCTCATTTACTTGCAGGCCCAGAGGGCAGCTGATAAAATAGTGGCATTATTGCACCTACTGAAACAGCATCTTTGGCTGTTATCTCATCTTCGATAGTGGCCGATGCAAGACGCTGCGGTGGCTGGCATAAGTAGGTCATTATGCGCAAGTTTCTAACCGTATTTCTCGCCCTGTCCCTCGCCTTACTCCCCTTCCTCGTGACGAGCTGTCAGAAAGAAGAGGGCAAGACATCTGACGATGTCATCTAGATCGGCGTCTTCGAGCCCTTTACGGGAGCGAGTGCCCAGGGGGGCGAGATGACGTACGAGGGCATCGAGATTGCCCACGAGCAGGTTCCCGAGGTCCTCGGCAAGAAGATCGAAAATATTAAGGTTGACAATAAGTCAGACCCAGCTGAGGCCGCCAATGCCGCGCAGCGCCTCGTCGAGCGCGACAAGGTCAACGTCATCATCGGCAGCTATGGCTCATCGCTCTCGATGGCTGCAGGTGAAATTGTCCAAGGGGCCAAGATTCCGGCCGTCGGCTGCTCACCGACGAATCCCGCGGTCACCCTCAACAACGACTTTTACTTCCGCGTCTGTTTCATCGACCCCTTCCAGGGCACTGTCATGGCCAACTACGCCATCAATGAGCTCGGGGCCAAGACGGCCGCCGTCCTCAAAGATGTACAGCAGGACTACTCTGTGGGCCTGATCAAGTTCTTCATGGATGCCTTCCGTGCCAAGAATGGCCAGGACGCCATCGTGGCGGAAGCCTCTTACAAGACGGGAGACACAGACTTTAGCTCACAGCTCAACAATATCAAGCAGAAGAATCCCGACGTCATCTTTGCGCCAGGCAACTACGGCGAAGGCGCCCTGATTGCCAAGCAGGCCCGCGACCTCGGTCTCGACATTCCCATCCTCGGTGGAGATACCTGGGAAGCCGAGGAATTCATCAAGATCGGCGGCGAGGCCGTCCAGAAAAACATCTTCTTCTCCTCCCACTTCTCCGCAGAGAAGCCGATCAATGAGGAGTCCGACAAGTATCTGAAGCTCTACAAAGAGAAGTATGGCCGCGACTCCAACGGTTTTGCCGCCCTGGGCTATGACGCCTACATGGTGGTCATCGATGCCATCAAGCGGGCCAATTCCGCAGATCCGGTCGCCATTCGTGATGCACTGGCCCAGACCAAGAACTACGTCGGTGCCACGGGGATCATCACCCTGGACGAAAATGGCGATGCCGTAAAATCGGCAGTCATCAATACGGTCGACGGCGACCACTTCAAGTTCCTGACAGCCGTCGATCCCGAGTAGCAGAGAGTGTGAGCGGCAGGCGCGGGGCGCTTGCCGCTCTCTTTTGAGGAGTTCCTATGTCGTTTTTTGCGCAACACCTGATCAATGGTCTGGCCCTCGGCAGTCTCTACGCACTGATTGCCATCGGCTATACCATGGTCTATGGCATCCTGCGTCTTATCAATTTCGCTCACGGCGATATCATGATGCTCGGTGCCTATTTCGTCTATTACGGCGTCATGCTGACGCCCCTGCCCTGGGCAGTGGTCGCCCTGATCGCCGTCATCCTGACGGGCTTCTTTGGCGTCATTCTCGAGCGCTTGGCCTATGCCCCGCTCCGCAATTCCCCCCGCATCAATGTTTTGATCTCGGCGATTGGCGCCTCATTTCTCATCGAGAACCTCGCCATCTTGATCTTTGGCGGCAGGCCCCGCGCCTTCCCAGTCCCAGAGCTGATGTCGCGCGTCATTCGCCTCGGCAATGTCTCGGTCAGCGTCGTGCAGCTGCTCATTCCCATAGTCGCCATCATTCTCCTGAGTCTTCTCTCCTATATCATCATGAAGACGAAGATTGGCATGGCGATGCGAGCTCTGGCCACAGACTATGACGCGGCGGCCCTGATGGGGATCAACATCAACCGCGTCATCTCCTACACCTTCTTCATCGGTTCCTTCCTCGCGGCTGTCGGTGGCATACTCTACGGCTGTCGCTACCCCAACCTCATGCCACTCATGGGCATGATGCCTGGAATCAAGTGCTTCATTGCCGCTGTTATCGGCGGTATTGGCAATTTGACGGGGGCAGCTGTCGGTGGACTGATTCTCGGCATGAGTGAGATATTGATCGTGGGGCTTTTGCCAAGTCTCAATGACTATCGAGATGGCTTCGCCTTTGTCATCTTGATCCTCATTCTCTTGATCAAGCCGACCGGCATCTTCGGCACAACGGCAAAGGAGAAGGTCTAAGATGAAAGAGAAAATAAAATTCAAGGGCAGTCAACGAGAGCTGATCCTCCTCACCGTCTTTGCGATCGTGCTCCTCATCATGCGCTTTATCGGACTCGATAGCTACGTCAATCATATCGCCAACCTCGGCTTGATCTTCGTCGTCCTCGCCCTCTCGCTCAACCTGATCAATGGCTTCACAGGGCTGTTTTCACTCGGGCATGCCGGCTTCATGGCCGTCGGAGCCTATGCCGTGGCCTGTCTCACGATGTCACAGGACGCCAAGGAGAAGTACTATCTCATCGAGCCCGCCTACCCCTGGCTCAAGGCCATCACCCTCCCCTATCTGCCCGCTCTCCTGATTGCTGGGCTCTTGACGGCTGGGCTCGGCCTCTTGATCGCCCTCCCAGTGCTGAGGCTGAATGACGACTACCTGGCCATCGCAAGCCTCGGCTTCGCCGAGATCATCCTGGTCTTTGTCCGGACGCAGGTTCGGGTGACCAATGGGGCGCTGGGTCTCAAGGGGATTCCACAACATAAGGACCTCCTCTTGACGGGGGCCATTGCGCTCGCGGTCATCATCTTCATGATTCTCTTGACGCGCTCGAGCTACGGGCGGGCGCTCATGGCCATTCGTGATGATGAGATCGCCGCGGCGGCCATGGGCATCAATGTCTATCGGCACAAGGTCATCTCCTTTACCATCTCGAGCTTTTTAGCCGGGATCGGCGGAGGAATGCTCGCCGCCCTCGTCGGCACCATCAGCCCCGTCCAATTCCAATTTGTCACGACCTTTAACATTTTGCTCATCGTCGTCATCGGGGGAATGGGGAAGATCTGGGGCAATGTCCTGGCGGCGCTCATCGTCACCTCGCTGCTCGAGTACTTGAGAATTCTCGACGAGCCGATGGACTTCCTCTTTATCCATAGCGATGGACTCCCGGGGCTACGCATGGTCGTCTTTGCCCTCTTCCTCATGATTTTCATTATCTTCCGCCGCGATAAGAAACGCTCGCGCCGGAGTCGAAATGCGTTTAAGGAGGAGCGCGATCATGCTCAAGCTCAGTAATTTAAAGATGCAATTTGGCGGCGTGGTCGCCGTTGACAAGCTGGACCTCGTCGTCCATGAGGGCGAGATTGTCGGTCTGATCGGGCCCAATGGAGCGGGCAAGACGACGGTCTTTAACATGGTGACGGGCGTCTACCTGCCGACCGAGGGCCAGATGACGCTGGAGACTAAAGAAGGAGAGCTCTGCTTAAACGGCCGACGCGCCGATCAGATCTGTCGCGATGGAATCTGCCGCACCTTCCAAAACATCCGCCTCTATAAGAGCATGACGGTCTTTGACAATGTCTTGCTCGGTCGTCATCAAAAACAAAAATCAGGATGGCTGAGAGCGATCTTTCGGATCCCGCCCTACCTAGAGAGCGAACGGGCAGATCGTAAAATAAGCGAGAATCTGCTTCGCAAGCTAGATCTCTGGGAACAGCGCGATGACATTGCCAGCAGTCTGCCTTACGGCAAGCAGCGTCGCTTGGAAATCGCCAGAGCGCTGGCCACGGAGCCGCGACTGCTCCTGCTCGACGAGCCGGCCGCCGGGATGAATCCACAGGAGACGCAAGATCTCATGGCTTTTATCCGTAAGATTCGGGAGGAGTATCAGCTGACAATCCTCCTGATTGAACATCACATGGACGTCGTCATGGGCATCTGCGACCGCATCTACGTCCTCGACCATGGCATCCTCATCGCCGAGGGGACGGCGGACGAGATCCAGAACAATCAACGGGTCATCGAGGCCTATTTGGGGGTGGCTGAGTCATGCTAAAAATCACAAATCTACATGTCAACTATGGTGGGATCAAAGCCGTTCAGGGCATCTCCATGGACATCCCCGACAACCAGGTCATCACCCTGATCGGAGCCAACGGCGCAGGCAAGTCCTCGACGCTGCGCGCCATCATGAGTCAGGTGCCCACGGCCCAGGGCTCTATCGTCTTCGAGGGCGAGGACATTACGCAGATGAAGACGATGGACATCGTCAAACGCGGTATTGCACTCTCCCCCGAGGGGCGTCACGTCTTCCCCAACCTCTCCGTCCGCGAGAATCTCATCCTCGGCGCCTACACGATCAATGATCAGACCCTAGTCCAGAAAGGGCTCAAGGAGGCCTACGCCCTCTTCCCGCGTCTGGAGGAGCGCTCCTGGCAGAAGGCGGGCACCCTGTCGGGCGGTGAGCAGCAGATGCTCGCCGTCGCGCGAGCTCTGATGATCGGGCCGAAGCTCTTGATGCTCGATGAACCCTCGCTGGGACTAGCCCCGAAGCTCGTCAGTGACATCTTTCAGATCATCCGCGAGATCCACCAAAGGGGGAATACCATTCTCCTGGTCGAACAAAACGCGCGAAAAGCCCTCGAAGTTGCAGACTTTGCCTATGTCCTCGAGACCGGCAAGCTGACTCTCAGTGGGCCGGGCCGCGAGCTCTTGAATAATCCCGCAGTCCAGGCGGCCTATCTCGGCGAGAAGGTGGCCAAGACCCAAGTTTAGGCAAACTTTTCCGAAGGTGCCAGACCGAGGCTCCAGAGAAAAAATAGAACAATTAAAAAGAGGCTGCTTCCCAGGGAAGCAGCCTCTTCGATTAGACTTGACCACCCTTGCCACCAGGGGGGATTTCGTCGGGGATCTCGGGGACCTCCTCTTGGACGGCTGTCGGGATGATTTCCTCATCGGAGCTCTCCTCACGTCCCTCCTGAGAGCTGGGCTCACTCTCTTTGGACTCTGACTTATCAGAACTCTCGTCTTTCAGCTCACTTAAAAACTTCTGATCCTCGCCTGGCGCGGGCTTGTAATCATGGGCGTGGGCACGGTAGATCTCCTCAAACTCAGGACCCTCAACCTTCTCCACTTCGAGGAGTCTCTTGGCCAAGGTGTCGAGCGCCTCGTAGTTATCGCGGAGGATCTGTAGGGTATCAGCGTAAGCCGCCTTGAGGATCGCCTTGACCTCCTCGTCGATCTCTGCAGCTGTCGCCTCAGAGTAATGCTTCTCATGACCGTATTCGAGACCGACAAAGGGCTCTGAAGACTCGCCGAGGACAAAGTTACCGAGGCTCTCGCTCATGCCATATTTGGTGATCATCTCACGGGCGATGCGATTGGCCTCTTGGAGATCCTGCGAAGCGCCCGTCGAGATCTCACCCTGGGTCAGCTCCTCAGCGGCGCGTCCCCCGAGCGCATACTTGATGTTGTCGAGCAAATCCTGCTTGCTCATGTAGTAATAATCCTCGTGGGGCTTGTGGGCGGTATAGCCGCCAGCTCCACCGGCCGGAATAATGGTCACGCGCTCGACACGTTGACGTCTCGAGACGGCCCTCAGGACGATGGCATGTCCAGCCTCGTGGTAGGCCGTCAGCTTGCGCTCCTTCTCATTGATAATCCGACTCTTCTTCTCAGGACCGAGCGTCACCTTGAAGACAGCTTCAGAAATATCTGTATATGTGATTTCCTTGGCATTCTTGCGGGCTGCGAGGAGTGCGGCTTCATTCAAGAGATTGCTGAGATCCGCCCCTGTAAAGCCCGGGGTCATCCGGGCAATCTCCATCAGGTCAACATTTGCGGCCAGCGGCTTGTTCCGGGCGTGGACCTTTAAGATCTCATAGCGGCCGTTGAGATCTGGCCGCATCACACGCACCTGTCGGTCAAAGCGACCGGGTCTGAGGAGTGCGGGGTCGAGGATATCTGGGCGGTTTGTCGCCGCCATGATGATCACGCCCTCATTGGGTCCGAAGCCATCCATCTCGACCAGCAATTGATTGAGTGTCTGCTCGCGCTCATCGTGGCCACCGCCCATGC
>JAFAAL010000020.1 GCA_023426575.1 Bacillota bacterium
TGCATTTGGTATTTTGTGGGAAGACTTGCTCAATTCCCCCCTAGGAGTGAAAACGACCTTGTACTTCCTCCAGCACTTTATC
The DNA here is from genome assembly GCA_023426575.1 of Bacillota bacterium. Lineage (GTDB taxonomy): Bacteria > Bacillota > Clostridia > Saccharofermentanales > DTU023 > JAFAAL01. The sequence goes on from JAFAAL010000020.1 coordinate 83, forward strand.
GACGGACAGCTCGATCTTTTCCTCGCTGTCGCTGTATTTGACTTCGACGATGCCCTCGCCGCTCCTCTTCCCGCAGGTGATGCGGCACCAGGTGCCGACGAGCTCGTGGTCGTTGAACTTGACGCCAGCGCGCTCATCGCGATCGTCTAGGGCGACGCTGAGTTCGGTCTTGGAAAAGTCGCCGTACAACTTTTCTGCGAGCGCCTTCTGCGCTTCATCTTTCATATTGATGATAATGATGCCGACCTGGATGGGGGCAATCTCCTTGGGCCAGAGGATCTTACCTTCTTCGCTATTTTGCTCGACGATGGCGGCCATGCAGCGGCCCAGACCGATGCCGTAGGAGCCCATGACGACAGGCTGACGTTGATTGTTCTCGTCTTGGTAGTAGAAGTCTATGGCCTCGGCATACTTTGTCCCGAGTTTGAAGGTATTGCCAACCTCGATGCCACGGACAAATTTGACAGGGCCTGCTCCATTTTCGCAGAGTTCGCCCTCCATGATCTCTCGAATATCTGCGATGTGGGCGGGAGTAAAGTCGCTCAAATTGCAGTTGATCAGGTGGACATCGACCTGATTGCCACCCGTGCAGAAGTTTTGCATGACGGTGACTTCACGGTCGAGGATGACGGGGATCTGTGCGCCCACTGGGCCGGCAAAGCCGACAGGCGCACCGGTGACACGCTCAACGGTCGCCGCGTCGGCCAGTTCGACTTCGGAAGCTCCGAGGAGAATCTGTAATTTGCCTTCGCAGACGCTGTGATCGCCACGAAGACAGACGAGGTATTCCTGACCATCGACGAGATAGACCAGTGATTTGACGAAGTCACGCGGCTCGCGCTTTAAGAATTGGGCGATCTCTTCGATTGTCTTCTGATTGGGAGTGTCGACCGCCTCATAGGGCAGTTCTTCGACGCGCTCAGCTGGAATGGGTTCGTGACAGGCAGCCACTTCCATATTGGCAGCATAGCCCGAGCTCTCTTCAATGACGAGGATGTCTTCACCGATTGGGCAGATAGCCTGGAATTCTTCTGAGAGGAGGCCGCCCATGATGCCGGTATCGGCCTGGACAATGCGGTAGTCGATATGGAGTCGATCGAAGATGCGCTTGTAGGCATTAAAGACCTTTTCATAGGAGATGTCGAGGCCCTCTAGGTCACGGTCAAAGGTGTAGGCATCCTTCATCTTGAACTCTCTGACTCGGATGAGGCCGAAGCGAGGCCGTGGCTCGTCTCTGAATTTTGTCTGAATCTGATAGATCGACAGAGGAAGGTGCTTATACGACTTGATGGCCATGCTCGCTGCTTCTGCAAAGAGTTCTTCATGGGTCGGCCCTAGGACAAAAGGCTTGTTAAAGCGATCCTTGAGGCTGAACATCGACTTGCCAAGCTTGTCACGGCGTCCCGAGGCCACATAGATCTCTTCGGGGATGAGGGCGGGCATCAGGACCTCTTGGCTCCCGCTCGCGCGCATCTCCTCATGGATTACTTGCTCGATTTTCTCGAGGACGGCGAGGCCGAGGGGCAAGTACATATAGACGCCCGAGGACGTCTTCTTGATCATGCCGGCGCGGGTCAAGAGGTTTCCCGAGCGCGATTCTTCATCCCGTAGATGTTCTCGGATAGTAAAAAAATAGGAACTTGCAAGTCGCATAGCTAACTCCTCTCAGCTGTCTGTGCAGGCTCTTGTCGAGTTTTAGATTATACCCCAGTCTATACAGCAAGTAAAAGGGGGAGCCTCGGATGGCTCCCCCTTGCATCTCAAGATATAGGTATCTATTGGACCTCGTGACCATTTTCTGTGAGGACGGCCCGGTAGATCTCGGCATAGCGCGCGGCGGAATTTGCCCAGGAGAAGTCCTGAGACATCGCGTTTTGGACCAGCTTGGCGCGATCGCGCTTCTTATTGTGATAGAGGTCGAGAGCCGCTTGAATCGTGAAGAGGAGCTCGTGGGCGTTGATGTTTGTAAAGGAGAAGCCCGTCCCCTCCCCTGTGTACTGATTATAGGCCTCGACGGTGTCGCGGAGGCCGCCACATTCCCGGACGATGGGGAGGCTCCCGTAGCGCATGGCGATCATCTGTGAGAGACCGCAGGGCTCAAAGATCGAGGGCATGAGGAAGAAATCAGAAGCGGCGTAGAGGCGACGCGCGAGGCTTTCGTCAAATTGGATTAAAGCGCGGCATCGCTCGGGATGTCTGGCCTCGAGTTCGCGGAGCTGGCCCTCGTAGTGGGCATCGCCGGTGCCGAGGACGACGACTTGGACATCGGCCTGGAGCAGCTCGTCGGCAATTCTGAGGAAGAGGTCGAGCCCCTTCTGCTCGGTTAGTCGGGTGATCATGGCGAGGAGGGGTGTCTCGTCTCGCAGGGGGAGGCCAAGATCTTGCTGCAGAGCCTCGCGATTCTCGCGCTTGCCGCTGCGCCACTTGCTGCGGCCGTAGTTGGTGACGAGGGCGGGATCCGTCTTGGGATTGTAGCTCTCGCTGTCGATGCCGTTGAGGATGCCGACGACCTTCCAGGACTGGGCGCCGAGGAGGCCATTGAGGCCCTCGCCGTAGTAGTCGAGCATGATTTCTTGGGCATAGCTTGGCGAGACGGTGGTGACGCGGTTGGCGTACTGGATGCCGCTCTTCATGAAGTTGGGTACGCCGTCTTTTAAGATGGCGGATTCGGAGAGGTAGCGGTCTGGGAGCTCGAGGAGGTCCTGAATGCGCTCGCGGCCGTGGATGCCCTGGTATTTCAAGTTGTGGATGGTGTAGACCGTCTCCACCTCTGTGAGATAGCCGTGATGCTTGTAGTGGGCCTCGAGGAGGACGGGGACCATGCCCGTCTGCCAGTCGTTACAGTGGAGGATGTCGGGCTGGAAGCCGAGGGGCTCGCCGATGGTCTCGAGGACGGCGCGCTGGAAGAAGGAAAAGCGCTCGATGTCGAAGTTGTAGTCGATATAGAGAGCGTCATGGCCGAAGTAGTACTCGTTGTCGATGAAATAGACAGGGAGCCCCTGATAGTCCATGGAGAAGAGGCCAGAGTACATGGTGCGCCAGCCGAGCTTGATCATGGCCCAGCGGCGAAAGGTCAAGTGCTCGCCCCAGCGCTCCTTGATCTGCTTGTAGAGGGGCAGGATGACGCGAGCATCGTGCCCGAGCTCACGGAGGGCAAAGGGCAGAGCGCCGACGACGTCGCCGAGACCACCCGACTTGGCAAAGGGGCTCATCTCTGAGCTGAGAAAGAGAATCTTCATAGCGACCTCCTAGACGACGAGGGACTTGCCGATGACAACGGGGTAGTCGGGCTGGCCGAGGAGCTTGACCCCGGGGCGGACGATGGTGTCCTTGTCGAGGATGACCCAGCCGAGCTCGGCTCCTTCTGAGATGATGCAGCCCTGGCCGATCAGGCAGTTGTCGACCGTGGCGCCGCGCTTGATCTCAGAATCTCGAAAGAGGATGGAGTCCGTTACGTGGCCTGCGACGATACAGCCGTCAGAGACCAGGGAATTGTGGACGGTGTTGCCGGCAAGATACATGGCGGGGGCGGAGTTTTTGACCTTGGTGTAAATCGGCCGGTCCTCGCGGTTGAAGAGCCGGTCGAAGACGGACATGTCGAGGAGCTCTTGATTGGCTCTGAAGTAGCTCGCAATCGAGTTGATCCTCAGGATCATCTCCTCACAGGGGAGGGCGAGGATCGGCTCTTCGAGGAAGAGCTGGAGGAGGCTGTGGACTGAGAGCTGCGAGCGGCCTCTGGCGATCTCGAGTTCGAGGTGCTGGACGAGGAAGTCGCGCTCGACAATCATGAGGCCGAGGGCCGTGTTCGTGTTCGGCAGGACGCGGGGATTGGTAAAGATCTCGGAGACAAAGTTCTCCTCGTCGAGGTCGAGGACGACGTAGGGCTTGCCACCGCGTTCTCCATCCTGGTTGTAGAGGATGGCCAGCTTGGCCGCGGAGTCTTCGACCGCCTCGACATAGGGTCCGAAGTCGATATTGGTCACGAGGTTGGACTCGCAGATGATGACGTATTTTTGCGTGGCGTCATGGATGAAGTCGTAGAGGCCGATGAGATCTCCCCCCTCCTCGCGGGGACCTGCAAAGAGGAAGGGCGGCAAGATGGCGAGTCCCTGTTGCATGCGGTCAAGATCCCAAAAGGAGCCTGTGCCGAGGTGGTCCATCAGGGAGCGATATTTGCGGTCGGCGATGACACCGACGTTCTTGACGCCTGAGTTGACCAGAGAGGAGAGATTGAAGTCGATGATGCGATAGCGCCCGGCAAAGGGGACGGCGGCAATCGCTCGCGGGACCTCGAGTTCACCGAGATTTGCCTGACTGTGATTGGCCAGGATAATGCCCATAGCATCTATAAACATATCTAGGTCCTTTCTAGTAGAGGAGCGTCGTGGGACGCTTGGGGAGTACGAGCTCGCCCTCCGGATCGACATGACTGTTGAGCATGGAATTGCCTGCGACCTGGCTGCCCGGCTTGAGCTCTGTGTTGGAGCCGATGACGCTGATGCCGTCGCTGCAGAGCTTGTTCTTGAACTTTGTACAGCCGAAATCTGGGTCTGGTCGCAAGGCGGCACGCGCCCCGACCACGGCGTGGAGCCCTATGATGGCTTTTTCCACGTAGGCTCCCTCCTCTATTTTGGCTCCGGGCATGAGGACGGAGTCGATGACGGTAGCCCCCTCCCCGATGGTACAGGAGGCGGCGAGGACGGAGTTTTCGACCCGTCCGTAGATCTTGCAGCCGTCGGTCAGGACGGAGTTTTGGACGACGGCCTCGGGGGCGATGTAGTGAGAGGGCTGGACGGGAGTCCGGCCATAGATGCGCCAGCGATTGTCGGAGAGATCGATCTCCTGCGGGTCGCGGATCAGGTCCATATTGGCGTCCCAGAGGGAGAAGATTGTGCCGACATCTCGCCAGTAGTCGTTGAAGGTGTAGGCGTAGAGGCGATGGCCCTGCTCGAGCATCGTCGGGATGATGTTCTTGCCAAAGTCGTTGTCGGACTCAGGATTGCGCTCGTCCTCGATCAGCTTTTGGCGGAGGATGGGCCAGTTGAAGATGTAGATGCCCATCGAGGCGAGGCGGCTCTCAGGCTGGGCGGGCTTCTCGGCAAAGCGGGTGATGCGCGAGGCCTCGTCAGTGCTCATGATGCCGAAGCGCGAGGCCTCTTCCCAGGGGACCTCGATGACGGCGATGGTGGCGTCGGCCTCCTTGTCGGCGTGGAAGCTCAGCATCTTGGCGTAGTTCATCTTGTAGATGTGGTCGCCTGAGAGGATCAAGACGTACTTGGGATTGTAGCGATCGATGAAGTAGATGTTCTGGTAGATCGCATTGGCTGTCCCCTTGTACCAGTCGGAGGCGCCAGAGCGCATAAAGGGCGGGAGGATGGCGAGGCCACCACGATTGCGGTCGAGGTCCCAGCTGTGTCCATTGCCCATGTACTGATTGAGTTCCAGGGGCTGATACTGCGTCAGGACTCCGACGGCCTCGATGCCAGAGTTCGTGCAGTTGCTGAGGGGAAAGTCGATGATGCGGTAGCGGCTGCCAAAGGGGACGGCGGGCTTGGCCACGTATTCGGTGAGGACGCCCAGCCGTGAGCCCTGGCCTCCTGCCAGGATCATCGCGACGACTTCTTGTTTTGCCATAGGCCTGTCCTTTCTACTCGCTGTCGAGCTGGTCGATGCGTTCGAAGATCATCACGGCCAGGGGGGGCAGCTTGAGTTTGAGGTAGTGCTGCTCCTGGCGCTCTGAATCTTGCTCTGGGTTCTTAGACATCTGTTCGCTGCCTGGGGCTGCGAGGACTGAGTCGAGGCGGCTCGCCTCGCCCGTGAGATAGCCCGAGCCTCCATAGCGGCGGTCATCGGAGTTTAAAATCAATTGATAGCGCCCTGCGGCGTGAATGGGCAGACGATACTCTGGATAGACCGCCGGCGTCAAATTCAAGACGACGATCTTATCGCGAGACTTCGGCGCACGCCTGAGATAGGCATAGACCTCGTTTTCGCGATCGTCGACCTGGAGCCATTGGAAACCGGTCCAGGAGAAGTCGTCTCCCCAGAAGGCAGGATCCTTCAGATAGAGGTGGTTCAAGTCTCTCACGAATTCTCTCAGCTGGCGGTGGCTGTCGTAGCCGAGCATGAACCACTCGAGCTCCTCATAGTAGCGCCACTCGATATAGGGGCCGAACTCATTGCCCATGAAGCTCAGCTTATGCCCTGGATGGGTCATCTGCAGTCCGAAGAGGCTGCGTAGACTGGCAAATTGACGCCAGTAGTCCCCTGGCATCTTCTGCAGGAGGGACGCCTTGCCATGGACGACCTCATCGTGTGAGAGGGGCAGGATAAAGTGCTCCGAGAAGGCATAGCTGAGGCCAAAGGTCAGGAGATTGTGCCTCTGGGAGCGCTCGTTGTAATCCGTCTTGAAGTAGCGGAGGATATCGTTCATCCAGCCCATATTCCACTTATGGGTGAAGCCGAGCCCCCCCTCCTCGACCTCGGCGGTGACGCCCGCCCAGGACGTCGACTCCTCAGCAATGAGGTAGATGCCGGGATAGCGCTCCTTGAGACGTGTGTTTAAGTGGCGGAGAAAGTCCAGAGCCTCGAGGTTCTCGACCCCGCCCTCGACGTTGCGCAGATCTGTATCGCGCCCATAGTTGAGATAGATCATCGAGGAGACGGCATCGACCCTCAGCCCGTCGAAGTGAAAGTCGGAGAGCCAGTAGTCCGCCGAGGAATAGAGGAAGGATCTGACCTCGTAGCGCCCGTAGTCGAAGACGAGGGTGCCCCACTCGGGGTGCTCGGCGTAGACGGGGTCGGCGTACTCATAAGTCGGCGTCCCGTCGAAGCGAGCGAGGGCAAAGGCGTCCTTTGGGAAGTGGGCGGGCACCCAGTCGAGGAAGACCCGAATCCCAGCCGCATGTAACTCGTTGATAAGATATTTGAGATCATAGGGGGTGCCATAGCGCGAGGTCACGGCAAAGTAGCCCGTCACCTGATAGCCCCAGGACATATCCAGGGGGTATTCCGTCAGGGGCATCAATTCGACCGCGTTATAGCCCATCTCCCTCAGATAGTCGATGAGCGGGGCCGCGAGATCGCGATAACTGTAGATGGCCCCATCGGGATGCCGTCGCCAGGACCCCAGATGTAATTCGTAGATATTGAGAGGTTCCGCATAAGCGGGTCGCCTGGCCCTGGCTTGGAGAAAAGCCCCATCCGTCCACGGAAAGTCGGGCTCGTGGTAGAGAATCGAGGCCGTGCCCGGTCGGGTCTCCGCATGGCGGGCAAAGGGATCGGCCTTTAAGACGGTGTAGCCGTCCATGCCCGTCACGGCAAATTTATAGCGCTGCCACTTGCGGAGGCCGTCGATCTCGAGATACCAGATGCCCGTATTGCCGAGCCGCTCGAGGTAGTGGACATGCTCTTGCCAGGCATTGAAGTCGCCGACGACAGACAGACGCGTTGCATTGGGCGCCCAGACTGCAAAGCGATAGCGCTCGCCGTAGTCGTTGACCTCGACGAGGTGGGCACCGAGAAAGTCGTGAGCCTTCTGACTCTCTCCCCTATTGAATAGGTAGGCCGCGTTTTCCAAGTCTTTGTATCGCATCTTCTCTCCCTCTTGGGATCATTATAGCCTGTTTTGCTCCTGCGTTGCTCGCGTCATTTTTTACGTATGTCGAGATATGTCACACCAGAATCCCCTTCGCCAAAAGCCGCCTCTCGGTATCCGCTCAGCCTTCTATCGCTCGTTGCCTTGGCTCGGACGGCGCTCCTCAGCGCACCACTCCCCTTGCCATGGACGACTCTCAAGCTGTCCAGATTGGTCAAGAGCGCCCGATCGATCGCCTGGTCCAATTCGTGCAGGGCATCTTCGACCCGCATGCCGATCAGCTTGATCTCGCTCGTCACCCCTTGCTGGGCCGCGCCCTGGATCGCCTTGACATTGGCACTGATGCGCGGGGCCGCCCGTTGGATCTCAGGTGCTTCGGCCTCGCAAAGACCTTTGAGCGGCACTGTGAGGGTGAGCTGGCCACGGGCCAATTGCAGCTGTCCCTTCTTGTCGGGGAGCGAGACCGCCTGGCCGGTAAAGTTCAGGGCCGGCGCGCGATAGTATTTCCCGACCTCGATGTCCTCAGCCTCGAGCGGCCTGGCAATCTTCTGGCTCAGCTTCTTTTCTTCGAGTTTGGAGCCCCGCTGTCTGGCGGAATGTTGCAGTCGGCTCTGGAGACTCTTGAGACTTGAGAGCTCCTGCTCTTTTTGCTTGACTGTCCGGCTGTCCGCTTCGGACTGGACGGCAAAACGCATGAACTCTTCTTCTTTTTGAGCAATTTCGGCCGCGATTTCTGCTCGGGCCGCCTCGATCATGGCGAGGGCCTCGGCCTCGGCTTGGGCGAGGACTTCCTTTTCCTTGAGCCTTGCCGCCGCTGTCCGCTCTTCTGCTTCCGCCTCCGCGGCGGCCGCCTCAGCATGGAGCCGCTCAATGTCCTCATTGAGCCGCACGGCCTCTTGCTTGGACTGTTCTATCGCCGAGATCAGCTCGGCAAAGCGCTGCCCCTCATCAGAGATCAGGGCTCTCGCCTGGTCGATGATCTCTGGATCGAGTCCGAGACTCTGGGCGATGGCCAGGGCATTGGAGACGCCGGGGACGCCGATCAGGAGACGATAGGTCGGGCGCAGGCTGACGGTGTCGAACTCACAGCAGGCATTGGAGACTTCTGGCGTGTTCAGTGCGTAGCCCTTGAGTTCTTGGTAGTGGGTCGTGGCGACAATACTGGCCCCCCGCTCGCGGAAGGCATCAATCAGGGCGATCGCCAGCGCCGCCCCCTCAGAAGGATCTGTGCCCGAGCCCAATTCGTCGCAGAGGACGAGGCTCCGTGGCCCAGTCAGCTCGAGCATGACGATAAGATTTTTCAGATGGGCCGAGAAGGTAGAGAGACTTTGCTCAATGCTCTGCTCATCGCCAATATCGGCCAGGACCTGTTGCCAGACGGAGATCTCACTTCCTGGCGCCACGGGGATGGCGAGCCCACTCATCGCCATGAGGCTCAGGAGGCCACAAGTCTTGAGCGAGACGGTCTTGCCGCCCGTATTCGGTCCGGTGATCAGGAGGGTCTTGAACTGCTCGCCGAGCTCAAAGTCTATCGGCACCACTTCCGCCTGGGCTATTAGGGGGTGGCGTGCCGCGCGCAGGCGAATCAGTCCGACGTCGTTGAGCTCTGGAGAGACAGCCTCTTGCTTCAGGGCGAGGCGCGCCTTGGCCTGGGCAAAGTCGAGGTCGGCGAGTAGAGTGACATCCTGCTCGAGAGCCAGCCGCAGCGCACGCACCTTGGTGCCGAGGACCTTTAAGATGCGCTCGACTTCCTTGGCCTCTTCGAATTCCAATTCCCGGATCTTATTATTGAGGTCGACCACGGCCATCGGCTCGATAAAGAGAGTCTGGCCCGAGGCCGAGGCGTCATGGACCAGGCCCTTGACGGCGCCCTTGTGGGCGGCTTTGACTGGCAGGACATAGCGCCCATTACGCATGGTATAAAGATTGTCTTGGAGTTTTTCTCCAGCTTGTCGCAGCAGCCGCTCGAGCACAATTTTGACCTCGTCTTGAGCCCTGATCAGGCTGCGGCGAATCTGCCGCAGCTCAGGCGAGGCCTCGTCGTGGAGGTCCTCGTCAGAGGCGACACAGCGCTCGATCTCGGTTCTGAGCTCGTGGCAGGGCTCGAGCTGCGAGAGCAGGCTGTAGACCGGCCGCCTCATCTCCTCTTCATAGTGCTCGCTGTCGCTGGCGGGCAACTGCTTCGCCAGGCTGCGAATCAGCCTGAGAAAGCGCGCCAGACGGTTGAGTTCATCACAGCGCGGCACCGCTTCACGCGTCACCGCCGCCAAGAGCGGACGAATATCCTCAGCGCTCGTCAGACTGAGCTCCCCCTTGGTCTCGACGAAGTCGATAAAATCAGCAGTCTCCGCCTGGCGCCAGCGCACCTCCGCAAGATCCGCACTCGGGAGCAGCGCCGCACAGCGCTCGCGCCCTGGGCGACTCATCGCCTCAGCCGTCAGAAGATCGATAATCTTCTGGTACTCGAGGGGGCCGAGCGAATAGCGCTCTGCACTCCTCTCATCTGCTTCCAAATGTCGATAATTGAGCTCTGTCAATGTCTTTATCTCCCCTATAAACTGAGCACGCTAGCTCGATAAAAAGCCTCATTCGTAATCTTCTTCTCCAAGTTGAGTGCTTCGGCGAGGTCACAGTCGACGACCTCTCCGTGAAGGCTGGCAATCAGGCGGTTGTAGCGCCCCTCTAAAAGACAGTCCACGGCCTCGATGCCCATCATTGAGGAGAGATAGCGGTCGCGCAGTGAGGGATTGCCCCCGCGCTGAACATAGCCGAGGATCGTCGCATTGGTCTCGATGCCCGTCAGTTCGCGGATGCGCCGCGCGACGGCGATGGCAGGCCCCGTCTTCTCGGCCGTCTGGAAGGAACTGTCGAGTTCGACTCCCTCGGCGACGATGACGATGAAGTGCTGCTTGCCCCGATTTCTGGCACTCAAAATCTTCTGGATGACGTCGCGGTCGAAATTGAGGGGGATCTCGGGAATTAGGACGACCTCGGCCCCAGTGGCCACGCCGACCTGGAAGGCGAGGAAGCCGGCATTGCGCCCCATGACTTCAACGACTGAGCAGCGCTCGTGGGAACTCGCACTGTCCCGAATCTTATCGACAGCGTCGATGACAGTATTCATCGCCGTGTCGTAGCCGATGGTCTCATCTGTCCCCGCCATGTCATTGTCGATCGTCGCGGGCACGACGATGACGGGCAGCCCCTGGCGTGCGAGTTCCAGGGCTCCGCGGGCCGTGCCATCACCGCCGATGGCGACGATGGCATCGAGGCCAAAGACTTCCGTCATGCTCAGGGCCTTGGCCTGGCCCTCGGGGCTCCGAAAAGACTCCGAGCGTGCCGTCATGAGAATGGTGCCGCCGCGCTGCAGGATGTCTGAGACGTCGCGGGGGTTCAAGTCGATGAGGTCGCCGCGCCAGAGACCGTGATAGCCTCGGCGCACCCCCTTGACCTCGAGCCCGTGCGAAATGGCGGCACGGACGACGGCGCGAATGACGCCATTCATCCCAGGGGCATCGCCCCCAGAGGTCAGGACACCAATCCGCCGGATCGGGCGTGGCTCAGAAGGGAGCTCCCCCACCGTCTCTTCACTCCGCTGACGGCTGAGATTGGCCTCGGCCTCATGGCTGTCGATCTCTAAATCTATCTTCTTCTCATCAATGTTCATATCATTCTCCTTAGGCCAAATGTAAATTCGCCTGGCCGTAGCGTCGCTCGAGATAGGGGAGGTAGCTCAGGTCAAAGGCGTAGCGCTCTGGCAGCGCCTCCGCTCCCTCCGGCTGCCAGAGATAGACGGGGCAGCCCCCGCTAAAGTACTCGAGCATGCCGAGCAGGCCCTCTCGCTCCCCCACAGTCCCCTCGAGCTTGATAAAGAGCTTCAGTTCCCCCTGATTGAGGTCGACGGGAACCGTAAAAGGCAGGGACTCGCGCGAAGCCTCCCTCGGCTCCCTCGCCTGCGATGGGGGGCGCGCCTCTGAGATCGCCGTCCAAGCAGTCTCTAGATCTTGGGCAAGTTCGAGGATCAACTTGGGATCTTCATCTTCTCTGAAGCTCGTCCGAGCTTCGATATAGAGAATCTGGCCGCTCTGCATGAGCGTCCGATGCTCGAGATAGATCGACGGGAAGACAATCATTTCACAAGAGCCCGTCAGATCCTCGACTTGGACAAAGGCCATCAGCTCCCCCTTGCGCGTATTCAGGACGCGCGAGGAGGTGACGAGGACGAGCAAGTGGAGCCTCTCCTCTCTGGCGCCGCGCCCCTCGCCGAGCGCCTCTTGCTCGAGGTAAAGCTCGGAGATGCTGCCCGTCGCCAGGCGCTCCATCGCTGGCAGGTAATCGTCCAGTGGGTGACCCGAGAGGAAGATCCCCATCATCTCCCGTTCCTGGCTCAGCGCCTCATAGCTCGAGAGCTCTGGCAGTTCTGGGAAGTGGATCTCGAGCTTGTCAGAGCGCTCCTCTCCCCCGAGTTCAAAGAGGGTCAGCTGCCCCTCATAACTGCTCTGGCGGCGCTCCCTCGCCTCCTTGAGCGCTTGTTCATAGACGGCGAGCAAGCGATTTCGCGGGATGCCGAAGCCGTCGAGGGCAGAGGCCATTATGAGGCTTTCGACAGCTTTTTTGCTAATGTCTAGGGGTTCCACCCTTGTGATAAAGTCTGCAAAATCGAGAAATTCCCCGTGCGCCTCGCGCTCTGCAACCAGCTGCCTCATCGCGTTTTGGCCGACGTTCTTGATCGCGCCGAGGGCGAAGCAAATCTTGCGAGATCCTGACGTCGTAAAGCGCTCGCGGCTCTCGTTGACCGAGGGCGGCTGGATCGCGACCCCCATCTCCCGAGCCTGGCGAATCATCGCCGCGACCTTGTTGAGATTGCCGCTGTAGGCATTGAGCATTGCCGCCATAAACTCAGCCGGATAGTGCGTCTTGAGCCAGGCCGTCTGGTAGGCGAGGATGGCGTAGCCTGTGGCGTGTGCCTTGTTGAAGGCATAGCCGGCAAAAGCCAAGAGATCTTGATAGATCGCACGCGCGATGCTCTCTGGCACACCGCGTGCGATGGCACCTGGGATCAATTCGCCGTCGAGATCCTCCCCGCCCGAGACAAAGAGTTCCTCGTAGCGGGCCATCAGTTCTGGCTTCTTCTTGGCCATGGCGCGGCGGACATTGTCGGCCTGGGCCATGCTGAAGCCAGCGAGGTCTCGGACGATGCGCATGACCTGCTCCTGGTAGATGATGCAGCCCTTGGTCGTCTTTAGGATATCCTCGAGGAGTGGGTGCGCGTAGCTGATGCTCGCGGGGCGCCGGCCGGCCTCGACGTAGCGCGGGATCTGTTCCATGGGACCTGGGCGATACATCGAGATGATGGCGATGATGTCTTCCAAGTTTTGCGGCTGGACGTCGCGGATAAAGGAGGTCATGCCCGAGGACTCCAGTTGGAAGACGGAACCCGTCTTACCCTCGCCGAGGAGGCGATAGACCTCCGGATCATCAAAGCGCATCGTCTCATAGTCGACTTTTACCCCGTGGTTCTGCCAGATGAGTTCGGCGGCTTCGCGGAGGACTGTCATGGTCCTGAGGCCCAGGAAGTCAAATTTGAGGAGGCCGACGTCCTCGATGGTGTCCTTGTCAAATTGGACGACAATGGCCTCGTCATTTCGGGCGAGGGGGGCGATTTCCTTGATGTCTCGAGCCGAGATGATGACCCCAGCGGCGTGAGTTGAGGCATGGCGGGGCATGCCCTCGAGTCGCTCGGCGAGTCTAAAGATTTCAGCGGACTTGGGATTGTTCTGGAGTTCGAGGCTGAGCTCGGGATTCTGGGCAATGGCCTCCTGCAGCTTGATGTTCAAGACATCTGGAATCAGCTTGGCGAGGCGATCGCCCTCCGCATAGGGCAAGTCGAGGACCCTGGCGACGTCACGGACGACGGCTTTTGCCGCCATGGTGCCGAAGGTGATGACCTGGCAGACGTGGCTCGGCCCGTATTTCTGGGCGACGTAGTCGATCAGTTCGCCGCGGCGCTCATAGCAGAAGTCGAGGTCAAAGTCGGGCATGGAGACGCGACTGGGGTTCAAGAAGCGCTCGAAGACAAGGTCGTACTGGACCGAGTCGATATTGGTAATGCCGAGGGCGTAGGCGACCAGGGATGCGCCTCCCGAGCCACGGCCGGGGCCGACGGCGATGCCCTCGGCACGGGCGTGACGCACGATGTCCCAGACGATGAGGTAGTAGTCGTCGTAGCCCATCTCGTGGATAATGCCGAGTTCATAGTCCAGGCGCTTGTGGTAGTTCTCGGGCCAGTCGGCGGTTTGGAGGCGCTCGCTCAGACCCGCGGTGCTGAGCTGGCGCAGGTAGTCGGCTGCGCTGAGGCCGTCGGGACAGGGAAAGGCCGGGAGATAGAGCGTGCCAAATTGCATCTCAAATTGACAGCGCTCGGCGATGGCGACGCTGTTGTCGACGGCCTCGGGGTGCTCGTGGAAATAGGCCCGCATCTCCTGCTCGCTCTTGACGTAAAAGCTGTCATTGCCCATGCGCATGCGATCGGGATCGCTGATGCGCTTGCCCGTCTGAAGGCAGGTCAAGATTTCTTGGACATAGCTGTCCTCTGGACGGAGATAGTGGCAGTCATTGGTCGCGACGAGCGGCAGCTCCAGCTCAGCTGAGAGGGCGTAGAGGGCCTCGTTGTACTCCTCCTGCTCGGGCATTCCATTAGCTTGTACCTCGAGGTAGAAGTTCCCAGCTGCAAAGATCTGAGAGAGTTCCAGCGCCTTCTCCCTCAAGGCCTCGGCACCGCCTGAAAAGTAGGCCTGGGCCAGTGGGCTCGAGAGACAGCCAGAGAGGCAGATCAGGCCCTCGCTATGTTGGCGCAGGAGCTCGAGGTCGATGCGCGGCTTGTAGTAGAAGCCGTCGATAAAGGCGATGGAGTCGAGGTAGAGCAGGTTCTTCCAGCCGATCTCGTTGCACGCTAAGAGAATGAGATGAGCTGGACGTCGATCCTGCTCGGGGTCCTTGTCGAGGTGTGAGCGCGGGGCGATATAGGCCTCGAGGCCGAGGATGGGCTGGAGGCCGTGGCGCTTCATCTGGCGGTAGAAGTCGACCGCCCCGTAGAGCACGCCGTGGTCTGTCAGAGCGCAGGCCGTCTGCCCGAGCTCCTGGAGGCGCTGCGGCAGGTCGGCGAGGCGGATGGCCCCGTCGAGGAGCGAATACTCGCTATGGAGATGGAGGTGGACGTAGGCCATGGCGCCCTAGATCTTCTGATCGAGGCGCGCCTCGATCGTCGGGAGGACCACGGCCTCGATGGCGGCGAGAGCGCGGTCGGCCTCCTCAGGCGTGCTGCGATAGGCGCCCATGTAGATCTTGAGTTTTGGCTCTGTCCCCGAGGGCCGCGTGGCGAACCAGTCGAGCTGGCCGAGATTGTAGATCAGGAGATTGGAGCTCGTGGCATCGACGAGCGGACTGCTCTGGCCGTCGGCATAGGAATAGATCTCGCCCGCATGGTAGTCGATGCGAGACTTGGGCCTCAGCTCTTGGAAGAGTTCTTCGCGCTCACTGCGCAGCTCGTTGACAGTCTGGGCGATGGCAGCCAGGCCCGCCTTGCCTGGGCGGCTCAGTGAGACCGTCTTCTCGGCGGCATAGCGATATTTCCTGAAGAGGGCGTCACAGCGCTCGGCCAGTGTCTGGCCCTCGCAGGCCGCTACAGCTGCGAGTTCACAGACCAGGGCCGCTGCTGAGACGGCGTCCTTGTCTCTCACCTGGTCACCGATCAGGTAGCCGTAACTCTCCTCGAAGCCGAAGTCGTAGACCTCGCCGGCGGCCTGCCCCTCGCGAATCTTCTCGGCGATATATTTGAAGCCAGTGAGACATTCATAGAGCTTGACGCCGTAATGGGCACAGATCAGGCGCGGCAGCCGACTGGAGACGACGGAGGTGACACAGAAGTGCTCCCTGTTGTCGGCTAGGTATTGGGCTTTTGCACTTAATATGTAGTCCATGAGCAAGACGCCGATCTCATTGCCGCTCAGGAGTGTGTAATTGCCGCTGTGTTCGCGGACGGCGACGCCCAGGCGATCGGCGTCAGGATCTGTCGCGATGACGAGGTCCGCGTCCTGCTCCGCCGCCAAGTCGAGGGCGAGCTGCATGGCCTCGGGCGCCTCGGGGTTGGGATAGGTCGCGGTGGGGAAATTGCCGTCGGGGTCTCGCTGCTCGGGCACGATGAAGAGGTTCCTGAAGCCGAGGCTCTCGAGGGCACGGGTCACCGGCCGATAGCCTGAGCCGTGCAGGGGCGAATAGACGATGGCAAGGTCGGGCTGGGCGGCGATGGCCTCGCGGTCGATGATCAGGGTCTGGAGATAGTCGTTGTAGTCCTGGTCGAGATCCTCGCCAAGCCAGGTCAGGGCGAGGCCTGGAGCCTTCAGCTCAGGCAGGCCGACGAGGAGGTCTGGGAGATTGGTGTGCTTAGCCATCTCCTCGGCCACTTGGGCCGCAGCTTCGGGTTCGAGCTGAGAGCCATCGGCAGAGTAGACCTTGAAGCCGTTGTACTCGCGAGGATTGTGCGAGGCCGTCATCATGATGCCGCCCGCGGTCTGGCGGGAGCGGATGGCATAGCTCAGAAGGGGGACGGGGCGCAGCCGGTCACTGAGATAGACGCGAAAGCCGTGCTTTAAGAAGATACGAGCGCTGAGCTCTGAAAATTCCTGAGAATAGTTTCTGGAATCATAGGAGATGGCGATGCCGCGCTCGAGATTCTCCGGCGTGCGCTCTAGGACGCGGGCATAGGCTTCGGCAGCACGAGCCACTGTGTAAAAATTCATGCGATTTGTCCCGGCGCCGAGGAGGCCGCGCAGACCTGCCGTGCCGAACTGCAGATCCTGGTAAAAGCGGTCCTCAATCTCCTTGGCATCGGCCGCGATGCGATTTAATTCATCTCTGACGGTCTGGGCAAAACGGGGATCCTGTCGCCATTGTTCATATTTCTCTCGAGCACTCATCTCTAGCCCTCTCTTCTCCATAAGATAGGGCTATTATAGCAAGTTTCCGCCGAGAAGATGACTCAGCCCCGCCGAGCCTGTAGCTCGAAAATGCGATCGCGCAGTGCCGCCGCCGCCTCAAAGTCGAGAGCTGCCGACGCCTTTTGCATCTGGGTCCTGAGCTTCTTGATCAGGACCTGGCGCTCGTGCTCAGTCAGATCCTGATTGCGCTCGGCGTCAGCGACCTCCGTCAGGACCTCGGGCCCGATCTCATAAGCCGTGTCCATAATGGCTCTAAGTTCCTTCTTGATTGTCTTGGGCTCGATGCCGTGCTCCTGATTATAAGCCTCTTGGATCTCACGCCGCCGCTTCGTCTCCTCAATTGCCCGATACATGGACTCAGTGACCTCATCGGCGTAGAGGATGACCCGGCCGTTGACGTTTCTCGCTGCCCGGCCAATGATCTGAATCAGCGAGCTAACCGAGCGGAGGAAGCCCTCCTGGTCGGCGTCAAGAATCGCAATCAAAGAGACTTCGGGGAGGTCCAGCCCCTCGCGCAGCAAGTTGATGCCGACCAAGACATCGAAATCACCCTTTCTGAGATCGCGGAGAATCTCGAGCCGCTCGACCGTCTTGATGTCCGAGTGGAGGTAGCGCACCTTGATCCCCTCCTGAGCGAGGAAGTCGCTGAGATCCTCAGCCATCCGCTTGGTCAGCGTCAGGACAAGACTGCGCTCCCCACGCTTCGTATTCTCACGAATCTCATGGAGGAGATCGGGAATCTGATCCGCCACAGGCCGCACGCTGATCTCAGGATCGAGGAGACCCGTCGGCCGGATGATCTGCTCCACCACCTGCTTCTGATGCTCCGCCTCATAGCGGGACGGCGTGGCAGAAACAAAGATCGTCTGGCCCATGCGTTCTTCAAACTCCGCAAAATTGAGCGGCCTGTTGTCATAGGCAGAAGGGAGGCGAAAGCCAAAATCAACGAGCGACTGCTTTCTAGCCCGATCTCCTGCATACATCGCCCCGATCTGAGGCACCGTGACGTGGGACTCATCAATCATCAGGAGGTAGTCATCTGGGAAGAAGTCGAGCAGTGTATAGGGCGGTGTCCCTGGCGCCCGTCCATCGAGATGTCTCGAGTAGTTCTCAATCCCCTTGACGAAGCCCGTCTCGAGCATCATCTCGAGATCATAGCGCGTGCGCTGCTCGAGGCGATAGGCCTCGACAATCTTGCCCTCTGCCTGGAGGACCTTGAGCCTCTCCTCAAGTTCCGCCTGGATGCACACCGCAGCCTGGCGCATCTTGGCCATCGTCGTCGCGTAGTGGGAGGCTGGATAGATCTGCTGATAGTTGCGGCCGTGGATGACGCGGCCCGTCAAGGCGTCGAGCTCCTTGATCTCGTCGATCTCATCGCCGAAGAAGCTGACCCTCGTGATCCGCTCCTCCTCAGCCGCGGGGAAGATGTCGAGCACGTCGCCGCGGACGCGGAAGGTTCCGCGGTGCAAGTCGTAATCATTTCTCTGGTACTGGATATCGACCAGCTCTTGGATGACGTCGTCTCGACTCTTCTGCTGCCCTGGCCGCAGATGGACCATGAGGTCTCTATAGGTCTCGGGATTGCCGATGCCATAGATACAAGAGACAGAAGCGACGACAATGACATCGCGCCGCTCCATCAGCGAGGCCGTCGCGGCGTGGCGGAGGCGGTCGATCTCGTCATTGATCGCCGAGTCCTTTTCGATATAGGTATCCGTCGAGGGGATATAGGCCTCCGGTTGATAATAGTCATAGTAAGAGACGAAGTATTCGACGGCATTCTCGGGAAAGAGCGCCATGAACTCAGCGCAGAGCTGGCCAGCGAGCGTCTTATTGTGGGCGATGACCAGGGTTGGCCTCTGGACAGTCTCGATGACCTTGGCCATCGTAAAGGTCTTGCCCGAGCCAGTGACCCCGAGGAGCGTCTGGGCCGGATAGCCCGCCTCGAGACCTGCCACGAGTTTTTGAATGGCCTCGGGCTGGTCGCCCGCAGGCTGGAATTCACTTTTGATCTGAAATCTCTTCTCTGAGGCCAAAACTTACTCCTTTTGCTTAGAGGGGCTTTTGCATCGGGTTCATTAAGCCGAGCTCCTCGAGCTTATGCCGCGCCTTCAAGAGATCCTCAAAGAGTTCGGGCTTTCGACGCTGGTCGCGGAGGATGTAGGCGGGGTGATAGGAGCCGATGACCCAGGTGCCCTGCTCCTCGAGCCACTGGCCGCGGACCTTGCTGATCCCCTCCTTGCGGCCCGTAAAGTTCTGATAGGCCGTATTGCCGAGGAGGATGATGACTCTGGGGCGCAAGAGCTTGAATTGGGCGCGCAGGTGCGGACGGCAGGCGGCCAGCTCATCAGGGAGAGGCGTGCGGTTCTCGGGCGGGCGACACTTGACCATATTGGCGATGTGCACGCTCTGAGGCGAAAACTCCAGCGCCTTGAGCGCCGCATCGAGGAGGCGGCCAGAGCGGCCGCAAAAGGGAAGAGCGCGCTCATCCTCTTCCCTGCCCGGCCCCTCACCGAGGATGAGACAAGGGGCATCAAAAGCGCCGCGAAAGAGGACGACATTCTGTCGCGACTTGGCGAGTGGACAGGCCACACATTGATCACAGGCCTGCCAGAGCTCTCGCCAGCCGGCAGGCCACTCGGCCATCGGGCGGGCGCGATCACCGAGCAAAAGATCTTGATCTCTCTGACTTGGAATTCTTATATTCTCTGACATGGACTACCCCTCTCAATGGCTGTGCCTTATAGTATAACAGTATCGGAAAGGAGAGTTCGAGATGGCAGAGGCAAGGGGCAAGAAAGCATATATCCGCTTGGACCGGGCACTCGCCGAAGGCGGATTCGGCACGCGCAGCGAGGTCAAGAAGCTGATTGCGAGAGGTGCGGTCAAGCGTGATGGCGAGGTGCTCAGCGACCCCGCGCAGCGACTTCTCCACAGCGAGCTCGAGGCGCTGACCGTTCTCGGCCAACCTCTCCACTGGCGGGCTGAGTACCATCTGGTCCTCTATAAGCCAGGCGATTGTGTCACAGCTCTCCACGACAAGCACTGGACCACCGTCTATGAATACTTGCCTGACGAGCTCTTGAGAGCGGGAATCCGGGCTGTCGGCCGCCTCGATCGCGACACGACGGGACTCCTCTTCTTTACGACGGACGGAGAACTCAATCACCGTCTGGCCTCACCTAAATATGGGGTGGCGAAGCGCTATCGCTTCGCTTATAGCGGCCGCCCCTTCGACGAGGCGGACGTCGCCGCCGTGGCCAAGGGGCTGATTCTGCCCGATCACGGCCTGCTCAGGCCAGGTGAGCTGATCCCTCTCGGAAACGGTGTCGCCGAACTCATCATCCACGAGGGCATCTATCATCAGGTCAAGCGGATGGTTGAGGTGCTCGGCCG
The DNA here is from genome assembly GCA_023426575.1 of Bacillota bacterium. Lineage (GTDB taxonomy): Bacteria > Bacillota > Clostridia > Saccharofermentanales > DTU023 > JAFAAL01. The sequence goes on from JAFAAL010000020.1 coordinate 20,072, forward strand.
CGAGCTCACAGAGCTTGAGCGCCTTGCTTTCGGACCTCTCGAGCTCTCTGATTTTGAACTCGAAGCGGGGGAGTGGATAGTCCTAGAGGAGGATGAGGTCGCAGTGCTGAAAGAAATCTGCGGACTAGGTCCAAAGTAAAAAACGGCTGGGTCACCCCAGCCGTTTCTTTCTTGTCGAGCTCAGCTCGACAGCTGATTGTCTTAACCTTTAAGTCGTGATTTGACGAGTAAGAGTATGGCTAGCATCGCGATCGCCAGGAGCGAATAAATGAGCGATGGCGTACGGCTCTCACCGGTCACAGGGACTCTCACTGCCGATTGCACCTGCGGCGGCGCTGTCTGTGCCACGACTTGCTGTTGTTGCTGTTGAACGACCACGGGTGCCTTGTCACCAGGGCCGAGCGGTTTGTCAGGCTTTGGCTGAACTGGTTTCGGCTGCTCTGGTTTTGGTTGGACAGGTTGTGGCCCTGGGGTCACGGGTGGTTTCACCGGGTCTATGGTTGTGGTCTTTGCATAACGCAGGCAGTAGTAGCTGAAGTGCGTTGTTTCAAAGATAAGCTTTTGATTCTCATAGCTCTTGATACTGATAAGCTGCGACTTCTCATAATCGAGTACGTCATCTGGCTTATTGGCCACGGGTGTCAGTGTCACTTGGAAGTTTCCTTCGACAATCACCCTATTTCCAGCTGCGTCCACGAAGTAGATGTCATAGACATCCGCCTTCTTCTGTACGCTTTTCGTGTACTGGACTTCCTCAGTTCCTGACTTGAGGAGTCGCGCCTCGAGTTTTAGGCCTGAGACGTCCGCAATGTTTTGAATCCTACCGCTGACAGTCACAGTTTGCGGAACGCTGAGTGATTGATTATTGGCATCTAACACTTCCGCACTCCACTCATTCTTGCCAGGACTCGGATCGGGGTCTGGTGTAGGACCTGGCTCATTGCCCTCATCCCACTTCGCCGTCAAGGTAATATCACTGGTAATCGGCGTGTTGAAGTCAAATTTCTGCTCCACACCATTGATG
>JAFAAL010000041.1 GCA_023426575.1 Bacillota bacterium
TCTCTAAAACGCGTGTAGATTTCATATTCTGACACGGGGTCGAGGGCGGCCGTCGGCTCATCTAAGATGACGATCGGCGCGTCTTTATATAGGGCTCGGGCGAGGGCAATCTTCTGGGCTTCACCGCCCGAGATCTGATAGCCCTCGGCATCGAAATCGCTGTAAAGGTAGGTCTCGATGCCCTGGGGCAGCGTCTCGAGCCGCTCGGAGAAGCCGACTTTCTGCAGGCAATCTCTGACCTTATCCGCATCGTAGTCAGTACTCGCCGCGACATTTTGCGCAATGCTGAGAGCAAAGAGCTTGAAGTCTTGGAAGACGATCGAGAAGAGATCCAGATACTCCTGGCTGTCGAGCTTTTGAATATCGAGACCATTGAGGAGAATCCTGCCAGATCGCGCTTCGTAGAAGGCGCAGAGCAGCTTGACAAAGGTCGTCTTTCCCGAGCCATTGAGCCCGACGACCGCATATTTACGCCCGGCCTGAAGCTCGAGATTGAGTCCTCTCAGGCTATCTTCCTGCACATTGGGATAGCGGAAGCTGAGATCTTGGACCGAGAAGCTGTAGTCTTTTTCCACGCGCTTTTCGACTGGAAGGAGTCCCTGACGCCTCGCATTCTCCCGCTCCATCAAGCGAAAATGATAGTTGAAATAAGACCAGTTGGCATGCATCCGACTGAGACCTGTGAGGCTCTCGTTGAGCCCCTCGGCAAAAGAGTTGAGAACCCCAGCATAGAGGAGGATCTCGCCAGCCGTCAGCCCTGAAAAGTAGGCCCTGTAAGCAATATAGCCGTAGATCAGGAGCTGTGTGAGCATCACATAGAAGTTTTTCTTCTGCTCAAGATGGCTATAGATCTGATAGAGCCGACGCACAAAAATTGGCAAGCCCGTCTCAATCTGACGCCCAGCCTCCGCGACAAAGTCCTGGGTGTAAATGCGCATGTCTTTTGCCCCTTGTGGCTGGAGGACATAGTGATTGGTGTAGAAGCCGAAGATTTCGCTGATCCGGATGAGATCTTTATCTTGAGAGAGGCGCATCTTCTCATCGACCTCCTGGACCATTCTCATTTGACGCCAGGTGATCAGAGCGAGAGCCAGGCAGATGATAAGAATCCAGGCGGTCTTAAGAGCAAGCGGATCTTGTCCACCCAAGAAGAGCGGAAGCGCTAGGCCGAAGCCAGAGAGGACCAGCCAGAGGCCCCGTGCAAGCTTCCAGAAATGATCCGAGAGGGCTCTCGCCCCGATCTCGCCGAAGCTCGTCTCCATCAGATGCTCCTCATGTTCACGCCAGAAGCGTTCACTTTCTAGATCTGCCAGTTCGAGACTCGCCATCTTCTGCTGCTCCATCAAGTCGTGGCGATCCTCGAGAAATCTCTGCCAGAGCTTGAAGCGCCGCTCGAGATAGGAGCCTAGTGCAAAGAGGCAGAAACTGAGGCCAATTAAGAGCAGGAGATCAAAGGAGAGCTCGGACCAGGCTTTTGCCAGGATTAATTTGTCGAGGAAGCGCCTCGAGATGAGCAAGATGATCAGCGGGGCCAGAACCTGCGAGAGTGTGCCGCAGAGGCCGAGAAAGATGATCCGTGGCTCCAGGCGGTAGAGATGCGCGATCATGCGACTAATTTTCTTCATCTGTCTCCTCCTCGCTTTTCTCGGAAGACGCTACGGCCTCATCCTCTCCGTCTCGATAGTAGTGGGCCTGAATGTCATAGAGTCGCCGGTACTCACCGCCGCGCGCCATCAATTCCTCATGGCTGCCGAGTTCTAGGATCTCTCCGTCCTGGATGAGGCAGACGCGGTCGCAGAAGCGGGTCGAGGCCAGCCGATGCGAGATAAAAAGAGAGGTCCTCCCCCGCATCATTGAGAAATAGTGCTCATAGATATTGCGTTCGCTGAGTGCATCGAGCGCTGCCGTCGGCTCATCGAGAATATTGATCGGCGCATTGCGATAGAGTGCCCGCGCCAGGCAGAGGCGCTGGGTCTCGCCCCCAGAAAACTCCACCCCATCTCCGCTGTAGACCTTCAGCATCAATTGTTCCTGGCCGTGGGGCAAAGACTCAATTTTGCTCAGAAGCTCCGCCTGCCGCAGCGCCTCAGCAACCCGCTCGGGCTCCTCGACTTCGCGACTCGCAGTGACAAATTGCTCGACGGAGACCGGAATCGCAAGACTCTCCTGAAAGACGACTGAGAAGAGGCGATAGCGATCGGGTAAAGAGAGCTCTGCGAGGTCGACACCACCGACCAGAATCCGTCCCTCATCAGGCTGCAAGAGGCCGATGAGGAGGCTGCAGAGTGTCGTCTTGCCCGCGCCATTGAGGCCGACGAGGGCCATCGACTCGCCGTCCCGAATCGTCAGATTCAAATTACGCAGCACCAGCGGCCCCTCGCCGTTATAGCGAAAGGAGACATTCTCGAAGACGATGTCGTAGCGCGTGGGCAGGGGCACGAGACTGCGCCTGAGGAGGCCATCGTCAAGTTCCAGAAACTCGCGCACCTCCGAGATTTCGGGGGCCGACTTCTGAAACTCATTGAGAGCCGAAAAGAAACTCTCCGTCAAGCTGGCAAAAGAGCGGATGATGCCGAGCATGAAGACGAATTCGCCGAGGCCGATCTGCTTCGCCAGGAAGAGATAGATCAGGTAAAAATAGCTGAGATAATCTCTCAAAGCGGCAAAAGCCAGCGCCATGAGCTGTCCCCAGAAATCGAGGCGCAAGCTTCGCCAGGACCAGGCTCGGAGCCGTGCCTCGATCTGGCGGTAGAGGATCGGGAAAATCTCGTGGATGCGATAGACCTTGAGATCCTTGGCAAATCTGGCCTCCAGCGTCTTCTTCAGGAGGTAGGACGACTTCCTGCGATCTTCCTGGGTCTCCAGCAGTTCTCGCTGGTGATGGATCCCGCTGTAGCGGCCATATAAGACCTGCATGAGCGAAGCGATGGCCACAATGATCAGGAGGCTGTAATGCACCTGGAAGATGAGAGAGGAGAAAACAATAATCGCCAAGAGCGCCGAGCCAAAGCGCACGAGATTGAGCTGAAAGAGCGTCCCCACGATCGACTCGCCGTTTTGCGCCTGATTGAGTGCGCGATAGACCATCTCCGTGCCCCGTTTGGAGATCAGGAATTCGTAGTCGAGCTGGCTGAACTTTTCCATGGTCTTGCCAATATAGCGGAAGCGCTGGGCATCGGCGCGCAGCCGGCCCTCCTTATGTAAAAACGCCTGGAGGACATTCAGGAGAAAGAGGGCGGCGATGGCCGCGGCCACGAGGCTGAAATAATAGGAAAAGGACGAGGCACTGAGGCCATCGATCAGAAACTTAGGCAGCAAGCTGCTGACCAGCGGCAAGAGGACCGCGACGATCGAATGGAGGAGAACAATGGGAAAATACCAGCGATCAGCGCTCCAGGCCTGCCGTAATAAATAGATGACATTGCCAGACACAGAATACTGGGCAGGCGTCTTGAGTTTCTTCTGTCGCTCTGACTTAGATAATTTCGACATTTCCTGTCCTCCTCTCAGACACCCTCATTCTGCCTGAAAGATCGGGCTAAGAGGCGAAGCCTGTGACCAGTGGTCGCCCTCATGTGACGAATGGTAGAAAGTTTAGGGATAGGGGAGGAAGACTTCCGTCGCAAAGAGTCCGCGATCGGCCGCCCGCTTGAGGTAGCCCCGGTGACGTGAGACCACGCGGTCAATACGCAGGAGGCCGAAGCCGTGCTCGCCTGAGGCCTTGGACGAGGGAAATATCTGGCCTAAGAGTCGCCTCTCACCTGTGTAGGTATTGGCAATGTAGAGATAGAGCTGCGATTTGAGCTCGCGAATGTAGAGGCGGATCAGGCGCTCCTCCCCCTCCGGCACGGCCGCCGCACTTTCCACGGCATTGTCGAACAAGTTGCCGATCAAGATGCAGAGATCGAGGTCTGGCAGGGGAATCTCGGGCGGTAGGAGGACGTCCGCCTGAACCTCGATCCCCTGCTCCTGGGCGTAGTGAATTTTCGCATTGAGCAGGGCATCGACCAGAAGATGCTGAGAGCGCTGGCCTGGACTCAGGGCCGCGAGGTCCCCCGCCAAGTGATCGAGGTAGTCTAAGAGCTCGTCATTCTCTCCGAGTTCGGCATAGGCTCTGAGCACTTGGAAGTGATTCTTGAGATCGTGCCGCCAAGAGCGCATCTGCCGCGTGCTCAGCTCCAGCTCCGAGGCGTGGCGCCTTAAGATCTCGGCCAAGTCTTGCTCGAGCCGCTCCTCTACGCGCTTCCTCAGCCAGAAGTGGTAGGTGATGAGGCCGAGAGCGAGAAGGCAGCAGATCAGGAGCAGAAGGAGCCAGGAGATCTCAAGCTTGCCACGCGCCAGGGCGGGCGAGGCGGCGGCAGCTCTCAAAACGCTGCTGAGCCCCCGCATCAGGAACCCTCCCTCTGGTGGAAGGCGAGATAGGCTTCGGAGAGGGCTGCCAGACGTCGCCGACTGACGGGCAGGCGCTCCCCCGTGTCCAGTTCAATCCCTTGAGGACTCAATTTACTGACATAGGCCAGATTGACCAGATAGCTCCTGTGACAGAGGAAGAAGGGAGTCTTGAGTTCGTTTGCGAGATCACTGAGGCTGGCGCGAAGCTCATACTGCTCACCATTGTACATTTTGAAGATCACTTGATTGCGCTGGGACTCGAGGTAGAGGATGTCGCGCTTTTTCAGGCGGATGAAGCCCTCATCTGTCTTCAGGACATAGCCCTCCCCCTCTTCTCGGCGCTCGCGTAAGAGTCTGTTCAATGTGCGCTCTAAAGTCTCGTAGCGAATAGGCTTCAGGAGATAGTTTAGTGCCGCGAGCTCATAGCCCTCTTGAATATAGTCGACGAGTCCCGTGACAAAGACGATCGGCATCTCCCAGCCACTCGCTCTCAGTTCTCGCGCCAAGTCGATCCCCGAGAGACCTGGCATCTGAATATCTAAGAAGAGCGCATCGAGAAAGGGCAAGTCAGGGAGCGCAAATTGGAAGGCTGCGACATGGGAAAAAGTCAGAAGCTTCAGGGGCAGATCGACGGATTGGGCCCAGCGTTCGAGATAGTGGACGAGAATTCTCTGCTCGGCCTCCTGATCCTCAACGATGGCAAAATGGAGCATCCAATCGCCCCTCCTCTCTAAAACTTGCCCCCACATTATAAAACAGGGCTGGAGTCAGCTCCAGCCCTGCCCTGTCATCACCTTGACTGTGCGAAGTCCTAGGTAAAATTACTTGATAATCTGTCCGCTGTAGTCGTCGTAGTCACCGAGATCTAAGACGAGAACTGCGTCCGCATCGATGAGATCTGCAGCGAGCTCTGTGACCTGAGCGGCATCATCCCCATAGATCATGAAGACTTTGCCCGCCTCGACCATCACGTTCAGCTTATCCTTGAGCTCTGCGGCTGGAACATTGACGGCGTCGGGCAGGTGACCCGCAGCATAGTCTTCAGCAGTTCTAGTGTCAATCAACTGCGCCCCATAGATCTGAACCAGAGCATTGGTCGCATTGATATTGAATTTGCTGACGGCAGGCAGCTGGGCCTCGCCCTCGAGCTTTTTGATCTCAGAGGCGCTGATCTGGCCAGGATAGCTCATCATCATCACGCCGTTCGTCTTCAGCGTGAGGCTATCACCTTGCTTGAGATCCTTGACCGCCGCAAGCTGTTCCTCAATGAGATTGACAACAACGGGACCTTGGAAGGCGTCTGCCTTGTCACTAACAATGTGAAGCGTCATCTTATTGCTATCGAGGCTGATGAAGTAACCCGTCATTGTCGTTTCCTCTGCAGGCACTTCACTCTGACCTGGCGCTGTCGTTTCAGCAACACTGGCCTCTGGAGGCTGAACTGTCGTATCTTCCACCTTTGTCTCTTTGTTCTTATCGCCACCGATGAGCTCAACACAAGATGAGACGAGTAGGGAAAGCGATAAGATAGCAACGAGCGCAATCACTAATTTTCTCATTCTTTTTCTCCTTTTTTATGAGCGTCCGCCCCGTTCCGAGACTTCCGCCATCTCAACGTTTCCAACCAAAGTTTAAACTGTGATCGAAACGCTGTCAGCAGTAATTTAACAGACTGATATTGCAAATTTAGGGCTCAAATGTGGCAGATTGTGAAAGTTTGGGAAAATGAGTCAAGTCCCAAGATATGATCTCTTGTATCAGACGGCGCAGTCACACATCAAGGGTGAGCTTACTTTTTTCTTAGTTTTGGAACTGAAAGAGCCTGCAACAACAGCGTTACAGGCTCTTATGGCGGAGAAGGAGGGCTTGAAAGTTCAAGCCTTACTGCAAGGCCGCTTCGTTGATTCGTGGGCGTATGTATAATCAATAATTTCTCCGCCATTGGTGTCAATTCATTATAGTTTGTTGTAAGTCAGATAGCAATTGATATCGAGAATATGCGCTCCTTTCTAGCGATTTCTCGCACTAAAAAGCGAGCTAGTAGCTCGCTATGGCTTGACTTAAAATGGAGGTATAGGATCAGGTGGAGGTGTAGGGTCAGGTGGTGGGGTATGCTTTCAAGTCTTTTATTGGTTTGGGTTCTCCTGCATCGTTATAAACATACCATTTGGTAGCCTTACGGACTATTTTACCGTTTTCCTCAACAAACATTTTAGGTATTGATGTGAAAATCGCAGGGTCTCTCTCAACTGTTTGACCCGTTGTAAAATCAGTGCGGGGCGAGAACGTCAGTATATAGCTGCTTGCCTTCATCAGTTTATGATAGTCATCCTGAGATATTGTATGTAAGGATTTTCTTACGGAAGGAATTTCGTTCCACGTGCCATTCTTAAAACTATCCCCTTCTCGTATTTCAAATGGAGTTGCAATACCACCAACCGACGAGTACAAGTACATGTAAAAACTCAACGTAGGATCTTTCCACACATGACTTCCTGCTTTAATCCCAACAAAACGATAATAACACTTAAACTCACAGGCAAATGCCTCAGCAGGATAGTGGGTTATGTGAAGTACACCCTTAATCTCCTGTCGAACGCTACCATCGTGAAACAGTTCTTTTACAGATACTGCTTCAGTCACATGATCTAAAACCATATCAAACCACCTGTATGTAAATTGTTCCCGCCTCTCCTGTTGAGGGAGGAGGGTCGGTTCCTAGCGTGATTTTAGGAGTAGTGCCAAAGACAACTTCTGAAGACCCTCCCGTCTTAATCTCTGTCCATCCGCTGCTGCTTTGATACTCCAGCTTGTCGGCGTTGAATCTTAAACCGTGCGCTCCCTCTACACTCGCAACCTTTTTATCCTTATGACTATTCACGTCATTAATGGCCTCAACAATTGACTCTGCTTCAATATTTTCAAGGGTGAAAAGGTCACCTATATACTCACTTATATCCTTCGCCCACTGCGCACTGATGGCCTTCGTACTGTCAGCAACGGGGTCATCTACAATGTCAACACTATCGCCTTTATCGCCTTTGTCGCCCTTCTCACCCTTAATCCGACCCACGTTTTCCCACGCAGCC
>JAFAAL010000029.1 GCA_023426575.1 Bacillota bacterium
TGCTCAGCGATGTCGCGGCGGATCTTTTCAATATTTTTGATCACTCGGGCCTCGCTCTCAGGATCTTGCGTGGCCAAGAGGACATAGAGCGTATCAATCAGAAAGAGGCAGGAGAGTCTGGCTTCCATCGCCTCTGAGCGATATTCATATTCTCGACCCGCAGCAATGAGGCTCAGATCCGCGATCTTTGCCAGGGGGGAGCTGGGATTGGCGGTGATCAGGAGGATGGGCAGCCCTCTCTCTCGGGCTGTCCTGGCAATTTTGAGCAGTTCCCGATTGCGTCCTGAAAAAGAGATCATCAGACAGAGATCCTCTGGACTTGCGAGCGCAAGATACATACTGAGCCAGTGAGGATCGCAGCTCACACTCCCCTGAATGCCGTTGCGGACAAACTTGTGATAGGCGTCGAGCGCCAGAGCATAGGAGCCGCCATTCCCCATAAAGAAGACCGTCTTGGACTGGCTGAGGAGCTCAATGGCCTGAGTGATCTTCTCATCAGAATTGACTTCGATCGTCTTCTGAAGGGAATGCTTATAGCCCAGGTAGAGCTTTTCCATGGTCGCTCTGCGATCATCCTCCGCATTGATTTCACTGTGTACGTTCTGAAGAGGCGTGACGATATCGCTCGCCAGGGCAATTTTGAATTGATAGAAGCCTTTATACCCGAGAGACTTGGCCAAGCGGAAGACAGTGGTCTCCGAGACCTCTGCCGCCCTGGCCACTTCAGCAATACTCATCTGGATGATGGCCTGGGGATTGCTGAGGACGAGATCTGCGACCTGCCTTTCTCTCTTCTTTAACTGGCCATAGCGGAGCCTGATCAGATCCTGACAGTTTTCACGCGCTCGTTGTATCATCTTTTCAGCCTCATTTCTTCAAGATCTGTCTCGATTTTAGAATGCCTCCAATGACTAGGCAAGACTCCCAGCAAGGGTCGGAAGCCATCTTTTTTGACCTAAACTCCCTTAAATAAAGAGAGCGCCTTACGGTCAAATGGGACGTTTGAGAAATATTTTTTCATTCTTCTTGACATTTTTGTCAAATCTGCACAAAATAAAAAACAGAGTTTTATCACTGAGGTGTGAAGAGATGTTGATTCTAGCTGTAGACATTGGGACGACGACGCTCAAGACGGCACTGTACCGTCAAGATGGAACTCTCTTTTGTGAAGAGGAGCGCCATCTCACGCTCTACACGCCCGAGGCAGGGCATCGAGAGCACGACCCCACGGAGGTCTGGGAGACATTTCAAGCTCTGATGTCATCGGCGCTCAAACTTGCCCAATCCGAGGGTCACGAGTTCGCTGCCATCAGCCTTTCCTCCTATATGCACTCTCTGATCCTCGTGGATTCAGAGGGCCAGCCACTCACCCAGTGCATTCTCTGGAATGATGCCAGGGCCAGCGAAGAGGCCAAGGCCCTCCAAGAGAGCCCTCTAGGCCTCGAGATCTATCGCATGAGTGGGACGCCCCTTCACCCGATGAGTCCCCTCTGCAAGCTCTCCCATTTTGCGAAGACCCATCCCGCCCTGCTACAGAAGACGTGCAAGGCGGTATCGATTAAGGAATATATTGTGTACCGTCTGACGGGCCGGTGGCTCTGCGACTTGTCCATGGCCAGCGGCACGGGTCTCCTCGACCAGAGGAGGCTCCAGTGGTCGGATCTCGCCCTCGAGACGGCGGGCATCGAGCGCTCCCAGCTGAGCCGTCTCGTGCCGACGACAGAGATTGTCCGCGATTGGGCGCCAGAGCAAGTCCGTGCTTTCGGGCTCGAGCGGAGCATCCCCCTCATCATGGGCGCCGGCGATGGACCCCTGGCCAATCTCGGGAGCCGAGGTCTCGCCTCGGGGGCGGCGATCTGCACGATTGGTACGTCCGCCGCTGTCCGCATCGTCAGTCGCGAACCGATCCTCGACCCTGAGGGAAGAACCTTTAGCTATATCCTGACCGAGGAGACCCAAGTGGCAGGAGGGGCCCTCAACAACGGTGGCATCGCCTATGACTGGCTGCGCAAGACCCTGCGCTTTAGTGAGCATCTCGATCCACTCCTCGCCCCACTGGATTCTAAGGAACAGGTCCAATTGGGCGCAGGGCTCATCTTCCTGCCCTACCTCTCCGGCGAACGGGCCCCCTACTGGGATGCGAACTTGCGGGCGGCCTTTCTCGGGCTCCATCACGAGGCAGACGCGCTGGATCTTCTCATGGCAGGGCTCAAGGGCATCTGCTTTGCGATCAAGGACGTCTTTGCCGTCTTGACGGCAACGGCCCAAGAGGAAGTACAGACCGTCTATGGCAATGGTGGCTTCGTCAGAAGCCGCTATTGGCGGCAGCTCCTGGCAGATATTCTCGAGCTTCCGCTCGTCACCCTCAAAGGTGGGGGCGGGCCGCTTTTTGGGGCTTTTGTCCTCGCTCAATTAGCGCTTGGACAGATTCCAAGTCTCCAGGCGGCCGAGCAGTATTTCCAGGAAGAAGAGCGACTGGAGCCGCAGCCTTCTGAGCTCTTAAGAGCTGAATTTAGATATTATCGTCGGGCCGTCGAGCTCAATCAGGAACTCTGTCATGAGCTGGCGAGGCTCCAGGCGGACCCCTTGAATGATCTATTGCGAGGACAGCCTAGGCTGAACTCGTAAATATAAGTGAGACATCTTAGGAGGTATTATGTCTACAGGATTATTGATCGGCCTATTGGTCGCAAGTGTAGCGCTTTTGCTCTTCTTCGTCATTAAGCTGAACCTACACGCCTTTATTGCACTCTTGATCGTCAGTCTCGTCATGGGACTCGCCACAGGCATGCCCTTTAACGAGATTATCGGCGCGATGACGTCGGGTATGGGAGGCACCCTTGGCTTCCTGGCCACAGTCATTGGTCTGGGAGCCATGTTTGGAAAGATGCTCGAGGTCACGGGCGGCGCGGAGCGCCTGGCTCGAGGTTTCCTCCAGATTTTTGGTGAGAAAAAGGCCAACTGGGCCATGCTGCTCGCAGGCTTCCTCGTCTCCATCCCCGTCTTCTTCGACGTCGGCTTCATCATCTTAGTTCCCCTGGTCTTTGCCCTGGCCAGATCGAGTAAAAAGTCTATCCTCTACTTTGGGATTCCCCTGCTCGCCGGTCTGGCGGTCACGCACGCCTTTGTGCCCCCGACGCCTGGACCCATCCTGGTGGCAGGCTTCGTCGGCGC
>JAFAAL010000023.1 GCA_023426575.1 Bacillota bacterium
TGAATCGGATAGGGCTTGGAAGAGAAGTTCTTCTAATTGCCTGAAAAGTTCAGGGATGAAGGAACTGTCAATTTTCTCTGTGCTACTGAGAAGATAGCCTGCACGAGCCCTCAGCTCTTCTGGAAAAGTCTGCGGATAGAGATTCAAGCCGATCCCGGCAATGAAGTGCCCGCGATAGCTCTCGCAGAGAATCCCCGCAATCTTCTTGCCCTCGTAGAGAATGTCATTGAGTGGCTTGATCTCGAGCTTGGGAGCTCCCTGCTTCTCATATTGGACATAGAGGCGCTCTAGAGCACGAGAAGTGCCGAGCGCCACTTTTAATACGGGCAGAAGATCAGCGACGAGCTGATGATCTGGTCCCCAGATATAGGAGAGATAGAGTCCCTGGGGCGGGGAGTAGAAAGTACGGCCATACTGACCCCGGCCGCGGCTCTGTGCATCCGCCGAGATGATCGCACGGTCGACAGACCATTCCGCAATGAGGCGAAGAGCGGCCTCATTGGTCGAATCGATGCTCTCATAGTGCCAGTGTCTTATCTCTTCAGCTATATCTTTGCTTAGAACTTTGCCCATGTCCATGTGAATATTTTAGCAGAGGGAGCTGAGAGGCAATTTGACCCTTTCACAAGAGGCCTCTGAAGACTCCTTTATGAAGGAGCTTGACGTTCACTTAAATCGGAACAATGGAAGCTATATCGGCTCGCTCGTCGGGCTGGAAGAAAAGGATTTTGCCGCCCTCGGCGGGAAAAAAGGAGAGATTCTTCTCTATAATCGCGTGCAGGAAGATCCGTTTGCGCCCATTGCAACGACGAAAAAAATTCCCTATTTTGAAAAGCTTAACGATGTGGAGTTGATTTTCGGGGACAGCAGCAGCCAAAAAATCCACGTGACAAAAATGATTGATGATTTGGGTGATTATGACGAACGCATTCTGCCATTTTATCTTCAGATCTATACCGATATGGACAGCTATGATGCGCTGAGTCGGATGGAAGACGATCAAACGTCTGGAAAAAATGACTACATCCTCAAAATGCAGGTAGCGGAAGAGAAAATCGAAGAAAACAAATTAAAAGTGGAAAAAATCCTGGCCGAGACTGTTTCGCCAGAAGATTCCTACTCCATCGTCACAGGCCTCGACATCAAGAAGGCGAACGAAGACGATATGATTACGCTCATCAAGGTCTTTAGCGCCCTGGGACTTCTCGTCTTTATGCTCAACCTCATCAACTGGTGGATTCATCACAGCAGCTTAAAGAAAATTCTCGCAGGCCCACCCATCGAGCTCATCAGAACATTAGACTAAGGATTACGAAAGAAGCCGGCGCTATGCCGGCTTCTCTCATCACTGGCGGGATCGCTTGACAAGCATGAAAAGAGAATGCTATCATCTCGATGCTGTCACTATGCCTTTTTAGCTCAGTAGGTAGAGCGCATCCATGGTAAGGATGAGGTCGCCGGTTCGATCCCGGCAAAAGGCTCCAAGAAGAAACCCTAGAAGCGCAAGGCTTCTAGGGTTTTCCTTATTTCTCGCCAGCGATGCTGGCGTCTAGCATTCTGCTGGCGTCTGATGCTCTTCTACTTGCTGGGATTCGTCACCACACCCTGGAAGAGGACGAGATCCCCGTCCATGATCAGGAAGGCAAAGGGCCGGTCAAAGCGGATTGTGACCTCCTTTGTTTCTTGCGGCATGGCCGCGCTTTCTCTGGTCGCAATGTCTGTAACTGCAGCGGCTCGAGTTCCCTTTTCATTGACCTCGATCTTTGCCACTTGCTTCGAGGAGTCAATGAAGAGCGCCTTATCTTCGAGGAGACCGGCCATCTCGTGGGCAAAAGCAGGATCAAAGAGATTCTCGAGCCCTATCTGGCTCAAGAGTCCTTTGAGGTCGAAGCTACTTTCGATAGTAAAGCGTGGCAGGGTGATATCGACCTCGTAGGGATCGAGATCCAGACTCTCTCGCTGCTCGAGATAGTGCTCGAGCGCCGCCTGGGGTGATTCGCCTTCCCGCGGCAGGATGAGGATCATGTTTTCAGGACCCTGATAGGGTTTCCTCAGATATTCTGCCTTCTCATCGGCAGCGTAGAGCATGTCGTCTGAGATCTTCTGATGCATCAGGGGGACCTGGACGCTCGATCCGTCTTCTAGGTGGAAGTCTCCGTCCTGCGTTTCACTCTCTTGGAATTCTGTGAGCCAGCTGGCATCGAGAGAGGTGATGTTCATCAGAATGGACTTGAGGCTTGGTGAGAGATCGTCTTGATAGAAGCGGGGGATGAGGCCCTGAGTCTTCTCGTTTATCAGCTGGTTGATCTTCTCAGTCACTTCATGGGCATGATGCTCGAGATCGATGGTATAGAGGGCTGGCAAGAAATGAGCAGCATAGTTTAAGTACTCGGCCTGGAACTGGCTGTCCTCGGCCACAAAGAGGGCATTTTGAATCTGGATCGCACTCTCCGCATTCTGATAATCGTGGGAGAGCTGCAAGATGGCCTGAAGCTTGGCCTCATCCGTCATCGCCTGTGATTCGAGGGCTTCTTTCAAATCTTTCTGAATCGAATCGCTCGTCCCGCCGAGAAACATCTCATAGCAGAGCCAGGTTGAGACGGGAGAGTAAACATAATTTGCCTCTGTTTGCTGCTCGTCAGCTCCTAGAGTGGCGCGCGCAAAGGCTGAGGCATTCTGCGCGATTAGAGAGCGCTGTTTTTCATTGGCCTGATAGTCATCTGCCGACATCTCATCGGGAGACTTGGGGGTCTTGAGATCGAGGGGAGCCGCTTGGAAATAGCTCGGGCTCTCCAGCTCGACCTCAGATTCTGAGGGTTCATGAATATTCAAGTTCTCGCAGGCACTGAGGCTGAGAGCCACAAGCCACAAGAGCGATAAAATCAGGGCGAGTCGTCGCATAAGGAAACCTCCTTGTCGTTGATGAACTTATTATAAGAGATGATTATGGCAATAACATGGCAAAAGCCCCAGCCCCATCCTTATAAAGTTCTGATACAATATATAGCAATATTGAGCGAAGAGGTGCCCCATGATCTACTTTGACCAGGCTTCGAGTTCATTTCCTAAAGCGCCGCCCGTGCCAGACGCCGTCCGAGATTTTCTGGCCAAAGGGGCGACAAACATCAGCCGCGGCGGAGTCAATGCGGCCTTTGATGCCAATCAGTTGGTCTATCGCCTGCGGCGTGACCTGCTCGCAGAGTTCGGCGCGGAGGACAAGATGCTGACATTTTGCCCCAATGTCACGACGGCCCTCAACTACCTGATCAAAGGTTACTTCAAGGCGGGAGATCACCTCCTGATTACGGGGCTCGAGCACAATGCAGTCATGCGGCCCCTCGAGCAGATGAAATCCCAGGGCGTCAGCTATTCCGTCATCCCCTGTGATGCGGCGGGTCGCTTAAACCTCGATCTGGTCGAAACTTTGATTCGCCCTGAGACAAAGGCCATTCTCAGTACTTCAGCTTCCAATGTCTGTGGGACAATCATGCCACTGGCTGAACTCGCTCAGATCGCCCAAGCGAGGCATCTCGAGTTTTTTGTGGACGGGGCTCAGCTAGCGGGCTATCAGAGGATCGATGTCAAGCGACTCGGCATCACGGCGCTCGGCCTGACAGGCCACAAGTCGCTCCTAGGTCCCCAGGGCATCGGCGCCCTGATTCTCAGCGAGGAACTCGGTGAGCAGATGGAGCCAATCCTTGCCGGCGGGACTGGTAGTCTGTCCAATTCCTTTGAGATGCCGCGGATGCTCCCCGATAGATTCGAGGCGGGGACACAAAATCTTCCTGGAATTGCGGGACTCCTAGCTTCCCTCGACTGGCTGAAAGAGAATGGAAGTGAGGCGAGCCAGCACGAATTTGAACTGGCTGTAAAATTTATTCGGGGCCTCGAAGCCTTGAATCTAAAGGTCGTGGGCCTCGGTTCAGCTGAGTCGACTCCCGAGCGGCGCGTCCCGCTGGTCTCACTCGACTTGCCCGATGGGGATGTGGCACTGCTTTCAGCCTTCCTCGAGACAGAATACGAGATTTTGACGCGTGTCGGCCTGCACTGCGCCCCCCTCGCTCATCAGAGTCTCGGCACTTACCCCAGGGGAACGATCCGCTTTTCTTTTGGCTACAGTCAGACGGAGGCAGAAGTGGATCTGGCGCTTGAGGCCATCGCTGAATATCTCAGCTTCGCTTAAGAAATGAAGAGAATATATTCAATAATTACGTTTGAAAATACGATGCAAGCCCTGGCCTTTGGCGAGCTTGCCAAGTTGCATGGCCTCAAGGGGAGGATTCTACCGACCCCTCGAGAACTCTCTGAGTCCTGTAGCGTCTGTTGGCGTGAACCTCTCGAGAGCCTCGATTTATTAAGAGAATTAATATCATCAGGGGTCAAATATAAGCTATTCTTAGAAGAGTTTGAAATAAAATATTGAAAAGCTAGGTAAAAGAAAAATGAATTGACATAGGGCCTCCACCTTGTTAGATTAGACTCATAAAAATCATTTCCGCACAGGAGGAAAATATGGCACAGTTCGATGTTATTATCCGTGGCACAGGTATGGGTCACTGCGACGAGGTCCTCAGCGAAACTCTGATGAAGGGCTATATCCACACCCTGACCCAGAAGGCTGAGCTCCCTGGACACATCATTCTCTACGGCGAGGGCGTCAAGCTCTGCTGCACGGGCTCTGAGAGCATTGAGGATCTCAAGGCACTGATCGAGAAGGGCGTCAAGGTGCTCTCCTGCGGCATCTGCCTCGACTTCTACGAGCTCTCCGACGATCTGCAGGTCGGCGGTACGACGACGATGGGTGAAGTGGCCGACATCGTAGCCAAGAGCGCTTGCATCTTCGAGCCATAAGAGCTATTTTCGTTTGCACTTGGCATATCTAGGCAGGCTCTCTGCCTAGATATTTTCATATCTGAAAGGAGAAGAGATGAGTCATACATTTCCTGATTTTTGTACGAGTCTCATCGGCAGCATGCCGCGCTCTCCAGAGCTTCTGCAGCTGAAGGCTGAGATGGCCGATGATCCGACAAAGGTCGACAGCTATCACGAGCGTCTACGCAGCGAGACGCAGGAGGTTCTGGCCATGCAAAAGCGTGCCGGGATCGACGTTCCAGTCTCAGGTGAGCTCGACCGCGACAACTTCGTCAGCTATGTCGCCGAGAGAGTCGACGGAATTCGGCTGATGGCCATGGATGAGATCCTCGCGATTACAACCGACAGTGATTCCTTTAAGGAGAGTCTGCAGCAGATGGACGCCTCGGACAACTCGATGAGCAACCCCATCTGTGTCGGCAAGATCGATACTGAGGCGGATCTCAACGGCGATGAGGTCCAGCTGATGCGAGAGCTCGGCGCGACGGAGAATCCCGCGGGCTATAAGATGACGATCCCGAGCCCTTACATCTTGACGCGCTCGATGTGGCTCAAAGAAGTGAGCAAGGCCGGCTATGCCAATCGTAAGGAACTCGGCAAGGACGTCGTCCAATTGCTGAAAAATGAGATTCACCGCCTCGTTAAGTCGGGCGCCTCCGTCATTCAGGTCGACGAGCCGATTATCTCTGAGGTCGTCTTTACTCGTGAGGGTGATGACAGTTCCTTCTACTGAGGGGCCCTGTCTGCAAAGGTCAAGGTTGACCTCGAATTAAAATTTGCTAAAGAACTCCTAGGCCAGGTCCTCGACGAACTGCGCCAGTATCCTGAAGTGAAGAGCGCCATCCACGTCTGTCGTGGCAACTGGACGACGGATGAGTCCGTCCTCCTGCACGGCGCCTATGATCGGATGTCTAAGTTCTTTGATGGTCTCGATGTCGATATCCTCGCCCTCGAATTCTCGACGCCTCGGGCGGGCGATGTCGCAGCTCTCTTTAACAACAACCACCTCGCCAAGAAGATCACGCTGGGCTACGGTTGTATCAATCCGCGCATCCCAGAGGTCGAGCGCCCCGAGGATATCGTCCGCGCAGTCGAACAGGTCTTGGAATTTCTACCTCCTGAGCGCATTTGGCTCAACAGTGACTGCGGTTTTGCCACTTTTGCCAATCGTCCCCTGAACCCCTATTCGACGATCGAGGCTAAGCTTACTGCCATGGCCCAGGCTGCAAAAATTTTACGGGCTAAATATTCTGAAGCATAGCAATCTTCAGCTCGCAAAGTCGCTGGGACTTGCCCGATAAAAGATGAAAGAGGCTGACCAATCTTTGCCGTGGTCAGCCTCTCTCTGCTATACTGGAAAGAAGTAACGAGGAGGTCTGACCCCATGAGTGATCGTATCCTGATTGTCGACGACGAAGCTGGTATCGTAGAGATTCTGAAGGCTAACCTAGAGCGCGAGGGATATCGCACCCTCGAGGCCTATGATGGCCATTCCGCCCTGGCCCTCGCCCTCGAAGAGAATCCCGACCTGATCCTCCTCGACTGCATGATGCCGGGCCTCGACGGCTTCGAGGTCTGTCGCAAGCTCCGCCAGGAGCGCCGTCTCATGCCGATCATCATGTTGACGGCCAAGAGTGAAGAAATTGACAAGGTCCTCGGCCTCGAACTCGGCGCCGATGACTATATGACCAAGCCATTTAGTGTCCGCGAGGTCCTCGCCAGAGTCAAGGCGCAGCTGCGGCGCAATCGCTTTGCCGACGAACAGGACAGCGGTGGCCACAAGAAACTTTACTTTGGCGAATTGGTGATCGATCAGGAGGCTTTTACCGTGACCTATGACGGAATTGAAATCCCTCTGACTTTGCGCGAATTCGAACTCGTCCTCTTCCTCGCCAAGCATGCGGGGCAGGTCTTCTCCAGAGAGGTTCTGCTCGAGAAGGTCTGGGGCTATGACTACTTCGGCGATGTGCGCACGGTCGACGTCACGGTCCGCAGAACACGTGAGAAACTCGAACCTGACCAGGATAACTACCGCTACCTCCTGACCAAGCGGGGGGTCGGCTACTACTTCAACCGCGATCTCCAAGTTTAAATGTCCCCCCTCTGGCTTATCTTGACGGCTGTGATCAGCTTTGCTGTCGCCTGGCTTCTGGCAAAAGCCGACAGCGATGCCCAGCGCCAGGATCTGGCGCGCAAATTAAGGCGTGCCGAGGCTGAGACCAGAGTCAATCAGTCCGCAGCGGAGCGTATCCTCGGCTCCATTGAGCTCGGTGTTCTCGCCTACAACGAGGAGGGGAAGCTGGTCTCGGCCAATCGGGCCGCACGGCTGCTCATTCCTCGACCGCCCAAGACTTTTCGCGACTTTCTGGAGCGCTATGGGCAGGATGCGAGCTTTCGCTCTTCGATATTTCTCGGCTCTCCACTCGCTCTGACAATTTATCGCCAGGAGACCATCAGCCTGCGTCTGCAGGTGCAGAGTCCCGATGCGCCCAAACTCAGCGAGGGCAATCGCATCGTCTTGATCCAGGACTACAGTCGTCAAGATAAAGAAGAACTGATGCGGCGTGAATTTGTCGCCAATGTCTCTCACGAGCTCAAGACGCCCCTGACGACGATCAAGACCTATTCGGAGTCGCTTCTCGACTGGGGCATCGATGAGAAGAGCGCCGAGGCAGTCAAGAAGGATATGCAGCGCATCTATGACGACGCTGAGCGCATGGAGAAACTGATCTCTGACCTGCTCTTGCTCTCGAGTCTCGATGCGCGCGGCCTCCTCACGCATTTTGAGCAGGGGGATCCGGCCTGGCTTATACGGCAGACTGTGGAGCGGATGCAGTATCAGGCGGAGGAAAAGGGGATGCGCCTCGACTGTCAGGTCATGAACAAAATTCCCCCGGTCTACCTCGATCGGACCGCCCTCGAGCGCATCGCCACGAATTTAATCTCCAATGCGATCAAGTACAGCTCTGAGGGGACGGCGATCCAGGTCTATATCGGGGCCGTCCGTGAAGACGTCTACTTCAAGGTCAAGGATCATGGCCTCGGCATTTCACAAGAGGATTGTCAGCACCTCTTTGAACGCTTCTTTCGCGTGGATTCAACGGGCTCTCGGCGCCATGGGGGCACGGGCCTCGGCCTCGCCATTGTGCAGGAGCTGGTCGAGCTCCATCGGGGGCGGATCGATGTTCAGTCCGTCCTGGGCCAGGGAAGTGAGTTCACGGTGATATTGCCGACGGCGCGCAAGGTCTTGCGCGAGACTTTGCAGCAGCTCAAGCAGCAGCGCAGTCAGGGGGATGCCATGGCCGAGGCCGCTGCGGCAGACCTCTCTTCGCTTGCGAGCAAGCTCGATATTGTGGCAAAATGGACTTCCTTAAGTCATGCTGAAGAGAGGGCTCTCGAGTCCCTGATCAATTCCGATGCCGAGCTCGAGCCCGAGCTGGCTGCGCGGATGAACCTAGGAGGTTGACTTGTCGATTTATCGCATTAGGGGCGGCAGAGCCCTCAGTGGTGACGTGACCATCAGTGGGTCCAAGAATGCCGCACTCGGTGTCTTGGCCGCTGCCATGGCTATTGACGGACCCTCCATTATTGAAAATGTGCCACGTGTCTCCGACATCAATACGCTGCTCAATATCTTCGAAGAACTCGGTGCTTCGCTGACTTGGCTCGCCGAGGACACGGTGCAGATCGATCCGCGGGGCGTGAAGTCGCCGGAGGCCATGATGGAAGCGGTGCACCAGCTGCGTGGCTCTTATTACCTCATGGGCGCCTTCCTCGGTCGCTTCGGCCGGGTGAAACTGGCCCTGCCTGGTGGCTGCAATTTTGGCTCGCGGCCCATTGACCTCCACTTAAAGGGCTTCTCTGCCCTCGGGGCCACAGAACTCCGGCAGACGGATGAGGCCATTGAAATTGAGAGCAGTCGTGGCCTCAAGGGAGCCTCCATATTTCTCAATATTGTCTCCGTCGGGGCGACGATCAACATCATGCTGGCGGCCGTCCACGCTGACGGCGTGACGGTCATCGACAATGCGGCCAAGGAACCCCATATCGTCGACGTCGCCAACTTCCTCAATGCGATGGGCGCCGAGGTCCGCGGCGCAGGAACTGACGTGATCAAGATCACGGGCAAGGCCGTCCTCCCTGGGGGTAAGAGCTATGCAATCATCCCCGACCAGATCGAGACGGGCACCTATATGATGCTCGCGCCACTGACGCGGGGCGACATCACGGTTCACGACGTCATTCCGACGCACATGGAGCCCCTGACGACGAAGCTGATCGAGATGGGTTGCCTCGTCGAGGTCGGCGATGAGACGATTCGCACAGCGCTGAGACCGCAGGACAAATTCGTCGCGACGACCTTTCGCACCATGCCCTATCCTGGCTATCCGACGGACTTGCAGCCGCAGACGGTCGCCCTCCTCTGTGCGGCCGAGGGCTCGGGCCGCGTGATTGAAAATGTCTGGGAGAATCGCTATCAGTACATAGAGCACCTCCAGCGCATGGGCGCGAGCATTATGACCTCGGGCCGCCTCGCCATCATCCAGGGTGGGGTGAAGCTCAAGCCTGCGACCGTGCCCTGCCGCGATCTGCGCGCGGGGGCTGCCATGGTCATGGCGGCGCTCGCGACAGAAGGGGAGTCTATCATCGAAAACATAGAGACGATTCAGCGCGGCTATGAGGAATTTGTGCCGAAGCTCAGAGCTCTCGGGGCCGATATCGAAGAGGCCTAAAAAGCGAGACGCCCTGAGGCGTCCCGCGATTTTTTCATTCTCACTGATTTAAAATACTGAGCGCTAAGAGGTCTAGCCCCAGGCTAGATGCGTTTTCTCGCCGTGTACTCCGTGTGGAGGAGGTCATGGGCGATTTGGCTGTAGGGCGCGCCGAGGTATTCCTCGTAGATCTTTTGAATCATCGGGTTGTTGTGAGATTGGCGAATCGCCTTGCCCCGGTCCTCGGTGTAGAGGGCCTGCCGGCGCTTCTTCAAGATCTCCATCTTGCCGTGGTGATAGGGCTGGCCGCCACCGCCGATACAGCCGCCAGGACAGGCCATGATCTCGATGGCGTCGAAGTGGAAGCGACCGTCGCGCACGCCCTCGAGCAGCTGTCGGGCATAGCCGAGACCGTGGGCGATGCCAATTCTCAGCCTGTGCTCGCCAATCTCAACTGTCGCCTCACGGATGCCCTCTATGCCGCGCAGAGCCGTGAACTCGACGCCTGCGAGCTCTTCTCCCGTCAGCATATGATAGGCCGTTCGGCAGGCGGCCTCGATGACGCCGCCCGTAGTGGCAAAGATGATGGAGGCACCACTGGACTCACCCATCAGGCTGTCGAAGTCGGAGTCGGGCAATTTGTCGAATTCGATGCCGTACTCGTGGAGCATGTGTCCGAACTCGCGCGTCGTGATGACGATGTCGACATTTTGATTATTGTCCTTGCTGAGTTCTGGCTTGGCGGCCTCGGCCTTCTTGGCGAGGCAGGGCATGATCGAGACGACGGTGATGTCTTCGGCATTGAGGCCGTGTTGACTCGCGTAATAGCTCTTGGCCATGGCGCCCAGCATGATCTGCGGGGAGCGGCAGGTTGAGGGGATGTCGAGCATATCGGGGAACTGCGTCTCGATAAAGGTGACCCAGGCGGGACAGCAACTGGTCAAGATGGGCAGAGTCCCTCCATGCTGCAGGCGGTGGACCAGCTCCGCGGCCTCTTCCATGACGGTGAGGTCAGCGCCCCAGTCCGTGTCAAAGACAGCGTCGAAGCCGAGCTTGCGAAGAGCTGTGGCGATCTTCCCCGTCGTGATCGTGCCTGCGGGCATACCGAAGATCTCGCCGATCGCCACCCGGACTGCTGGGGCGACCTGGACAATCGTGTGTTTTTTCGGATTGCGCAGGGCGCGCCATACCTTGCCGACTTCGGAGACCTCGGTCAGAGCACCGGTCGGGCAGACGGCGACGCACTGGCCGCAGAAGGTGCAGCTCGTGTCGTTCATATTGAGGTGAAAGGCCGGACTGACAACGGCATCGAAGCCACGGCCGAGCCCCGAGAGGATGCCGACCGTCTGGATCTCGTTACACATCGTCTCGCAGCGGCGGCACATGATGCACTTGGACGGGTCCTTGACGATCGAGCGCGAGCTGCTGTCGATCGGATAGACATTGCGCTTGCCACTGTAGTGGATGTCGCGTATATGTAGCTCCGAGGCCAGCGCCTGCAGCTCACAGTCGAGATTCTTGGCGCAGGTCAGGCAGGCTGGCGGATGGTTCGAGAGGATGAGTTCGAGATTGGTCCGCCGGGCCATCAGGGCGCGGGGACTATTGGTCACAACCTTCATCCCGTCGACACAGGGTTCAGAGCAGGCGGTGGCGAGCTTGGCCCCACGGCCGAGGATCTCGACCATGCAGACGCGGCAGGAAGAGGTGCTGCAATTGATGCCAAATTCGGGCAATTTCATATGGCAGAGGGTCGGGATCTTGACGCCTGCCTCATGGGCGGCCTCGAGGATCGTGCTGCCCTCGGGGACGTGGACAATCTTGTCGTTAATTTCAACAGTGATGAATTGTTCAGACATCGCGAGACTCCTTGCTAGGCGTGGGCGCGCTTGGCCAATTGATCTTGCGGCCTCATGACCGCCTTGATCGGCTTGACGGGGCAGGCATTGTAGCAGGCGCTACAGCTGATGCACTTAGCACTATCAATGACATGTGCTTGTCGGACCTCGCCCGAGATACAAGACATCGGGCAGACCTTCTTACAGCGGCCACAGCCGATGCAGATCTCGGGATCTATGGCAAAGCTGCGGATGACCTCGTGTCGGGCATAGCGTTCATACTCTTCTGGGAAATATTTGAGGGTGGAGAGAATCGGGTTTGGCGCCGTCTGGCCGAGACCACAGAGGGCTGAGTCGCGGATGACGTGACAGAGCTGGCTCAAGCTGTCGAGGAGCTCGGGATCGCCCTTTTGCTCGAGGAGCTTGGCCAGCATCTCCTGCAGGCGCTTGGTCCCGATGCGGCAGGGCGTGCACTTGCCACAGGACTCATCAGCCGTGAAGTCGATGTAGAACTTGGCGATCTCGACCATGTCATTGTCCTCATTCATGACGATCATGCCACCAGAGCCCATCATTGAGCCGATGGCCATGAGGCTCTCGTAGTCGATCGGAGTGTCGAGGTCGCTCTCGGTGATGACGCCGCCCGAGGGGCCGCCGGTCTGAACCGCCTTAAAGGCCTTGCCGTCGGGAATGCCGCCGCCGATATCGTAGATGATTTCGCGCAGCGTCGTGCCCATCGGCACCTCGACGAGGCCGATATTGTTGACCTTGCCCGCGAGGGCAAAGACCTTTGTCCCCTTGGATTTCTCTGTGCCGAGACGGGCGAGGTAGTCTGCGCCCTCCATGATGATCACGGGCACATTGGCGAGGGTCTCGACATTATTGACATTGCTCGGCTTCTGGCGATAGCCCGACTGGGCGGGGAAGGGAGGTTTGCGCG
This sequence comes from Bacillota bacterium, assembly GCA_023426575.1. Taxonomy (GTDB): domain Bacteria; phylum Bacillota; class Clostridia; order Saccharofermentanales; family DTU023; genus JAFAAL01. Next base: position 12,360 of record JAFAAL010000023.1, read on the forward strand.
TCGGCTCACCGCGCCCGCCTTCGAGCGAGTGGATGAGTGCCGTCTCCTCACCGCAGACGAAGGCGCCCGCGCCGAGATTGATCTCGATGTCAAAAGAGAAGTTGCTGCCGAGGATATTCTCACCGAGAAGCCCTGCCTCCGTCGCCTCGGTAATCGCGGTCTCGAGGCGCTGCACAGCTAGGGGATACTCAGCGCGGATGTAGACGAGGCCGTGCCGAGCGCCAATGGCATAGCCGGCTATGGCCATGGCCTCGAGTACAGAGCCGGGATCGCCTTCGAGAATGCTGCGATCCATAAAGGCCCCAGGATCGCCCTCATCGGCATTACAGATGATGTATTTGGGCGTCTCGGGCTCTCGGCGACAGAGCTCCCACTTCAGTCCCGTCGGGAAGCCACCGCCGCCGCGACCGCGCAGTCCCGAGGCCTGGACCATCTCGATGACCTCTGTGGGGCTGAGCTCGAAGAGGGCTTTTGCCAAAGCCAAATACCCGCCCGCGGCCAGGTATTCGTCGAGATTTTCTGGATCGATCAGGCCGCAGTTGCGCAGGGCGACGCGGTGCTGCTTCTTATAAAAGTCCATCTCCTCGAGGTGGTGGATGGATTGATTTGTCTTGGGATCGACGAAGAGGAGGCGCTCGACCATCTCGCCACCGATCAGGTGCTGCTCGACGATCTCTGTGGCGTCTTCAGGACGGCACATGACGTAGAGGACGTTGTCGGGTTCGATCTTGATGATCGGGCCCTGGGCGCAGAAGCCAAAGCAGCCGACCTCGACGATCTTAACCTTCTCGCTGAGGCCCCGGGTCTCGATCAATTGTCGTAGCTGCTCGGCAATCTCGTGGCTCTGGGAGGAACGGCAGCCCGTGCCGCCGCAGATCAGGACCTCGCGCCGGCTGATGGCGTCGTAATTGGCGCGCTCGCCGATCTTAGTCCGTAGGGAAAGTTCTGACTGGAGCTCGGCGTGGCGCGCCTTAAGTTCTGCATATGAATGGATTCTAGGCATCTTGGACCTCCTCGACGGGGGCTGCTTGGGCCTCGAGAGCGCGGTAGCTGGCGAGGATCTCGGGGACCTCTTCTGGGCTGACGTGGCCGTAGATCTTCTCATTGACGCGGACGACGGGGGCGAGGCCGCAGGCGCCGACACAGCGGACCTCATCGAGCGAGAAGAGGCCGTCGGGGGTCATCTTCTCGCCGGGCTTCAATTTCAATTCACTGCGAAACTTCTTCAGGACCTCGCCCGAACCCTTGACAAAGCAGGCCGTGCCCATGCAGACCGAGATCTGGTACTTGCCCGAGGGCTCCTCGACGAAGAGGGAGTAAAAGGTGACGATGCCATTGACGCGGGCGGCGGGGATATTGATGCGCCGTGCGATGTAGAGCTGCAAGACGGGCGGCAGATAGCCCATGATCTTCTGGGCTCGCGTTAAAATCATCATCAATTTACCAGCGGGCTCGGGGTAGTCGGCAATGATGGCGTCTACTTCTTTTCTGACCTCTGGACTCAGTGTAGACAGGTCAATCGTCGAAAGATCCATATTCTCTCCTCACTTAACTCTCGCCACTTGTGACGAGAGAAACACAGCTCAATTATAACTTGACTTTGTGAGGAATTAAAGAGAGGGCTGTGAGGGGCCTTCAATTTTTTGTAGGCTACGAAGAGGCGTCAATACTCGCTATTAAATTTCGCCAAAATGCTGAAAATCAAGGGTCATGGCGTCCGCTGCGAGCTCTGGCTGGTGGCTGACGAGGAGGATGGAAGCGCCACTCTCTCGGAGGAGTTTCAGGGCCCGCTCCTGATTATCAGGGTCGAGGGGCGAGAGCGTCTCGTCGAGGAGGTGGAGGGGGGCGCCGCGGAGGAGGGCGGCGGCGAGGCCGACCCGGGCTCGCATCCCCGTGGACAGGGTATCGAGGCGGGCGTCATGCCAGGGGGGATCGAGGCCCAGCTGAGAGAGGAGTTGGGAGGCCTCTTGGCGACTTTGCGCATTGCCCGGCTGGCCGCCGAAGATTAAGACATTGTCGAGCGCGGAGGACTCGCTGATCAGCTCGAGTTCTTGGGGGACGAGGGCCACGGTATCGGCCCCTTCAATCTGCCCAGACTGTGGTGTCAGGAGCCCCGCGATCAGGTGGAGGAGGGTCGTCTTCCCTCGGCCCGAGGCGGCATTGAGGACGCAACAGCGACCAGCGGGCAAGCTCATAGAAAAATTCTGAAAGACGGGCGTGTCGCCATAGGCAAAGCTCAAGTCGCGAATGTTGAGGGGACCGTATGGCTGGGGCTTTTGCCGATGTTTCTGAGACTGAGCTCTGAGCTTGGCCCAGACGGCTCCAGCGCTTGGCAGGCGCTGCCGTCCCAGGAGGCGAGCGAGGGGAGTAGAGAAGTTAAACTCTTGCAGGCAGAGCCAGGCGAGGCTGCGCAGGAGGAGGCTGTAGAGCCTGGTGAGGAGGCTCGCCAGGAGGATGAGGAGGATGATCAGGGCAAAGAGGAGAGAACTGTCGAGGTAGATCTTGGCCTCGTAGAAGCGGATGCCGAGGGAGTTTTGCACGTAGCAGAAGAGTTCGGCGGCGATGGCCGATTTGAGCGAGAGGGCGAGGGAGCTCTCGCCAGCGGTGGCGAGGCTCGGGAGGAGCTGGCCGAGGCGGAGGAGCCAGAAGCGACGAGCTCTTGAAAGTCTGTAGACGCGGCCGAGTTCGTTGAGCTTGTGGCTGCTTGCGAGGGCGCTTCGCAGCTGTGGGTAACTCGTCTGCAGGCTCAGGCAGAGGGCGATGTAGAGGGGGACCGACGCTGGCTGGAGGACGAAGAGCAGGAGGACGATCAGGGGGATCGTTGGGAGGGCGCGGAGGACTCGTATCGGGAGCTCGATGGCCGCGGCGACGGTCTGGCTCGCGAGGCCTAGCCGGCGGTGGAAAAAGTCGAAGAGGAGGGCGGCGAGGAGGGCCAGGCCGAGGCCGAGGAGGAAGCCGAGCGAGAGGCGGCTGAGGCTCTGCCAGGCGGCGAGGCGAAAAGAGGCCTCAGCGAGCTCCGTCCAGAGACGCTGGATCGTCGCGAGCGGTGAGGCCAGATAGAAGGCAAAGACTTCAAGCTGAGAGAGACCCTGCCAGAGCAAGAGCCAGAAAGTGGCGGCTATAAGCTTGGCGAGGCGTCTTCGCATCACTTAGTCTTGGAATTGGTGGACGAGGGAGCGGTTTGGCATCTCGCCCCCGACGGAGGCGGGGTCAAAGCTTGCAAGCGCCTCATAGAAGCCAAAGAGCCTGATCATGATCTCGTCGTAGTCGCGGATGGCGACGAGGCCGCAGTGGGGAATCGCCTTGGCGACGAGGGCCGCGGGCTTCAAGATCTCGTGTTTTTCCGCAATCTCGCCAGCCGCGGCAGGATCTGCGAGCACGGCCTCGACCGATTTGGCCGCGTCATCGAGGAAGGTAGAGACGGCCTCCTCATTCTCTTGGAGGGCCTTGGCATGGGCGACGTAGACGCCCATGACGATCGGCGCTGAGATCTCATCCTCTAGATTGGCGACGACCTTAAGATTGGGGAGCTTGGACTGGACAATCGTCAGGAAGGGCTGGGGCAGGAGGGCGTATTGCGCTTCGCCAGAGATCAGTTGTTTCAGGGTCTCGCTGTGTTCGGCGGCAAATTGGAGCTGGATCTCCTCAGGCGTGAACCCATTGCTTTCAAGTGCAAGGCGCAGCATGTACTCGGGGACGCCAGATTTCCCGGACATATAGATCTTCTGGCCCTTGAGATCTCCGAGCTTGACCTCATCTTCTATATTGGCGACGAGATAGAGGACGTTCAGAGTATTGAGGCCGATGACCTCGATCTTGCCCTCCGTCTTCTTATTGAGGATGGCGGCGAGATTGGCCGGCAGGCAGGCGATGTCGAAGTCGCCCTTGACGACGGCGGGGATCATGGCATCCGGCGCACCGAAGATCTCGATCTCGTAGCGCTCGTCATCCATGAGCTCGAGGAGGCCGAGGGCGGTTGGCCCTGTGAGGGCTGCAATTTTGAGCTTATGGCTCTCTGGGGCTTTTACCTCTTGGCTGGCTTCTTCTGAGGCTTCTTCTGAGCTCGCTTCAGCCTCGGTCTCAGCAGCGCTTGTTGTCTCAGAAGGGCTCGCCTTCTCCTCCTTGGGGACCAACTCCTGGCAGGCGGCGAGGCCGGCGCTCAGACTGAGCAGCATGAAGAGGGCGAGCACTGTGGCCCAGATCTTCTTATTAATAAAAGGCATATTTGTCTCCTTAGGGTCTAGAATGGCCTCATTATAACACTCTGAGCACATGCGCTATAATAGAGTGGCACAGGCCACAAGCCCCCTCGCGGCGGCTTGCGGGCGCATTTTCTATGGGAAGAAGGTCGCTTCATGAGTGAGAATAAACTGATCGTGGGTCTCGGCAATCCTGGACCCAAATATGAGCGCAATTGGCACAATCTCGGCTGGCTCGCCCTCGAGATCCTCGCCCAGCGCCATCAGTTGGCCATGCGGCGCATCCGCTTTCAGGGCTATACGGACAGCTATACGCTTGCGGGTCAGAAGATCCACCTCCTGAAGCCGACGACCTATATGAATAATTCCGGTGAGAGCGTCCGTGCGGCTCTTGACTTCTATAAGCTCAGCCCCGCCGACGTCATCGTCATCTATGACGATATCGATCTTGAATTTGGCACGCTGCGCCTGCGCGATCGCGGCAGCGCCGCCCACCACAACGGCATCAAGTCGATCATCCAGCATCTCGGCAGCGAGCGCTTTCAGCGGGTTCGCATCGGCTTCGGCCCGCAGGATAGGAGCCGCGACCTCGTCGCCCAGGTCCTCGCCAATATCCCCAAAGAGCGCGAGAAGGACTGCTTTAAGCTTCTCTGGCAGGCGGGGGAGGCGGCTGAGCTCATTGCGACTGCAGGCATCGGCCTCGCCCAGAGCCGCTGCAATGGCAATATCTTGAATCCTCCCAGTAAAGACGGGGCAAAAGCCCCGACAGAGCCCCCCGCCAAGTCTCATATCCAGCCAGAAGCACCCGGCCCGCAGCCGGAGAGAGAGGTACCCGATGTCCGCTGATGCTCGCTCTCTCCATCTCCTGATCCAGAGCCTCCTCGCCCAACCAGAGCTGAAGGAGGCCCTCGCAGAGAGCCAAGTCTTGAAGAATGGCAAGGGACGCTATCAGCTGAGCTCGCTGCCGCAGCCCGCTGTGGCTCCTCTCGCCCTCGCCATCGCCCAGCTCCTGGCTGACGGCTCTCGGCCACCCGTCCTCCTCGTACCTGATGAACTGGCGGCCCGCTCTCTCCGCCAGGCGCTCTCGAGCCTGACGACACGGCCCATTCTCGAGCCGCGGCCCGCGCCCCTCGACATCGTGCCTGCCACAGCCAGGTCTCGCGTCGACGAGCTCCAGCTCCTAGCCCAATTGGCCGCTGTCGACGAGCTCTCCTATGGCGCGATTGTCCTGACGGCTGACACGCTCGCCGACGACCTACCCGCTCCGCGGCGCCTGGCAGCCAACGCTTTGAAGCTGGTGCAGGGCGAGGTCTGTGAACTCGACGCACTCGCCACCCGCCTGACGGAGCTGGCCTATGAAGCGGTCTCTGAAGTCGATGCGCCAGGTCAATTTGCCAGGCGTGGGGATATCGTCGACATCGGGATTCCCGACTTGCGCGGAGATGTCACCGTCTACCGCCTGAGCTTCTTCGGCGACGAGATCGACGATCTGCGCTCTGTCGACCCCATCAGCCAGCGCTCGCTCGCGACAGTCTCTGCCGTCGAGATTCCCCCGGCGCGCCTTCTGCTCTTGACGCCGGAGGAGCGAGAAATTCTGGCCGTCAAGATTCCCGAGGCCGTGACAGCCTATCGCCATAGCTACGTGGCAAATGGCGGCAGGCCGGGCGATCTGCAGCGCCTCGTCACACAGAGCGAACACGATCTCGAGCGCCTCGCCGCTGGGGACTATTTCCCAGGTCTGCAGCGCTGGCAGTATCTCCTCGGCCGCAAGCGCTATAATCTCTTGGACTTCACCAGGGAGCTCGGGCTCCCCCTCTTTATTCTCGACCTCGCGCGCGTCCGTGAACGCATAGACCAGCAGCGCGCGACTTTTATGCAGGAGATAAGGACAGGGCTGGAGCAGCACCGCCTCCTCCCAGATGTGGAAAAGATTCGCCTCTCCGTCAATGAGCAAGTCGATAAGATCACGAGCTACGGCGAGCGTGCCCCCATTTTTACCCTGAGTCAGATTGGGGGAGCAGGCCTCGTCGCCGCGACGAAAATTCGCCTTCAAATGCGCGACAGCGAGTCCTATCGCCAGCGGCCTCAGGAGCTAGAAGAGGAGCTGGCGCGCCTGGCCGCCGAGGGCACAGAGGTCCACCTCTTCGCAGGCAAGCTGGAGGCGGCCATCGCCCTGAGGCAGAACTTTGCAAGTCTTGGCGGCAAGATTCAGATACACCCCGACTATCTCGAGCACGGCTTCAGCTGGCCTGCGGCTCAGATCTCTGTTTTTGGCACAGCTGATCTCTTCCATGAGAAGACGAGTCAGAGACGGCAGAAGTCAGATCTCGGCACGCCGATCAAATATTTCTCAGATCTTAAGGAGGGCGAGCTCGTCGTCCACGAGGACCATGGCATCGGTCGCTTCCTCGGCCTGAGCTCGCTCGAGACGGCGACAGGCCAAAAGGACTACATCGAAATTGCCTATGCGGGGGAGGACAAGCTCTTCTTGCCCCTCGAGGCGCTGCCGCGCATCCAAAAATATCTCGGAGCCGATGGCCGCGAGCCAAAACTCTCAAAACTGGGCGGAGGGGAGTGGGAGCGACAGAAAGCAAGAGCCCGGGAGTCGATTAAAAAGCTCGCCTTTGACCTCACTGCCCTCTATGCCAAGCGGCAAAAACTCAAGGGACACCGCTTTGCGGCCGATTCGACCTTTGAGGAGGAATTTGCCGCAGCCTTTCCCTACCCAGAGACCGAGGATCAGCTGAGAAGTCTCGCTGAGATCCGCGCCGATATGGAGTCAGAGAAAATCATGGACCGCCTCATCTGCGGCGATGTCGGCTTCGGCAAGACGGAACTTGCCTTCCGCGCCCTCTTCAAGGCGGTGGTCGATGGGCAGCAGGCGGCCTTTCTCGCGCCGACGACGGTGCTGGCTCAGCAGCACTATCAAAATTTCTTAGAGCGGATCGGTGACTTTCCCGTGCGCGTCGCCCTCCTCTCGCGCTTCGTCACGCCCGCCAAGCGCCGTGAAATACTGAAACAAGTCGAACGCGGCGAGATCGACGTCCTGATCGGGACGCACAGTCTCCTCAATAAGCATCTGCACTTTCCCCGCTTGAAACTCCTGGTTATTGACGAGGAGCAGCGCTTCGGCGTCGGCCACAAGGAAGAACTCAAGGAGAAATACCCAGAGATCGACGTCCTGAGCCTCTCGGCGACACCGATCCCGAGAACCCTCCACATGTCGCTTGCAGGGATCCGCGATATCTCGATTCTCGAGTCAGGGCCTGAGGATCGCCGCCCCGTCCAGACCTACGTCCTCGAATACGATCCCGAGACCATCCGCGAGGCCATCCTCCAAGAGCTCGCCCGCCAGGGCCAGGTCTTCTACCTAATCAACAATGTTCGCGCCGTCGAGCGCAAGGCGGCCGAACTCATAGAGGAGATGCCAGGACTTCGCGTGCGCTATGCCCACGGTCAGATGCCCGAGCGCCAGCTCGAGGACGTCATCCTCGACTTCATCCATCAAGAATTCGATGTCCTCGTCTGCACGACCATCATCGAAAACGGCATCGACCTACCAAACGTCAACACGATGATTGTCGAGGACGCGGACCGCCTGGGTCTCGCCCAGCTCTACCAGATCCGAGGTCGCGTCGGTCGCTCAGGCCGCCAGGCCTATGCCTATATCACTTATCGCCCGGAAAAAGCCCTGACTGAGGACGCTAGCAAGCGTCTGGCCGTCATCCGCGACTTCACGGAGCTTGGCTCTGGCTTCAAGATTGCGCTCCGCGACCTCGAGGTCCGCGGCGCAGGCAATCTCCTCGGGGGTGAGCAGCACGGCCAGATGTCGCAGATTGGCTATGAACTCTACTGCCGTATCCTCGACTCGGAGATTCGTGAGCTCCAGGGGGAGGAGCCCCTCAGCTTGCCCGAAGAGCGCTCGGTGCAGATCGACTTCAAGCTCGATGCCTTGATTCCCGCCGCTTATATCCGCGATGCCAGTCAGCGTATGGCCATCTATAGGAGAATCCTGGCCCTCCGTGATCAGACGGAGCTCATGGACCTCTACGACGAGCTCCTCGACCGCTTTGGCGAGCCGCCGCGCCAGCTGCAAAATCTCCTCGACATCGCCTATTTGAGAGCTCGAGCCCAGCAGCTGAAAATCACCGAAGTCAAGCGACTGCTGCGGGAGATCCGCCTGAGTCTTGCCACAGACGAGCCCCTGCCGATGGAAGCGATCAGTGCCGTCCTGGCTGCGGGAGAGGAGAATAAGTCCATCTACTTCTCGGCCATCGGCCGGCCTCAGTTGATCTATCAGAAAAGCTTCGCCTCAGACCGCGAGGCGCTGACAGCTCTCAATCAGCTTCTGAGGCGTGCTGAGCATCTCGAGGACGAGGCAGGAAGATAGCTTGAATTGGCACGTGGCTTTTGCCACAATAGGGGAGGTGACTATTTATATTATTAATATAGGTAGCGCAAATATCTCCGAAATATCGGTAAACGAGGTCAAAACATGAAGCGGATCGAGCGCGACAGCGTAGGTGAAATGGAAATCAGGCCCGACGTCTATTACGGCGTCCAGAGTCTCAGAGCACAGCAGAACTTCCCGATCAGCGGGCAGCTTCTGCGGCCCGAACAGATCGTGGCGCTTGCCGAGATCAAGTTGGCATCGGCCAGGACGAATCAGGCCGTGGGCGAGCTCAGTGAGAAGCGTGCCCAGGCGATAGAGCAGGCCTGCCAGGAGATCATCGATGGGCAATGGCACGAGGCCTTTATCACGGATCCCATCCAGGGCGGGGCGGGAACGTCGGCCAATATGAATGCCAACGAAGTCATTGCCAATCGGGCAGGGGAGATTCTCGGGGCTGCTCTAGGCTCGTATAGCGAGGTCCACCCGAACGATCACGTCAACCTCGGCCAGTCGACCAATGACGTCTATCCGACCTCAGGCAAGCTCGCAGCCCTAAAACTCATCGCCAAGATGCTGCCGAAATTGAAGGCTCTGCACAGCGCCGTGATGGAGAAGGCCGAAGACTTCGACGACATCGTCAAGGTCGGCAGGACCCAGCTTCAGGACGCCGTGCCGATTCGCCTCGGCCAGGAGTTTCACGCCTATGGCTCGGCGATTGCCCGCGGCATTCAGCGGATTGAGCACGCCCAGAAGAGTCTTTACACTGTCAATATGGGGGCCACCGCTATTGGTACTGGAATTACGGCAAGTGCCGACTATATTCGCCAAGTGGTGCCGACGCTCGCCGAGGTGAGCGGCCTCCCCCTCGTCCAGGCCGATGATCTGGTCGACGGGACCCAGCATATTGACGTCTTCGTCGAGATCTCGGGCGCTTTGAAACAGTGCGCGATCATCCTCTCTAAATTCTCCAATGACCTTCGCCTGATGAGCTCAGGCCCGCGGGCCGGCCTCGGTGAGATCAATCTGCCGCCGAAGCAAAACGGCTCCTCGATCATGCCGGGGAAGATCAATCCGGTCATTCCCGAGGTCGTGAGCCAGGTCTGTTACGCCATCTGTGGCAATGACGTCACTGTGGCCATGGCAGCAGAGGCAGGGCAGCTGGAGCTCAATGCCTTCGAGCCCGTCCTCTTCTTCAAGCTCTTCGAGTCCATCGAGATGCTTGGCCAAGCGGCAGAGACCCTGAACGTCAACTGCATCAGGGATCTCACGGCCGATCGGGAGCGCTGCCAGGAGCTCCTCGACTACTCCCTCGCAACGATCACGGCCCTCGCCCCGATCATCGGCTATGCCGATACAGCCAAAATCGCCAAGACAGCGATGCAAAAGGGCGAGACCATTGCCGAAGTCATGGCCCAGGAAGTCGATATCCAGGACGTCGACCTCGAAGAAGTCATGGATGCCAAGGTCCTGACCGATCCCTTCCACGAATAAGATGGAGAGAGCCGGCTTGGCCGGCTCTCTTTTCCCTGCGTATTGAGACACGCAGTTAGAAAAGATGAATTATGGCAATCCTCAATTTAGAACAAGCAGGCGAAATCAATCGAATCAGTGAGGGGACAGTCCTCATCAATGAGCAGCCCGACATCCGACAGGGCAAGCGCAACCCCTATATGGTGGGGACCTTCGTCACGCGTGAGAGTTCTTGTGAGTTTAAGATTTGGGAAGAGCAAAACTATAAGACAGTTGTTGAAAATGGGCCTGGCCTCTACGACGTCGCTGTCGAAGGTTCAGAATTTAACGGCACTTACTATCTGACCGTCAAACGGATACGGCCGAGTGAGGACCCCGATCTCGATCGGGGCGACTTCCTGCCCTTTATCCCCGTGGTCCAGATCAAGACTTTCTGGCGAGAGGTCAACGAGAAACTTATGGGACTTGGCCTCAGTGCCGAGGCGCGGGCCTTTGCCGTCAGGATCTTAAACGATTCCGAGATCGGAGGGCGCTTCTGGCGCGAGGGCGCGGCCAGCTTCTTCCACGACAGTAAGATCGGCGGCCTCGCCAATCATACGCTCAAGATGCTGAGAATCCTGACAGCCCTTCTCGAGAATCTGCCAGCCTTGCAGGCCAGTACAGATCTCCTCTATCTCGGCATCCTCTTCCACGATATCGGCAAGATCTATGAATACGACAATCTCGGGCCTGCTGAGTTCTGGTTTGCCAATCATCGTGTGCGCGGCATCGAGCTCCTCAGTCAATTTCAAGAGGAGATCACAGCCCTCTATGACGAGCGCTTCTATCGCCATCTCCAGGCCATCATCAGCGGGCATCACGGGGAGTATGGCGATCGTCCGACGACCGTCGCCACGGCGATCATCCACTACATCGACACTCTGGAGAGTCAGGTGACGGGCCTCCTCGAGCGTCAAGTCGCCTCGCGCGACAGCAAGTTCCGTGGGGAGTGGGGCTTCCTCGAACCTATCGCGCTCTCGCCAGACTTCTACATCGATGAGCCTGAGGGCGACGATGAGCCCGCAGAATGAAGATCGCCATGCGAGGTCGCGTCTTCTCTTTGGAGAAGAGGGGCTCGCCCGTATTCAGAGCGCTGAGATCCTGCTTCTGGGACTCGGTGGGGTCGGCGGCGCCGCCTTTGAGGCGCTCGTGAGAGCTGGCGTCGGACAGATCCATCTGGTCGACGGCGATTGCTTCACAGAGAGCAATCTCAATCGGCAAATTTTGGCGAGCGAGGCGAGTCTCGGGCGGCCCAAGGTAGAGCTCGCCGTCGAGCGTGCCAGAGCGATTGGGGGCGAGACGCAGCTCTCTAGCTACGAGATGAAAGTGACAGCAGAGAACGCAGGGGACTTTCTAAAATCTCTCAAAATGCGTCCAGATGCCCTCGTCATCGACTGCATCGATGACATTCCGGCTAAAGTCTCGCTCTTGCAAGAGTTGATCCCCACTGAGCACAGGCTCATCTGCTCAGGCGGTGCGGGCAATCGCCTCTTAGCCTCGGGCATCCGCTATGCCTATCTCGAGGACGCCTTCAGCGACCCGCTCCTCAAGACGCTGCGACGACGCCTCGGCAGCTATCCCAAGAAGAGAATTTATACTGCCTTCAGCCCCCATGCGCCCCTTAAAATCGAGGGTGGCACGATCGCCTCTTCGCCTTATCTACCCAATGTCATGGGCTTCTCACTGGCGGGACTGGCGATCGGACTCATCACGAGACAAAAAGGGCTTCTATAGCACTTATCATTCAAAATAAAGACAAGACGCGTATTACCTGACTTCCCGTAAAAAAGGGAAAACATGGCGTTAAAACCTAAGTTTAAATAGGGAATCGAGCTGCTTTTGTGAGAGGATAGCCTGGAGCAAAGGCAGCTTTTTCTTTTCGACTAAATACTGAGCTAAAGGCGAGTTGGGAGTACTGTTAATAAAGCGTAAATCTCGGTAGTTCATCACTTGAGCCGAGCGTATAAAGTCAAAAATGGCTTCCGAGGAGAATTGCTTATCTAAGACCTTTATTTGGAAGAGACTAAGGAGTAGGACCCCGATGTAGCAGATGAGGAAATGACCGACAATACTGTGATGTTTTTGGAGGTAGACGGGACGGGCTTGGAGCTGAGATTTCATCACGCGGAAGGTTTCTTCAATGCACCAGAGTCGGTGGTAGGCATCGTAGATGTCCTTGGCCGACTTTTGTACTTCGCTCGTGACAATGAGATTGTAGCCAGCAAGCCTAAGCTCTCGGTCAATGTAGTCCTCATTCAAAGACATTGCCACGTCATTATTCGTCAGCTTGCCGTTCTTGTCGACCGAGCGAAAGGACACAAGGCGAGCTAAGTCTCCAAGCTCTTTTCTCTTTGCCTTGGCTCGGGTAAAAGCTAAGGCTTTTTCCACCTCTTTCAGGAGCTCTGCCTTCTTCTTTGTGGCCAGGGCGGGGTTAAAAGAGACGACCCTCTTTTCTCTCAAATGAATGGTCCTCTTCTTGCCGTCCTCGTCTTGAATCTGGTAAGGAAAGTCATCCACACAATCCTTGTACTTAAAGAGAAGATGCCCCTCGCTGTCCGAGACTGTCTTGTAGTCCTGCTCAAGCTCAATCCAGCGTATTTCCGTCTCAGGAAGCATTTTGACGGATTTTGAGAAGATGTACCCATCGCCATGTTTCACAGCGTCAAAAATGTTGGCAGCCGAGTTTAAGCCCTTGTCCACGACGCGCACAACCTTCCCCTCGAGCTCATGAGTCTTGCGTAGATCATCCAAGACCTCTCGTAAGACGGGCTGCTCACTTTGGTTGCCAGGATACACATGCATGGCTAAGGGTAAATGCTGAGAGTCTAGAAGTATCCCCATGCCTACAATAGGATCTTTTCGGTTTTCCTTCGAGGGTCCTTTACGCCTGAGACTGTCTTCTTTGTCAATTTCAAAGTAGTAGTTCGTGCAGTCAAAATACGTCAAGGAAGTGTCTGTACCGAAGTGAAAGCTGACCATCTTGCTGTAGCCCTCAATAATGCGCTTGTACTCCATCCCCAAAAACTCTAAGGCCTGGTATACCCTATCCTCGGAAAAAGAAGGAGATGGATAGAGCTTCGGTAGCACTTTATGGAGGGTCCGAGACTTAGAACAAGGTTCCAGAAAACGGGCATAGATAAGAGAGGAGACAAGCTCATAGAGGTCAAACTTTAAGCCGTAAGCCTTGCCTAAGAACTCGTAGAGAAGATGGACGTCGAGGCTGTCATGGAGGGACTTTAAGGGGAAGTGGCCAAAGATTTGTTGCTTGTTATCTTCAGAGCTGGCTTTTTGTTTTTTGAGTTGAAACTCACGATTCATCTCGTCAATTTCATTTTGGAAGTGAGCAATAGGATCGGGGTAGGTCTTCTTGAGATCCTCAAGATAGCCGTAAGCCTTAATGGATTTTCCACGCGTGCCCTTTTTCTCAGGGTCGTAGAAGTTGAAATAGCATTGCAGATACAGGCCGCGTTTGAGCTTAGATTTTTTGAGGTAATAGGCCATAGAAAGGACCTCCTAAAGGATATGGCCTATTATAACGCCATAACGCTATTAATGCAAGAGGAAAAAGCAGAAATAAAAAACTTTTTATAACACGAAAAAACCCTGCTCTTGCAGGGCTTTTGAGATTTTGTGAAGCTTCTATCTGAGAGATTTACATGGCGTTAATTCGGAAAGACGGGGATTTTCCCTTAATAATTTGGGGATGACATAATCGCTTGTTAACAACATTAACGAAATTTACACTTGACAAGTCAAAGCATTATAATTTATTATTATCTATATATAAATCAATTTATAATTGATTGCTCATATTAAAAAGGAGGACACGGAAATGTATAAAATCAAGAAAATCACAGCAGCAGTTATAGCTATAACTTTGCTATTTCTACCAGTCGTAGTGTATGCTGCAACACAATATCCTAAAGAAGGTGGTGTTTGGGAATATGGTAATGGTTTTGCAAAGGCCTATTCTTACTACACCGTCGATAAGGTTCACGGGTCTTCAATTTACAAAGATGGTGTCGCTATTTCAGTTTCGGCAAGGACTGCTGCTAATATGAAGTCTATTGCAGAAAAATGGCATGTACCTGGGGTAGGTGGGTATACATACTATTATAACATTGATTAAGTGTATTATATGCGCTAGACCTTGTGCTCATTCACTGCCCGAGATTTCTGCTAAATGTCAGAAATCTCGGGTAAGTCTGAGGAGGCAAAATGCTTAAAAAGATCATACAAGTGACGTCGCTCATCTCTGCCTTTTTCATCCTGGCTCTCTCTCATACTGCAGCGCGTTTACTAGAGATTTCTTACCCTCTCCAAAGCAATGTCTCCTTTGTCCTCAACACGCAAAACTCCAAGCTCACTAAGCCCGAGATCATCGAGACTCTAGAGTCTCTGGCACTGGAACATCAGCTCAGTATTGCTAAGCCTATTGCGGACGCCGAGAATCCAAAAACAGGTCGCAATGTGCTCGTTTTTGGCTCGGCGAGAAGTGGAAACGTATTTTGGCTCAACAGTCAATATAAGGGTCGCTATCTCTCGTCTAAGGAGATCACGACGGAGCCCCTCAATGGTAAGTATTATCTGCATGAGCCTTCTGATGCTTTTCAAATGGCCCTCAGGAACTGGGCCGCTGCAGCAAATATTGATTTGCTGTGGGGAAAGCGGCAGAGCATCTCAAGGGTCGTCTTGGGAATGCTGATTCAGACCTCTTCAGGTTTAGCTTTGCTTAGCGCTTTTATCCTCATGTTTGCGGTCTGTCTCAGCTGGTTCTTGTCATCGGAACGCAGCCGAGCGATTCGATTGATGGCAGGTCTTGCAAAATGGCGAATTAGCTTAGAGGATCTTGCACGGCTGAGTTATCTATTATTCCTGCCAGCTCTCTTGGTCTTTATCCTAGCATTACTTGGATTTAGCCTCTTCTATCAATCCTTGAGAGTCATCCCGATGATGCTACCCTTTCTTATATTTGCCACTCTCTTTGTCTTTTTACTTACTGCTTTCTGCCTCCTAATATTTGCCTATCTCTTCCAAGCGAGTATTAAGAGTCTGGCAGATCGAGAAAGTTCATATAAGTATGCCAAATTTCTGGGCATAGCTCTCCGCGCCTCTGCGATCATTCTACTTATCGTTGGATTGCCACTCGCTCTGCGCAACGTCACTCTCTTAAAATCCAATGCGCAGAACTTAGACCAGTGGAGCAAGATCACCGATGCCTATAGTCTGAGTCTAGGACAGAGTCTTTTATCCCAATATGAAGATAGCGAAGATAGATTGAATGACTTTTTGAACTCTATAGACGAGGATAAGATTCTGATTTCCGCGAGCTTCGATTCATTTCTCCAAGTTCCGCCAGGGATCAAGCTCGGCTATGATCATCTCGTGCTGACGAATCAGCCCTTCTTAGATGCCTTAAATGAAGAGGCCCTAGAAGAACTGTCACCCTCTAAGATCCCTGAAAACACCCTCTCATTTATTACTGACAATCTAAAGCTCTGGTCTCGAGACTGGCGGAGTGATCATCCTAAGATAGCGGAATTCAAACTCTATCGAAGAGCCAGCTCAGATGCTCAGGGATCTCTCCCCGTTTTGACAAAGGGGATTAGGATCGGTGTCTCGGAAAGAGCCGAGAACCCCCTCTTGATCGTCTTGAGCGATCCCATAGCTGATCTCGATCCTCAGGGTCTCCTATTGCCCATGCTGGTCAATGGCAATTTCCTCTATCGCGACTATGATCAGCTGAGCTCCCTCCTAGAAAAAAGCCAGCTGCAGGAGCATGTCATGGCCATCGATAATGCCACATCTCTCTTCCTGGAAAATGCTCAAAATCTCCGCGCCGAATCTTACCTAGGGGGTGTAGGCGTCATCTTGTCATTCCTGGCCCTTCTGACGTCTTTGTTTCAATCGGCCATGAGCTGGTCATATCGCCGGAGGGTGGAAATTTTTCTGGCAATCACCAACGGCCATCAGCCGTGGAGAATCGGTATGTCTACCGCCATGGCTGATAGCCTATTCGCATTGCTGATAGCCGTCAGCTCTTATATTGTCTTTGTGCAGACAGCCGGCATCCAGGATTTTCCGCAAGTCCTAAGCGCCCTCGTCCTCTTGATAAGCTTCTACACTATAGCGTCTTTTGTTCTGTATAGTCTGCAAGCGCGCTCAGCGTTTAAGGCGACGATTCAGCGAAATTATTAAAGCGTAAGATTGATTTGAGGTGTAAATATGAGTCTAGAAGTCCAAAACCTTAGTTATGATATTGGCGGCAGGCGCCTCTTTGAGAATGTGAGCTTTTTGGCGCAGCCGGGAAGTCTCACGGCCATCGTAGGTCCCTCAGGCTGTGGCAAGACAAGTCTTCTCAATTGCCTCTCGGGCCTGCTGCGTCCCTCATCAGGCTCCGTCTTAATAGACAATCAGGAGAGTACAAAATGGCGGGAAAAAGAAATCTTGAAATTTTGGCAGAAATCGGCAGCCTTTGTCTACCAGGACCATGGGCTCATCGATGATGAAAGCGTTGCTTACAATGTTTCATTTGATCGCCCCAGATACAGATTTCGTAAGAAAAGAATCACAGCAGACGTCATCAATGCCCTCTCAGCGGTCGGCTTGGCCTCCAGAGCTGAAGAACTGGCCTCACATTTATCGGGAGGTGAGCGGCAACGTGTCGCCATAGCCCGCGCGCTCTATCGTCATGCGACATATCTCTTTGTCGATGAACCGACGGCTTCCTTAGATTTAGAAAATCGGAAAATGGTCCTGGAATTGCTGCGTACTATTGCAAATTCTGGAGCGACAATTCTCATCGCCACACACGATGAGGAGCTGATGGCAGCTGCAGATCAGCGTGTCTCACTCGCGTAGAGGAAGCTCAATCCAAATAAAAAGAGACCCCGCAAGTCATTGGTTCACGGGGTCTCTTCTCTTTTCGTCTCGCTGATCTAGATCAGAGATTTTAGAATTTTCTGCAGGCTCTCCTTGGCGTCGCCGAGGAGGAGCAGGACCTTGCTGCCTGCCTGATCGGCCTCGCTGTAGAGGGGGTTGTCGACACCAGCATAGCCTGGCTGGCGATCGAAGTTACAGATGATGACGCGCTTGGAATCGGCGACCGAGAGGACGGGCATCCCATAGATAGGGGTGCCTTCCGCCGTATTGGCGGCGGGATTGATGACGTCGTTGGCACCGATGATGATGGTGACGTCCGTGTTCTTAAAGTCGGAGTCGATCTCTTGCATCTCCTTGAGCTTGTCATAGGGCACGTCGACCTCGGCGAGGAGGACGTTCATGTGCCCTGGCATGCGCCCTGCGACGGGGTGGATGGCAAATTCGACCTGCTTGCCGGCCGCTTCGAGCTCGTCTGAGAGCTGCTTGACCAGCGGCTGGGCCTGCGAGAGGGCCATGCCGTAGCCAGGGACGATGATGACGCGCTGGGCCTCTTTCAGCCAGGCGCCTGGATTGACCTCGGCGTTCTTGTTGGCAGCAGGAGTGCTAGCGGCGGCTGTATCTGGAGTCGCTGTGCTATTAGAGGCGCTGCGATAGTCGTCACGCAGCTCTTTCAGGCTCTCCTTGGCATCGCCGAGCAGGAGGGTGACGTGATCGCCACTTGTCTTGGCCTCGGC
>JAFAAL010000039.1 GCA_023426575.1 Bacillota bacterium
GCCAAAAGAGCTGGTGGACTCTCGGGCTGACTTCGGCGATGCTCTGGCCCTTGGCCTTGACAAATAAGAGGACAAAGGCGGCGATGAGGGAGATGTAGATCAGTGACCAGATACTGAAGGCAAAGCCCGCAGGAGTGATTAGGGTGGGATACTTGGCCGAGACCACGGCCTGGGACTGCCCATTGATGACGCCCGTGCCGCCAAGTGCGTTAACAATAAGCATAAGAATCAAGAGTGCGAGGCTCAAGAGCTTGTATTTATACTGTTGCATTTAATGTCCTCCCTCGGAGAGATGCCTGAATGTCATCTGGCATATTCGTATTTTCATTATAGTGGAGGGCTATAGAGCCTGCAATTGCTCTCTGAGTCCTCACTTTTGTGATAGGATGGTGAGACCATTGCAGAATAGAAGTGAGTGAATATGACAGAACAGAAGATTGACGCTAAGCCCCAGAGTGAGATGAGAGAGAGAAACCGCCTCGGCACGGATCCCATCCGACCGCTGATCAAGGAGCTGGCACTGCCTGCGATTGTGGCGCAGGTCATCAACCTCCTCTATAACATTGTCGATCGTATTTATATCGGTCGCATCCCCGAGGTGGGGCCCCTCGCGCTGAGTGGGCTGGGCATCGCCACGCCGATTATTCTGATTGTCTCGGCTTTTGCCGCTTTTTCTGCCTACGGGGGTGCACCTCTCGCGTCGCTGGCGCTCGGGGCGGAGGAGCACGATCGGGCAAGGCGTCTGCTGCAGAGCAATGCGAGCTTGAATCTCGGTCTTGCGGCTCTGATCACGCTCCTGAGCCAGCTCTTCTTGCCACAGCTTCTCCAGATATTTGGTGCGCAGACGAGCAATCGGCCCTATGCGCAGGCTTATCTTCGTATTTATCTCATGGGGACGGTCTTTGTCCTCATGGTCATGTCGCTCAATAGTTTTATCAGTGCGCAGGGCGAGGCCAAGATTGCCATGCGAACGGTCGTCATCGGGGCTGTTGCCAATATCATCCTCGACCCGATCTTTATCTTTCTCTTCAAGCTCGGCGTGCGAGGCGCGGCCTATGCAACCATCCTCTCCCAGGCGATCAGTATGCTCGCAGTCCTCAAATTTCTCTCTTCGAGCCAGGCGAGGCTGAGACTTAGGCGTCTCAGTTTTGAAGCGCGACTTGTCTGGCAGAGTGTGCGCCTCGGCGTCTCTGGCTTCATCATGATTGCCACGGAGTCGGCGGTCATCATGGTCTATAACCGCCTGCTCGGAGCTTATGGCGGAGAGCTCCATGTCGCCAATATGGTCATCTTACAGAGTGTCATGCAGATGCTCTTTATCCCGATGAATGGCTACGTGGCGGGAGTGCAGCCGCTCCTCGGCTACAACTATGGGGCGCGGCAGTATGAGCGCGTCCGCGAGATTCTTAAAAACTCGCTCGTCCTGCTCTTTGCCTTCAGTTTCTCGACGGCCGTCCTCGCGGCGCTCCTGCCGGGGCTCTTTGCCTCGATCTTTACGGGAGATACTGCGCTCAAGGCGCTCGTCATCCGCTACCTCCCGATCTTTATCATCGGCATGTCGATCTTTGGCCTCCAGGAGATTGCCCAGATGTATTTTGTCGGGACCAATCAGGCGCTGAAGTCGATTTTTCTTGCCATGCTGAGAAAAGTGATACTCTTGATTCCGCTCTGCTTTCTATTGGCCAAGCGCTATGGACTTATGGGAATATATGTCTCAGAGGCGCTGGCAGATTTCTGCTCGGCCTCGACGGCAGGTTTCATGTTCTTCCATGCCTACCGCTCATTAAAAGATAAGTTGAAAGCGGATCCTACGCCCCTTAAGTAACGGGGTCTCGAAGCCCAAGGAGGAGTCTTATGCAGATTGTCTACGCCTTTGTCGCCCTCTTTATCTACTTTGCGCTCCTCCTCTTTGCGGTCTTTCGCGATCGGCAAGAGGGGGACAGCGAGGAGTACTTCTTTGCCAGTCACCGCCTGCCGTTCTGGGCACTCTCTATCACCTTTATCGCCTCTTGGTGGGGGGGCCGGCTCTGCGCTCTCGACGGCTGACCTCGGCTTCACTGTTGGTCTGCAGCCCTGGCCCGCCTATATCGGCTGGTCGGTCTTCTTCTGGGAAGGTGCCAATCTCGAGGCCATGAAGCGTGGCTTCCCGGCCATCGTGCTGGGTGCAGTCCTCGGATATATCACTTTCTGGGCGATCGGTACCCTCGGCACACTGACGACCCCGATGCTGATCGTGGCCTCTCTCTTTGTCTGTCTGCTCGCCTTTACCATGGCGATTGCCCAGACCTTCAAGATCTTTACCGTTAAAAAGCCCCAGGATTATCTTCTGGGGCTTTTTTTTTAGCTTCTTTATTGAGCTGTGACTTTGCGACTCATCCGTGTCGTGATGTCTCTGAAGATCATGAAGCCGATAAGGATGAAGCCGAGGTAGCCGTTCAGACCGTAGAGGACATTGACCAGCTGCTGGTAGGGGATGAAGAGGGCGACGATACAGCCGACGACACCACCGACCACTGTGGCGATCTTGTACTTCGCTGTGCCCTCCTGGGCGATGCGGCCGACGCCGGTCCAGAGGAGCGGGACAGAGGTGGTGTAAATGCCGCAGAAGACGATGATGGCAAAGATCTGGCCGAGGATGGGACTGATCTTGTTGGCGAGGACCAGGGCCGGGATGTCAGCAGTTCCCGTGGTCCAGATGCTCGAGATCAGGGCGATGCAGCAGAGGGCAGCAGCGCCGAAGATGAAGAGGGAGGAGAGCAGCATACCGCTGTTGACCTCTTTCAGCTTGTTCTTGGCGCCGATTTCCGCGAGGAAGGCGGCGAACCAGAGGATGACGAAGCCGCCGTAGGAGGCACCTGAGAGCAGGGGATTGCCATTGCCGACTTGGGTGGGGGTGATCTCGCGGGCTGCGAGCGCATCGAGACCCGCTGAGAAATGCCCGATATTCTGCACGGCGCTGATGATGGAGACGGTCAAGATCAAGACGATGATGACGGGGCCGAGCTTACTCAATGCATTCAGGATGCCCTTGAGGCCAAAGACCGCTGTGACGATGACGGCGACGGTAAGGATGATGGCGCCGGCCCCCTTGGGCAGGCCCCACTGTTCCATGGCCGTCGAGTTCGCTCCGCCGCACATGACGATGAAGCACATGTAGCAGAAGAAGGCGGAGAAATAGTCAAAGAAGAGGCCGATGTACTTACCGCAGTAATGGGTGTAGATGTCCCCGCCGCGCTCGAGCTGCAGGCGATTGCCATTGGTGGCAAAGGAATAGTTCGTGTAGAGGTAAATGATCGCACAGACGATGATGACGATCGGGAATAGACGGCCGTAGGAGGCCTGGTATTGCATAATTTCCTGCATGGTTGCGAAGCCCGCGCCAATGTAGAAGGCGATACAGGCGCCGCAGAAGCCGATGATGGCTGCAGGACTCAATGATTGTTTCTTCATAATCACTCCTTCAGGAATAGCAAAGAGACCGGCGGGGGTGCCGGTCTCTCTGCCAGGAAAATCTCTAGAAGTCTTCTTCGAAAACTGTCTGTTCTTCGACCGGGATGGTCAGTGTCTTGAGCGCACGTTCGACCAATTGTCTTCTGATCTCGTGGCTCTTCTTCTCGCCCTGTGTCGGATCGCCCAGAGGATAGGGGATACCGATGGCCGGGATGATTCTGTTGGCACCAATCGTCAGGGAGATGGGGACAACGGTACAGATGTGGGCGACAGGGATGCCCGCACGATCGATCTCTTTAACCATAGATGCACCGCATCTAGTACAGGTGCCTCAGGTGGAGGTGAGGATGACGGCATCGACGCCATCCTCTTTGAGCATTGGGATAAACTCCTCGGCAAAGCGCTTGGCGTTATTTGTCGCGGTTCCCGTACCGGTCGTGGTGATGAAGTAGTCGACGAGTTCGCCGATCTTCCCCTCTTTTTCGAGCTCGCGGAGCACATCAACTGGAATACAAAGATCGGGATCTTCCGTGATGAACTCGCGGTCGTAGCCGCCGTGGATGGTCATAAAGTCCTTTTTATCCGCATGGTCCATGCCCTCGATGGAGTACTTGCCCCACTTCGTGGCCGAGGAGGACTCGATGTGGTCCGGGTTGCCCTGTGGCACGACGCCGCCTGAGGTGACGAGGGCGATGCGCGCCTTGCTGAGATCGGCGATCGGGGGAGCCGGAGCGACTCTGTCGACCTTGGGCATCGGGTAGTCGGTGTAGACTTCCTCGCCGCGGATCTTCTTCAAGAGCAGTTCGACGGCGCGTTCAGAGCCGCGGCGATCGTTGAAGTAGTTGACGCGGATGCCGCGCTCGTGATAGCCCTCGGCATCGGGTCCCAGAACCTCTTCACCCTCGATCTTCTTCTTGAGGAGGGCGGCCATCAGCTTGGTGCTGCGGCGCATGTCGGCGGAGGAGCCCTTTGTCTTGATGATTTCGATGCCCTTGCGGAACATGTCAGTGCCGGGGTTCTCCTCGAACATGCCCGTCACTGAGGGGATGCCGAGCTCGTCTTGCACGGTGGTGGCGATTTGGCCACAGGCGACGCCGTAGCGGCCAGCGTTAAAGGCGGGACCAGCGATGAAGCCGTCGGGCTCGTACTTATTAATCATTTCGAGGAGACCTTTTAAGAATTCCTGGGCCTCTTCGTCCTTTTGCATTTTCTCGCCGAAGTAGTTGTCGCCGCAGATCACGGTTGCGACGATCTCGTAGTCATCACCGAGGGCCTGCTGCAGGGCAAGACCTGGGCCGACGACCTCTTCTCGCACTTCGGGCGCGATGTCGGCTTTTTCTTCGCCGCCAATACCGGCAAAGAACTGATTGATATAATGGACAATCTTCTTCTTAGACATAGTGTTAGCCTTCCTTTCTAAGCGTACTGCCACTTAGTAGCCGCGGGCGCAGAGCTTGTTGAAGCCGTTGGCGATGGTTGAGGCGATGATGATCTGAATCTCTGCGTCGAAGCTGCCGTCGTCGTTCTTACAGCCGACCCAGCCACCGATCTGCATCTCGATGGACTCGAGCGTGCCGATGACCTTGTCCATGGCGGGGAAGTGGATGACGACGTTGCCGTTGCCGCAGGAGATCATGGTGTCTGCCTCGTCGGCGAGGTCGGCGAGAGAGTAGGACTTGCCATCACGGCCGGGGAATTCATCGGTGATGATGACGACCTTGATGCCCTTCTTCGAGACCTTCTTGCAGTTCATCATGAGGTCGGTATCGGGGTTGCCGTAGCCTTCCTCGGTGATGATGGCGCCGTCGAGGCCCATGAACTCGCAGAGCTTGGCGGTCATGTCAGAGTGGCGCTCCTTGTCCATGAGGAAGACGTTCTCATTGGTCAGGACGACACCGACGAAGTTCAGGCTCTTGCCGTGCTCCTTGTAGAGGTCCTCGATGACGGGATTGTGCAGGTGGTGATAGGTCGTGACCTTGTCACAGGGGGCCACACAGTTGCCCGAGACGATGGCACCGTCAAAGATCTCTGTGGGGTACATGATGGTCGGGACAAAGTCCTTGGCGTCGACGCCGTAGTAATAGGTGTCGTGCAGGAGTCCCTGGGACTGCAGCATGTGGATGTAGCCGACGCGGGGCAGGTCTGGGTACTGGGCGACCTGCTCGAGGAGCGGCTTGGTTTCAAAGGTCTGGACCTCGTCGGGCGTCTGATCTTTCAGAGCCTTGGCGAGGTAGCTGGCGGCCTTGAGACCTGCCATGCGGCCAGCCGTCTCATAGACGTGGGTCTCGAGATCGTCGCGGGGCTCGATGACCACGCAGACGTTGAGCGTCTTGGAGAAGGGGCAGTAGTCGGCGGCAGGGCCAGACATGTCGATGACACCCTCCTGGAAGCCGACGATGCGGCCGACAGTGACGACGCAGACGCCATCCATGCAGTAGGTCGTGCCCGTGCCGACTTCCTGGACCTTGCCCATGATGCCGGGGAAGACCGTGCCGGGGCCGTCAATCTTGAGACGGGGCTCGATGACGTCCTTGACGGGTGTGATGCGGACACTCTCGCCCGGTTTGGCGAGCTCAATCCGGCAATCGACCAGCCGATCGTCGGTCAAGACTTCCTTGACCAGTTCCTCTTGGTTCACGTACAAGACATGATCCTCGATCTTCGTCTCTGGACCGAGTTTGACGTCTTTGACATGAATCTTTCCTAATTCGAGTTTCATTTGCTGTTCACCTCCTGGTTAGCATGTATCATGAAATCCCTAAGATTACATCAACTGTTGTAAGAGCGAGCGATTGAGCGCCGAGTCGATGACTGCGAGATCGACGGTCTGAAAATCCTTCAGCGTCTTCTCGGGCCAGACGGGCGCCGTGAAGCCACGCGTCAATTTGTGATAGGCGAAAATACCGCTCTCGATGAGCTCGACATCGCGCGCGGCAGAGAAGGAGGCCAATTTGGCGGCCACGATAATACTCTTATATGGGGTCTGCTGTGGTTTGAGATTGCTTGCCTGTGGATGTGTGACCAAGTGCCATCCCCGATGGACGTAGTCCCGAGCTCAAGTGAGCACGTCGAGGAAGGACTCTCCGCTGAGATCCAAGACATCCATCGCAGGGTGGCCCTGATATTTTTCAATCGCTTTCAGATTGTTGCTAATCAGTACAAAATTCTTCTGCATCTTGGACCTCCCTCTGTCAGATTGGACAATTAGAGAATATCATAAATTCTTATAAACAGTCATGACATTCGTTAAATACACTTGTGAACGAACGGCAAAAAGCGGCCGCAGGGCAGCCGCTCAGAAGGGGTGTGAGGAGCTGGGCCTCAGTTCTTAGCGAATTCGGGATCGCGGAACATCTCGACACAGATGTCGACAAAGTGCTTGACCGCAGGAGTCTGCAGGCTATTGGGAGAGACGGCGATGCCGAGCGTTATGTCACTTTCTGGCAGAATTGGCAAAATCTTAAAGTGATTTGTCCGCCCCTTGGTGATCAGCTCATTGGCGATCATCAGGCCGAGTCCCTCCTCGACCATGCCCATCGCTGAATAATTTTCAAGCGTATTGAAGGCAAAGGGCAGGTCGAGCTTGTGCCGGGCCAAGAGGTCGAGGACGTCAACGTCTTCCCCATAGGCTGGCATGATGATCGACTCACCCTTGAGTTCCTCAATCTGGACGCTGTCCAGCTTGGCCAGGGGGTGCTCGTAGGGGACGGCGACGATCATGCGGTCTCTGCGCAGGGGGATCCACTGGTGGGTGATCTGGGGGCGATAGCTGTAGAGGCCGACGTCGGCACGCTGCTCTTGCATATAGGCCTCGACTTCTTGCCAGACGCCCTCGAAGAGGTGGAGGCGAATTTGCGGGAATTGCTTGTGATAGCGGGAGATGACCTGGGGCAGCCACTGACTGGCAATGCTCGAGTAGGCAGCGATCCGCAGAGAGCCACAGGCTAGGCCATTGATCTCACAGACCGTCTCCTTGAACTTTTCGGAATGCTGGATCAGCGTGCGCAGGAGCGGCAGAATCCGCTGGGCATTAGGCGTGGGGATGACCCCGGTCTTGCTGCGCTGGAGGAGAGGGAAACCGACCTCGTCCTCAAAAGAACTCATCATGTGACTGATGCCGGAAGGCGTGTAGCCATAGACCTCGGCCGTACGCGTCAAACTCCCACTGTCCACGGCATGTATAAAGATTTCGGCCTTGAGCAAATTCATAACAATCTCCTATTCTAAAATGCTATTGATCACCTGGGCGACGCCATCGGCATCGACAGTTGGACAGACGAGGTCAGCTTCGGCCTGGAGCTCTGGGCAGGCATTGCCCATGGCGACGCCGAGTCCCGCCTGCTTCAAGAGGGCCAGGTCGTTATGAGCATCTCCAAAGGCTATGGCTGCAGACTTGGGCAGCCCATAAAAATCGAGAATGTTCTGGAGGGCGACGCCCTTGTTGCGGTCGGCCCGAATGATCTCAAGCCCTGGGAAGCCGCCATTGGTCAGGGTAAAGTTCTGCAGGTGGGGAGAGCTCTCGCAGAGGGTTCTCAGGTGGTCGCTCGCACTCTCATAGACGACGATTTTCAAGATGTCGACGCCTACCAATTCCGAAAAGTCTCGGAGGACATACGTTCGCATGATCTCCGGCTCGTAGGTCCCGGCCTCACTCCGATCATTATATGTATAGACCGTATCATAGGACTTGATATAGAGTTCGAGTTCTGGATAGGCAGCCAGTTCCTCGAGCAGGGGGATCATCTTAGCTGGCTCGAGGGGGTAGCCCTCTTGCCACTTGGCATCCGCAATGTCAATATGCGCTCCGACAAAAGAGACGATCCCTAGCTGATCGCTGACCTGAGCCTGCACTTGCTTGGCAAAGCTGTGGGGCCTGCCGGTGATGATGAAGACGTGCCAACCGAGCTTAAGACAACGCCGCACCGCCTCGCGATTGGCCTCGGAAACGCTGCGATCTCGCCGCATGAAGGTTCCGTCGAGATCGAGGGCCAGCACTCTTATCTGTCGTTTTAACTGCTCCTTGACCTCGGCCTCAAGCGGCCAGGTCAATTTTCCATACACACGCATATTTTCCTCTTTTTTTACATTACTATATCATGAGCGCGTCAGAGAAGTCTGGCCAAAGCCTCCAAATTTTGCTAAAGATAGTCTATGGACATCAGATCTGAGATCTCTCAAGGACAAGCCATAACGCTCGAGGCCATGCTCGCCCGTCGAGATGCGCTCGAGGCGCTGCTCAATGAGCGCCAAGGACCCGTCTACCAAGTCGTCTGCCAGTGTAATGTGCCAGGCGCTGTCAAAAATTGGCCGCGCCTCACGGCATTCTTCCAAGCGCAGTGCGCTGAGCTCGTCCAATCCCTCAAAGAAGAGGAGCTCAAACCGCGGCTGATCCGCTCTGAGCCAGAACTTATAACAGGTCCACTCTGCATATTCGAAATATTGCGCTATGAGATCCTGGCCTGGGAGCTCAAGGCAGCGCTCGTCGCCTTTGAGGATGCCTACCCATGGCGGCGCCTCCTCGACTGTGATCTACGCTATAATGGGGCATATCTCAGCCGCGAGCAGCTAGGTCATGCGCCCCGTCCCTGTCTCCTCTGTGACGCTCCTGCCATTCTCTGTAGGAGGTCTCAGGAGCACTCTCAGGGGGCTTTTGACCTGAGGGTTTCTGAACTTCTCGCGCTGGCCGAGGAGAGGGGAGGACTGTGATGAATGCGATGAGTCTCAAGAAAATTCTCGATGCTTTCTCTTTTGGCGTCGCGATCAACGAGGAGGAGATCCTCGCGCGTTGGATCAGCGTGCCTGATGTCACCCGCCCCGGTCTCCAACTCGCCGGCCATTTTGAGCACTTTGGGCCAGATCGCATCCAGGTCATGGGCAATATGGAGATGGCCTATCTGATGAAGCTGGGTGAGGAGGAGCGCGCTAGAAAGCTCGCAAGTCTCTTCGCCACGGGGATTCCCTGCCTGATCCTGACGAGGGGGCACGAACCAGAGCAGACGATGCTGCAACTTGCGCGTGAATTTAAGGTGCCAGTCCTCCTCTCCGAGCAGCCGACGGGGACTCTGATCTCGGCACTGGTCGACTTTCTCCGCCATCAGCTGGCGGAGAAGATCTCCCTGCACGGTGTTCTCGTCGAGGTCTATGGCGAGGGCATCTTGATCCTCGGGGAGTCGGGTGTCGGCAAGTCCGAGACGGCTCTCGAAATTGTCAAGCGGGGACATCGCCTGATCGCCGATGATCTGGTCGAGGTCCGACGCGTCTCGGAGACGACACTGATAGGCCGCGCGCCAGATCTCATCAGACACCTCATCGAGATTCGCGGGCTCGGCATCTTAGATGTCAAGGAACTCTACGGCGTCTCCTCGGTCAAGCTCGAGGAGAATATTCACTTTGTCATCAAGCTCGAGAACTGGGATGAAAATAAAGTCTACGACCGGACGGGACTCGTCGAGGAGCGCTATGAGCTCCTCGGAATTGACTTGCCGGCACTGACGATCCCCGTGCGCCCTGGTCGAAACCTCGCCGTCATCGTCGAGGTGGCGGCCATCAACCACCGCCAGAAGAGCATGGGCTATAATGCCGCCGTCGCCCTCAATGAGCGCATGCGAGAACAGTCGCGCAAGCGTCCCTAGGCGGAGCTCGGAGGTGATCACATGACGCTAGAAGAAATCAATCTCAATCTCATCTGGCCAGGGCTAGAAGAGAGATCTCTCAAAGAGGAGCGCCTCTCGAGAGGGGAGGAGCTCGCTGCCTACTGCTACTATGCGGCAGGGGGTCGGGCGGATTACTTTATCGCTCCTGAAAATCTGCCGGAATGTCTCGCTGCACTGCGCTGGGCTCGGGAGGCCGGCATCGAGCTGACAGTCCTCGGCCTCGCAAGCAATGTGCTGGTCGCTGATGAGGGCATTTCGGGCCTGGTCCTCTCGACACAGAAGCTGGTGGGGATGCGGCGCTGGGGTCCCTACATCGTGGTTGAGGCGGGGAGGTATCTCGCTGACTTTGTCGCGGGGCTGGTCGACGAAGAATGCTGCGCCTATAGTCAGCTGGTCGGCATTCCCGGCACTCTCGGCGGAGCGCTCTTTATGAATGCGGGCGCCTATGAGCAGGAGATCTCCACATATCTCGACATGATTCTCCTCTACAATCCCGAGTCCGGGGACGTCTCTTTGCACAAAAAAGAAGAGGGTGACTTCGGCTATCGTCACTCCTTCCTCCAGGAGACGGGGGAGATCGTCCTCGCGGCCTTCTTCCGACTGCCTTCATATCCGAATAGCCAGGCGCTGCAGGAGATGGCTGAGGTTCAGCTGAAGCGCCGCTCAGCCCAGCCGCTCTTCTTGCCGAGCTGTGGCTCTGCCTTTAAGCGTCCGCCAGGACACTACGTCGGCAAGCTGATCTCCGATCTCGGCTGGAAGGGAAGACGGAGGGGCCAGGTGGGCGTCTCGATGAAGCATGCTGGCTTCATCGTCAATCACGGCGGAGCGTCGGCTCGAGAGATTCGAGACTTCTACAAGGCGGTGCAGCAGGCTGTTCAAGAGGCCTATGATGTGCATTTAGAACCCGAAGTGCGCTGGCTCGGCCGCTGGCCAGAAGGGGCAGAAGATGAATCTCAATAGCCAATTCCAAGAGGAGGCCCTGTCCAGGCTTCAGGCGCAGACTGAGTACTGGCCCCTGGCGCTCAAGCTCTTTCAGGCCGTGGCGCTCAGAGTCTCGGGGCGGAGCATGGTCTTTGCCACGGCGCGTCCTGCGTTTTTTGACTTCTTGACAGAGCTCTTGCAGCAGTCCAAGACGCGCTGTACCTTCGTCAGCGAGCGCTCGAGGCAGCAGATTATCTGGCGTGAGCAGCAGGAGCTCAGCCGACTCCGAGCAGATATCAAGGAATTCTTGGCCGAGATGCCAGGCCTAACCAACGAGCTCAGTGAGTTTGAGGATGAGTCTTCTCGCCTGGAGCGGGAGACGATTTTGCAGATGCTCTATCTGGCGATTGGAGCCTGGTCTGAGCCGAGTGGCAATTACCACCTCGAACTCTCCTTTCCGCGCATTCTCCCAGCCGATATCTGCCTGAACTATCTCCAGGGCTATGGCCTCCACTTCAAGTATCTCGACCGCCCCTCGGCGCGCGTCCTCTATCTCAAGGACGGGCGGGAGATTGGGCTTTTTTTGCAATTGGCGGGCTGTGTCAATAGCTATATGGATTACGAGGACCTGCGCGTCGAAAAGGAAGTCAAAAATCAGGTCAACCGCGTCGTCAACTGTGACTCGGCCAATGCCGATCGCCTGGCTGAGGCCTCTGCGCGACAGTTTCAGGCGATCGAGTGGATCAAGAAGCGACGCGGTCTCGAGCTCCTCCCCGAGAAGTTGCGTGCGGCGGCACAGGTCCGGCTCGCAAATCCAGGTCTCAACCTCGCAGAGCTCGGGCAAAAACTCGATCCGCCCCTCGGCAAGTCAGGCATGAATCACCGCCTGAAGAAGATTGAGGAGATTGCCGCAAAGCTCAAGTGATTTGGGCATGGCTGGGGCATATGTTAGAATGAGCGCATTGATTGAGAGCCTCAGGGCTCGGAGGTGATTATGCAGCGCGAGCTGGCGTGGGCAGAATGTGAACTGGCGGCGTATCAGAGAGGATTCCTCTTCTTGCGCCTCGATTTTCAGCATAATGTTTTGGTCTGGAAGGACAGCAATCGCTGGTTCAACAATTTTGTGCGCGGCCTGCCTCGAGAGAAGATGGCGGGCTATCGTGAGATCGTCTCTGATTTTATCCGCCAAGCGAGTCCAGAGCCAGATCTGGATCTGGAGAAGATTCAACGAGATTTTATCTGGCGACTGAGCTATCAAGAGGTCGATGGCAGTGAGGAATTTGTGCTGACGGGCTCGGATCTCAGCTCTCTGCCCTGGCAGAAGCTGGCGGCGGCCTTTGCCGAGGCGGCGGGCCGGAGCTTTTCACTTTAGGAGTTGTTATGGACTTTTGGGAAGGCATCTTACTTGGCCATGTTTGGTCTGACAGCGATATCAGAGCTCGGAGTCGGCGTGGCATCCTCTATGTGACGAGCTTTGTTTGGATTCTCATCACTGCACTCCTGGCCATTTTGCCTGAGCTTCAGACTTTTCTGCTGCCCGGTGTGGCGCTCTCTTTTCTCCTCGGCGCCCTCTTTCACTTTGCCATGCCCTTTGCGGGAGCTCATTATTACCGCCTGCCCTTTTACCTGCGTCCTCTTGTCCTCTTCGGCTACGTCTTGGGTTTCTTCTTCTTCCTCAAGGCCATCACTCAGTGGTTGCTCACACTGATTCAGATTGATTTTGCCACGCTGCCAGAGCAGACGCTCGACTTTATCAATAATCGGATTGAAGAGGCCAGTCGCTTCCTCTCCGCCTTCCTCAGCGGTGGCTTCGCCGCGACCATCGTCTCGATCATTCTCGGGGTGCTCTACGTCTTTGCGATCTTCATGTTCATCGGGCTGGGACTCTTCCTCGCGGCCTGTCTCTTCATCAAATTGCTCGTCTGGATTCAAAGGATCTGGGATCGCATCATCTCGCGCTACATCTTAAAGTGCCATACTGCCTAGAACTTCTCACTTCTGTCACAATTTTTCATTTTTGCTCAACCATTGTCTCGCCATCTTTCACTATGATAGAGGAAGTTCGACTTGCGAAAGGGGAAGACCATGTCGGAAGATCCTCGTTATTATTCAAATCATTATTCTGAGCCCGAAGAAGTGACGCGCCCAGATCAGCTCAGCCGCTCTACGCAGAGCCCTGACTGCTATCACTTGGAATCTCAAGGTCAGCAGTACAGCTATGCCCCTGTCTCACCAGAGCTCGAGACGCCCCGGCGACAGCGCGGTCTGGTCCTGACGGCTCTCTTCTTGCTCCTGCTCTTTGTCGGCTCTCTCCTCGGGATGCTCTACGTCTATCGGCGTGGTCTCCAGAGAGCCCAGCGCCAGTTTCGTGAAAATGTCGTGACCTGGGATGACTGGGCCGATGCCGAGGATGCCGACGACTCCGAAATGACTGAGACGACGCTGGCCAGAGAGGTCCAAGAGCCGACAGAGCTTGCCGAGGGCGAGGCAGCAGATGCGGCAGCTCTGCGCGAGCCCGCCTTCAGTCTCGAGGCAGCGACGCGGCAGCAGCGTGGCGACCAGGCCTCGTGGACGATTGCCGAAATTGCCAAGGCGGGGCTGCAGTCAGTGGTGGCCATCTCGACAGAGGTGGAACTCGTCGATCTCTTCGGTGATGTTCGGCATGCGGCTTTTGCCGGCTCTGGTTTCATCATCTCGCGCGATGGCTATATTGCGACCAACAGCCACGTCATCAAGAATGCCAAGAAAATTCTCGTCAAGATGTCAGATGGCGTCGTCTATCCTGCCGATCTCGTCGCCTCAGATCCCAGCTCGGACCTTGCGGTCATCAAGCTGAGACTCAAGAGTGATGAGCGCCCCGAGCTCGTACCCGCTGTGCTCGGCAACTCAGATGAGCTCGTCGTCGGTGAACTCGCGGTCGCGATCGGCAATCCCACGGGGCAGCTCGAGGGAACGGTGACTGCCGGCATCATTTCGGCCCTCAACCGCGAGATCAATTTTGAGGGGCTGGAGCTCAATATGATTCAGACGAGTGCAGCGGTCAATTCTGGCAACTCCGGCGGGGCCCTCTTTAATTCCTTTGGCGAAGTGATCGGTGTGATCACGGGCAAGATTTCTGCGGCAGGGCAGGGGGCGAGCTTTGAGGGGCTCGGCTTCGCGATCCCCATCACGGAGGCGCGACCTGTCATCGAGGATCTCATCCGCTACGGCTATGTCCGTGGGCGCGTCAGCCTCGGCATCTACAGTGAGGCTGTCTCCGCTGAACTGGCACAGCATTACGGCATTGCAGATCGAGCGGGCATCCTGGTCGTCGACCTCATTCCGGGCTCAGCGGCAGTAGAGGCCGGCTTGAGGAAGGGCGACCTCATCGTTGCGATTGATGGGGAGCCGATGACTACAGTGGCGGACGTCAATCGCTATAAGCGGAACTTGAAACCCGGTGACACGGTGACTCTCGATGTCTATCGCGCTGGTGAAAAGCGTGAGGTCAAGCTGGTATTGCAGGAGTATGAGCCCGGCAAATAGGCTCTGATCGAGCTTCTCGCACGAGGGGGAGAAAGATTGTCAGATTTCGCCAAATTTCATTGAAGCACGAACGACCTTTGTGTATATTATGGGAGAAGATGCGTTCAAGTTAGGAGGAAATCACTTGTCTAGGGAAGTTCAAGTATCCGAACTCGTGCCGATCATCCGTCAAATGTGTATCCAGGTCAATCGCGTCTTGCCATGTGATGTCCGCCGTGCCATCGAATCACGGCGTCAGGCAGAGCGCTTTGAGACTGCGGCGACTGTTTTGGATGACATCATTGAAAATTATCACATCGCCGATCAGACACAGGTGCCGATCTGTCAAGATACAGGTCTCGCCTGTGTCTTTTTAGATCTGGGGCAAGATGTCCACCTCGTCGGAAATATCGAGGAAGCGGTCAACGAGGGCGTCCGCCAGGGCTATGCCGATGGCTACCTCCGCAAGTCCGTCGTCGGCGATCCCCTGCGCCGAGTCAACACGGGGGACAACACCCCTGCGATCATCTACTATCGCCTCGTGCCAGGGGATAAGATCAAGATCAGTCTCGCCACCAAGGGATTCGGCTCTGAGAACATGTCTCAGCTCAAGATGCTGCGCCCGGCGGACGGTCTACAAGGCGTCAAGGACTTTGTCCTCAAGGTCGTCCGTGATGCCGGTCCCAATCCCTGTCCGCCAATAATCGTCGGCGTCGGCATCGGGGGCAACTTCGACCGTGCCGCCGAGATGGCCAAGCGCAGCCTCCTCCGCGAGACGGGCGCTCCCAATCCCGACCCCTTCTATGCCGAGCTCGAGGCTGAACTGCTCTCAGAGATCAATGAGCTCGGTATCGGGCCGATGGGATTCGGTGGGATGAGCACTTGTCTGGCCGTCGCCATCGAGGCCCTGCCCACGCATATCGCAGGCCTGCCCGTCGCTGTCAACATCCAGTGCCATGCGGCCCGCCATATAGAGGAGGTCTACTAATGCGCCGTGAGATCATTGCACCTCTCTCGCCTGAAGTGGCCAGATCCCTGCGCGCTGGCGATCGCGTGCTCCTCTCCGGGACCATCTACACCTCGCGCGATGCGGGTCATCTCCGCTTTGTCCAGGCCATGGATCGCGGTGAGGAACTGCCCTTTCCCGTGGAGGGTTCAGTCATCTACTACGTCGGGCCGACGCCCGCAGCTCCCGGCCAGGTGATCGGCTCTGCCGGCCCCACGACATCCTACCGCATGGACCCCTATTCGCCGCGACTGATCCGCGCGGGTCAGCTCGGGATGATTGGCAAGGGCAAGCGCTCTCCAGAAGTCATCGAGGCGATGCGCAAATGCGGCGCTGTCTACTTCGGCGCCATCGGTGGGGCAGGGGCCCTGCTGGCCAAGTCGATCGTCGCCTCGGAGGTCATCGCCTATGAAGATCTCGGAGCTGAGGCCCTGCGCAAATTAACCGTCCATCAGATGCCGCTGCTCGTCGTCATCGACAGTCTCGGCAATAATTTATATGAGACTGGACCGCTGCAGTTCAAGCAGCAGATCCAAGCTGAAGAGGCCGCCCAACACGGCCTAGATAGGGAGCTTAACAATGAGTAATGGCAAGCACCTGGTCATCGGCGTCATCGGCGCCGATGTCCATGCCGTCGGCATCCGCATTCTCGACTTCGCCTTCCGTGAGGCGGGTTTTGAGGTGACCAATCTCGGTGTCATGGTCGCTCAGGAGGAATACATCCGCGCCGCCATCGAGACAGACGCAGATGCCATCATCGTCTCATCTTTGTATGGTCACGGCGAGCTCGACTGCCGCGGCATGAGACAGAAGTGCGAAGAGGCCGGCATCGGCGATATCCTGCTCTACGTCGGGGGGAATATCGTCGTCGGCAAGCAGCCCTTTGACGAAGTGGAAAAGCGCTTCCTCGACATGGGCTTCAACCGGGCCTTCCCCCCTGGGACAGATCCCCAGGTGACCATTGACTGCCTCAAGCAGGACCTCAAAGTCGAGTAGACGATGTCTGCCTATTACATTCTCGCAGATTTTGGCTCCACTTGGACCAAGTTGACGGCCGTCGACTGCCACAAGAGAGAAATCATCGGCACGGCGACGGCGTACACGACGATTCAGACGGGCATCGAGCACGGCCTCGCTGAGGCACAGGCCAAACTCGAGGCGATGATTCCTGGATTGGACGCGGCGGAATTCCGAGCCTGCTCTTCAGCAGCCGGAGGTCTACGCATGATGGTGGCCGGTCTCGTCCCTGAACTGACTGGAGAGGCCGCTCGCCTGGCGGCGCTCGGCGCCGGTGCCAAGATCATCGGAATTTTCAGCCACGAGCTGACGGATGAGGATCTCGATCAGATTCGCGAGGCCAAGCCAGAGATCTTTCTCCTGACGGGTGGGACGGACGGTGGCAACAAGAGCTGCCTGATCAATAATGCGGAGGCGCTCCGTGAAATTGATCCGAAATTTCCTATCGTCATCGCCGGCAATCGCTCCGCCGCCCGCGAGGTCTCGCGTATCTTGGACGGACTCGATTTTCACATCTGCCCCAATGTGATGCCGCGACTCGGTGAGATACAGATTACTGAGGTGCAGGACAAGATCCGAGAGATTTTTCTCGCAGAGATCATCCAGGCCAAGGGGCTGAGCAAGATTCAGAGCATGCTCGACCACATCCTCTTGCCGACGCCCTCTGCCATTCTCAGTGCCATGGAGCTCCTCGCCCAGGGCTGTGAGACAGAGCGGGGCATTGGCGATCTCGTCGCCGTCGATCTCGGCGGTGCGACGACCGATGTCTATTCCCTGGCGGAGGGGGCTCCCGCGACGATGAACACCGTTCTCAAGGGGATTCCTGAACCCTACGCCAAGCGAACTGTCGAGGGCGATCTCGGCATGCGCTATTCCCTGCAGGGGATTATTGATGCTGCCGGTCTCAGTGAGATTTCAGCCCTGTCGGGCCTCAGTCCCGAGGCGATCACTGAGCTGGCCGAGGATCTCAAGGCCCACACCGATAAACTTCCCGAGACCCCTGAGCTGAAAGCGCTGGATGAGGCTTTGGCCAAGGCGGCCATCGATATTGCCGTCACGCGCCACGCGGGTCAGCTCGAGGAGGTCTATACGCCCGTCGGCAAGGTCTATGCCCAGACGGGCAAGGATCTGCGCCATGTCTCTCGACTCGTCGTCACGGGCGGGGCCATTGTGCGCGTGCCCGAGGCCGCCGAGATTGCCGCGGCGGCGTTCTATGATCCCAGAGAACCCAATGCCCTCAAACCGCGGCATTGTGAGATATTGATCGATCGCAAGTACATCCTCTCGGCCATGGGCGTACTCGCCCAGAGTGAGCCAGAACTTGCGCTCAGCATCATGAAGAAGGAGCTAGTCCATGAGTGAGATTAGAAACAAGCGATTGAGTGATGATCTCTTCTATGAGATTCGTCGCGAGATCCTCGGCCAGTGGCCCACCGGTCAGGAGGTCCACGACATCGCGGAGGGGATTGAGTATCAGAAGACGATTCCCGCAGAGAAGAACTTTACCAAGGCGCTGAACCAGGCCAAGGCCGAGGGCAGGACTCTCGTTCAGCCCCGTGCAGGTGTCGCCCTGATCGACAAGCAGATCGAGCTATTGAACTTCCTCGCCAATGAGGGAGAGGCCGATCTTCTGCCGTCGACGATTGACTCGTATACGCGTCAGAATCGCTATGAAGAGGCCAGAATTGGCATCGAGGAGAGCGAGAAGACTGGCAAGTCTATGCTGAATGGCTTCCCGGCGGTCAACCACGGAGTGCAGGGCTGTCGCCAATTGACCGAAAATCTCACCAAGCCCGTCCAAGTGCGTCACGGCACCCCCGATGCCAGGCTCCTGACGGAAATTACTTATGCGGGGGGCTTTACCTCTTATGAGGGCGGTGGGATCTCTTACAATATTCCCTATGCCAAGAACGTCCCTATGGAGCGGACGATTGCCGACTGGCAGTATATCGATCGCCTGACGGGCATCTACGAAGAGGGTGGGGTCTCGATCAATCGCGAGCCTTACGGCCCTCTGACAGGGACGCTTGTCCCGCCCTTTGTCAGCCATTCGGTCGCCATCATCGAGGCGCTCCTCGCCGCTGAGCAGGGTGTCAAGAACGTCACCGTCGGTTACGGCCAGTGCGGCAACCTCGTCCAGGACGTCGCGGCCCTCCAGACGCTTCAGGATCTGACGGATGAGTATCTCCGCCGCTATGGCTACGGCGACGTCACCGTGACGACCGTCCTCCACCAGTGGATGGGCGGCTTCCCGCAAGATGAGGCCAAGGCCTTTGCCGTTATTTCTTGGGGCTCGGTCGTTGCCGCGCTCTCTCACGCGACCAAGGTCATCGTCAAGACGCCTCATGAGGCGATGGGCGTGCCGACCAAGGAGGCCAATGCCGAGGGTCTGCGCTGTACCAAGCAGATCATCAACATGCTGGGCGACCAGAGTCTCGACGTCAATTCACTGATCGACGAGAAGCACATCATTTCCGAAGAGACGCGCTGTGTCGTCGACCGCTGCTTCGAGCTCGGTGAGGGCGACATCGCGATTGGCACAATCCGTGCCGTCGAATCAGGCGTCCTCGACATCCCCTGGGCGCCCTCGCGCTACAATCGTGGACGCATGCTCCCAGCCCGTGACAACAACGGCGCCATCCGCATCTTCAACGTCGGCGATGTGCCGTTCACTCAAGATCTCATCGACTTCCATCGCCAGAAGATGGAGGAGCGTGCCAAATATGAGAAGCGCGATGCCTCCTTCCAGATGGTCATCGACGATGTGTATGCAATCTCGAAGGGTCGACTCGTCGGCCGGCCTGGACATGTATTAGGCAGAGCCTAGAAAGAGGAAAACATGAAAGTAACGAAGGCAATTCTCTCCCCAGGTCGCACAGGTTTCTACTTTGACGATCAGAAGGCGATCAAGGACGGCGTCGAGACCGACGGCTTCAACTATGTCGGCGAGGTCAAGACAGCTGGCTTCACCGCGGTTCGTCAGGCCGGAGAATCGATCTGTATCCAACTCGTCCTCGAAGACGGGGAGATCGCCTATGGCGACTGTGCCGCCGTGCAGTACTCTGGCGCGGGCGGTCGCGATCCGCTCTTCCTCGCCGCCGACTTTATCCCTGTCGTCCAAGAGGTCCTCGACCGCTTCGTCGTCGGCCAGGAGTTGAAGAGCTTTAGAGAGCTGATGAAAGAGATTGAGGCCTACGAACACGAGGGCAAGAAACTGCACACAGCTATTCGCTACGGTGTCTCCCAGGCTGTCCTCGACGCCGTGGCCAAGAGCCAGAAGAAGCTGCCCTGTGAGATCGTCGCCGACGAATATGAGCTGCCTCTAGAGCCCAAGGAACTCGCGATCTTCACCCAGTCCGGTGACAATCGCTACGAGAACGCCGATAAGATGATTATCAAGGGCGTGCCAGTGTTGCCCCATGCCCTGATCAACAACGTCAAGCAAAAGCTCGGCGAGAGGGGGGAATTGCTGCTCGACTACGTCCGCTGGCTCAAGGAGCGCATCGAGACACACAGAAGCGATGAGAATTATGCACCCATTCTGCACATCGATGTCTATGGGACGATTGGCATGGCCTTTGGCGTCGACAATGTCGGAGCCATGGCCGACTATATCGAGGAGCTCGCTCGTGCGGCCGCGCCCTTTAAGCTGCGCATTGAGGGACCGATGGATGCTGGCTCCCGCGAGGATCAGATCCGCTGCCTCGCCAACTTGACCGCTGAACTCGATCAGAGAAAGTGCGACGTCCAGCTGGTCGCTGATGAATGGTGTAACACGCTCGAGGATGTCCGTGACTTCGTCGATGCAGGAGCAGGTCACATGATCCAGATCAAGACGCCTGACCTCGGCGGCATCCAGAATACGATCGAGGCCGTCCTCTACTGCCGTGAGAATGGCAGAGCGGCCTATCAGGGCGGCACCTGCAATGAGACCGATCGCTCTTCTCAGATCTGTGTCCAGATCGCCATGGCCTCGCGTCCCGACCAGATCCTGGCCAAGCCAGGTATGGGCGTCGATGAGGGCTACATGATCGTCTATAACGAGATGCAGAGAATCATCGCCTATCTCCAGGCCAAGTAAATCGAAAGATCAGAAAAGAAGCCCCGGTCAGCTGCTGGCCGGGGCTTTTTTTTATATCATTTTGACTAGGCTTCGAGATCGATCTCGCTGAGCTTGACAGCTGCTGTGCTCTCGCCGTGTCGCACGCCGAACATCGCAAATGCCGCGAGTGCAAAGGCGATCAGCGCGTAGATGAAGAGGAGGCCGTAGTTGCCCGTCAGATCCCGGATCCAGCCGAAGAGGATGGGACTTGCGATCGAGGCGGAGAAGGAGGCGAAGTAGTAGAAGCCAGTGAACTCGCCGATCTTCTCGCGGCCTGCGAGCTCGACGACCATCGGCAGCGAGTTGATGTTGACGCAGGCCCAGCCGATGCCGCCGATGAGGAGCAGAATGAGGATCAAGCTGGTCGACTGGAGAAAGAGGATTGGGAAGAAGCAGCTGATCAGGATGGCGAGCCCAGTGAGAATGGTCCGCTTGCGGCCGAGCTTGCCGGCGACGAGGGCGGCTGGGAAGGCAAAGGCGACAAAGGAGAGGGAGAAGGCCGTCAGCATCATCGTCGCGCGTCCTGCGCTGACGCCCAGTTTATTAACGGCGTAGAGGGTAAAGAAGGTCTCGATGGCGTTATAGGCGGCGAACCAGAAGAAGATCGCGGCGAGGATCAGGATGAGGGAGCGCAGCTCGGAGCCGCTGAGATGGAGTTTCTGCTTCTCTTTCTTGAGCTCGATCAGGTTCTCGGTGCGCGCGCTCGCAGGCTCACGGATGAAGAGGAGGAGCATGGCGAGGGCCAGGCACATCGTGATGGCACCCATGAGGAAGGAGAGGCGGTTCGTCGGATCATGGGTCGCGAGTTTGCCCCCGACGAAAAAGGCGATGATCGAGCCGATGCCGCCCATGAGATTGATCAGGCCGTTGGCCTTGCTCCGCAGGGGCGGGGGCGTCAGGTCGGGCATCAGGGCGATGACGGGGGAGCGCCAGAGCGACATGAAGAAGTTGAAGAGGATGATCGTCAGCATCATCATCAGGAGCGACTGAGCCCTCGGAATCAGGGCAAAGAGCAGCGCCGAGATGGGGAGAGCAAAGAGAATCCAGGGCATACGCCGGCCCATCTTCGTGCTCGTCCGATCGGAGAGTGTCCCGATCAGGGGCTGGAAGACGACGCCGAAGATGTTGTCGATCGTCATGATGATTCCGATGCTGCCCGTGCTGAGCAAAAAGCGGCTCTCGAGCATAGTGGGGACGAGGGCATTGTAGAGGCTCCAGGCAAGGCTCGAGGCGAGGAAGCCGAAGCCGAGGAGGAGCGTCTTCTGATAGTTGAGTTTAGGCATGTCTGGATCTCCGTGACGATGTTTTCAGCTCGCCCTTTGGGCAAAAGCCTCACGCATGGTAATATACAGCTTACGAGACGATGATTGCAAGCTCAGAGCTTCTCTGATCGTCCTGTTTAAGGAGTGTTTTATGGCGAAATTACAAGATCGACTGACTATCACGGCGGATGAATTGGCCGAGATGATCCGCAATTACGACTATCCAGATTATGCTGCGGCCTGTGAGGAATATTACTCACGTCAATTAGAGCAGCTGATCCAGGATCTCGCAGCCCGAGACTCTCTCAGCTTCGTTCTCATCTCTGGCCCGACCAATTCGGGAAAGACAACGACGACGATGAGACTGCAGGCCGAGCTCAACCGTCTGGGTCACGAGTGCAAGATGATCTCCCTCGACGACTACTACATCGAGGGGGCCGTGCGCTACGATGACGAGGGCCGGCCTGACTTCGAATCCCTCGATACGATTTCTCTCAATCTTCTGGCCGAGGACCTCCGCCTCCTCCAGGAGGGCAAGGCTGCCTGGGTGCCTCACTTTGACTTCAAGACACGGACGCGCATCTATGATCGCAAGCAGAAAGTTCAGCTCAGAAAGGGCGATATCATCCTGGTCGAGGGACTGCATGCCCTGGCCGACGAGATCCGCCGGCAGCTGAGTCCTGAGCGCAGCTTCGGCATCATGCTCATGCCGCATGTCGAGCTCGAGACGCGCAGCGGCAATATCGACAGTGAGATGACGCGAAAGATTCGCCGCATGCACCGCGACAATCTCCACCGCAATACCAGACCGCTGGAAAACTTGGACTTCTGGCCCATGGTCGCCTGGGCTGAGGAAACCTTTGTCCCGGCTTATCTCGAGAGTGCAGACCTCCACCTCAATACAGCACTGCCCTATGAATATGCGCTGCTCGGCCCAGCTGTCAAGGATCTCCTCCTCCAGGATCTGGCGGCCTATGAAGAGGGGACACTGCGCAAGTCGCCCAACGTGCGCGATGACCTCTTTTACGCCAATATTGAGCGGACGGTGGCCGAGGCGCGTGACCTCCTTGCCATCCTTGCGGGTCTGCCCCGCGGAGATCGTCGCGTCGTGCCGAACAACTCTGTCCTCAATGAGTTTTTATAGGATTATTCAGCTTGATACTCTAGTTACTGAAAAGCAGTCCAGGACTGATTATCCTAGCCTTAAATTGAAGTGGCATAGCTTCGTCCTAGTTCCGCCACTTCTTACCTAATAAGGAGGAATTTATGGTTATCGAATTAAAACATGATACTTACGAAGCTGAAGTCGTCCAATCTGAACTGCCGGTCCTCGTCGATTTTTGGGCTCCCTGGTGTGGCCCTTGCCAGATGCTCGGCCCCGTCGTCGAGAAGCTGGCTGAAGACTATCAGGGCAAACTGAAAGTCTGCAAGGTCAATGTCGATGAAGAGATGAAACTCGCCCAGCAATTCCGCGTCATGTCTATCCCCACGATCTACCTCTACAAGGATGGCGAGGTCAAGGAAAAGATTGTCGGCTCCAGAAGCTACGAGGACATGGTTGAGGCTCTGAAGAAGATTCTCTAAGCTTCTCCCTATCAGTCATTAAAATCTCAAGAAGACCCTCCGGACGGAGGGTCTTTTGCTATGATAGGGGAGGAGGTGTGCGATGTCTCAGGATCTCAATCTTTTGCGCTTGATAGAAGTGAAGAACGCCCGTGTTTTGACCCGTCAGCAAGAGGCGACTCTCGATCGGGCCTACGTGGCTGAGACGGGGCTGCCCTCGCTCCTCTTGATGGAGCGGGCGGCCGGAGCAGCCTGGCATCTGATCCGTGAAGTGGCAGCAGAACGACGATATCTCATCCTCCTCGGCCAGGGCAATAATGCAGGGGATGGCTGGGCTGTGGCCCTCCAGGCGATCAATCATCAGCCCCAGCCGCTCTGTCTCGATCTGCTCGGCGAGAGCGGCACAGAGGATGCGGCCGCGATGCGCCGTGCAGCTCAGGCGATGGGTCTTCCCGTCGCCGTCCAAGAGAGGGCCTGGACGGCGCTGGACTCTGCTCTCGAGCGCCCTCACGAGATCTGTTTCATCGATGCCCTCTATGGGAGTGGTTTCAATGCCCTGAGAGCAGAACCCGAGATCTTGAAGCGACTGGCCCCAGTCCTTCTTGAAGCGCGTGAGCACGGAGCCCTCTCGATCGCTCTCGACTGCTCCAGCGGCCTCGATTCGCGTCACGGCCTGATCGCCCCCCATGCGCTGACAAATGACTACACCATAAGTTTTGGGGGCTATAAGTGGGGGACGCTCTCCTCAGAGGGCGCGGCCCGCAGTGGCCAGATCAGAGTCGCTGATCTCGGCTACGGCCATGATTTCGTCCGGCGCAACTTAGGAGCGGAGTGCTCAGAAAATGAACGCTCTGAGCCCGCCCTCTATCTGACGACGCCCGACTATCTTCAGGCCGTCTGGCCTCGTGAAAGAGCCGACCGCCACAAGGGCAGCCAGCACAAGGCGGCCCTCCTCGCAGGCTCCCCAGCCTATCCAGGGGCTGCCCTCCTGGCTCTCAAGACAGCGCTCCGCGCCGGGGCCTCCTATCTCTTCCTCTACACGGAGTCGGAGCTGATGAGCGAGCTGCTCAGCGCACAGCCAGAGCTCATTGTCCGCCCCTTGGCGGAGCTCAAGGCCAAGGACCTTGAGCCCCTGGGCGTCTTGGCCCTCGGCCCAGGTCTCGGCAACTGCCTGGAGCGTCCACTGCTCGAACTCTCCCTCAAGAGCTCTGCGCGCCTGCTCCTCGATGCCGATGCCCTCAATCTGCTGGCACGGACGCCGGAACTCTTTAAGCTCCTGAGAGAGCGTAAGATCCCCGCCATATTGACGCCCCACCCAGCTGAGTTTCAGAGGCTCTGGCCAGAACTCGAGCTCTCTCGGATCGGTGCTGCAGAGGCTGCCCAGGCCGCTGCGACGGCCACTCAGTCCATCGTTATCTTAAAGGGGCACAGAACTGTCATTGCCCTCCCAGAGGGCCTCTGCCTGATCAATCCCACGGGCAATCAGCTCCTGGCCCGAGCGGGGAGTGGAGACTGCCTCACGGGGCTGATCACGGCCTTTTTGGCTCGGGGTCTCGCCCCTGCGGCTGCCGCCATTGCCGCGGTCTACATCCATGGCCTCACGGCGGATCTCGCCTATGCGGAGCGCGGTCTTTACGGTCTCGATCTCGAGCAGCTGATGGCAGATTACCTGGGACGGGCCATGGCCCTCTTGGACTGAGCTGAGACTTCCCTTTCGATTTCTCTC
Source organism: Bacillota bacterium (assembly GCA_023426575.1). Lineage (GTDB taxonomy): Bacteria > Bacillota > Clostridia > Saccharofermentanales > DTU023 > JAFAAL01. The sequence goes on from JAFAAL010000039.1 coordinate 25,205, forward strand.
GTGTTAGGATGGGCTTACAATATATTTTCCGGGGCAGGGTGAAATTCCCGACCGGCGGTACAGCCCGCGAAGCGTCATGCTTGATCAGGTGCAATTCCTGAGCCGACAGTAGAGTCTGGATGAGAGGAGATTTATTCTATTCGTCGTGGGCCCCCTGGGGCCTATTTTTATGCCCTGAGAGGAGGATTATCATGTCACATATCAGCCTTTCTTCACCTGGGAACAAGAAGATCAAGAGAGAGGCCAGCACACGCGAGCGGAGCAAGTGGATCGCCAAGACGGGCATCCTGACGGCTCTCTCAGTCATCTTGATGTATCTGGAATTTCCCATCCCTCTGATGCCTGTCTTTCTCAAGTTTGACTTTGCGGATCTGCCGGCGCTCTTAGCTTCCTTCAGCCTCGGCCCCCTCAGTGGCGTCATCGTCCAATTGCTGCGCAACATTCTCCATATGCCCGCCTCACAGACCTTCTACACGGGGGAGCTTGCGAACTTTCTGGTCGGAGGTACCTTTGTCCTGGTTGCGGGTCTAATCTATCAGCGCCACAAGACGAAGCGCTCGGCCATCCTCGGCATGGCGCTCGGCGGACTGACCATGACCGTGGTCGCGGTCGCCTTCAACTACTTCATCAACATCCCCTTTTACATCAAGGTCATGGGTCTGCCTCTCGAGGGCATCATCGGCATGGTCAATGCAGCGGGCAATCAGCTCGTCCACAATCTCTGGACCTTGCTGCTCTTTGTCTTTGTCCCCTTTAACATCTTCAAATCACTGGTCATCAGCGGCATTATGCTGCTCATCTATAAAAAGCTCAGCCCACTTTTACATCGCTAAGCCATCTCATGTATAATTGACCCAACCTGAGCAGGAGGGTGGCGAAGTCGAAGTCATGGATATTTTTCAACGTTTAGCTCAGTTTTTGACAGGCTTGCTCAATGAGATTCGAGACGGTTTCCTCTTTATCGGGGGGCCGCTCGATATCTTTATTGCCCTGCTCGATATTTCGCTCACGACTTTCCTGCTCTACTATTTGCTCAAACTGCTGCGCGATTCGCGCGCTTGGCAACTCCTCAAGGGCATCCTCTTCATCTTTTTCCTGGCCATTTCGTCTTCTCTCCTCGGCCTCTCATCGCTCGGCTACATCCTCAATCGGACGATTTCTGTCTTTGCGATTGCCGTGGTCGTCATCTTCCAACCGGAGTTGCGTCGCACGCTCGAGACTGTGGGGCGCTCGGGCTTCAATGTCCTCAGCCAGGTGACGGAGGGTTCTGACCATCACGATGGCCGCGGCTACCAGATGATCGAGAGCATCGTCAAGGCCTGCGAAGAGATGTCCGAGCATCGAACGGGCGCGCTGATTGTCATTGAGAGGACCACGGCCCTCGGTGATCTCAAGGGCCAGGAAAATGCTGTCACCCTCGATGCCGTCCTCTCGGCCACGGCCCTGAAGCAGATCTTTTACCTGGGCTCACCCCTGCATGACGGCGCCGTCGTCATCCGCGATGGCAAGATTGCCGCGGCGAGAGTGCATATCCCCCTCTCTGACGTCTATCACCTGAGGCGCGATCTCGGTACACGACATCGCGCTGCGATCGGCGCTTCCGAGATGGGCGATACGATTGCCGTCGTCTGCTCCGAGGAGACCGGCACGATCAGCATCGCTGTCGAGGGCCGCCTCTATGCCCTGGACAATGCCGACGTCCTCCGCACGCAACTTCACCGCCTCTTGCTGCTGCCCCAGGGAGAGGCGCAGCGCTTTGGCTTTTTTCGCAGGGGGAAGGATGTCTATGGTCCCGCCCTCAAGGAGAAGCCTCCGCGCAAGGTTCACGTCAGCCTGCTCTTGACCTCGCTCTTGCTCTCGACGATCATCTGGTTCTTTGTCCAGGTGCAGGTCAATCCGCTCGAGAGCAAGTCCTTTCAGGTGCCGCTCCAGTTTGAGTCGCTGCTTGAGATGCGGGACAAGGGCTATGAAATTCAATATCCCATGCGCAATATCCAGGTCAATCTCAGGGCGCGCAAATCGGTGCTCGAGAAGTTGACTATTCGCGATATCACGGCCTATGTCGACTTGTCGACGATCGACAGTCCGGGCCTCGATCAATTGCCTGTGCAGATACGCACGCGCAGCAATCTCTACACACGCGTCGAGAGTCTCAGCCCTGCCACTTTGACCGTCAGTGTCCGCCCCAATCATGAGGCCACTGACGAGAGCGAGGGCGATGGGGCAGGAGAGAGCGAGCCAAGTGACAAAAAATAGGAGGTCCCAGTGAAACTATTCGGTACCGATGGCATCAGAGGTGTCGCCAATGAAGAGCTCACGGCTGATTTGGCATTTAAGATTGGCTATGCGACGGCCGTCGTCATCCGCAAAGAAATTGCCAAGAATTCGCGGGTGCTGATTGGGCGCGATACGCGAGTCTCGGGCTCCATGCTCGAGGCGGCACTCATCGCGGGTCTGACCTCTGTCGGGGCAGACGTCTACACCGTGGGCGTCATGCCCACGCCTGCTGTGGCCTATCTGACCCGCCACTATGAGTGCGATGCGGGGATTGTCATCTCGGCCTCCCATAACCCCTTCGAGTACAATGGCATCAAGATCTTCTCGCATCTGGGCTACAAGCTCCAAGATGAGCTAGAGGCTGAGATCGAGTCGGAAGTCAGTGGTTATGACTCAGCAACGCAGCTGATCTCAGCGACGAATATAGGGCGTCATATCCCACTGGACGACAGTGCTCATGTCTATTTGACACATCTTCGGGAGAATTTTGCCCTCGACCTCACGGGTCTCAAGATGGCCATTGACTGTGCCAATGGCGCAAGTTACCACCTGGCGCCTGAGCTCTTCCGTGAGCTCGGGGCCACTGTCCACTGCATCGGGACCTCCCCAGACGGCTTCAATATCAATGCCAATTGTGGTTCGACCGCGCCTGAGCGCCTGATTGAGCTGCTGCGCCAAGAGGGCTGTGACATCGGCTTGGCCTTTGACGGGGATGCTGATCGCCTCCTCGCCTGTACTGCAGAGGGTGAGATGGTCGATGGCGATGGCATTCTGATGATTTTGGCGGCTGACATGCAGCGCGAGGGGCGACTCCTCAACAATGGAGTCGTGGCAACAGTCATGTCGAATCTGGCCCTCGATGAGTTCTTGCGCGATCGCCAGATCAATCTCTTAAAGACGGCCGTCGGCGACAGAAATGTGCTCGAGGCCATGCTGGCCGAGGGCTACTGCCTCGGAGGAGAGCAGAGTGGACATATCATTCTCCTCGACCACGCGACGACAGGAGATGGCATGGTCTCAGCGCTCGCCCTATTGGCGGCCCTGCGGCGCAGCGCTCAGAGCCTCGCGGAGGCGGCAGAGGCCTGGACGATCTATCCCCAGGTACTGATCAATGTCCGAGTTCCCAACGACCTCAAGGAGAAGGCGATGGAGGATCCAGATCTCAAGGAGCAGATCGCCGAGTTTTCCGAGGTGCTCGGTCAGGAGGGCCGCATTCTGGTCAGAGCCTCCGGCACAGAGCCCAAGTTGCGCGTCATGATCGAGGGGAAAAATCAAAGAGAGATCGAGCGGATGGCTAAGTTTCTGGCCAATCTCATCTCCGCTCGCTATGGCATATAGATGAAGCAGAAGAGAGCCCTAGAACTAACAGTCATCCTGGCCGTCCTCGCCGTCGTCCTCCTCTTGACGACGACCATTGTCAAGAAGGTCTGGCCGAGCCTCGGAGAGACGGGTCCTCAGCGCGTGGAGACGGGACCCAAGACGGGGACGGGCTCAGATCAACTGCCCCTCCAAGAGGAGGACATTCAGAAGGTCAAGACCAACAACTTAAAGGTTCCCGCCTGGAAGGCTGAGTCTGTCATCCCCACTTATCACAATAGCAATCTCGCTCTCTACAGTCAGAGAAGCAAGAATCAAGAGGCACTGTCCGGGGTCACTGTCTTCCTCGACCCGGCGCTCGGTGGCAATGAGCAGGGCTATGTCATGAACTCTGGCCTGGCTGCCACGGATCCCGTCAAGCGCGTCTTCACGGCCGCTGAACTCAATCTCAACCTCGCCTATAAGATCCAGGCCAAACTCGAGGCGCTGGGGGCCAAGGTCATCCTCATTCGCGCGCAGGACATGCCCATGTCGGATACCGAGCGGGTGGCCCGTCTCGCACACTATCTCATTGGCGATTTCCTCGAGGAGCTCAAGGAGCAAAATTTCAAGAGCGACCGCCTCGTCGAGCTCAGGCAGGCGATCGGCCAAGAGATTGCCAAGAAACACGAGGCCAACTACAGCAGTATTTTCACCAAGCCAGGCAGCGGTCAGGACCTGCGCCTGATCCTCGATCTCGAGAAGCAATACCAAGAGATGTTTTATCTGCGCATCAATCATCTCGCAGAGGTGGATAACAACAGTCAGCGCGGCTTCCACATCCGCATCTTGAAGCCCGTCCTCAGTGCCGCCGAGGGCTCGGCAGAGGCACCAGCCTATATGAACTATGAGACAGAGGGCAGCCGTCGCCTCGCGGATATTCTCTCGACAGAGCTGATCAAGATCATCCCAGATCTCAAGAACTCGGATCAGACGGGCATCGAAGAGGGCCTCTCAGACATTCTCCGCCAGGTCAATATCAAGGCGCTCGAGTTCTCTCCAGGCTATCTCAGCAATGGCCGAGACCTCGCCCTGCTCTTGAATCCCGAGCGGCAGGAGACCATCGGGGAGGCCGTGGCCAATGCCGTCTATCTCTTCTTAAGTGAGCAGACCGTGGCGGAGACAGAGCCCCAAGACTAATCAATCTCAAGAGAAAAATCGCTGGTCCCCGAGGGAGCCAGCGATTTTTTATCTCTTCTCAGCTGATAGTCAATCAGTGGCAGAGTTCTTGGACGGCTGTGTAGAGCAGATGGGCTCCGACGCCGGAGGCTCCAGCTGAGTACTGATCGCTCTGAGCAGAGAGGTAGGCCGGCCCTGCGATGTCGAGGTGAGCCCAGGGGAGGCCGCCCGTGAAGGCGCGGACAAAGAGACCCGCCGTGATCATGCCGCCCCAGCGACCGCCCGAATTCTTGATGTCGGCGCGCTCCGTCTTGTTGAGCTCAGCATAATCGTCGTCGTTCGGCATCCGCCAAATCTTGTCGCCGCTCCGCTCAGCCCCGAGCTCGAGCGCCTTGAAGATCTCGTCATCATTGCTGATGACGCCCGTGATCTCATTGCCGAGAGCGACGACACAGGCACCCGTCAGAGTTGCAATGTCTATAATCTTGCTCGCCCCTTCAAAGCGCTGGGCATAGCAGACGGCATCGGCAAGGGTCAGGCGACCCTCTGCGTCGGTGTTGACGACCTCGATCGTCTTGCCGGCGAGCGAGCCGATGATGTCGCCGTTGCGCATGGCACCCCCTGAAATCATGTTCTCACAGGCGGCGACAATGGCGACGACATTGACCTCGGCACGATTGGCGGCGAGCGCAGAGATCGCCCCAATGACGGCCCCAGCACCCCCCATGTCGGCGTGCATGGTCACCATGCCGTCCGCGGGCTTGATGGCATAGCCACCTGAGTCATAGCAGACACCCTTGCCGACCAAGGCGATTTTCTCCTGGCAGCTTGGGTGATTGAGATAGCGCATGATGATCAAGCGAGGGGGATTCTCCGAACCCTTGGCCACTGACCAGAAGGCGTCCATCCCCAGTTCTTGAATTTCTTTTTCGTCCTTGACCTCGACCTCGAAGCCAAAGTCGCGTCCGGCCTGCTTGACCGCCTCAGCGAGAAGATCAGGCGTCATGAAATTGGCCGGTTGATTGACCAGGTGCCGGGAGAGGGAGATGGCCTCGCCGAGTTTTAAAGCGCCCGAGATCACTTCGGAGATCGACTCATCCGCAGCGTGGACGACCTTGATCTCCTCGACCGCATAGGCTGCCTCTCGCTCTGGCAATTCATTCTTCTCATTGGGCATGAAGCCACCGTGCCCCGTGTGCTCCTCGAAGCGATAGAGGGCAACGACGAGCTGAGTCAAGAGGGACTCGATCCCGCGGGCACAAAAAGAGGAGCCGAAGACGATGCAGGGACGCTCTGCCTTATATTTGCGCAGCGCATTTTCGACTTGGCGCATGGCCGCGCGAATCACGCGGCTTGAGATCTCCGACTTGAGCTTGAGCAGATAGAGGCGCTGCTTCTTGCCGTTGCGCCGCATGACAAAGCTCTCAAGGTAAGTCTGATCCGCCTTGAACTCGACATCTTCGAGCTGCAACTTGGCTTCGGCCTGAATGTCCTCCGGGAGAGTCTGCAGGCCGCTGTCCTGATCCTTTAAAATGATGACAATCTCTTCATCTTGCCAGTCGTATTGCTTGAGTAAAATCTCTTGAAATTTCATGGCAACCTCCTAGATCTTGCCGACCAGGTCGATGCCAGGCGTCAGGGTCTCCTTGCCGGGCTTCCACTTGACGGGGCAGACCATGTCGCCGTGCTCGAAGACGAACTGGCTGGCCTCAACTTTTCGCAGGAGGCTCTCAGCGTCACGGCCGATGCCCATCGCATGGATCTCATAGCAGCTGATCTCGCCGTTGGGATTGATGACAAAGGTGCCGCGCAGCGCCTGACCTTCCTCGAGCTTCAAGACGCCAAACATCTCACTCAGCCGATGCGTGCGATCGCTCAGCATGGGAAAGCAGACCTTGGCGATAGCAGGACTGTGATCTTGCCAGGCCTTGTGAACAAATTCAGAGTCTGTCGAGATGGCATAGACCTCACAGCCGAGCTGCTTAAAATCGTCATAGTGCTCGGCAAGATCCTCGAGTTCTGTTGGACAGACAAAGGTGAAGTCACCAGGATAGAAGAAGAAGACGCTCCACTTCCCCAGGAGATCTTCCTTCTTCAGGTTGAAAAACTTACCGCACTGATAAGCCGTGACGTCGAAATCGCCGACTTCTTCGCCAATCATGTGCTCTACAAAAAGATCGGATAACATAGAGTCCTCCTAATGAATATATGATATCTCTATGCTATCTCTTTTAAAGAAACAATAAAAGCCACCCGAGGCAGCGAAGGGACTAAAAGGGCCAGGGAATGGCCAGGAGGCCTGAGGTGGCGAGCCACATGATGAGACCTGCCGTGATGACGCCAGAGGCAATGGCGATAAACGAGCGCCGGGGCTCGAGGTCGAGCAGTGAGGCCGCCAGCGTGCCGGTCCATGCCCCCGTTCCCGGGAGGGGGATGGCGACAAAGAGAAAGAGGGCGACATAGAGGCCGTAGCGCGCTTCTTTTTCTAATTTCTGACCTGCCCTGTGGCCCTTGTCGAGGCAGAAGCGGAAGATGCGGCCGAGATAGGGCCAGTGACTGCCAAGTTCCAAGATCTTGCGCGCGAGGTAGAAGATCAGGGGGACAGGGATGAGGTTGCCTAGGACCGAGACGCCGAGGGCGGGCCAAAAGGGAAGGCCCAGTACCTTGGCATAGGGCATAGCCAGGCGCAGTTCGACGAGCGGCAGCATGGAGATAAAGAAAATCTTGAGATAGTCCACAGTATCTCTCCTTATGACAGATTAGGCAGAGTATATCATCATTTGGGCATCTGCTATACTGAGCCAAAAAGCAGGGGAGGTAGGCATGGCAAGAGAATTAAAGGGTGAAGACTTGGCCCGTGTGGCCAGAGCTTACGGTCTGAGCGCACAGCGCTACGAGCCGACGAAGCTGCAATTTGAGCCGCAAAGGCTCGAGGAGCTCTGCTGGTATGAACCCGTCTTCGACTCGCGAGATGCGGGGCCTGAGACGAGCTTTTTTGCCCTGCCGGGGCGCAAAGTCGACGGGGCAAAATTTTTAGTGCCCGCGCTCCAGATGGGTTCTCGCCTCCTCGTCGGCGAGCAGGCGCCAGAAACTCTGGCCGAGAAGGTCCAAGCGGCGGGATGGACGGAGCCCTTTGATTACGTCTGGACGCGCGATGCTCGCCGCAGCCTCGCAGAACTCAGCGCCCTCTTCTACGGCGAGCCCGCCAAGGCACTGACCGTGGTCGGCATCACGGGGACCAAGGGTAAGAGCTCCGTAGCGCACCTCTTGACAGGCTTGCTGGAGAAAGCGGGGCAGAAGCCAGTCCTGATTGGCACGACGGGGATTTACTTTGCTGGCTCGTCGCGCCCCAGTCCGAATACGACGCCGGAGAGTTGCCTCATCCAAAAGGAGATGGCGAGCGCCGTGGCCCAAGGCGCGACCCATCTGGTGATAGAGCTCTCTTCACAGGCTTTTGCCATGGGGAGAAATCAGGCGCTGCCGATAGAGCTCGCAGTCTTCTTAAACCTGGTTCCCGATCACATCGGGCCCCTCGAACACAGCGACTACGAGGATTATAAGCAGTCGAAATTTAAGATTTTTGAGACGGCCGAGAGGGCCCTGATCAACCTTGACGCAAAGGAGAGTCCTGCCATCTGCGAGGCGGCCCTGGCACAGCTGGCGGGCCGGGTCTATGGCTACAGTCTGCACTGTAGCGAGGGACGAGGAGATCTGGAGAGGCTCTTCTGCTGGTCGCATCTTGAGGAGCGAGAGGGGCGAATTCAGGCAGACTATCGGGGACAGGTCGTGGAGCTGAGACCTGCGGCGGACTACGTTGCGAGCAATGCGCTCGCGGCCCTGGCGGCCCTGGACTTGCTCGGTCTCTATACAGAGGAGGCCGTGGCGACCCTAGGGACTCTGACAGTTCCAGGACGTCTCGAGACCTTGCTCGGACCCCATGGTGGGCAGGTGGTCATCGACTATGCCCACAATGAGATGAGTCTCGAGGCTCTCCTTGCAGCTCTCGCCCCTTCCGTTCAGGGGCGATTGATCGTCCTCTTCGGCTCGGTGGGGGAGAGGAGCCAGGAGCGGCGCCGTGAACTGCCCCGCGTCGCCAAGCGCTATGCGGACCTCATCTATCTGACGAGCGACAATCCCGCCTCGGAAGATCCGCTCAAGATCTGTGAGGAGATGGCGGCGGCCCTGGGTCCGGATTTTACGGCCTATCGGATAGAGCCAGATCGCAAGAAGGCGATCGAGGCCGCCGTGGCAGAGCTCGGCGAGAGAGATCTCCTGCTGCTCGCGGGCAAGGGGCATGAGCGCTATCAATTGATCGGCGATGAGAAAGTTCCTTTTTGTGAGCGCGAGATTGTCGAGGCCGCCTGGCTATTGACAGGGGGGCGCTCTGAGTAATATCATTGCCCTTGCACCATTGGGTGACTACTGGGCGAGCATTCGTATCAAGAAGATTTTTACGGGTTCGTCCCAACGAGGTGAAGATTATGCGTGAAGGAATTCATCCCAAGTATGGGAAATGTGTCGTGCGTTGTGCCTGTGGCGCCACGTTTGAGACGGGTTCAACCCTCGAGCAGATGACGGTGGATGTCTGTTCTCAGTGCCACCCCTTCTATACGGGTCGTCAGAAGCTCGTCGATACGGGTGGACGCGTCGACAAGTTCAAACGCCGTATGGAACGCAACCAGAAATAGCGAGGAGAGGAGTAGCAGAGCTGCTCCTTTTTCATCTGTGGAGAGCAAGACGATCCGGCTGCAAGACTGGCTGCGCCACTGGGCCAGAGAACTGAACTTGCCGCTCGAGGAGATGCGGCAAGCCTTGCTCTGGCATGCGGGGATTGACCTCGCGAGCAGTCTGCGCCTGACCCTGGCTGATCTCGAGCCAGCACGGCGTCTGGAGCTCGAGAGAATCTTCCGTCGTCTGGCGCGGGGAGAGCGTCTCGAGCGCATTTTGCAGCGGACTTACTTCTACGGGGTCGAGATAGGGCTCAATGACGACTGCCTGATTCCGAGACCTGACTCTGAGCGCCTGGTCGACCATGCCTTGGAGGCCCTGGAGGGGGAGGACGGGCAGCTCAGGATACTCGATCTCTGCTGTGGTTCAGCTTGCCTCGCCATTGCGACAATAATGGCCTGGCTCGAGAGGGGTCATCGCCTTGCTGATCTCACGCTGAGCCTTGTCGACTTGTCCCCCGGTGCTCTCGAGATGGCCGCGCAGAATGTGGCGCGCAGCTTAGCAGGGCTCGAGCCTGAGATCACTTGCCTCGATGTCCTGGGAGAGGAGCTGCAGGACTACTTGCAAGCTGAAAGTCGCCGCTACGAGCTCTGCCTCTTCAATCCTCCCTATCTCACGAGCAGGGAGTATGAGGCCTCACCTCCAGACTATCGCGAGGCCGATCCTGAGCTGGCGCTCGTGGCCGGGGCCGAGGGACTGATCTTTTATCAGCGGGTCTTGGGGCTTTTGCCGATGATTTTAGCCCCTCGTGGGCGGCTGGTCCTCGAACATGGCAAGGATCAACAGGCGGCGATTCTCGCCCTCGTTCAGGACTCTTGGCCTGGACGCTATGAGATTTCTTCGTTTCGGGACTATCAGGGCTGGCCGCGGGGCATGGTCATCCGAGACATGGCCTAGGCAGACGTCAAAAAACGCTTATAATAAACCCTATACACACATTCACTTGATTTTAGAGCCTCTTCGGATGAGGCCAAAGGAGAAAAGATGGCACTGCCCATGGATCGACTGGCAGCAATTGCTGCGCACTATGACGAATTGGAAGCGGAGATGGCAAGTCCCGATCTCATCAGAGATCAGGAGCGCTATATCGCTGTCTTAAAGGAATATCATGAGCTTCAGCCCCTGGTGCTCAACATGCGCCGGATTGAGGCGATTCGGCAGGAGGTCAGCGAGGCCAAGGTCATGCTGACGGAGACTGAGGATCAGGAATTTCGCGACTTGGCGCGGGCTGAGATCAATGCGCTTGAGACTGAAGAAGAGACGCTGACTCAAGAACTCGTCGAGCTCTTAGCGCCCAAGGATCCCAATGACGAAAAGAACGTCATCATAGAGATTCGTGGCGGGGCCGGCGGCGATGAGGCGGCGCTCTTTGCGGCGGAACTCTATGCCATGTACACCGCCTATGCCGAAAAGCAGAATTGGGCCACGGAGATTGTCGAGCTCAATGAGACTGAGATCGGCGGCTATAAGGAAGTCGTCTTTATGGTCAAGGGGCGTGGCGCCTACTCCCACTACAAGTTTGAAAGTGGCGTCCATCGCGTGCAGCGCGTCCCTGCGACAGAGGCCGGAGGTCGCATTCACACCTCGACGGTAACGGTGGCTGTCTTGCCAGAGGCCGAAGATGTCGAGATTGAGATCAATCCGAGCGATCTGCAAATCGATGCTTTCAGAGCGTCGGGTGCAGGGGGGCAGCACGTCAACAAGACCTCCTCGGCCATCCGGATTCTCCATGTGCCCTCGGGCATTGTCGTGACCTCACAGGATCAGCGCAGTCAGCATCAGAACCGCGATCAGGCGATGAGGGTGCTGCGCGCCAAGCTCTATCAGATGGAGCAGGAGAAGAAGTCGGCGGCCATTGCCTCAGAGCGGCGGAGTCAGGTCGGGACGGGTGATCGAAGCGAGCGCATCCGCACCTACAATTTCCCCCAGGGTCGTGTGACAGATCACCGTATCAACTTGACCCTCTACTCGCTCGAGCAGGTGCTCAGCGGCGAGATCGACGCCCTGGTCACAGCTCTCCAAGCCGCTGCGCGCGAGGCGCAGATGGCAGGCGACGAAGACTAGTCCCTTGGTGGCGTCCTTTGACACTCGCATTCTGACGGGACGAGGGCCGGCGGACAGGCACATCGCCCTCTGTGCCGAGGCGCTGCTGGCTGGACAGCCCATCGCCTTTCCGACGGAGACCGTCTATGGCCTCGGCGCGATTTGCCAGCGCGAGGCCGATATTCGCCGTGTCTTCGAGATCAAGGGGCGTCCTCTGGACAATCCTCTCATTGTCCACCTGGCTTCACTGGATGAGCTTCCTACTGTCGCGCGCGAGATCCCAAGCCTCGCTTATTCTCTATTTGAGGCCTACTGTCCTGGACCTCTCACCCTTGTCTTAAAACGTCATGAGCGCGTCCCGGCTGTCGTCAGCGCAGGGCTCGACACCGTGGCGGTACGCTGGCCACAACATCCTCTGGCGAGAGACTTGATCCGGGCGGTGGGCGCGGGTCTCGTCGCTCCCTCGGCCAACCAGTCTGGGCGTCCTTCGCCCAGTACAGCGGCCCATGTCTTCACTGATCTCGCAACTTTAATTCCCTATGTCCTCGATGGGGGTCCATGCCATTTTGGTCTGGAGTCGACAGTCTTAGACTTGACCTCTGACCCCGTCGCCATCCTGCGCCCTGGGGCCTACAGTCCAGAGCGCCTGGCAGAGGTCATCGGCTATGCTCCGCTCTGGACAGAGAATTCGACGGGCGAGCAGCCGCGGGCGCCTGGCATGAAATATCGACACTATGCACCGCGCTGTCCGGTCGAGATCCTCGAGACGGGGAATCTCAGAGCGCTCCTTCGCTTTGCGGCGGAGGGCCGCCAAGCAGGGGAACTTCGGGCGGCGCTGATCAGCGAGAAATTGGCCGAGGCCTGCTCTGCTGCTCTCGGCCGAGACTTTCTGCCTTGGTCAGAGCTGGAGCGGGCGGAGGCGGGAGATCTCGTCGTACTGAGCTATCGCGATGCCACAGCAGCGGCTCATGAGCTCTTCAGCTTCTTCAGAGCCGCGGAGCCTTATGCTTCTTCGCTCCTCGTTGAAGCCGCGGCAGAGGGAGAATTGGCGGCGGCATTTAACAATCGCCTGGCCAAGGCGGCGGCCGCTCGCTAGAAACAGTCAAAAACAGACAAAAATCGCCGTGCTAATGGCTTGACCAGCCTGGGCGAGACCTGATATCATGCCAAACGTAAGCGTGACAAACACGCTCCTCGCTCAGCGCCGCTGAGCCATTAGTCCGAGAGGAGGTGAGACAATGTTGAAGTCATATGAACTAGTCTATGTCCTGAAGCCGGAAATCGGCGAAGAAAAGCTTGAAGCCGCCCAGGCGCGCATCAACGATCTGATCAAGGAACATGGCGAGGTCACTGAAGTCGATGTCTGGGGGCAGAAGCGCCTCGCCTATGAGATCGACGACCATCGCGAAGGCTACTATATTCTTGTTCATTTTAATGCTCCAGCTGATTTCCCCAAGGAACTCGAACGTGTCCTGAAGATCAGCGACAGCGTTCTGCGTTACCTCGTCGTCAACTTAGAAGAATAAGAGCCCAGAGCCGAACAGCTATTGGCTGTTCAGGGACGATGGACGTCCCAGAAGAAAGGTTAAAAATGAACAAAGCGATTTTACTAGGCCGTCTGACGAAAGATCCTGAGCTGAGAACAACTCAGAGTAACGTTTCTGTCTGTTCCTTTACGCTGGCGATTGACCGCCCGTATAAGAACGCGCGTGGCGAACGCGAGACAGACTTCATTCCCTGCGTCTGCTGGCGCTCGACTGCTGAATTTGCCGCACGCTACTTCCGCAAGGGAGAGCGCATGGCCGTCGTCGGCAGCATCCAACCGCGTCATTGGGACGATGAGCAGGGCCAGCGCCACTACATCACAGAAGTGGTCGCTGATGAGGTTTACTTTGCCGATGGCAAGCGCGAGCAGCAGGGTGGCGATGACATGCGCAGCAGCGCTCCTGAGCGCCGCAGTAACGAGGACAGCTTCATGCCTCCGGCCAGTGATGACACCTCGCTCCCATTTGACCTTTAATTCACATCTGTCTTTATTTAAGGAGTAAATTATGGCAAATCAAAGAAAAGGCGGCAGATCTTTTAGACCTCGCCGTGGCAGACGCAAGTCCTGCCTCTTCTGCGCCGACAAGGATCTCAAGGTCGACTACAAGGATGTCGCTGGCCTCAAGAGATTCCTCGCCGAGTCCGGGAAGATTCTTCCCCGCAGAATGACTGGTCTCTGCGCCCAGGATCAGAGCAAACTGGCTACCCACGTCAAGCGCGCCCGCCAACTCGCCCTGATTCCGTACAGCGAAGACTAGGAGTCGGAATCTTACGAGGGCAGTCGGCTAGCTGACTGCCCTTTTTTCAGATTGAGGAGAGCTGTGCTAAGATGAGCACAGATGTCTCATATTGAAATTACCTTTCGGAGGTTGAGATGAAAGTTATTTTGTTGGAAAACGTCGATAAGCTCGGCGTGGCTGGTGATGTCGTCGAAGTCAAGCGTGGCTATGCGCAGAACTATCTCTTCAAGAACCAGCTCGCCATGCCCGAGACCAAGGAGAACCTCAATATTGTCAAGACCCGCAAGAAGGCTTTTGAAGCTAAGGCGGCTCAGGCTCTCGACGAGGCCAAGTCCCTCTCCGCGGAGCTGGCAGATAAGGTTCTCGAGATGCCTGTCAAGGCTGGTGAAGGAGAGCGCCTCTACGGAGCCATCACCGTCGCTGATATCGCTCAGAAGCTCCGCAGCGAGGGATTCGAAGTGGATAAGCGCCTGATCAAATTGGGCGAGCCCATCAAGACTCTCGGCGAGCACAGAGTTGAACTGCGCCTCCATCCTGAGGTCAAGACTGAAATCGTCGTCAAGCCGATCCGTCTGGAGGAATAGTCCTTGAGCCCGGCAATCTTGCCAGGAGATATGCCCCGTTCTGCGGGGCGCATACCGCCGCAAAATTTGGGTGCTGAGCGCGCCGTTTTAGCGGCGGCTATTTATTCTGAGGACGCGCTCGATGAATTGATGAGCGTTGTCTCAGAGGACGACTTTTATGATCGCCGCCATGGGGTCATCTTTCATCACATCCTCGAGATGCGTCAGCAGAATATCCCCCTGGATCTCGTCAGCATCACAGAGTACCTCGATAAGCGAGGGCATCTGGCCGAGGCTGGGGGCATCGATGTCCTCACCGATCTCGTCACCAGTGGCATGGTCCTAGACAATGCTCGGCACTATGGCGAGATCGTCCACGAAAAGCGCATCTTGCGCGAGGTCATCAGCAATCTCAATGAGATTGTGCATTCAGCCTACAATGACTCTACACTCTTGAATGAGGTCATTGACCAGGCGTCCAAATATCTTGTCTCCGTCCGCAACGAAGGGGAGAGGGAAGGCTTCAAGAAGCTTGGCGATGTCCTCTCGCAGCATCTCAACATGCTGGAGGAGCAGGCGCGCAAGGGCTATGAAGACAGTGTCAAGTCAGGCTTCCCCCTCCTTGACAACACACTCGGGGGCCTGAAGAAGGGCGCCCTGATCATCTTGGCCTCACGGCCAGGCATGGGCAAGAGCTCCTTCGCCCTCAATATTGCCCAGATGGCCGCCATGGTCTATGGACGAGCCACGGCGATATTCACTTTGGAGATGAGCAGGGAGGAGATTGCCAATCGCTTCCTCTCTTCCTACCTCAGTATTGACTCGAAGCATCTGACAACGGGCAAACTCAAGGACGACGAGTGGGAGAAGCTCTCGAATGAGTTTCCCAACATCTATCCGACGCCGCTCTATATCGATGACCGCTCGGGCATCTCAGCGCCCGAGATGCTGGCCAAGTGCCGTCAGTTGAAGCTGCAGCACGGCCTCGACCTCGTCATTGTCGACTACCTGCAACTGATGCAGGGCACGAGGCGCAATAGTGACAATCGCCAGCAGGAGATTTCAGACATCTCGCGTCAGCTCAAGATCATGGCGCGTGAGCTCGACTGCCCAGTCATTGCGATTTCTCAGCTGTCGCGCGCCTGTGAGGCTCGCTCTGACAAGCGGCCCATGCTCTCGGATCTGCGGGACTCGGGCGCCATTGAGCAGGACGCGGACGCTGTCCTCTTCCTCTATCGCGATGGCTATTACAATCCCCCTGAGATCGAAAGTGATATTCAGGAGGCGGAATTGATTGTTGCCAAGAACCGACACGGTGAGACTAGGACCATCCACCTCGGCTGGCACGCCCATTACACGCGTTACTTTGAGCAGGCGCCCCATGCTCCCCAGGCGCCAATGCCTGAAGCTCCATTCTAATGCCGACCTATCCCCCTTCTCTCTACAAGGCAGTCCAGATCGCTCGCGAAGAGCCACTGATCAAGGCAGGTGAGCTCGTCTTTGCGGCTGTCTCCGGAGGGCGAGACTCTCTTTTTTTATTGGCTCTTCTGCTGGCTTTGCGCGGGGAGATCGACTTTGACTTGCGCCTCGCTCACCTGAACCACGGTCTTAGGCCCGAGGCGGACGCCGAGGCTGAATTCGTGCGTGCCATTGCACAAGCGCATGAGCTGCCCCTGACTCTCAAATCTTTGGAGCCAGGTCTGATCGAGGTCGCGCCCGAGGGGATCGAGGCCGCGGCACGTCGCTATCGCCAGTCCTTTTATCAGGAACTCGTGACGACGGCCTGGCGCGATGAGGGCTATGCTGTCCCCGATATCAAAATTGCGCTCGGCCATCATGCTGATGACCTGGCCGAGAGCATGGTCTTGCAGCTTAGTCGCGGCACGGGTCTCGCGGGGCTGGTGGCGATGCGACCCCGGGATCACTACCTTATTAGACCTCTGCTCTCCATCTCGCGAGCACTCATTGATGCCTATTTTGACGAGACGGGTCAAGAATATGTCGAGGATTCCAGCAATAGCGATCAGTCGTTCAAGCGCAATGCCATCCGCCACAGCCTTCTCCCTCAGTGGTCAGAGATCATGGGCCATGATGTTCGGCGCAGCCTCTGTCGCCTCGCCAAGAATTTGCTGGCGATCGAGCCGCTGCTCGACGAGAGTCTCGAGAGAGACTTATTGGTAATCCAGCAGGCGGGAGGGGCTCTGTCCCGGCTGAGGCTCTGTCGACTGAGTCGCGAGCGCCAGGCGCTTCTCTTACATCGCTATATCCGCGGTCAGGACTATCGGCAGGCGCCCCAGGCCTCCCAGATCGCACAGATCATCCGTCGCATCAATCGTGGAGGCGGATTCGCAAGTTTTGACCTCGGTGGGGGACGTCAGCTCCTCTTGATGCAAGATCTGCTCTTTATAGAAAATACCGAGGAATACTGATACAATCAGGAATAGACTTTTTCCACGCCGAGAGGCGCTGGTTTAGAGCTGGAGGCTGTTATGGCTAAGGAAATATCTAAGGTTTTAGTCTCGCGTGAGGAGATCGCTGAGATCTGTCAGAGGCTCGGAGCGGAGATTTCGCGCGATTATGCGGGCAAGGAAATTCTGCTCATCTGCATCTTAAAGGGCGCCGTTGTCTTCATGAGTGACTTAATGCGTGAGATCACCGTGCCCTGTGAAATCGATTTCATGGCTGTCCAGTCCTATAGTGGCACGAAGTCGAGTGGGGTCGTCCGTATTCTCAAGGATCTCGACCTCGATATCGCAAAGCGACATGTCATCATCGTCGAGGACATCATTGACTCTGGCCTCACGCTTAGTCACCTGATTGAGCTCTTACAGACGCGCAATCCCGAGTCACTCAAGGTCGTCGCCTGCTTTGACAAGCCCGACCGTCGCCGCGCCAACGTCCAAGTTGACTACATTGGCAAGGCGATCCCCGATGAATTTATTGTCGGTTACGGCCTCGACTATGAGGGCCAATATCGTAATTTGCCCGATATCTCAATCATTCAAGATACGGGTGAGGAGGATTAGATGAATAAGAAACGTCGTGGTTTCGACGCCGGTTTCTACCTCGCACTCATCGCACTCATCGTAATCTCGTCCTTTTTCATGTCGCGAGTCGGCAAGACGGGCGAGGCCAATCTCTCACAGCTGATTGGCGATATTGAGGCAGGCAAGGTCAATTCGATCGTCGTCAACGGCAGCAAGCTCGAAGTCGAGCTCAAGGCAGAGGGAAAAGAGATCCCAACTCAGTATGTCAAGCAGATTCACACGCTCTTGATCCCCGAGGTCTATAAGACGCTCGAAGACGCGCGCAAGGCGGGCAAGATTGAGAGTTTTGACTATCGTCAGCCCCCAGACTTCTCTTCGATCTTCAATATCATCCTCATCGTGATGATGATGGTGGGCATGAGTGCCTTCGTCTGGTTGAGCCTCGCGCGCCAGGGCGGAGATGGACGCAGCGCCATGAACTTTGGCCGCAGCAAGGCCAGACTCAATCAGCCCGATAAGAACTCTGTGACCTTTGCCGATGTGGCAGGGGTCGATGAGGAGAAGCAAGAACTCCAAGAAGTCGTCGACTTCTTAAAATCGCCACAGAAGTACAATGATCTCGGAGCTCGTATCCCGCGTGGCATCTTACTGGTCGGGGCTCCCGGCACGGGGAAGACACTTCTCGCCAAGGCGGTGGCCGGCGAGGCCGGGGTGCCCTTCTTCAGCACTTCGGGCTCTGAGTTCGTCGAGATGTTTGTCGGCGTCGGCGCCACGCGCATCAGAGACCTCTTCGAAAATGCCAAGAAGAAGACGCCCTGTATCGTCTTCATCGACGAGATTGACGCCGTCGGTCGTCACCGCGGTGCTGGCATGGGCGGTGGCCACGATGAGCGCGAGCAGACACTCAATCAATTGCTGGTCGAGATGGATGGCTTCGGACCCAATGAGGGCGTGATCATCATGGCGGCGACAAACCGCCCAGATATCCTCGACCC
>JAFAAL010000046.1 GCA_023426575.1 Bacillota bacterium
GCGGGGGTGCGGACATTTTTTTGGACCTAGTCGCTAGGCCAAAAGGCCTAAACTTTGTCTATATTCTAGCGGACTCATACCGCCTAGTGAAAGTTTTATACGATCCTTACAGTACCAGTGCAGGTAATCATTGAGCTGGGAGATAAATTCAATGACTGATACGCCCGTCCAGTTCTTATTGTAAAACAGTTCATTTTTAACTATACCGAAGAATCCTTCACAAGCAGAATTATCAGGGCTACACCCTTTTTTTGACATCGATCTTGTCAAATCTGCAGCTTCCATGCGTTGTATCCATCCTGGCCACTGGTAGTGACAGCCCCGATCTGTATGGACAATCGGCTTTTCGTCTGCGCTAAGTTGTACGATCGCTTCATCCAACATACTGTTGACTAAATCGGCATCGGGTGATGTCCCAATACTCCAGGAAACTGGGAGGCCGTTGAAACAATCAATGATAGGCGAAAGATAGACCTTCCCTGTAGGCAGATTAAACTCCGTAATGTCCGACAACCATTTTGTGTTGGGTTTGTTTGCACTAAAATCTCTTTGAATGATATTCGGGACAGGAGCACTGATCTCGCCCCGGTAGGAGTTATACTTCCTTCTTTTTTTCCGGCTTACATGGAGTGATTCTTCTCTCATAATCTTACGGATGACCTTTTCAGAAATGGCAATATTTAGACGTTTAAGTTTCATGTGAATGCGACGATATCCATACCGCCCCTGTGCCGATTCAAAGATTTCTCTAATCTTCTCTCGAAGGACAGCATACCTATCTCCAGCCCTCCTGACCCTTTGTTGATAACAGTAGCTGCTTTTAGCTATGGAGAAGATTTCAAGCAGTTCTTTCAGGCTGTATTTTTGTCTTAGGGCGTCAATCATAGCGGCCTTTTCGCTGTTTCTTTGGTCTTGAGGATTGACGCCCTGCTCTTTTTTTATGATTTCTGCTGTCATTTTTAAGACATCCACTTCGAGTTGGAGCTGATGTTTCTGGGCTTCTAGCTCTTCGACTTCTTTTCTGATCGTTTCTAATTCCTCTAGTATTGAAGACATTTTCGAGAGGTTTTTCTGCTCTTTTGAAGAGGATTGTTCCCTCTTTTTGCTCATCGTTATTGAGCCTCCTTCTGTTAAGAATTGTCGCTTCCAATGATATATTGTCTCTCGGCTAACGCCTATATTTTTTGATAGCTCAGAAACAGAGGTCGATAGATCACAGCTTTTTAAGACGGCACGAATTTTCTGCTCATTAGAAAAACACTTGAGACCGCTGCTAGATATAACTTTGTCTCTTTCTCCTGGAAGATCTTCTCTGATCCATTTGAGCAGTAGGTCTTTACTAGGGTAGCCTAATACGCGGATGGTAAATGAAATACTCTTCCCTGTTGACAAATAGTGTGCAATAGCAAGCTTTCGCTGCTTCTCAGTATATCTCGGTCTTCTCTCTTGAGATGATTTAATCCTGCCTGTATGACTGAATTCTCTATACCATGCTTTTAAAGTGTTTTTGCTGGGATAACCTAATTCTCTCATCACCACGGAAGCTCTCAATCCACATTTTACATATAGCTCGACAGCTTTTACTCGCTCCTCATAAGAATACATAGATTATTTGACCTCCATTAAGTCTATTTTGGTCCAACTTTTCGTCCGCACCCCCGCGTGGTCAATTTTAAGTCGGCGGTCACAAATCGTTTCAGGCTGGGGAAGTACGACTGCTTTTCCATCAACAATGACGGGAATAGATGTGGCAGCGTATAAAAGGGCTATGACAGCCCGGCGATTTGTCATACACCCGGCAATTTCCATATCGTTATTATCTTTTCTAAGATCCAGCTCGCTTGCTTTATTCAGCACTTCGAAGAAAGCATCAATACATGTATCGGGAGCTGCCGTTAAGCTTCTGACCACGGCAGCCACAAGCCGAGCCGGTTCATTATAGAGCCAAGGGTATCCAGGCGTCATCACACGCTTGGCCAATGTCGTAAGAACTTCTTCGCAAGAGGCCGCAGCTGTTTCCACACATACACCGAGGCAATCAGCTCCGTGTGCTATTGTGTGTAACCAACCTAGTTGAGGGTCGTAACCACGTGTATCGCTTTCATGTAAATACCAGTTGGAACATTCAATATAGATTTCCCTGCTGACATACCCTGATTGAATGCTCATGGTCAATAAAGAAGCAAGGAGAGAATTTCGGTAGCGGCTACCGATAATGAGCCGCAGAATAGAATCAAGGACAGAACCCCGCGACTCCGTACAGCATGAGGGTATCAAACAGGCAACAATCACCAACAGTCAAGCTGAACAGAAAAGGAGATGCTATTGTCAATAATTGCTGCGAGTTTTGATTTAGGGCAAGCAAAGAGGGCAAACATAGAATGTCTGTCCTCTTTGTTTCATAAAATAATAGGCGGACAAAATACTTACCTACTATACTGACGGTATCAAATTACTTGGTTTTAATATCATTTTGAACCGCCATGACGAAGTCATCAATCTTAGCAGGAGCATACGTTGTAAGTTTCGCATCTTCAGTTGCCTGCTGAAACACATAGTTGTCACGAATGATGAAGCGCCCTTGGAACGCACCGCAAATATAATACTTTCCGCTATATTCTGTAAGGAATAGAATATAGTTCGAGTTTTTACTCATTTGTGGGATGCCTCCCATTACTTTGTTGTCCTGTCCACCTTCCTCGATAACCACGAGATTCTCGCCAACCGAAACATCTCCTTTATAAGTTTCATGTACTTGAACAGTTGTATGTGTTTGCGGGTATCCATCGAGCATTTCAACCGTCTGTTCCAGAATGGATACTTTTACAATGTCAGTTGCATCACCCACAATTTCCGAGATGCTTGAATACTTAACTTCAAGCTGTCCTGGTGCTTCAGGATAGGTTTCTTCTTTATCGATTCGCTTAATATCGTTTTCTGCTATATTGCTGCTACATCCAGTGATGGCACAAAAAACAAACAGTAAAACAACAATTGTTAAAAGAAAAGCTGTTTCCTTTCTCATATTAACCTCCTTAACTGCTTAGAGAGTCAACTTATTCGTAAATCGAACGAACACCGTTCACATCGTCGCTTTGCGGGGGCTTCAAAGACGTATAACTCGCCGAGTTTGAAACCATTAGTGCACCAGTAACGGACGAATGTTTCAGTCCGAAAATATGACCCATTTCATGCATTATTGTGTTTTGCTTTTTCCACGATGCATTACTATGTACATAGTAGAGGTTAATTACAGCCGAGCCAGCCCGATAATTCTGATTCGGATAACCTCCGTAATTGACAGAATACCATTCGCCGGTTGAGTAGTTGTAATCATAATAGTATGTAAAACCACGCCATCCGGTAGCTCCGCGATCAAGGGGAGAAATAACCACCCTCGTTGTTGTGGAAGAACCATTTGTTGTTTCGGACAAGGATATGTCCAAGCTGTGTCCGGTGGAAGCATTTACGGCGTTATTCCATTCGCTTACAGCCGAATCGGCAATGGTTCCGTAATTGACTGTTGATCCATTGTGGGTCACGGATTTAGGTGAAACATAATAATAGTCATCATACCATGAGCCTTTGAGCTTGTATCCACAAGTTGAATATGCATGGGCTTGAATAGTGAAAGACAACATAATTGTGCAGAGCAAAATAACACTGACACCTAACCGTACAGTTGAACGAGTAAAATTCCTTTCTCTCATGACAACCTCCTTTCATAGACTATAAATAATAAAGAAAAAAGACGCACAAGCCGACTAATCACCAGTCCGGCCTATGCGCCAACAGAAACGATTTTGATACGACCTCTCCATAATCGGGAGCCGCACCAATACCACCAACACGCAAAACCGAACCGGGCATCATTGGGACGATACATAGCGTTACCTCCAATCATAGTTTGTCAGATAGGTATTCTATCCGCATAATAAGTCTACCATATAATGACCACACTTTTCAATATGGAGGCTGTAATCTGTTTGTAACTTTTCTATGAACGGGTAGCTGTGAGAATCACTTTTGTAAAAGGTCGAGAGGAACGGCGCGAACTGCCCTTATGAGAGCCGCCTGCTCCTGTCATTAGACAATATCGGTGGCGGCTACCGATATTGTGCCGCAGAGAAAAACGAGGGCATCGTCTCCTATAGATTCATCACGAAAGATAGCAAAACAGGCTGCACCCGTCAATGGTCGAGATAAACGCTTACGCGCCATTGACAGCCGCAGCCTGTTTCACTTTTCGGCAGACAAGGCGGGCAAGCACAAGCTGTGCCTGCCCGCCCTGATCTCAGATTGACTTGTTATTGTGTCTTTCTGCGCTTCTGAGCGAAGACAGCGATTCCTACAAGAGCGCCGCTGCTGACAAGCAGGAGTGCAAGCCAGAGGGTTGTGTTGCTGTTGTCTCCAGTTTGCGGCGGTTTAATCATGGGAGGAACAGATGTGGGATTGGGATGGTAATGGCCACCACCGCCACCGCCGACATACGTCCATTGTGCAACATAGGTTACGTTACCGCTTACGGTGGCGCTCCATGCGGGCTTCCAGCCGTCAAAGCGATAGCCGTAGCGATAAGTGCTTCCCTTAAATGAGGGGGTAGCATCTCCGGCCATGAGGTCAGCATAATTCTCGGTAGCAAATATACTGCCGTTCATACCATCGCTGTAAGTGACGGTGTAGCGGGTCTGAACCTCATGCTTGACGCAGACGACCCAAATACCCATCTGCTTGACTTCATCCACGGGCATCCACATTTTCTTTTCAGGGTCATACTTTACCTTGAAAGACAATCCCTCTGTGGTCTGCGTGGAGAGAACCCTGTGCATAATGCCTGTGTCGGTGCTGAACTGATTGCAATATACAGAAGGAATAAGGGTAATGGTACTCTCGTACATGCCATCATTAAGCTTGGGCTCCGTAGAGGTAAACCCTCCGTTGAGCAAGCCGTAATATCTGCCGGACTGCTGACCGACGGGAACGTTTGTGCAGAGTACAGCGACAATTTTATCATTCAGACCACCGATATTGTCGGTCGTGGGGTACATCGGCATCTCCGGCTGCTGAACCTCATGATTGTCGCAGACGACCCAAATGCCCATCTGCTTGACTTCATCCACGGGCATCCACATTTTATTTTCAGGGTCATACTTTACCTTGAAGGACAGCCCTGCTGTGGTCTGCGTGGAGAGAACATTGTGCATAATGCCCGTATCGGTGCTGAACTGATTGCAATATGCCGAGGGAATGAGAGTTATTGTACTCTCGTACATGCCATCATTAAGTTTGGGCTCCGTAGAGGTAAATCCTCCGTTGAGCAAGCCGTAATATCTGCCGGATTGCTGACCGGCGGGAACGTTTGTGCAGAGTACCGCAACAATTTTATCATTCAGACCACTGATATTGTCGGTCGTGGGGTACATCGGCATCTCCGGCTGCTGGGCTTCATGCTTCTCGCAGTTTACCCAAATGGCCATCTTCTTAACTTCCTCCACGGGCATCCACATCTTCTTTTCAGGGTCATACTTTACCGTGAAGGACAGTCCCTCTGTGGTCTGATTGGGATTCAAGGTATGCTCGATTCCCGTATCGGTAGTGTACTGATTACAATAGGCCAAGGGAGAGAGCGTTATGGTGCTTTCATACACATTTTCCGCATTTGCCTTTGGCTCTGTCGTGCTAAACCTGCCGTCGATCAGACCGTAGAACTTGCTCTTGTCGGGCGCATTTGCACAGACAACTCCGACGATATCGCATGCCATTCACATCTTCAGTAAAAAAGGACTGATTTAAGCAGAGGGGTCTCACAATCTTTGCCTCAATCTTGAGTTCCTCTCTGAGCTCTCTTTTTATGGCATTTTCAGCAGTCTCTCCGAACATCACTTTTCCCCCCGGAAGATAGTAGTAAGGAGAGCATTCATCCTTCATCGCCAATATTTTCTGATCGTGAAGCATCACAGCGCAGACTCTGTACTTAAAGACGTTTTGCTCCTTGCTATAGGCAATATCCATATCGCACCCTCTCTACTCATAGTAAAATCATACTTATGGATTTTAGCAGAGAAAGCTGTAAAATGAGGTCCCCTGTTTGAAATCGAGGTCAAGCTCGTCGCTGAGGGCATAGAGCATTTAAAACTTGCTCTGGATGCCTCGTTGAGCGGTCGCGTCCTCTTAGCTCTCCTAAAATATCAAGACACACAATGCTAAATGATCATCCTCGATGGGTGGCTTCATCGCCGAGATATTTTTCAACTTCCTTAAAGTTGATATATTCTACACCGTTAAATCAAAGAAATAGCGCGGCATAAGGGCACTAATTTCAAGTTCAACTTGAAATTAGTGCCCTTGTTAACCATCAATATTACTTTCAGCAAAAGCTCTTAATTTAATTCTCTTGCCTATTACTTCCATAATTTATATCTTTACTCCCACTCAATAGTCTTTGGCAAGAAGAAAATCTGAAATATGCATGGTCTTAATGCCTTCAAAATTTCCGCCTGCAAAGTCATCTGTCCGCAGGACATACTTGGGATAGTTGTCCCGAATGCCAAGCAGACGATCATACTCTCGTTTCTCTGTTTTCTCGCTTCGGATCTCCTGTGTCACCTGAATATAAAGCTTTTCTCCCTGCCTGTTGGCAACAAAGTCAATCTCGCCGTCGGTACTCTTTCCGATATTGACCGTGTATCCTCTGCGAAGCAGCTCCAGATACACCACGTTTTCGAGATTCGAGGCAACGCTGTCGGGCGTGTAGCCTAAGACACAATATCGCAGAGAAGTATCTGCCAGATAGAATTTTTCCCGTGTTTTTAGAATTTCTCGTCCTTGCAGATCATATCGGGAACAGCGATGGAGCAAATAAGCTTTTTCCAGTTTCTCCAGATAGCTATTCACGGTTTCATTGTCCAAGGTTCTGCGTTCCGACTTTAGATAATCAGAGATGGACTTTGCCGAAAAGGTATTGCCGACATTCTGGAAGGTATATTTCACAACCCGCTCCAGCTGGTCTATTTTACGAACCTGATTTCGTCTGACAATATCCATGAAAATCGTGGAGTAGTAAATATCCTTTACAATGGTATAAACCTCTTCCTGGGTGTAGTTCTGTAAGTGTGTAGCGGGGAATCCACCAAGTCGGATATACTCAGATAGCTCTGCCTTTCTATCTAGTAGCGCTGTATGCCTGGACTTAAAATCGAGATATTCTTGAAAGGATAGTGTATAAATGCGGAAGGAGATATACCGCCCTGTCAGGTAGGTAGAAATCTCAGAGGACGTCATGCGGGAATTAGAGCCGGTCAAATAAATATCCACATCATAATCTGAAGCAAGAGAGTTAACGAGCTTCTCCCATCCCTTGATCTCCTGTACCTCATCGAGAAAGAGATAGGTTTTTCCGCTATCAGACAACTTGCCTTTCAGCTCAGAAAATATCTGCTTTGCGCTCATATCCTCGTATTCCATCGAATCGAAGCGATAGCTTACAATCCGCTCGTCTGGGACAGCTCTTTCCAAGCGGAGATTTTCCATAATCATTTTCAGTATGGTCGATTTTCCGCAACGTCGAACACCGGTCAATACTTTGACAAACGGCGTATCAACATAAGCCATGATTTTTTCGACATATAAAGGTCTTTCAATCACTGTAAGCACCTCCAACAACATGAGTATACCGCAAACAATTAAGAAATAAATAGTTTTGCGGTTATAAATCGCAAAACCAATGATTTTAAAGATCTTTTTCGATTACATTCTGTGAACGACTCGACATCCATCTTGTTCTTAGAAGGCTGAAGCGGCTGATAAAACTTCTCTCGAAGAGCATCCGGACCCAAAATCTGCACTTTAGCGGCAAAGCCTGCTCATCACGAATCTGATAGCAACTTATGAGTAAAATTTCCTTCTCCCTGTTTATCAATTAAAAAATGTCCGCACCCCCTCCTGTACTACTGGGCCTCTAGTTTCAAAGTTTTCACTCTCGCCATTCCCCCTTTACCCGCCAATCCGCCGTCCTAGGCTTAAGCGCTGGCGCCAGAGGGGGACGTCGCCGTCGTCGGCCCAGTATTCGTCCAAGCCGGTGATTTTCTCCCCATCGACCGTGAAGAAGCTCACCACGTGGTGGCGCGTCTCCCGACCTTCGGGCCAAACGGCGACGGCAGTGACCCATCCGTTGGCCAGGGGTTCGATGCGCTCGATGACGCCGTCCCACTCCCCGGGGTAGGTGCAGTTGGCCCGGACGTATTCGGCGACGGTGAATTCTTCGTCGGAGCAGTGCCAGCGAATGGTGGCGTCGGGGTGAAAATAGGCAGGCAGGGCCTCTTCGTTTTGCGCAAGGACATCTTTCCAAAATGCGTTTATATCCATGTCGTTTCCTCCTTATCCGGTCACGCCTTGCGCTTTAACGCCTGCAGGGCGTCTTTTCGCTCCGCTGGGATGAGTCGGCTTTCCCGGGCTTTTTGGATGGCTTTGTTTCGGGTCCAGGAGTCGAGGTGCTTTCCTTCGATAAAGGGCATGGCGCTTTCGTATTGCTTGGTGAGGGCCGTGGCGAAGTACCAGGCGACCATCATCTTGACGTAGTAGGCGTCGTGGCGGAGGGCGGCCACCCATTCCAAGTAGGCGGGGTCGAAGTCTTCGGCCATATAGTGGGTCATGAGCATTTCCACGCCGAAGCGGATGGTGTATTCGCGATCGGAGGCCATCCAGCGCCGGATTGCGGGCAGAAGGGCGTCCCGCTGTCTTTTAAAGGCTTTGGGGCTGATGATGTCGCAGGTGGCCCAATTGTCCACATAAGGCAAAAAGAGATTGAGGGCGGCGATGACCCGTTCCATATCCTTGATCTCCGCCAGCAAAAGGCCGTGCAGATTGTTTTCATCGAAATAATCGTGGGGCAGGTCGGCCAAAAAGGCGGCTACGTCATCGGGGCGGTCTTTGATAAGGCCCTTGGCCAGGTTGCGGAGGGCGGGGATGCGTACGCCGAGGATGCGCTCCGGCGGGATGTTGGGGACGAGTTTGGCGGTAAAAGCGCTGTAGTCTTTCTCGGCCAAGGCGCATAGATCATTAAAAAAAAGCGATGGGCGGAGGTTTGCCATCATGTTTTCCCTCGTTTCCTTGTTGTTTGCGTCGGCGGGCTTGACTTACTCGGCCATGTCAGCCCTGTCATTGGCCATGGCCTTCTCCAGATCATCTCGCAACATGCCGTAGACAAAGCTGTCCGTCCATTCGCCCTTATTCCAATAGTCTTGGATAAAGTGGGCCTCTTTTCTCATGCCCAGCCTTTGACACAGGCGGGCCGAGGCATGGTTGCGCGCATCCATATTGGCTTGGATGCGATGGATCTTCCGTTCATAAAACAAATGGGCGATAAGGTGCTTCACCGCTTCATAGGCGTATCCATGCCCTTTATAGGCGTCATTGAACACATAACCGATCTCGACGGTGTCCTTCATGCCGGTGTACCAAAGGGAAATGTCGCCGATGACCCTCTCTCCCAGGACCACGGCCAAGCTCAGTTTCCTGTCTTCGGTCAATTCATTCTCCGCAATTTTGATGTCAACTTCTTTTGCGCATTCATCCCTTTGCCAGGCGTGGTGCAGTAGATAGCGACAGGTCTTTTCATCGCTGTAGATGGCGTAAAGGTCGTCGCAGTCTTCTTTTCTAAACGGCCGCATATGGATTCTTTCCGTGGTTAAGATCATGTTTTCCTCTCCCTAACATAAGCTCTTTTAGAGTTTCATTGTCTAGTGTAATATTGAGCCCCGTCATGACCTGCGCTCCTTTTATTGTGGTTATTTAGATTGTAGCGTAGTCTCATGACTCTTTTTGAATTTACACCAAGTTTAGGGACTTAATCGTATTATCTCATCCAAATGTAGTAAGAGAGTTGTTCAATCGAATAGTATTTTATAATCTCCTGCAATTCCTCACAAGTCCCTATGTGAGTAATCAGCGCAAGTCATGGCGTGACTCAATATCACAGGGTATATAAATACTATGCTTCTTTAACCTTCTGATTCACGTAGAAAGTTAAGCTAATGATACTGATGATGCTAATAGAGCTAAGAATGAGAGAATTCCATTCCATCGGAATGACTTTAATATATCTCATCAAAGCAACAAAAATAAATAAAACTATCCCTACCCTAAAACAATATTGACCACATAATAAATTTGCTTTTTTCCACTTTTCTTTATTTTCCATTGATAAAGAAGTTCTCATTCCTGAATACTTATTAATATTTCCATTGGCGATTTTTTCCACCATGGATACGAGATAATCATCAGGACAGGGATGATATAATCTACGATCATAAAAAAATATTTCACTATTGATGATCTCCTTAACTTATATTTTTACTCCCACTCAATCGTCGCAGGCGGTTTGCTCGTGATGTCGTAGACGACGCGATTGATCCCTGAGACCTCATTGATGATGCGCTTGGAACACTTAGCGAGAACTGCGTGTGGGATCGGTGCCCAGTCAGCGGTCATGAAGTCGCTCGTTGTGACAGCACGCAGGGCGAGAGTATAGTCGTATGTTCTGCTGTCTCCCTGGACACCCACAGAACGCATGTCTGTGATGACTGCAAAATACTGACCGAGTTCGCGATCGAGGCCAGCGAGAGCAATTTCTTCTCGGAAGATGGCGTCGGCTTCTCTCAGGATCTCCAGCTTGTCCTCACTCACTTCGCCGAGGCAGCGTATGGCGAGTCCTGGGCCTGGGAAGGGTTGGCGCCAGACCATGGGCGCGGGAATGCCAAGTTCTGTTCCCAGCTCTCGCACCTCGTCCTTAAAGAGGTCGCGCAGCGGCTCGACCAAGCCTTTAAACTCAAGATTCGGTGGGAGGCCGCCGACATTGTGATGGCTCTTGATCACGGCTCCGCCGACTCCAGATTCGATGACGTCTGGATAGATGGTCCCTTGCACCAGGTATTCGCAGCTACTGAGTTTCTTCGCTTCTTCTTCGAAGACGCGGATAAATTCTGTCCCGATGATCTTCCGCTTGGCCTCCGGATCTCGCACGCCTGCCAACTTAGTGAGGAAGCGCTCTCTGGCATCGACGACAATCAGCTTCATCTGATATTCCTCGCTGAAGACGCGCTCAACATCCTCACGTTCATTTTTCCTGAGCAGTCCGTGATCGACGAAGACACAGGTCAATTGATCTCCTATGGCCTCGTGGACGAGGACGGCTGCCACGGAGGAGTCCACCCCTCCAGAGAGGGCACAGAGAACTTCAGAATCGCCCACTTGTTCGCGGATCTTTTTGATCTGTTCCTCACCGTATTTGGCCATCTGCCAATCTCCGCTGAGATGGCAGACCTCATAGAGGAAGCGATGGATCATGTCCTGTCCCTTGAGCGTATGGCGTACCTCGGGATGGAATTGCAAGGCGTAGAGTCGCCTTTCTTCATCTGCCATCGCCGCAATGGGGCAGGTCTCACTACGTGCAATAATCTCGAATCCTGGCGGCAGGAGAGTGATGAGATCTGTATGGCTCATCCAACAGCTGGTCTGTGGCTCGAGGTTTCGAAAGATCAGAGAGTCTGTATTGAGTTCAAGCTCCGTGGCCCCATATTCTCGCTTAGTGGCGGCTGCGACCTCACCGCCGAGGACCTTGGCCATGATTTGTGCACCATAGCAAATGCCGAGAATAGGGATGCCGAGTTCAAAGATTTCTGGATCTACCGTCGGAGCCTCTGCCTCATTGACGGAAGCAGGACCTCCGCTGAAGATGATGCCTCGATAGGGCTGCGTCTTGATCTCCTCAATAGGGGTACTGGCTGGCTTGATTTCACAGTAGACGTGCTCCTCGCGAACGCGTCTTGCGATCAGCTGCTTATACTGGCCCCCGAAATCTAAAATGAGAACACTCTCGCGCATTGCGTGCATAGCCTGATTCCTCTTCTTCTTTGTTTTTCTCTATCCTACTTTTTCTAAGGACTGATGACAAGAATCAGCGATGGATTTCTAGGAGATTGGATGATTCGAAGATGGCGCTGTCACCTCTGGCCTCGCCTTTTTTCTAGGCTTGCTTTAACTTGAAGTCAAATTTTACTTAAGGAGCTAGACCCTATGCATATTTACGAGGCTAAAATTAAAAGAATTGAGGAGCGCTACGGCTCGATTTTTTGTTTTTATCTCGAGAGGCCAGACGCTCTCTCCTGGGATATTGGCACGAATATCCAGGTGGGACTACCTGCTTTCAATCAGAATCCAGAAGTCTTAGACCAAGGCCTCATCCGTCGTCTCTCCGTCATGACTCTCGAAGACGAGGGGGAGATTGGATTCTGTACGAGGATTCGAGAACCCCTCTCCCCTTTTAAAAGACAGCTGAAAGAAATGCAGCTTGGCGATTCGCTCTACCTCTTTGAGCCTATCAGTCGGGTGCGGGCGATCGATGATTGCAGCTCTCTTGTCCTCTTGAGCCAAGGTGTCGATATTACCTCCTATCGCAGTCTGATTTTGGACTACCTTAGAAGCAAGAATCCGCATAGACCAAAGGAGCTTCATCTCATCAATGTTGAGAGAGAAAATCAGATTCTCTTCACTGAAATATTTCAAGTCGAGGACAAATGCTACTCGGCAGAGACTGTCCCGAGCAGGGAGGCCTATTTTAAACTACTAAAAGAGCGCACGGACCTTCTCTCTCAGAGCGAGATTTATATCATAGGAAGTGACGAGTTCTTACATCAGTCGATTGCGGCCCTCCGGGCGATAGGGATCTCAGACGAGAAGATGCATCTCGACAAGAAGCCCGAGAAGGCAGAAGGCTTCTTCAAGACTTGCTCATAAGCTGTTCTCAGCTGAAATCATGCTTGACATTTGAACCTCACGGTCGAGAATGGGAGGAGAGTGCTCGCCTGCGTTCGACGAGCTAGAAGCGAGGTTCTATGTACGATTTAATCATTGTCGGCGCTGGCCCGAGTGGCGTCAGCGCTGCCCTCTATGCTCAATCGAGAGGTCTCAAGATTCTCCTCCTCGAGGCTGAAAAAGTCGGAGGACTGATCGGAAAAGTGTCTAAAGTCTCCCACTTCACCTCCTCTCTTGTTGACGAGACGGGGCCTGACTTCGCCAAGCGCCTCGAGGCGCAAGTACAAGCTGCAGGCATCGAAGTCAAGTTCGAAGAAGTGACCCGGATCCGCAAGGATGAGAACAGCTATCTGGTCGAGACAAGAGAGCAAGACTATGAGGCGAAAAAGGTCATCATTGCTGCCGGAGTGAGGCCAAAAGAGCTACCCATGACAATTCCCGCAGACGTTCAGATCTACCACTGGGCGCTCGGGATGGAG
The DNA here is from genome assembly GCA_023426575.1 of Bacillota bacterium. Taxonomy (GTDB): domain Bacteria; phylum Bacillota; class Clostridia; order Saccharofermentanales; family DTU023; genus JAFAAL01. Next base: position 13,290 of record JAFAAL010000046.1, read on the forward strand.
GATCTCGTGAAGGATCAGATTGTCGTGGTCAACGGCGGCTCTGACGGCGCTGCCAAGGAGGCCCTCTACCTCGCCCAGTTCGCACGGGAAGTACACATCGTCCAGGATCAGGAGAAGCTCCTCTGCATCGCGGAGTTTAGAGAGCAAATAGAAGCAAATTCTAAGATTCAAGTGCACTGCGGGGCTAAGCTCAGCTCTCTAGAGGCTGTGGATGGAAAAATTCACTCTCTGACACTGAGTTCTGGGGAAGTAATTGAGGGCGCGCCGATCTATGTCTTCGTGCAAATCGGCCTCACGGGCAACACGGACTGCTGCCAGGAACTCCTCCCTGTCGAGCAAGGCTTCATCGTCAAAGACAGTTGGACTCATCTCCCTGGCCTCTACGTGGTCGGAGATATCTATGATAAGCCGATTCGCCAAGTGGCGACGGCGGTTGCTGATGGCTGTCAAGCCGCCATCGCTGCAGCAAAATAGAGGAGGGCGGCTGCTGCCGCCCTTCTTTCAAGAGAGGAATCGTCTATGGAATTTTGGCAAGGTCTCATTTTACAAGCCGAAGATCTGACTTTCGATGAGATGGCCCATGCACTATCTCAAGAGATATTGACGCTCAAAGAGCAAGAAGGCCCATTGACTTATCGCGAGGCCTATCTGGAGGCCCAAAATTCCTGGCATGAGCTCTGCAAGCCACTGAACTCGCTCGGTGAGCTCGAGCGGCAAATGAGTCAGCTCATCGCCCTCGCGAGGCTGCGAGAAGATCCTGCCTATCGGCGTGAGGCAGGTCTAGATGCAGGGCTCTTAGAGCGTGTGTCGACGGTCGTCTTCTTCGCGGATAATGGGGTCGTCGCCTCTGGCGTCAGTCAAGCGGGGGCCGAAGTGACGAGCCAAGTCTATCGGAATATCCAGGGGTGCAAGAGCTCCGTGGCGATTGTCGCCGAAAGGGAAAATAGCCTTCTTCTCGCCGTCAACCTCGGCTGTAGGGATCTCGAGCGAGAGGCGATCAAGCCAGCGACTTTTTGTGCTGAACTCTGCGCACAATGTGAAGAATTGCCCTCTGATTTCAAAACAATTGAACTCACGATCCACCCAGAGGGAACAAAGAATTTTCACGACGAAGCCGCCATGACTAAGAGAGAACTGATCATGGCCCTCGCTGCTGGCTTCAAGATCGCCACGATCCTGGCAGAGCACGGCTTCCAATTGCTGGTGGGCGGCGAGATGGGCATCGGCAATACCAGCAGTTCTACGGCCCTCGCCTGTGCCCGACTCGGGCTCGACCCGTATGATTTTACGGGACGGGGGGCGGGTCTATCGGATGCGGCTCTTGGCGTGAAAAAAAGACTTATCCAAGAGGCGATCGAGAGGACCTGTCCTAAGCATCCCCTGGCCGCTCTCAGAGAGCTCGGAGGCTTCGACATTGCAGCTCTCGTCGGCTTCTACCTCGGGGCTTCAAGCAAAAATCTCCCCGTCCTCCTCGACGGCCTGATCTCACTGGTCGCCGCTTACATTGCAAGCGAAGTCATCCCCGAGAGTCAAACTGTCATGCTGGCCACACATATGCCGCGGGAATTGACGGCTCAGCGGCTGCTAGATGAATTAGGACTCAAGGCCCCTTACGATCTCGACCTCGCTCTCGGGGAGGGCTGTGCAGCCCTCTTTGCCCTGCCCGTACTCCGCCATACCGAGGCCATTTGGCGTCAACTGCCGAGCTTTCAGGAGGGAAAAGTGAATCAATACATTAATTATCAGAAGGGGCCGCGCCGAGACTATGGGATTGCTGAGCTGCCAGAGGAGCTCTTTCGAGCTGGCGATCTGACCGTCATCTATGGAGGAGAAAAGGCAGGCAAGTCGGAATTTGCTGAGACGGCGGCCTTTGCCCTGGCGTCTTCGACCGAGGATCCGCTCCTCTATATTGCCACCCTATATATCGGAGAGGATCCTGAGAACCAGGAGCGAGTGAAGCGCCATCAGGCGCAGCGGGCGGGCTACGGTTTCGCCAATCGCGAGATCTATTTCAATTTTAAGGAAGAGGTTGAGAGACTGCCCCGAGGGCATATCATCTTGCTCGACTGCCTGACCAATCTCTTGACCAATCGTCTCTACCAGCCCGTCGCAGACAGTTGGCAGGTCACAGCGGACAGTGATGAACTGATCTTAGAAGAGCTCGTGGAGGCTCTCATGCAGATTGCCAGGCAATCGAGCCATCTCTTCATCGTCGCCAATGATTTACACCGCAATCTCAGTCCCTCAGATCCAGAGCTCAAGCGCTTCTTAAGACTACACGGCAAGCTCTTGCAGCGTCTTGCCAGAGCCGAAAATGCCAATCTCTATGAGCTGGTCTTTGGCCGGCCCAGACTCGTCAAGCGACGCGAGAGAAGCCCCAATCAGGAGAGCGTTTAACGCTCTTTATGCTGAGAAATATCGACAGGATCCGCGGGTAATTTCACCTCAAAAGGGAGGCCTTTCTTCAAAATGATCTGTCTGTAAAAGATAGCAATAGCATGAGATGAAGATATCCCAAGAGAAGCCAAAATCTCCTCTGCCTCTTTTTTAATTTCGGGTTCAATTCTTGCATATAAATTTGCTGTTTTAGCCATCTTGCTGCCCTCCTTATGACTAAGTCAATTTTAGGCTGTTGTACAGACATTCGCAAATAGATTGAAGCGCAGCACTGAGCCCTTTACTATTCCTTCTCCATTTGCGAAAATAAGCCTAAATCACAGGCGTTTTGCCATAGCTTCAGGAGATGAAGATGTCTTATTGTCCTATCTTTTTAGATCTCAGGGATCAAGCTGTTTTGATCGTTGGAGGCTCGGATGCCGCCTTTGAGCGCTGTCACTATCTGGTTAAAAAGGGAGCTCTCGTCACTGTCTGGGCTTCAGAGGTCTCAGAGCAGTTTATGCAGCTCAAGGAAGAGGCCCGTGACCATCTCTCAATCTTAAAGGCCCGGCTGACTCCTGAAATGGCCCAGCAGATTTTTGCTGGACGCAATGCGCCGCGCCTCCTCATCCTCGCAAGTCAGGATCATGAGTATAATGCGAGGCTCGAAGCGATTGCGGAAGGGGCGAAAATCTTCGTCAGTAATCTCGATAATCCCGCGACCCGGGCCCAGTTTGCGGCGGTCGTCGAACGCGAAGAGATGCAAATTGCCGTCCATGCTGCGAGAGCCCCCCAGCTCTCCTCCGCCGTGGCTGAGGATCTCGCCACTAAGTACCCGAAGCTCTGGCAGGAGGCCTATAAGCGCTACCTCCATCTCGCAGAGAGCTCACAGATTCAAAATCTCAAAGCTTCCGACAGACGTCAGGAATTACAAAAATTGGCCCGTGCGCTCGTCACGACTGAGGGTCAGATGGATGATGCGCTGGGCCTCCTCGCAGGTGAGGTCGAAATATCCCATAACAGAGATGATAAGGAGGAGTGATCGGACTTGACTAAGACGACTCTCCGCAAGCATTGGCTCCGGCTTCGCCACTGCTTTGCCCTCTACTCTCGCCTTCCCCAGAAGAATCTCGCGTGGTCGGAGGAGCACCGCGCTTCTCTCCTCCTCTACTTCCCGCTTGTCGGCGGGGCAAAGTTCGCCCTGATTGTCTCGAGCTTTCTGCTCGCGCTTCGCCTTATAGCCTCCCTTGGCTTCCTCGATCTCGCGCTGAGAGCTGAGGCGCAGCTGCTCACGGCCATCGGCATCTGCTACAGTCTCCACGCCTTCTCTGGCTTCATGCACCTCGATGGCTATCTCGACTGGCACGACGCCAGAGCTAGCAATCAGGGGCGGGAACTCAAGCTCGAGATCATGGCGGATCCACATCTCGGGGCTTTTGCCGTCATGCGTGCTATCTTTTATCTAATTTCGGAAATCGCTCTCATCTTCGTCCTGCTCCGAGAGCTCGTGGGGCCTCTCTCCTGGCTCGCGACCTTCAATGTCCCGGGAGGTCATCCTATCGCTTCGACCGCCACGGCGCTTCTCGTCTATCTGCTCCTAGGACTCTGGCTCGGCTGCGTCGGGGCCACGCTCTATAGTTTTTCTGGGAAGCTCATCTATCAATTACCCGCGGCAAAAGCCTCGGGCATGGCCCAGATGCTACAAGACGGGGCACGCCTCAACTTTGCGCGAAGGCTGACTTGGCAATCTTTTTTCTATTGGACGCTTTTTCTCATCCCCTTTTTTGACTTTCCATTCCGGCCCAGAGCTCTCAAGCTGATTCTCCTTCTCCTGGGAATCCTGGGGCTCTATCTCTTTGAACAGTTCAAGAGAGCTCAAATCATGCGCCTCTACGGAGGTATTACAGGGGATATCTGCGGCCATTACCTGATGCAGATGGAGTTCTCGACGCTGCTTTTTTTCGTTATTATTCTGTCTTTTTAGTCTTTGAGCTTTAAGACGAGCATCGACCAATCACCGCGCGTCTGACTCTCAATAATGCTGAAGCCATAGCTCGAGAAGGCTGTCCAGATCTCCGTCAGCGCCTCTTCGAGGATGCCTGAGAGGACCAGTTTTCCCCCTGCTTTCAGCCTCGCCTTATAGCTCGAGATCAGGCTGAGGTGGAGGCGGGTGATCAGGTTGGCAATGATATAGTCGTAGTGGCTCTTGTGCGCGGATTTCAATTCGCCCTGGTGGATGTCGAGCTCAAGATGGTTTGCGGCCGCATTGACCTCTGCGCGTTCGACGGCGTAGGGGTCGAGGTCGATCATCTCGACCTCAGCGCCCGTCAGAAGGGCCGTTGCGATACCGAGAATCCCCGTCCCGCAGCCGAGATCTAAGATCTCGAGCCTCTCCAGTTCTGAAAGGTCGGGGGCGCCACCAAATTCGCGGTCAATGTATTCGAGACAGAGCTCACTCGTCGGATGTGTGCCAGAGCCGAAGGCGGCTCCAGGCTCCATCTCCATGAGCAGACGACCCTCTGGAATCGGATCGTCTCGCCAGAGCGGACGAATATAGAGGTGCTCACCGATGCTCAGGGGGAGGAAGTGTTCCTTCCACTTCTCGGCCCAGTCTTCTTCGACGACTTCTTGGATGCCAGAGAGACTGATCTGGACGCCGAGATTCTCTGCAATGAGCTCAATCTGAGGGGCGAGCGTCTCTTCTCTGAATTCTGTCACAGTCTGCCACTCATCGCTCTCGATGCCATAGAGGCTGTAATTATATTGCGGCGTCTTGAGGGCGGAGATCTCCAGCTCGGGCGTCCATCTCGCGCGAAAGTATGCTGTGAGGCGACAGTCATTGTCCAGCTCCGCCAGATAATCCTCAGCCTGATAGTCAGGCGTCTCCTCTGTGATTAAGGCTGTGAACTCCTCCTTGTCCTCACTGAGAAGTCCGCTTGAACCACTGGCGAGGAGAAACTCGGAGAGCACTTCGGCCGCCTCATGGGGCAGGCGAAAAGTGACGGCTACTGTGCCGACTTTCAGATTATTTGTCACTGAATATTCCCTTCAGCTTATCGAAGAAGCTCTTACTTTCCTTATAGTGGCTCTCGTTCAGCGAATTCTCAAACTTTTCGAGGAGCTCTTTCTGCTCGTTGTTGAGATTGCGAGGCACCTCAAGTTTGACCCGGAACTTGTGATCTCCACGCTGACGCTGATTGCGGATATTGGGGATGCCCTTCTCCTTGATGGTGTAGAGATCGCCTGGTTGGGTCCCCTCTTTAAGCTTAAAGGGCACTGGGCCGTCGATCGTCGGCACTTCGACCTCGGAACCGAGGGTCGCCTGAGCGTAGGTGATGGGCAGCTCGCAAAATGTCGTCATGCCTTCGCGACGGAAGACGGGATGCGGCCGAATCTGGACCTCGATATAGAGATCGCCTGGCGGGCCCCCGCGAAAACCTGGCTCGCCCTCTCCTCGGAGGGTCAGCATCTCATGCTCGTTAATGCCCGCGGGTATTTTGACAGAGAGTCGCTTGGTCTTCTTGACGCGGCCGCTGCCGTTACAGCTGGGGCAGGGGTTCTTGATCTCGACGCCCGTGCCACCGCAATTGGCGCAGGTCTGGGCCGACATCATCTGGCCGAAGATGGTCTGCTGCACGCGCTGTACCTGTCCCGTTCCATGACAGACCGAGCAGGTCGAGGGTGCCTTGCCGTCCGCCGTCCCGTTGCCATGGCAGCGGTCACAGTTTTCGTCCTTACGAATCGAAATTTCACGCTCACAGCCGAAGGCCGCCTCCATGAAATCGAGATTCATGCGATAGCGCAGATTAGAGCCAGGCATCGGGCCACTGGGACTCGCGCTCTGCGCCCCGAAGCCGAAACCGCCCTGGCCGAAGCCAGAGAAGCCGCCGAATCCACCGCCGAGGTCGCCAAAGATTGAATTGAAGAGATCGTGGAGGTCGACCGTCGTCGCGCCAGAGAAGCCCCCGAAGCCACTGGGGTCGACACCTGCGTGACCGAATTGATCATACTTTTGACGCTTCTCAGCATTCGACAAAACTTCAAAGGCCTCATTGGCCTCCTTGAACTTTTCTTCCGCGAGCTTATCGCCCGGATTGACATCTGGGTGATATTTCTTGGCGAGCTTCCAGTACGCCTTCTTGATCTCTGATTCTGTGGCGCCCTTCTGAACCCCTAAAATCTCATAGTAATCTCTTTTATCTGCCAATTTTTGCTCCTTGCGGTAAAGCCCGCCACACAGGGGTGGCGGGCAATTCGTTCACATTATACCTATTTTAAACGATTTGACTATTCGTCGTCAGAGCCTGCGTCCTTGAACTCTGCTTCGTAGCTGGTGCCACCGTTAGGGGCCTGGTGGGCCTCCCCAGCGCTCGGGCCTGAGCTAGGATCCTGCTGTGCAGCCTGCTCGGCCTGGGCCTGGCTATAGATCTTCTCGGAGATCTTGTAGAAGGACTCTTGCAGGGCCTGTGTATCCTGACGGATCGCCTCGATGTCCTCGCCCTTGACGGTCTCCTTGAGCTTGGCGATCGCGGCCTCGACGGGCTGCTTATCCTCAGCGGTCAGCTTCTCATCGAGATCTTTCAGGGCCTTCTCGCTCTGGTAGATGGCCGCATCGGCGCCATTTCTGACCTCGATATCTTCTTTTTTCTTCTTATCTTCTTCGGCAAAGCGCTCAGCATCCTGCACAGCCTTATTGATCTCGTCATCGGAGAGGTTCGAGCTCGCGGTGATGGTGATGTGCTGGGTTCTATTCGTGCCCTTGTCGATCGCGGAGACATTGACGATGCCGTTGGCGTCGATATCAAAGGTCACTTCGATCTGCGGGATGCCACGCGGGGCCGGCGCAATGCCGTCGAGGTGGAATCTGCCGAGGGTCTTATTGTCTCTGGCAAATTCGCGCTCGCCCTGCAGGACGTGGACCTCAACCGAGTCCTGATTGTCTGCTGCGGTCGAGAAGACCTGGCTCTTCTTGGTCGGGATGGTCGTATTGCGCTCGATGATGCGGGTCATCACGCCACCGAGGGTCTCGATGCCAAGAGAGAGCGGAGTGACATCGAGGAGCACCATGCCCTCGACATCGCCGCCGAGGACGCCTGCCTGAATCGCGGCGCCGAGAGCGACACATTCATCTGGATTGATGCCCTTATAGGGCTCCTGGCCAAAGAACTTTTGCACGCGCTCTTGGACGGCAGGAATACGGGTCGAACCACCGACCAGGAGTACCTTGGAAATATCGCTCGGCTGGAGGCCGGCATCCTTCATCGCATTCTGGACGGGACCCATGGCCTGGTCGATCAGGTCGTCCGTCAGCTCGTTGAACTTGGCCCGGGTCAGGGTGACGTCGAGGTGCTTGGGACCTGTGGCATCAGCCGTGATATAGGGCAAGTTGATATTCGTGCTCTGCGTCTGAGAGAGGTCGATCTTGGCTTTTTCTGCGGCTTCGTTAAGACGCTGCATCGCCATCTTATCGCTGCTGAGGTCGATCCCCTGGTCACTCTTCATCTTAGCGACCAGCCAGTCGACGATACGGTGGTCGAAGTCATCGCCGCCGAGGCGGTTGTTACCGCTCGTCGCCAGGACCTGGAAGACACCATCGCCGATGTCGAGGATGGAGACGTCAAAGGTCCCGCCCCCGAGGTCAAAGACGACGATCTTCTGCTCTTCTTCCTTGTCGAGACCGTAGGCGAGAGCTGCCGCCGTCGGCTCGTTGATAATGCGCTCGACTTCGAGGCCGGCAATCTTGCCTGCGTCTTTTGTCGCCTGGCGCTGGGCGTCCGAGAAGTAGGCGGGGACGGTGATGACCGCCTTGGTCACCTTGGTCCCGAGGTAGCTCTCGGCATCCTGCTTCAGCTTCTGCAGGATCATTGCGGAGATCTCCTGCGGGGAATATTTCTTATCGCCGATGGTCACTTCGTGATTGCTGCCCATCTCGCGCTTGATCGACTGGATCGTACGATCCGGATTGGTCACGGCCTGGCGCTTGGCGATCTGGCCGATCAGGCGCTCGCCATCCTTGGTAAAAGCCACGACAGAGGGCGTCGTTCTGGCCCCGACGTCGTTGGGGATGACCTTGGCGTCGCCGCCTTCCATGACGGCCACACATGAATTGGTTGTTCCTAAGTCAATACCGATTGTCTTGCTCATTTTGTCCTCCTAAAACAATGTCAATTTATGATCTGGGTCCATGGCCTAATTGGCGACTTGGACCTGAGCGTGGCGCAGAACGCGCTCGCCCTTCTGATATCCCTTCTTAAAAACCTGGGCGATTTCATTCTCGCCGAGATTCTCGTCACTGATGTGGTGCAGGGCCTCATGCCAGCACGGGTCAAAACTTGTCCCGACTCCAGCAATTTCCGTAATGCCAAACTTTTGCATCGTCTCGTCGGCCTGGCGCTTCACGAGCTCTATGCCCTGGGCGAGCTGCTTGGCCTCCTCGCTCTCGACCTTCTCACAGGCCTCGAGCGCTCTGTCGAGATTATCTAAGACGTCGAGCCAGCTCGTGGCGACATCGACGATGGCATCCTCATAGCGACGGCTGAGCTCTGAGCTCGAGCGCTTGCGGTAGTTCTCATATTCAGCCTGGAGCCTGAGAAAGCGATCCTGGAGAGCTTCCTTTTCACTCTCGAGCTCGCAAAGACGCGTGGAGAGTTCACTGCCTTCCGTCTCGACTTTTGCCGTTTCAGCTTCCGTCTCCTCTAGAGGCTCAGTTGTTTTTTCAATCTCTTCTTTTGGCTCTAGATTTTCTTTTTTACGCTTATTTTTTGCCACTATTTTCCTCCTCCGGCGAAGTCTTCTCATCACTGAGACTCTGCCGCAGATATTTGACATTCGAAATGATCGAGCTATAAGCCATGCGCCGTGGCCCGATCACTGCAATTTGGCCGCAGATGCCGGGGCTGTACTGGTAGCGTGCCGAGATCAAGCTGAGGTCCGAAAGGCCGGCAAAGGCCAGCTCGCTCCCAATCTTGATCAGCATCTCACCGCAGTCGGCCAGCTGCTCACTCGGTTCTAGATAGGCCGCGAGCCCACTCTCTTTCTGCAATTCTGAGAAGGTGAGGTTGGCCCGCTCGGGGTCATGAAATTCTGGCTGCTGCAAGAGGAGGTGCTCCCCCTGCACGAAGACCTCGAGGGTCTGAGCCTCGGCAATGACTCGGAAGATGTTTCGTGCCAGCTCCTGGGCCAGTTCAGGCGTCAACTGCGTATAGAGCAGTGCCGACTCGATCTCGCCCAAGTGAATCTCATTGAGTTTCTGACCTGCGATAGCCTCCTGGATCGCCAGGGCAATCGCCTCCAATCTCAGCTGATCGAGCTCGGAGTAGATCTCCAAGCGCTTATCCTTGACAGTGCCTGCACTCAGGATGAGAACACAGAGGGCACGACCTGGTTCAATCAGAATGAGGTGGAGTTTCTTCAATTCCGCCTGCTCATACTGTGGCAGGACGACAAGAGCGGTCAGCCCGGTGACCACGGAAAGCGCAGCCGCTGCGCCGCGCACGACGGCCTCGACTTCGATAAGATTATGCTCGAGGAAGGAGTTCAGCCGCGCCACTTCCTGCGGTCTCAGCTGATAGGGCGTCAAGAGCTCATCGACATAGGCCCTATAGCCACGATCGGTCGGAACCCGGCCTGCGGAGGTATGGGGCTGCTCGAGAAAACCTGCCTGCTCCAGCTCGGCCATCTCCTTGCGCACGGTCGCAGATGAAATGTCCCAGCGATGTGCTTCTAAGAGATTTTTTGACGCTACGGGCTCGGCCGCCGTGATGTAATCCTCGACGATCGCCTTTAAAATCGCCTTCTGCCTCGCTGACAGTATGCATTCAGCCTCTCTCTCAAGCTCAGCTCTTCTTGCCATAGGACTCCCTCCTTTCGTAAATTAGCACTCTACCATCGAGAGTGCTAGCACTACTTTACTCGGCTGTCCCTGGCCTGTCAATTGAGAAAATCGGGCTTTATGTCACAGAAATGTGAACTTTTTTGGCTTTAGACAAAAGCCCCAAAAACAATATTCCCATAATCCTCACCCAGAGCTGTCAAGTGATAGGAATGACTTGAGCTGTCAAAAATGATGAGCCCCTGGGCCTCAAGCTCTCGCAATTCTTTGGCAAAGTCTTGGCGAAGTTCTGCGTGAAAGCGCTTGCGATAGGCCTCCAGATTCACTCCGTCCAGACGGCGGAAGGCAAGCATCATATATTCCTTCTTTTCTTCTTTGGGATCTAAGACTTCTTCCAGCACAGCACCCTGCCAATAGCTCTGCTTCTGCGGGGGTCTCAGAGAGGGCGAGAAGATTTCAATATAGCTCCCAAGATCAGCTGGAAAATGATAGCGGCAGCCCGCATAGAAGCCGCTGGCTGCAGGGCCGAGCGCGAGATAGGGGACGAGCTGCCAATAGGCAAAATTGTGCCGCGACTCGCGCCCTGGCTGCGCCCAGGCGGAAATCTCATAGTGCTGATAGCCTGCCTCACGGGCCGCCTTGCGAAGCGCATAGTAAAAGGAGCGCTCCTCGTCCTCGGAGGGCAATTCTGGCAGGTCGAGCTGCCGCTCGCCTAGGACATAGCGCTCATAAAAGGGAGTCCCCTCCTCTAAGATGAGAGAGTAGGCTGAGAAGTGCTCTGGGGCGAGCTCTAATAGATATTGAATATCCTCTTGCATTTTGCGCTCATCCTGGCCCGGCAGGCCAAAGATGAGATCGAGCGAGATATTGTCGAAGCCAGCCGCTCTTGCGGCCATATAGGCGCTCAGAAAATGCTCCTGCCGATGATTGCGGCCGAGATAACCCAGGAGCTCGTCATGCGAAGTTTGGAAGCCCAGGGAGAGGCGATTGATCCCCGCCCGCCGATAGGCCATGGCCCTCTCCACATTCAGGCCCCGCGGATTGGCCTCGAGGCTGATCTCCGCCTGGGGGTCCAAGCGCTTGGCGCTCGCTAGGCGCTCTAAGAAACGCGCATAAAATGCTGGCGCGAGAAGCGAGGGCGTCCCCCCGCCAAAATAGACAGTCTCAAAGGGCAGGACCACGCCAAGAGCCTGCGAAGAGAGGGGCTCTCGGAGGAGCAGCTCAAGATGCTGGAGGAGAGCACCTTCATAGGCTTCGCGTTCCCGCTTGCTGATCGCCTCTGAATAAAAGTCACAATAGCGACATTTTTGGGCACAGAAAGGAATGTGGACGTAGAGTGCTCGCGCAGCCGCGAGAGCCTCCGCACTGAGCTCAGCTCTGCTGAATTGACTTCGTATCTCGGCCTGGATGTCTCGACAATCTTCAGACATCAGACGTCTTGGCGCTCGGAGAGCAGGGCGAGGCAGTGCTCAAACTGCTCGCAAAATTTCTGAAGACTCGGCGAGTGATTTCGCCGAATGTCGAGCTCTGGGGCAATTCTCTCCGCCCATTCGAGTTTGTAGGCGCCGATGAGAGCATAGGGACGATCCTTGCGATCTTCTAGGGGGCGGTGCAAGATAACGCGCGCAAGCCACTCCCAGGTGCCGACAATCTGATCTTGCGGGTAGCGTTTCAGCTCCTTACGATCAGCGTCGGGATAGGCTGCGAGAACAGCCTCAGGATCGCCGAGCAGCCAAGCTTCAAATTCCTCTACGGCAATGCCAATGAGGCGCACAAGATCTGGCGCAAATTTTTGAAAACACTGGGCAAGAGGCTTAAAGAGTTCATCGACGGGGGTATCGTCCGCATCGAGGACGACGGCCAGAAGACTGTTTTCCTCTTTCAGGACACGCTCATAGGCTCTGATCTTGGCTGGCAGGAGTTCGAGAAGCGAGGCCGCGCGAAGACGCGGGGGCGCTGACCAGTCCTGGGGCAGATAGCCACGGCCGCGGTGAAAGTAAATTTCAACGGGACAGCTGAGGCCTGCCGCCGCCAGAATTTGGCGAAAGATTGAGCGCAAGATCGGGACGGAAGAGCGATCCTCCGTGAGGACGATGATGCGGTCGAGCTGCAGATTCCTCGTCGACAAGCTCCTAGCCTCCTAGTGCTCGGGGTCGTCAAACCACTGGCGCTCTGTCGGACTCAAATGGCCGCTGTACCAGAGATTGCCGAGGCCGATTCCCTCCTCGAGGAGAGCTCTGACATCGCGATCCTGGCCGAGCCAGCGGGCCCGGACCTCGCCACCTTCGCCTGCCTTCTCCTGTCGTTCCATGACGAAGACTTCGTCAGCCCCTAGATTGTCGAGGAGGATATTGTTGTGCGAGGAGAGCAAGATCTGACAGTCGGGCTCACGATCCAGCATGATCCGCATCTCACGGATCAGATCCTCGATCTGCTCGTGGTAGAGACCCAGTTCTGGCGTATCGATGCAGATCAGGCTGTGGGGATCTTCTAAGAGGAGATAGTAGAGGAAGAGCTTGAGATTGCCGGAGGTCAACTGGCGATCGAGATTGCCATCGCCCGTCAACTTGGCGTCAGGGATCTTCTTCAGGATCTCGGCAATGACATCTGAATGGCCACGCTCCTTAGCCCTCTCCTGATAGTAGGCAATGACATTTCTGGCATTGCTGAAATCGGAGTTGAGCTGGCGGTCGATGCCATCGCCAATGCGCGAGGGCAGGCGATTGATCTCAAAGGGATCTCTAGTGATGAACCAGTTGCAGATCTGGCGATAGAGCCAGCAGATCTCGACATGTTGGAGCATCCGTCCATAGGTACTGAGAGCTGGCTGTCTCTGGTCGATGAGTTCCACTTTTTCTGAGGACGCCGCGGCAAGAGCCTCATCCTCTAAGCGCTCACTGCGCTCAGAGGGAGAGAGATGACGGAAGCGATAGCTGTAGAGAGTCCCACTACCCTCCTCGATCTCGAGCAGCGCTTCTTGCCTCAGTATCCCGCCCTCATAAAAGTAGAGATCCGCCCGCTCACTCTGGACTAGGACCTCGTGATCTCTGGCGTAGAGACTGATCTCATATTGGATAAAATCATCTTCACGGGGACGGTAGAAGAGGAGCTGAAAATTCATCTCGTCCTCTTTGGCCCCAAAGCTGATGAGCTCCTCAAAGCTCCCGCTCGCGAGCTTCTCCCCCGCTTGATTCGCCCCGAGGGTCACGGTCTCAGCGACAAAATGGAGAGCCTGAAAGACGGAGCTCTTGCCTGTCGAGCTGCGCCCCGCCAGGCAGTTTAAAGGGCCGAGCGCCCCGGCCTCGACCAGCTGATCGAGACCAGAGAGCGGCTCTTCTTTTAAGCTTTCAAGGCACATCCCGAGCGAGAAGTTCTCGAGAATGGCAAAATGATGACAAGTGAAGCCAATCAGCATCTCTAGTCCTCCCGCTCAAATTGCTTAAATCTGTGCGCCGTTTGGATCGGCGACGGGTTTCTGGAAGGGACGCTCAAGCTCCTCTTCGTCTTCATAGCGCTCGCTGCCGAGGAAGTCGGCCGTCGCCGGCTTCTCCTGCTGGACACGCGGGCTGTTGTCGGCCTCCGGCGTCGTCCAGATCTCCTTGGCTGCGGAGACGAGACCCGCCATATTCTGCATGTCGGAGGGGATGATCAGCTTGGTCGCTCTGCCGTCGGCGACCTTGGTCAGGGCCTCAAGAGCTCTCAGGCGAATCAGGCTCTCATCCGCGGCGACGTCCTTGATCATCTGGAGGCCCTGGGCGGTGGCCTTTTGAATACTGATGATGGCCTCGGCCTCACCTTCTGCCTCGCGGATCGCCTGCAGCTTCTTGGCCTCGGCACGCAGGATCGCGGCCTGCTTCTCACCTTCTGCCACAGTAATCTGTGCCTGCTTCTTGCCCTCGGCGCGGAGGATGCTCTCGCGCTTCTCACGCTCCGCCTTCATCTGGCGCTCCATGGCGTTTTGAATCTCGCGGGGCGGGATGATGTTTTTCAGCTCGACGCGATTGACCTTGATCCCCCAGGGGTCGGTGGCAATGTCGAGGGTCTCGCGCATCTTTGCGTTGATCAGGTCTCTGGAGGTCAATGTCTCGTCGAGTTCGAGATCGCCGATGATATTACGCAGTGTCGTCGCCGAGAGGTTCTCGATGGCCATGATGGGACTCTCGATACCGTAGGTATACATTTTAGGATCGACGACCTGGTAGAAGACGACGGTGTCGATCTGCATCGTGACGTTGTCCTTGGTGATCACGGCCTGGGGCGCAAAGTCGGCCACCTGCTCCTTGAGCGAAAGTTTCTTCACGATATTGTCGATAAACGGCATCTTGATGTGGAGGCCTGTTCCCCAGGTCTCCTTATAGGTCCCGAGGCGCTCGATGACGTAGGCATTGGCCTGGGGCACGACCCGAATATTGCGGATAATGATGATGAGGATGAGGGCGACAACGAGGAAGAGAATCAACTTGTTGCCAAGATTGTTAATCACTTCGCGTGTCAGCTGACTCATGGCGAGGGCGGCAGAGTGATTCAAGAGTAAAGACATCGTGTGACTCCTTTAATTATTGGGCAGATTGTCGCAAGAGGCGACGACTGCCTTGACGCCCGAGAGCTTTCTGACGACGACTCGGGTGCCGACGGGGATGATACTGTTATCGAGAGAGCTGGCAGACCACTCCTCTTTATTGACGAGGATGAGACCAGTTCCCGCAAGTGGATTGATCTCACGGGTGACGACGCCCACCTGATCGATGATGCGGTCGGCATTGGTCCGTGGGACTTCTCTATTCTTAGACTTCAAGCGAGGCTTGAAGACGATCAGGAAGAGGATCAATGTCACAATCGAGACAATAGTAAAGATCAGGACCTGCGTGGCAAAGCTGTAGCCCAGGAAGGCGGCACCGAGGGCGAGGAGCGCCCCGATGGCAAACCAAATCGTGGTCAGATTGATGGTCGCCGCCTCGACGATGAAGAAGACAATGGCGATGATGAGCCAGAGAATCCAGGTGGAAAAATCTGAGCTCAGGAACTGGGTCAATTCTGAAAAAAAGCTCATAGGACCTCCTATCCCTTATAGCTACTTCTAAGATCGACAGCCAGATTGAAGACGGGGTGCTCGGGACGATAGTCCTCACTGTCCGCCACGAAGTAGCCCTGACGCATAAACTGGTAGGACTGTTCAGGATTCCTCGCAAGACTCTCGAGGAGGTAGGCCTCGGCCTGCGCCCCCTCGACGATCTCGAGGGAATTCGGATTGATCTTGAGTTCGCCTCTCGCCAGGAGCTCAGCCGGATTCTCTTCGCTGAAAAGTTCGCTGTAGAGGCGCAGCTCAGAGGGAACGGACGTCTCCTGGTCGACCCAGTGAATCGTGCCGCGAATTTTCCGGCCATCGGCCGCCTTGCCGCCGCGGGACTCTGGATCGTATTCAGCAAAGACTCTGAGCTGGCCGTCGACCTCCTCATAGCCCGTGCAGCGGACGATATAGGCCCCGCGGAGACGGACCTCCTGGCCGACGAAGAGGCGGTGATACTTCTTCGGCGGATCGATCATGAAGTCATCGCGCTCGATCCAGAGCCGTTTTGAGAAGGAGACCCCATGCGTGCCGAGCTCTGGCCGCTTCGGATGATTGTCGACTGTCATCTGCTCGCTTTGACCCTCGGGGTAATTCGTAATGATGAGTTCGATCGGATCCTTGACGACCATGACCCGCTCTGCCTTCTCATCGAGGTCCTCACGGAGGCAGAACTCGAGGAAGTCATGGGCCACGCGGCTGTCGACCTTGGACACCCCGATGCGCTCGATGAAGTTTCGAATCGACTCTGGCGTATAGCCACGGCGACGGAGGCCGCGCAGCGTCGGCATCCGGGGGTCATCCCAGCCGCCGACCTGTTCTGACTCGACAAGATGTCTGAGATAGCGCTTGCTCATGATCGTATGCTCGAGGTTCAGCCTGGCAAATTCGATCTGACGCGGCTTATAGGGCACGGAGCAGTTCTCAATCACCCAGTCGTAGAGCGGACGGTGGTCCTCAAACTCGAGAGAACAGAGCGAGTGCGTGATGCCCTCGATCGCATCCTCAAGCGGATGGGCAAAGTCATACATTGGATAGATGCACCACTTGTCTCCCGTGCGGTGGTGATGTTCATAGGAGATGCGATAGATGACGGGATCGCGCATATTCATATTGCCCGAGGCCATGTCGATCTTGGCTCGCAGCGTCTTGCTGCCCGCCGGGAATTCGCCAGCGCGCATTCGCTGGAAGAGATCGAGGCTCTCAGCGATTGGCCGATCGCGCCAGGGCGAGGGCGTCCCAGGCTCGGTCAGCGTCCCATGCGCCGCCCGCACCTCCTCAGGACTCATCTCACAGACGAAGGCGAGCCCCTTCTCGATCAGTTCGACCGCGTAGCCATACATCTCCTCGAAGTAGTCTGAGGCATGGTAGAAGCGATCGCCCCAGTCGAAGCCGAGCCAGTGGATATCCTCCTTGAGGGCGTGGACATAGCGCTCGTCCTCCTTGACGGGATTCGTATCGTCCATTCGAAGATTGCAGACGCCGCCGTATTTTTCGGCAGTCGCAAAGTCGATATAGATCGCCTTGGCATGGCCGATGTGCAGATAACCATTTGGCTCGGGTGGGAAGCGCGTGTGGACCTGCCGCCCGTGATAGCGACCGCCTGGCGCCAGATCCTTATCAATTTCGTCATGGATAAAGTTCGAGCCCATGACCGTCTCGCGATTCTCTTCTCTCATCACATTCTCATCGCTCATATAATGACCCCTCCCTAGGCCTCCTCGGCCGTCTCTGTCAAATAGGCAATCGCCGCCTCGAGCCGCCTCAGACTCTCCTCACGCCCGAGAATGCAGAGAATTTCAATCGCTCCTCCGGGCGTCACAGGCTGAGCGGCCAGCGCCAGGCGCGGCGGGCCCATAATCTGCCCCGTCTTGAGCTCGAGCTCGGCAGGCAACGCCATCAGAAGCGTATGAATCGCCTCGCGCTGCCAATCCTCCAGCTGCGAGAGGCGCTCGTGCACCAGGCGCAGGACCTCGAGACTGAGCTCGGGGCTGAGCTTTTGCTTCTTATTGAAGAAGAGTTCGCGCGTCAGCGCCGCGGGATTCTCGAGAAAGGCAATCTTTTCAGGAATCTCACTGAAGAACTGCACACGCGGCTGCAAGATCTCCGTCAAAATCGCGCGATTATCCTCCCTCAGACCACTATAAGCCTCTCGAATCCAGGGCTCTGCCAATTCGGCAAAAGCCTCAGGCGCCAGCTCCTTCAGGTAGTGTTCGTTGACCCAGGCAAGTTTCATGTAGTCAAAGACGGCGGGCGCCTTGCTGATGTGCTCGACGTTAAAATGCTCGACCAGCTCGCCGAGCGAGAAGATCTCGCGCGTATCCTCGCCTGGCGACCAGCCGAGGAAGGCGATGTAGTTGACGATCGCCTCTGGCAGATAGCCCCGCTCCACCAGCTCCTCAAGAGAGGTCGCCCCATGGCGCTTGGACAGTTTCTTGCCGTCCTCACCGAGAATCAGGGGCAGGTGAACATAGACGGGCTCCTGCCAGCCGAGGGCCTGGTAGAGCAATTGATACTTCGGCGTCGAGGAGAGGTACTCACTGCCCCGCAGGACATGGGTGATCCCCATCTCGTGATCGTCGATGACATTGGCAAAATTATAGGTGGGGAAGCCGTCCGACTTGATCAGGACCTGGTCCTCGAGTTCCTTATTCTCGACCACGATGTGGCCGAAGACGGCATCCGTAAATTCACTCTGACCCGTCAGGGGCATCTTCTGGCGAATGACATAGGGCTCGCCCGCCTCGAGTCTTCTCGAAACTTCCTCGGGCGAGAGATCGCGACAGTGTCGGTCATAGCCCATCTGGCCCGCCTCACTGAGCTCTGCGAGGCGCTCCCTGGAACAGAAGCAATAGTAGGCATCGCCCTGGGCGACCAGCTTTTCGGCATAGGGTCGGTAGTGGCCGAGGCGCTCACTCTGGACATAGGGTGCACAGGGGCCCCCAATATCTGGGCCCTCATCGTGCTGGAGACCACAGGTGGCGAGACCGCTGTAGATCTTCGCGATGGCTCCTTCGACCAGGCGCTCCTGGTCCGTATCTTCAATTCTCAAGATGAAATGGCCGCCCTCATGTTTTGCCAAGAGATAGGCATAGAGTGCCGAGCGCAAATTGCCGATGTGCATGAAGCCCGTCGGACTCGGCGCAAAACGGGTGCGGCATGTCCCCTGCTGTGTCATTGATCCTCCTCTAAAGACTTTGCGTCATAGCTTGAAAGTCACTTAAATGATACCATACTGTCATGTTCGGATATACGAAACCGCTCTTCCCCCAAGGGGCCGAGGCGGAATATGAACTCTACCACAGTTACTACTGTGGTCTCTGCCAGGAACTCGCCCAGATCGGGCGCCTGCCCTATCGCTTCCTCCTCTCCTACGAACTGACCTTTATGGCCATCTTCTTCAGTGCCCTAGACCGCGAGGAAGAGCGCCTGATCGATGCCGCCTGCCCGCTGCCCAATTTCCCCCGCCCGCAGGGCCGGCAGACGCGTTTCATCCGCCTCGCCGCCGTCCTCTCCCCTCTCCTCTTCGCGGCCAAAGCCCAGGACGACGTCGCCGATGGTCAGTCACTCAGGGCTCGCGTGGCGCAAAAGATCCTCGCCCCCCATATCGAGAGCTGTAGCGCCGCCTGGCCCGAGGCCGCCGCGATCATCAAGTCTTTTCCCGCAGCACCGCCCCTCGCCGACTTGCCCGAGCTCTCTGGCGAGCTGATTGGCGAGCTCTTTCAACTGGCTGCGCGCAAGCTCGATCCCCCAGAGCACATCTACTGGCAAGAACTCGCCCGCGCGGGCTATGCCCCCCTCATCGAGGCCTCGGCACGGATTGGCCAGGCCCTCGGCCAGTGGGTGACCCTCCTGGATGCCATTGATGACTACCAGAGTGACCTCCGGCATGGTCGCGACAATTATCTTCAGACGCTCACCCGAGAAGAGCTGGCGCAAATCCCAGAAAGACTGCTGGCGCTCGAGGCCGAGATCGTGCGCCACGCGGCCCTCCTCCCCTACAGACGACAGTCACGACTCCTGAGGACGCTGATCATGGAGGCTTTTGCCAATTCGCGTGCCAAAGTTTTAAGTCAATTCTTGCAGCGAGATGATACAATGGGAGAAATATGGCTCAAGTGAGAGGACAATATGGATCGTAAAGAAGCACTAGACTATCTCAATTTGCCGGAGAATGCGACGCGTGAGGAGATTCGGGAGCGCTATCTCGAGCTCTTGGCTCAGTACAATCCGGAGCAATATCAGGATCCGGGCATGATTCAGCTCTCACAGCGCTACACCGACGATCTCAATGCTGCCTATGATGCGCTGACCTCGGATCGCTTTACCGGGGCGCAGACCTTTGAGAGCACGGAGACGAAGCGGACGCGTCAGAGAACGTCCTCCTGGCAGAATGGCCAGCGCTCCTGGACGCGCTCTGAGGCGCCGCGCTCTGGCCAAGACGGCCATTGGACCAGTTGGCAAAACGGCTCTCTCTGTCAGCTCCGCGGCGACAGCTGTCTCTCGACAGCCGTCTGCTGCGGTTCTGCGCTGCTCTTTAATCGCTGTTGCCTCTGCCTGCCCCTCTTTTGCCGCTAGTTTCAGGAGTTTTGCGTGAAAGTTAAAATTCTGTCTATCTTTCTCTCTCTTTGCCTCTGCCTCTCAGTCCTCGCTGCCTGTCAGCGCGAAGAGAAGGAGGAGGAGACGCGCCCGGCTCGCTACGGTGAGTACGGGGCCAATTTTGCGATTGAATTCTGTCGCCAAGTTCCTACGAGAGCGCCGGGCAGCCCCGGCGAAGCTCAGGCCGCCCAGCTGATCAAGGCGCAGCTGACAGAGCTTGGCTACAGCTTTGAGAGTCAGCCCTTTGCCTTTAATGACCGTGGCCAGCAGCTGCAGTCCGAAAATATCATCGTCAAGA
>JAFAAL010000010.1 GCA_023426575.1 Bacillota bacterium
CAATCTCATTCTGCTGGGCGTCGATGCGGCTGAGTCCCGACTGGACTTCTTCCTGCAGGTGAGTGAACTCACGGGAAATCTTGAGATTTTCTGCCGCCATGTCTCGCTGATTGCGGTAGAGATAGTAATTGAAGCCGAGCGAGAGAAGGAGGAGAAGAATCAGGGGAATCATTGTCAGCCAGAGTCCGAGATTTGAGGATGCCTTCTGAGCTTTCCGCGGCGTGGCGAGAGCTCTGCGATCGCGCTCATCGAGGAGGATGGCGGGGCGCCTCGCCATATGTCTACTCCCAGGGCGACTCTCGGCACCCGGGCGACGACTGCCTCCCGTGACCTTGCGGATTCCTTGTGTTTGATCACTAGCCATTTTCACACCTCACTTGCTTTGAGATCTCTTCACTTATCGCCTTAGTTTAGTCTCTAAGCCTCTTTCTGTAAACTCTGTGTAAAGAAGCACTCCGCGAGCTGATCCATATAGAGGACATCGAGCGTGCCGCCTGTCTCGCGCAGAGAGTGCATCCCCCAGATGGCCGTTCCCACGTCGACCGTGGATACGGGAATCAGTGTCGAGGTGATCGGCCCAATGGTCGAACCGCCTCTGAGGTCCGAGCGATTGACGAAGAATTGACAGGGCACCTCTGCTGCCTCGCAGAGCGAGCGGAAGATCGCCGAAGAGACAGCGTCCGTCGCATAGGCCTGGCTTGCGGCAATCTTGATGACTGGACCGCCATTGATCTGCGGTCTGTGATCGGGATCGGCAAAATGATCGTAGTTGGGATGGACGGCATGTGCGAGGTCCGCGGAAATCATAAAGGAGCGATCGTGCAAGTCGAGAAATTGCTGGCGATTGGCGCCGAGTCCCAGGTAGAGAGCTTCTAAGAAATCTCTGACAAAAGCAGACGCCGCCCCCTGTTTGGAATTGGAGCCGACTTCCTCATGATCTGTGACGAGGGCAATCTGCACGCCGGGCCCGACCGCATCAGCGGCTTCAATCAGGCCGTTGACGGCCGCATAGGCCATGGCGAGATTGTCGAGGCGACCAGAGGAGATAAAGGAGTCATCTGCGCCGACGAAGCAGGGTTTCTGACATTCATAGACGTAGAGGTCGAAGTCGAGAATGTCTGCGGCTTCAACAGCGAGCTTTTCCGCCAGGCGCTCATGGAGCCAGCGCTCATCGGCCTCTTCATCCGTCAGTCCGACGAAGGGGAGGAGCACCTTGTGGCGCTCAATCTTGACTCCGTTATTGACCTCACGATTCATGTGGATGCAAAGATTCGGGAGAATGAGAAGGGGTTCCTCGAGGTCCACAAGACGCACTTTTGGTTCGAAGAGATTGTCGGATTTTAAGACGACACGCCCTGCCAGAGAGAGGGGACGGTCGAAGAAGGTATTGAGGATCGGGCCTCCGTAGACCTCGGTGGTCAGACGCAGGATGCCTTCTTTTTTAGAAATGCAGTTCGGCTTAATCCTAAGGGAGGGGCTGTCACTATGCGCCCCGAGAATATGGAAGCCGTGGGCGAGGGGCTCTCTACCGACGACAAAGGCGATGAGGGCAGAGCCATTTTTGACGTAATAGCCACGGTCTCCCGCTTTGAGGTCTTTTAATTCACTGAGGGTATATTGTCTGAAATCAGCAGCCTCGAGACGCTCACAGATCTCAGAACACGCCTGATAGGCCGTAGGCGACGCAGCGATAAAGTCCATCAGGCGCGAGGCCGCCTCTTTTGCTTCTTGTGGAATCTTTTTCATACATTAAGCCACCTTTCATTACTGTAGAGACGAAAACATCATAGCACAAAGCGTCTAAAGCTATGAGCCTCAGGTCAATCGTGGTAGCATAAGATTTAAAAAAGAGCGTAGGTGAGCTATGAGTCAAGTCAGTTCCATTCAGACCCTAGAGGCCCGGCGCGAGTTTTTGAAGCATCGAGACAAGTCAGGACGTGTCTTTACTTTTCCAGAACTCGAGGCGATGGGCTGCCAATATGTCCTCACTTCAAAAGATTGGGATACGGCGATCGTCCACGGCCGACCAGCGAGCGAGCAGACGGCCCCCTGGCTCGAGATCAAGGCGCTGTTTGAAGAGCGCTCTGGTGGCACTGAAAAGCAGCTGATCCTCCTTCGTCAGACCCACAGCTCGCGCCTGATCGAGCTTCTCGAGAGGCCTGAAGCAGCAGATCTCGTCGCCTGCCGCGACCTGGCCAATATCGAGGCGACGGCTGGAAAACTGTCGGAGGTCATTGAATATGAGGCCGAAGAAGTCGCAGACTCGAAGAGCCCAGATTTCAGCAGTCTCGATCTCGAGAGATTGATGAGCACGGGGAGTCTCGCTGCCGAGCAGCTCGGTTTCGCCCTCCGCTATCAGGGCGCCGACGGCCTCCTGACGAAGAGCCCAGAACTCGTGCTCGCGACCACCCATGCCGACTGTGCCCCCGTCATCTTCTATGACCGGAGGCAGCGCCTGCTCGTCAATATACATTCGGGCTGGCGTGGCACTCTGGCCCTCTTTCCGCTCCGCACCCTCGAATACATCGAGGCCGCCTATGAGGTCCGTCCTGAAGATCTCATCGCCGTTCTCGGCCCGATGATCGCCCAGGCGGACTACGAGGTCGAGGCCGACGTCGCCGTGCCCTGCATGGCCGTCTTCCCGCCTGAGGCCCAGGTCATCGAGCGGATGAGCGATTTCAAGTATCTCCTGAATATCCAGGCCGCCATTGTCTGGCAACTCAGAGAATTTGGTCTCAAGAGCGAGCAGATCTACACCGTCCCTGGCTCCACCTACGCCGACGCACAGTACCACTCCTATCGACGCGATGGGCGTGACGCATTCGGGCTGATGAGTTCATTTGTCAGCCTCATCTAAGCAGAAAGGGAAAAATCATGGCCGAATTTTCAAAACGAAGCGAAGTCGAAGAAAAACTCTGTTGGGACCTTAGCGCCCTCTATCAGAGCGATGCCGAGGCCGAAGCAGCCTTCCAAGAGGCAAAAGCCCAGGCCCAGCGCCTCCATGAGAACTACGTCGAGCGTTTGGGGGAGATGGATGAGCCTCGAGAGCTCCTCGCCTTCCTCGAAGAGTATCAGCGCTACCTGAACTTGCAGTCGCGACTCTATCATTATTACTATCTTCACTACGTCGTCGACATGAACGACAGCAAGTGGCGCAGTGAGATGCAGCGTTTTGGCCTCGAGATGGAGAAGATGCATAATCTCTTGGCTTTTGTCCAAAATGATCTGATCGCCGAGGTGAAGCCAGAGCTCTATGAAAAGCTCCTCGAGATCGCGCCAGAATACGGCGGTTTTGTCCGGCAGCTCTCACAGCAGAGGGCGCATCGCCTGAGTCCTGAGACGGAGGCGGCTCTGACGGCTCTCTACCCCTCGCTCTCGAGTCCTGGGGATCTCTATGAGGTCGTCAAATTCAACGATCTCAAATTCCCCAATTTTGAGCTCGAGGGCAAGGATTACCCACTCTCTTACGTCCTCTATGAGAACGTCTACGCCTATTCGCCAGAGACAGCTCTGCGGCGCGAGAGTTTTCGCCGCTTTTCAGAGGAACTGAGGCGCTATCAGGAGACGACGGCGGCCATTTACAACAATGAGGTCCAGACTCAAAATCGCCTCGCCAAACTGAGAAAGTATGACTCCGTCTTCGACTATCTCCTCGCTGGACAGGAGGTCAGCCGTGAGCTCTACGACCGCCAAATTGACATCCTGATGGACAAGTTGCGCGCCCCAATGCGCCGCTACGCTGAGCTCTTGAAAGAAGTGCATGGCCTCGATAAGCTCTACTTCTCAGATCTCAAGCTTCCCCTCGATCCAGAATTTTCAGAGAAGATCAGCTATGAGGAGGCCCGTGATCTCTGCGCCGACGTCCTCGCACTTGCAGGCGACGACTATCGCGACTTCCTCATGCCCGCCTTCCATGAGCGCTGGCTCGACTTTGCCCAAAATGAGGGCAAGAGTACGGGCGGTTTCGCGACCTCGATTGAGGGAGTGCATCCCTACGTCCTCTTAAACTGGGACAATTCGATGGCCGAAGTCTTTACGCTCGTCCATGAGCTCGGCCATGCGGGACAGGACATCCTGAGTGCTGAGAACAATCCCACGCTCTGCTCTGGTATGAGCATGTATACCGTCGAGGCGCCTTCGACCTTCCACGAGCTCCTCCTCGGCTATCACTTGATGCATCAGGAGGATTCGACGCCACGCTTTAAGCGCTGGGTGGCCTCGCTTCTCATCGGCAACACCTATTACCACAATATGGTGACGCACCTGCATGAGGCGGCCTATCAGCGGGAGGTCTACCGCCGTGTCGAAGCAGGGGAGAGCCTCGATGCGACGACGCTGTCCGAGATCTTTAAGGGCGTTCTCAGTGATTTCTGGGGCGAGACTGTCGTCCTCGACCCAGGTGCTGAATTGACCTGGATGCGCCAGCCTCACTACTATATGGGGCTCTACTCTTACACCTATTCCGCAGGTCTCACGATCGCCACCGAGATGTTCCAGCGCCTCCTCGCCGAGGGACCCTCTGTCCTCGAGAAGTGGCGCCGCTTCCTCAGTGCTGGCGAGCAATATATTCCCATCGAGCAGGCGGCCCTCGCAGAGATCGATATCCGCGATGAGGCGGCCCTCTTGAGGACCGTCGACTACGTCTCTTCACTGGTCGACGACTGCGTGCGTCTGACGGCAGAGATGCAGGCGGATGCTCGCTAAAGTTCATAAAGTCAAGACAGAGCGCCCCGCTAGCTATATCTTCTTAGATCGCTGGCGGGGCTTCTCCTGTCTTCTCATGCTCTTCCACCACCTGCTCTATGACCTCGTCTTTCTCTTTGCTCTGGAGCTCGGTCTCGGGGAGTCTTTTTTCTATACGCTCCATCTCATTACTGTCATGAGCTTTCTCGCCGTCTCTGGAGCAACGGCAGCTCTCAGTGAGAGACAGTCGAAGCGGGGCCTGATGAGACAGATTCTTGCAGCGCTCGGCCTCGCTCTCTTGACGAGTCTTGTCAGCCTGATCAGCGGTGAGAACTTATTTATCTTCTGGAACCTCCTGATGCTCCTTGCGCTCGCGCGCTTTCATCTCTACATCTGTCGGCAGCTGCCCGAGCGCTTCTATCTGCCAGGGATCGCTCTCGGCGGGATGCTCTGGACGGCTCTCGCGATCCTCTCACGCCCGCTCCTCTGGCACTTGCCCCCACAGATTGACTATCTTTCGACCTGGCCCTGGCTCCTCTATTTTCTGGGCTTTTACATGCTCTTCTACCTCCTCTGGCGGCGGACGTCATGGAGGCAGAGAATGCAGCAGGGGAGGGCAAAAGATCCCCTCGCCTTCCTCGGCCGCCACGCCCTGGCCTTTTATTTTCTCCATCAGCCTCTCTTAATTCTCATTTTGCAGGTGATCTTCTATGCTCTCCGTTGAACTCAGGCAAAACTACCACATCGAGCGCTTCCGCGAGGTCCTCAGCCTCTTTTTCTCGCGCCTCCCAGAGTTGGAGGAGAGTGCGACGAACGCGCCTCTCTTGAACTTTCCCATGCCAGAGGAGCATCAGATCGTCCAGTGGGAAGAGGGAGAGGGGGAGCAGCGTTGGGCCGTCTCGACCCTCGATGGTGTCGAGCGCTACCGCATCGCTGTGGATAGCTTCTCGGCTCCGCGAGAGTTTAAGCGCCAGCTCTATCATCTGCTCTCAGAACTTCTCGATATCAGCCCTCTCTGGGGGGCTCTAACAGGAGTCAGGCCGACGATGGTCGTCTCCCAGCTCCAGGAACAGCGGCCCCGCGAAAAGATCGCCGCAGCGCTGATCGAGGACTACGGCCTGAGCCCTGAGAAGGCGGCACTGGCCCTCGAGGTAGAGGCCCATGAGCAGGCCATTTTGAAGAGGCTCCCAGTAAGTCAGGACCTCGTCTATATTGGGATTCCCTTCTGCCCCTCGCGCTGCTCGTACTGCTCCTTTATCGCCCACGATGCGAGGCGATATCGGAAGCAATTGAGAGCCTATCTCGAGGCCGTCGCCTCAGATATGCGTGCGTTTTACGAGGGACATGAACGCGAGATTTCAGCACTCTACTTCGGAGGTGGCACGCCCTCGAGCCCTGAGCTCGAGGACCTCGCCTACCTCCTCGAGGAGGCCTGGGCGATCTTGCCTCTGGCGAAGGATTGCGAGATCACCTTCGAGGCGGGGCGGCCAGACAGCCTCAGCCCAGAAAAAGTGGCGCTCTTTCGACAATACGGCATCGAGCGCCTCTGCCTCAATCCGCAGACGACCTGCCAGGCGACACTCGAGACGATCGGACGGGGACATACTGTCTCAGATTTTTATCGGGCCGAGAAATGGCTCCGAGAATCGGGATCCGTCATCCTCAACATGGACCTGATCGCAGGTCTCCCTGGAGAAGATGGAGCACGCTTCTTGCAGAGCCTCGAGGAAGTCTTGGCCCTCGATCCTGAGAACATCACGCTCCATGCCCTGGCTCTCAAGCGGACGGCCAGACTGAGACTCGAGGGCGATATCCAGCAGCTGAAAAATGAGGCGCGCGCGATCGATCTGCAGGAGGCGATGCAGGAGGCCCAGCGGAGATTGCGGGCAGCAGGCTATGAACCGTACTACCTCTACCGCCAAAAAAATCTCGTGGCTGGTCTCGAAAATACCGGTTTTGCGAAGCCAGGGACAGAGTCTCGCTACAACGTCGGTATGATGAGCGATCGACGCTCGGTTGTGGGCTTTGGCGCGGGCGCAAGTTCCAAGGCGGTCTTTGGCACGAGGCTCGAGCGCTACATCAATGTTAAGGATATCGGCCTCTACATCGAACGCTGGCCGAAGGAATGTGCCAAGCGCTTGCAGCTCTTTGCTGGGGAGCGCTAATCTTTTAGTGTTGCCAGGGGGATGATGAAGATGCCATCGTCGCGACGGTCCATTGAAGTGATTTGTGGCATTTCATTGGAGACTTTTGTGCTTGATGTGCGTTAAAATCTCTTTCTGGTCATCAGATGGAATTCGTGCGAAGATAGTCTCAATGAGCATGAGGGGCCCGAAATGAAGCAAGATTTTCAAAATGTTCCAGTGATTATTGGTGCGGGGCCGGCAGGGCTGATGGCAGCGATTATTCTCGCTGAGGCGGGTCAGCCTGCCCTCGTCATCGAGCGCATGCACTTGCCAGGTGGCAAAATACCCGTCACAGGTGGAGGCCACTGCAATCTCACGCATCGAGGCACAGCCGAGGAACTGTCTCTGGCCTATCACGAAGCCGAGCGCCTGATGAAGCGCGCTCTTTTGGCCTTTGGCCCAGAGGATCTGCGTCAGCTTCTGAGAAGCGAGGGTCTTGCGACCTACTATGATGAGAAGGATTGTTGCTATCCTCGAAGTGAGCGGGCAGAGGACGTGGTCATGGCGCTCTATCGCGCCGCCTTGAAGCGAGGGGTCCACTTTCTCTTCGGCTATGAGCTGCGCCAGCTCGAATTTTCTAGGCACAGTCAAAGATATAAGATTCGAGTGCAGAGATCAGAGATGAAGAGACAGCCCTCAAAATGGCCGAGGCTCGAGCGCTTAGAAGCTCTCGTCAACAATCAAGCATCCGCCGAGATGAAGCGAGATCGTGCGATCGAGAGTTCTGCCGTCATTCTCGCCACAGGCTCTCCTGCCTTCTATCGTCCTACTGACGCGCCACGACCCATCTTTGCACTAGAACTGCTCCGTGACTTTGCAGTTCCGATCACGCCAGCCCTGTCTGCGCTGAAAGATCCTCAATTTGCTGAGCTCAGTGGGATGAGCCTTGACGATGCGGCCCTATGTCTCTCTGATGAGCGAGGACGTTGCTTAGAGAAAGAGCGTGGGACTTTGCTCTTTACCCATCGTGGCCTAAGTGGACCTCTGCCTCTCAATTTTTCGCGGCATTTAAGAGAGCTTGAGACAAGTGAGGGAGGGAATCTAAGGGTCTCACTCAATTTTTGTCCCGATCAGACGGAGGCAGAACTCAGAGAAATCATAGCCACCGCTCGAAGAGAAGAGGCGAAGCAGCGCATGGCCCCGAAACTTTTTGCATCTCTCCCGCGGCGCCTCTGGCCCTTCCTCATGAGCCAGAGTGGACTCCCGAGAGACCTCACTTTTGCTGATTGCTCAAAAGATCAGGAGAGAAGACTCATCATGCATATCCAGGCCTATCCTCTAAAACTGTCGAAAATGACGATGGCCGAGGCCATGCTCGCCCGCGGCGGGATCCAAGTCGCAGCGCTCAAAGCGAAAAGTCTAGAGTTCAAGGATTATCCCAGGCTCTTTGCCTGTGGAGAGTGCCTTGATATCGATGGGCGCTCAGGGGGTTACAATCTCCAAGCGGCCTTTAGCACTGCGTATCTTGCAGCTAGGGGTCTCCTCTCGTCTCTTTAGCGTGCATAGATTCTGCCCATCAGGGCATTACTGATCGACGTAGGCAAAAGTTTTGCCAAGAAGAGGATCAGCCTGTACTTAAATTCATAGCCGACGAGAGCTCTGGGTCTTCTCTTCCTATGAGCCAATTTGAAGATAAAGCGAGCGAGTCCCTCGGGGCTACTTCCAGCCAATTCATCCTTTGACATTTTTTGGATGGCGCCGAAGACATTGACCTCGAATTGGCGCGTCATATCTGTATCAGAGCTGCATTCGATAGGGCCTGCAATGCCATAGCCAGGATGAGCCGCCACTGATCACGGCGATTTTTCTGTCCATACACACCCTCCTTCTTTGTCCTTTTATATCCGCTCTTGAATTCTTTACTGCCCGCTCTCCTCTCCCTCGAACGTCATGACGAGATACGACTGTCTACTGAGGAAGCGTAGGGGGAGATGCGTACAACCAGAGCCTGGAGAGACGTAGAGATAGCGCGCATCGAGTCGGATTTTCTGAGCGTCTCTTGGCAAGGCATAAGATTGTCTGGCCCTGCGATAAGAGCTTGGGAGCGGCATAGCGTCCCCAAGCTTATAGAAGCCTTCGATAAAAAATTTGCCAAGCTTCGGCCTCACGGGTGCGAAGCCCCCCGGAAGCTTGATTTGCCCCGCATGGCTGTGCCCAGCGAGAATCAATTGCTCCTTAACCACGGATGGCTTATCGATAAGATAGTCAGGTTCATGACAAAGCGTTATGGGGACATAATTCGCTGCCCTCCTTTCTTTAGAAAAGAGGGGGAGATAGGGTTCTTTGAGATAGGCAGACTTCAGCCCCAGGAGAGAAAGCTTTAGCTCCTCGAGCTCAATCAACTCGTCCTCTAATAGTTTCCAGCCGAGATCTCGCATGAGCTCTTGGTACTTGCTTTCGATCTCAGATCTTGCTACATCGTGATTGCCCTGGACGGCATAGATGCCGTGCGGGGCAGAAAGACCCGAAAGACAGCGCTTGGCCCAGGCCATTTGCTTCGGGCCGACGTCTGCAGGCTCTGTAAAGAGATCCCCGCCGAAGATGATGAGCTCCGCTTTTTCCCCTTGCATCTGAGCGATGAAGCGCTTCGATGTGGCCTCTGACTTAAAAGGATTTAAATGAAAGTCGGAAAAGAAGAGCAGCTTGAAGCCAGGACCTTTATAGCCAGGCATCTGGACTGTGATTTTTTCTGCTCGAAGGCGCGTGCTAAGCCAATAGCTATAGGCAAGCCCCAAGAAAGAGAGAATGAAAAGGACGATGATCAACATGTGCTAAAATTAGCAAGATTTACGAGGCAAGACAAGCAAGATTGAACTCTCGATGACACGCCTCATCAAAAGAGATCTTGAATAGAGGAGAAAATGAAAACTGCGGAATAAAAGCGGCGAAAATCACGGAATGGAAATTGCTCATGCTAGAATAGGCTCTAGATAAGCCCGAGGGAGGTCTCCAGATGTCAATAGAGAGAATAGAGACGCCACGTCTGATTTTAAGGCGCTTTCGTCTCAGTGATGTCGATGATTTTTATTACTACAACAGCAAAGCTGCTGTCTGTCACTATATGTCCTTTAAGCCACACGAGAGTCGTGAGGAGAGTGAGCGGATCATCAAGAACTTGATGAGTCCTGAACACTGGGCGCTGGAACATCGTGAGGATGGCATTGTCATGGGTGTCATCTCGCTGAAAAAATCGATACGCCTTGCGCCCCACTGTGCGGAGCTCGGCTATACGATGAGCGATGAGTACTGGGGGGAGGGCCTGATGCAAGAGGCAGCGAGAGCGCTCTTTACGGCCGCCTTTGACGAGACGGATCTCGAACAGATCGATATCAAAGTCAATCCAGAGAATCAGCGCTCGGTGAAGACGATGCGCGCCCTGGGCTTCCATGAGGAGGGTCTCGTCCGCCGCGCCATCATCAACCAGGAGGGGCAGGGCGTCGATGCGCTCTTTGGCTCGCTGACGAAGGCGGAGTGGCAGGCGCAAAGAGCGAGAGATAAGAGCTGATTTTGCGCTGGGCTGGGGCTTTTGCTATAATTCTTGATTAGTTTTATTGAATGTCATCGAGGAGATTTTTATGTATCAGGCAGTCGATCCGCAATTGAATTTTGTGCCGCGTGAAGAGGAGATCTTGAAGTTCTGGTGCGAGGCCAATATTTTTAGGAAATCGATCGAGAAGAATCGGGGGCAGGATTGTTTTTGCTTCTATGACGGACCGCCTACGGCTAATGGCAAACCGCATATGGGGCACGTCTTGACCCGCGTGATCAAGGACCTCATTCCCCGCCACCGGGCGATGAAGGGCTACGACGTCCTCCGCAAGGCGGGCTGGGACACCCACGGTCTCCCCGTCGAGCTCGAAGTCGAGAAGAAGCTCGGTCTCGAGAGCAAGGAAGAGATCGAGGCCTACGGCATGGATCGCTTCATCCAGCAGTGCAAGGAGTCGGTCTGGACCTACCAGAAGGAGTGGGAGGAGATGAGTGAGCGCGTCGGCTACTGGGTCGACATGGACGATCCCTACGTCACCTATCACGACGACTATATCGAGTCGGTCTGGTGGGCGCTCAAGCAGATTTGGGACAAGGGTCTGATCTACCACGGCCACGGCGTCGTGCCCTACTGCCCCCGCTGTGGGACCGCCCTCTCCTCGCACGAGGTCGGCCAGGGCTATAAAGATGTCAAGGAGACCTCGATCTACGTCGCTATGCCCGTCGTTGGGGAGCCCGATACATACTTTGCCGTCTGGACGACGACCCCCTGGACGCTGCCGTCAAACGTCGGCCTCTGTGTCAATGCCGATCTGGAATATCTCCTGATCGAGCAGCAAGAGGGAGAGCAGACGGTGCGCTACTATGTCGCCGCCGAGCGGGCGGCCGCTGTCTTTGGCGAAGACTATGTGGCAAAAGCCTCATACCAGGGCCGCGATCTCGTTGGCAAGCGCTATGAACCTGTCTTCCCCTATGCTTCGGACGTCCTCGCTGAGCGCGTGGAGGCCGGCTTCCGAGTCGTCGCTGATGACTATGTCAGTGCAGGGGATGGCACGGGGATTGTCCACCTCGCTCCCGCCTTTGGTGAAGATGATGCGCGGGTGGGCAATCGCGAGGGACTCCCCTTTGTCCAGCTCATCTTAGAAAATGGCGAGATGCCAGATGAGGTCACTGTGGCTGCGGGCAAGTTCTGTAAGGACGCTGACCCCCTCCTCATCCGTGACTTAAAGGAGCGTCAGCGCCTGATTAAGCGTGAGGAGATTACGCACAATTACCCGCACTGCTGGCGCTGTGATACCCCCCTGATCTATTATGCGCGCCATGCCTGGTACATCCGCATGACGGAGTACAAGGAGCGCCTCCTCGAGATCAATCGCTCGATCAACTGGTTGCCTGAGACCATAGGGACGGGCCGCTTTGGCAACTTCTTAGAAAACATTGTGGACTGGGCGCTCTCACGGGAGCGCTACTGGGGGACCCCCCTGCCGATCTGGCAGTGCGAGAGCTGTGATCATCAGGAGATGATCGGCTCGGTCGCAGAACTTCGCGAGAAGGCTGTGAACTGCCCCGAGGAGCTCGAGCTCCACCGCCAGGTCGTCGACCAGATTGAACTCAAATGTCCGCACTGTCAGGCTCATATGCACCGCGTGCCAGAAGTGATTGACTGCTGGTTCGACTCGGGCTCCATGCCCTTTGCCCAGTGGCACTACCCCTTCGAGAATAAGGAGGAATTTGAGCGTCATTTCCCCGCCGACTTCATCTCTGAGGCCGTGGATCAGACGCGTGGCTGGTTCTACACGATGACGGCGATCGCTGCCCTGCTCTTTGGCGAGACGGCTTTCAAAAACTGTATTGTCCTCGGCCACGTGCTCGATGGCGAGGGCATCAAGATGAGTAAGCACAAGGGCAATGTCATCGCCCCTGAAGTCGCTCTCGAGAAGGAGGGGGCCGATGCGGTGCGCTGGTACTTCGTCACCAATTCTCAGCCCTGGCTGCCCTCGCGCTTCTCACTGGAAAATGTCAATGAATTCAAGCGTAAGTTCATCGGGACGGTCTGGAATACCTACGCCTTCTTCGTCCTCTACGCCAATATCGATCAGTTTAATAGCTCTACGATTCCTCCGGCGCCCGAGGCCAGAACGCTCCTCGATCGCTGGATTCTCTCACGGCTCAACAGCCTGATCCAGACCGTCGATACGAAGCTTGACGCCTACGATATCACAGGGGCCGGTCGCGATTTTGAGGCCTTTGCCGATGACCTTTCCAACTGGTATCTGAGACGCTCGCGTGAGCGCTTCTGGGGTCCTGAGATGAGCGAGGACAAGCGGGCGGCGTATCACACCCTCTACACGGTTCTCGTCACGCTGGCGAAACTCGTCGCACCCATCACGCCCTTTATGAGTGAGATGATCTATCGAAATCTCGTCTTGAATGATGATCCGTCTGCGCCAGAATCTGTCCACCTCTCTGCCTATCCAGAGAGTGATGAGAGCCTCATCGATCGCAAGCTCGAATCTCAGATGGCCCTCGTTCTCGACATCGTGAACCTCGGCCGTGCGGCCCGAAATGAGGCGCAGATCAAGACGCGGCAGCCGCTCTCGAAACTGATTCTCGCGAGTGAACGGCAGCTCGAGCCGGCCTTCTACGCGCCGATTCTCGATGAACTCAATGTCAAGGCGCTCGAGGTGACAGACTCGGCCTCGGGCCTCCTCGACTACAAGTTCAAGCCACAGCTGAAGGTCCTGGGCCCACGCTTCGGCAAGGAGCTGGG
>JAFAAL010000022.1 GCA_023426575.1 Bacillota bacterium
GGTCATCTACTTCGTCAGTGGGCAATATGCCAGAGATTTTGAAGAGTGGGAGAGCCAAGATGGCCTATCCGATCTACGTCGTTGAAGATGAGCCGGCCATTGCCGAGCTCATTCGCTTCAATTTGGAGCTCAGCGACTACAGAGTCGAGCTCTTTTCAACAGCGGAAAATTGCCTGGCCCGGCTCAAAATGCGG
Organism: Bacillota bacterium; assembly: GCA_023426575.1. GTDB lineage: Bacteria > Bacillota > Clostridia > Saccharofermentanales > DTU023 > JAFAAL01. Next base: position 195 of record JAFAAL010000022.1, read on the forward strand.
CCAGAAGCCGTCGCCCTCTTCATCCTGGACGTCATGCTGCCGGGGATCAGTGGCTTCGAGCTCTGCGCCAAGCTGAGACATCTACCCTCGGCGCGCGGGGCGAGTTTTCTCTTCTTGACGGCGCGGGGGGCCGAGGAGGATAAACTCCGGGGATTTGCCGCAGGGGCTGACGACTATTTGACCAAGCCCTTTAGTATGCGCGAGCTCGAGGCCAGGGTCCAGGCGCTCTACCAGCGTGCATCGGCGCGCCTGACTGAGGAGAGGGGCGAGGGGCCGCCACTCTCAGCTGAGCTGGAGAGGTCTCAGCCGATTTCCTATCAGGATCTCAGAATTGATGCCAATAGTCGTCGCGTCCTCAAGGCGGGGCGAGAAGTTGACTTGACTCGTCGCGAGTTTGAGCTCTTGTACCAGCTCGTGACGCACCTCGACCAGGTCTTTACGCGGGAGGATCTGCTCCTCTCTGTCTGGGGCTATGACTACGGCGGCGAGACCCGCACCGTCGATGTGCACATTCGGCAGCTGAGGTTAAAGCTCGAAGATCGGCCCGAGGCGCCCCGCTATATTGAGACGGTTCGTGGGGTCGGCTATCGGATGAAGCGGGAGCTGGTCGATGAGGCGTAAGCTCTTTATCCTCCTGGCGATCATTCTCTTTTCGGCCCTGGTCCTGGCGGCGATTTTTAACCTCCGGCAGGCGCAAGAACTCAATGCCCAGCGGATACGAGACCAGCTCATCAGCAGTACGGAGCTCCTCGCGCAGTTGCCAGAAAGCGAGCTAGAGCCAGAGACACTCGCCGCGATCATTGAGCACTTGAATCAGAAGACGGATTTGAGCCTGCGGGTGACGCTTATTGCCGCAAGTGGCGAGGTCCTATACGACAATGTCAAAAACAAGGACAGCCTCGACAATCACCTGACGCGTGCGGAGATTCAGGCGGCACTCCACGGGCAGGGACAGATGCTGACGAGACATTCGGCGAGCCTTGGCCAGGAGCAGATCTACTATGCCGTCGCAGATAAAAATGGCGACAAGATCGTCCGGCTCTCCTTGCCTCTTCAGATCGAACGGGACGAGATTTTGGCTTTTCGCCAGAGGGTTCTCCTCGTGACGGTCTTGACGGGACTGGCGCTCGCCCTCTCTCTCCATCTGATCTCGCGGCGCATCATGGCGCCGATTGATCATCTGACTGAGAAGACGAGAAACTTTGCGGCGGGAGATCTCAGCCAGAGGATTGAGATGCCGGAGGCGCCCAGTGAGATCCAAGAACTGCTCGAGAGCTTCAACAAGATGGCGGCACAAATTGAATTTGCTCACAGCGAGCTGCAGAGCCAGAGTGAGTGGCTGGCCTCCATCCTCAACACGCTGAGCGAGGCCCTGATCGTCGTCAATCAAGAGCTCGAGGTCATCTTTGCCAATCACTATGCGCAAGAGCTCTTTGCGCGTCCGATCGATGCCAGCATGCACCCCTATCCGCAGGTCCTCTTGACCCATGCGCCAGAACTTGACGACTTCCTCGCCGAGACAATTCAGACTGGGGAGATCCAGCGCCGGGAAATCAGCTTGAAGACGATGGAGGGGGAGAAATACTTTGGCCTCATTGCCTCGCCGCAGCGCGAGGACACCGCCGTCGTCGTCTTCAATGACCTCAGTGCCGCCTACGAGAACCAGAAGATGCGGGCAGACTTTGTCGCCAATGTCAGCCATGAGCTGAAGACGCCGCTGACATCAATTCGTGGTTTCGTCGAGACGCTGCAGACGCGGCCAGAACTCAGCCCTGAGGAGCGCTCATCCTGTCTCCACTTCATTGAGATTGAGTCTGCACGCCTCGAGCGCCTGATCCAGGAGCTTCTCATCCTCGGTAAAATTGAGGCCGAAGAGGAGAGGGAAGAGGCGAGCGCCTTTGACTTCACAGCGCTCTGTGATGAGGTCCTCGTGCAATTGGAAGAGCTGGCGAGTGAACGAGCCGTCCGCTTGATTCCAGCCTATAAAGATGAGTCCTGTATGATTCGCGCCCACTGCGATCGCCTGAAGCAGCTCCTCTTAAATCTCCTCGATAATGGCATCAAGTACAATCGGCGAGGGGGCTATGTAGAGCTCAGTTTTGAAGTCAAATCAGAAGAGTCTAGGGGTGAAAAGAGGCAAAGAGATCTCATCATCACCGTGCGTGACAATGGCCGCGGAATCAGCAAAGAGGCGCAGAAGAGAGTCTTTGAACGCTTCTATCGCGCTGAAAATTCAGAGCAGTCGCCCGCGGGCAGTGGACTCGGCCTCGCCATTGTCAAACATATCGCCCTCCTCTACAACGGAACTTGTCAGCTGGAAAGTCAGCCGGGCGAGGGGACGACGGTCACGATTATCTTAAGAGGAATTGCTTAGCCTTCTGGCCCATCTCGCAGGACCGCCTCGAGCGTGTGGATGACCATCTGCAGTGCCACCTCGTTGTAGCCGCCCTCTGGCACGATGAGGTGGGCGTATTTTTTAAGAGGCTCGACGTAGCGCTCGTGCATCGGCTTCACAGTCTGGAGGTACTGCGACTCGATCGATTCAATACTGCGACCGCGCTCGAGGACATCGCGCTTCATCCTCCGGAGGATCCTGACATCGGCATCGGTGTCGACGAAAATTCTAAGATCGAAGAGCTCGCGAATCCTCGGGTCATCGAAAATCAGGATGCCCTCGACCAAGATAATGGGTCTTGCGACAAGGGTCTGGGTCTCAGGCAGGCGGATGTAATGGGTGTAATCGTAGACCGGCCCCTCAATTGTCTCACCGCGCTTGAGACTCTCAAGATCACGCCTGAAGAGCAAATTGTCAAAAGCCTCAGGACAGTCATAATTCAGCTTGACTCTCTCCTCAAAGGGAATCTCAGCATACGGCTTGTAATAGTTGTCGTGATAGAGGACCAGGATCTCCTCTGGGAAACGTGCCTGAATTCTCTCGGAAAAAGTACTCTTACCGCTGCCTGTGCCGCCGGCGATGCCAATTAACATAAGTCTTCACCTCGCCCTCCATTATAGCATCTAGACGACGCTTCGGGCCTCGGCCTGGATCGATTTCTGGCTCATCTTGAGACGCCTGATGATTGTCGCGAGGATGAAGTAGACGAGGGCAAAGAGGAGCATGATGGCGATGTTGAGCAGATGTCCCTGCCCACTTTCTCTCAAATGCACGATGTTTTGCACATAGTAGTAAATGGGGAAGAACTTGGCGAGCATGATGACCTTATCGCTCAAGAGTTGGAGGGGGATGAATATCCCAGAGATAAAGGAGAGCCCGAGAGAGAGAACGGTCGAGACGGAGCTGAGTACCGAATGTTTGGGCGCGATGGCGACCATGACTTGGGTGGCGGCGGTGATGACCAGACCGAGGGCGAGAATCGAGGGCAGCGCCTGGGGGATGAGAACTAAGAGCTCGACGCCATTAAAGGCTAGACCCATGCCGAGGTATGAGAAGAGGATGAGAGCTGCCAACAGCACTTGGGCCAAGAACTTTTCGAACTGAATCTGAGAGAGACTGAGACGACTCAGCTCAAAGCGCGCGCGAATGAGGGGCAAGTCCATTTCCGACATGGCATAACCAGTCAAATTGATGATGAGGAAGAGGGCAGCATAGGCGAGAAAGTTCAAATAGGCGAGGGGAGCCTCTGGCTTCACGACCACTTTTTCGATCTGCCTCACCGGGGCCTCGATCTTTAGGAGCTCTTGCAGTTCTTGGCTCTTTGCTGCTGTCCACGCGCGATCTTCGCCTAGGATCGTATGACTAAAGGTCGCAAATTGCTGGAGGAGGATCTCAAGCTTATTGACAGCGAGATAATTCAATTCGAGAGCGTCGAGATGGAAGAGAGGCTCGCCTCTTTTGAGTGTAGCGATGAGATCATCTGAGAGCGTGACGATGACATCGACGTGATGATAGAAGAGGGCATCTTGGGGGCTTTGGCCACTTAAGGCTTCACGACGTTCGCCGCCCTGACGGAGGAGATAGTCCTCGAGAGGCTGGATGAGAGGGCTCTCGAGGCTCGTCTTTGGCCCCTCGAGGAGGTAGGTGAATTTGTCTATCTTGTCCTCGGGGCTCTTGCTGGAGAGCATGCCGATGAGAGAGGCGAAGCCGACAAAGGCAAGGGTGAAGATGAGAAGGGTCGCCTTCATCTCTTTGCAGAGTTTGAGGAAGGTTTTAAAAATTGGCATATCAGGCCTCCAGACTCTTGTAGCTCTTGCGACGGATAAAGATCAGGGCGAGCGAGCTCATCACGAGGGTGGCGATGAGGAAGTAGAGGATATGTTCTGTCTTGAGCTGCGATTGACCATAGAGATTGATCTGAATCAGCTGATCCGTAATGATCGCGATGGGGTTGTAGCGATCGAGGAAGGGGGCATGCTGGCGCAAGAGGGTGACGACAAAGATATTGACCATCCCTGCGCCCACGGCCAGGATCTGGAAGAGGATGGTGCCGAACATGATCTTGACCATCTCTGGCAGGTGATTTGAACTGCCAAAGAGCAGGCCGAGACTGTAGCCAAAGAGATTGCCAAGGAAGATCAGGCTGAGGCTGAGGGGCCAATTGTGAATGAGGCCCTGTCGGTGGACGAAATCGAGGTAGAGGAGTAAGAGGACGACGTTGGCAAAGCTGATGAGAAGGTTCACGATCGTGAGCGAGAGGACCTGCCGCCACTTCGTCAGGGGGCTGAGCGAGAGCCTCGCTGCAAATTGGCTTAAGTTGGCCTGGGTGACGAGGCTGGTATTGATCCCGGAGAAATAACTGTAGAGGGCGACCATGCCGATGACGCTGTAGAACATGATCTTATAGGGGTCGATATCCTGATTGTTCCGGCTGGTATAGGGGCGATCAAAGTGGATCGTTGCGGCGCGGGGGCCGAGACTCATCGTCTGCTGGATGCTGCTGAGGACCTGGCGGGCAATCTGGACACGTGTTGTGTTGCGGGGAAAGATCAGGACCCCCTCTCTATCGAGGGCGGCGTCGAGCTTTTTCTCCTTGAACAAGGGGGCAAGTTCTGAGTCCTCACAAGAGGCGATTTTTTCCAATTGAAAGATCTCGATGTCCTGGAGGATCTTCGTCGTCATCGACTCTTGGCAGTAGCCTATCCTCACGGGTTGCTTATCAGGGGTTCTGAGATTCTTGAAGGCGAAGATAAAGATCGTCGTCAAGATGATCGGAAAGAGCAGGGTCCAGAAGAAGGCCTGCCGATCGCGGAAAAAGCATTTCGCCCAAGTCTTACTGAAGTCAAAGATCTGACGCATATCGCTCTCCTATTCTCTGAGATCCTTGCCGGTCAGGGCGAGGAAGACTTCGTTGAGGCTCGGCTGTGTACTGTGTATGCTCGTATAGGGGAGATCTCTCTCGTCGAGGAGATGGAGGATTGCGCTGATCGGTTGGCCGCCCGAGGCAAAGCTCATCGTGAATCTTGAACCCTCTTGCTCCGCCGAGACGAGGCGAGGAAGTTTTTGCACAGCTTCTAGGAAATCAGCGGGGATCTCGGGCATTTCGAGCTCGATGATCTCACTCGTCTGAATCATCGACTTGAGTTCAGGAAGCGTGCCCTCAGCGATCTTCTCGCCCTGGTCGAGGATCGCGATGCGATCGCAGAGCATCTCTGCCTCTTCGAGGTAGTGGGTCGAGTAGATGACCGTTGTGCCCTGGGACTGCAGCTTCTTGATGCCTTCGAGGATGAATTGGCGGCTCTGGGCATCGACGGCCACCGTCGGCTCGTCCATGAAGAGGAGCTCTGGTTGATGGACGATGCCGCAGGCGATGTTGAGCCTCCTCTGGAGGCCGCCCGAGAGCTTCTTCATCTGGAACTTTTGGAATTTTTGCAGCCCGCAGAAGCGAATGGCCTCCTCGACGAGCTCGCGTCTCTTCTTAGTATCTTTGACATAGAGGTGACAGAAAGTGTCGATTTGCTCTCTGACCGTCAGATCTCTAAAGAGCGCGAGCTGTTGGGGGACGATGCCAATTCTCGCCTTGAGATCATAGGCTGTCGGATGCATTTTCTGACCCCAGAGTTTGACCTCCCCCTTGTCAAAGGAGAGGAGCGAGAGAATGGAAAAGATGGCGGTCGTCTTGCCCGAACCATTGGGGCCTAAGAGTCCAAAGATCTCCCCCTCTTGAACTTTAAGATTCAAGTGGTCGAGGGCGACAAAATCACCATAGCGCTTGACCAGATCCGTCACTTCGAGAATAGCAGTCATATAGGCCTCCTGTTTTGAACTGTCTTCATTTAAACAAGCTTGAGGACAGAGCTCTAGTGACCTGAGGCCAAAGTTTGACATGACATTTGTCATATCTGATAAAATCACAATATGTTCTGGGTGATCGCGCTGAAAATCTTCATTTTCTTTGCCTCCCTTCTGGCAGCTGCGCTGGGGCTTGTCTCAGGGCTGATGGCCCCTGGGGATGCCATCTGGGTCTTGAGCTCTCTCGCGCTCTCGCTCCTCTTTGAACTGAGGGAGGAAGAGAGCTGGCAGCTCTGCTGGCATGGGGCTTTTGCCCTTTTTCTCCTTTACATCTTGAAAGTGAGGGGAGTCGGCCTTTTCCTGCCGCTCCTCCTCTTCGATGCAGCGAGGCTCTTTTACCGGCTGAGATCTCTCCAGGAGAAGCGGCTGAAAGATAGGACTTCTCTCGTTCTCGCACTGACGAGCTTGGCAACATTAGTGCTTATCCTGCAGCAGTCCTGGCTCCTTCTCATCTTCGCGCTGGCAGCTGCGATTTTAGGCTATCTGATCGAGGAGCGGCAGGCTCTCATCGTGGCCCATAGAGTCCTCCGCGATGAGGAGCAGGGGAAGATCTTGAGACTTCAAGCTGAGCAGCTAAGCTTACGTCAGCTGCAGGCCCAAGATCGAGAGACGATGCGCTATCGTGAGCGCGAGCGCATTGCCAGAGAACTTCACGACGTCATCGGCCATAATCTCTCATCGGCCATTCTCCAGCTCGAGGCGGAGATTGTGACGCTCGGGCCCGAGGCAGACCCTCGAGGACTCAGGCGGATCCAAGAGCAGCTGGTGACAGGTATGGAGCAAATTCGCGAGACGATCCATGCAATGCGAGAAGATGCTTTCCGCCTCTCTGTGCGCGTGCAAGAACTCGCAGCAGATTTCCCCGATCGGCGCTTTATCATCGCTCTCGATGCTGCCGAAGACTTGCCCCTGAAGTTTCGGCTGCGTCTCTGGCACACGATCGCAGAGAGTATGACCAATTTTGTCAAATACTCAGAGGCAGAAAGCCTCAAGATTCAATTCATAGCCGAACGAGATTTTTACTCGCTTCAGATGGCAGATAGCGGTCCTGCTAAAAGTCATGAATCCAGGGCGCCAGGCATCGGCCTCCTGGCGATGGAGGAATTTGCGAATCTTTATGGCGGCAAGATGCGGGTCTATCGAGATCAGGGCTTCCAGATCTTTATGACCTTTGCAAGAGAGGCCGTCGAGCAGGAATTGGGATAGGGGGTTTATATGTCCTTGCGCGTTCTCTTAGCAGACGATGATGCCTTGGTCCTAGAGGCACTCACTACGATTCTTAAAGCTGACGGGATGGAGGTCGTCGCTCGCTGTCACGATGGACTCTCAGCAGTCGCTGAGTTTATGAAACTGCGCCCAGACATCCTCCTCATGGATATTCGGATGCCAGAGCTCAATGGGATCGAGGCGGCGGCCAAAATATTAAAAGACGCTCCCGAGGCCAGAATCCTCCTCCTCACGACCTTTCAGGATCGAGAGTACATCGCCGAGGCTCTCGCCCTCGGCTGCAAGGGTTATCTCTTAAAGCAGAACTTTGCCTCTATCAACAGCTCGATCCGAGCGGTCGCCAGTGGCAACATCGTCTTCGACTCCATGGTAACTCGAGAACTCAGCACCTTGCCCCAGGTCAAGAGAGATCATCGCCTGAATGAACGCGATGAAGAACTCTTGCGCCTCGTCGCCGAGGGGCTGAACAATTCAGAGATTGCAGAAAAACTCATGCTCAGTGAGGGCACAGTGAGAAACTATATCTCCCAGCTCTTGGACAAACTGGCCCTTCGCGATCGGACGCAGCTGGCGATATATTTTTACAAGAGGCTCTTGAGCTGAATTAAGGACAATAAAAGAAGAGCAAAATTTGTCTATTTTGGAATCGCTCGGAAGAATCAATCTTCGAAACGGATAAGAAATACGCGCGCTGCTGCCATCACATATCTTTTGATGATATCTTGGGAGCAAAGTGATATCGACAGGGGAAAAACACTATTGTATTCTACAACGAGCAGTGCTGGCTGTATAAACGGGACCATAAGCTCTAGAGGATCAGGCTCAGCTCGTCCGCGAGGCCGACATGATTGTCCTCGCCGTGAAGCCCTGGCAAAAGGAAGAAGTCTTAGCCCCTCTGGCCGAGCTCTTCCAAGGGAAGATCTTAATCTCAGTTCTCGCTGGCGGGACAAGTCACAGCGATCTTGCCAAGCTCTTGCCGGAGGGTGCGGAGATTCTCAGCACCATTCCCAATACCCCCGTGGCTGTCGGCCAGGGCATCTGGATCTGCTCTGCAGAGCACAGTCTGAGCAGCGAGAGTCAAAAAGTGTTCGAGGAGATTTTTGGCCAGACGGGGATTATCGAATATCACGACGAGATGAGCCAAGACATTGCCAGTACAATTTCAGGCTGTGGCCCCGCCTATGCGGCCATGATCATCGAGGCCCTCGCCGACGTCGGCGTCTACTATGGCCTGAAGAGGGAAGAGGCGATCAGAATCTCTGCGCAGATGCTCGCGGGAACAGGCGCTTATGCCGCGCGGGGCGATGTCCCTCCCTCCGTGATGAAAGATCAGGTCTGCTCTCCAGGAGGTACGACGATCAAGGGAGTCCTCGCCCTCGAAGAGACGGGACTCAGAGCTTCCCTCCATGCTGCAATACAGGCAGTGATGGGGCCGCGAGATTAAATGTTAAAAATGGCGGAGAGCAAGGGTCTCCGCCATTTTCAATTTTCTTCTTACTTAATGAGGCCCGAGAAGAACTTAAAATCAGGGGTCCCCGCCTCGCCGAGCGCCTCAAAGAGGAGAGTTTCCGCATTCGTCACCCAGGCACCCGCGCGGGCAAAATTTTCTAGCGCATTCTCCTTATTAGCGATCGTCCTCGAACTGACGGCGTCCCTGGGCACAAAGACCTCATAGCCCGCCGCCATCAGGTCTAGAACGCTCTGGTAGACACAGATGTGCGTCTCAGCGCCTGTCACGATGATTTGCCTCTTGCCAGAGGCCTCAAGCGCTGCGGCCACCTCTGGCACATAGGCTGTGAACTTGATTTTCTCAATGATTGGAAGCTTTGTCGCAGAGATCTCAAGCTCTGGCACGGTCGCGCCGAGCCCGCGAGGATATTGCTCGGTCACGAGAATCGGCATCCCATAGTGGAGGGCCATCTTCTGGAGCACATTCGTATAGCGGATGAGGCTCTCGGGCTCAGCCAGCACCGGCACGAGCCGCTCTTGCAGATCAATGATCAGGAGCAGGGCGTCCTCTTTACGAAAGCGCATCATAGACGGATCCCTCTCTCTTTCTCATAGTCCTCGCGCGTGATCAGAAATTCCATGATCTCCCCCTCATGACTCGTGATCTGGAAGCCGTGCGCGAGATGGAGCGCAATCGCTGCCTTGCGATGATCCTCGAAGAAGTTATGGACGGCAGGGGCACCAAGCCTGGCAAAAGCCACCTCCAAAAGCTCTTCCAGCGCATCATTTGAATAACCCCGCCCACGCTCTGAGGCGGAGACGATGATGCCCATCTCATACCAGGGCTTGCCAGGAACTTCGCGGACATTGACCTCACCGATGAACTCATCGTTGTCGCTGCGCACGATATAAGCGTAAAAGCGTAAGGGTTCCTGCCCGATATAGTGCTGGTAGAAGGCTTGCCAATCCTCCGGGGGGAAGGAGACACAACCCGTCTCAGGATCGATTCTTTCGTGTTGATGACCACGGTTATAGCTCATCGTCTCAGGCTCAGATAATAACTGTTGACGGTAGGATAGTTCCTCAAAAGTAGGGACATGTAGATAGACAGATTTTTGAGACATCTAGGACCTCCCAAATTTTTCTTCATTTTAACATCTTCTCTATCTAGCTGCTTCCCCCTGCTATAATCTGAGGACAGGAGGGAGCGCTATCGCATGAAAATCATCTTTTCACCAGCTAAGACAATGGATCTCACAGTGCTGGAGACAGGTCACTGCCAGATGGACGATGCCAGTCGACAGATTATCGCGGCGGTCCGCAGCCTCGACAGAGATGAGGTCGGACTAGCGCTGAAGATTAAAGGTGAGCTCCTCGAGCAGGTCTACATGAACTATCAAAATTTCGGAGAGGAGATCGCCCCCGCCATCGATCTCTATGCCGGTATGAGCTTCCAACAATTGGCACGCTCCGAGAAGAAGGTACGCCAATATCTCGCTGAACATCTCCTGATCCTCTCGGCACTCTATGGCCCTCTCCGTGCAGACGATATGATCTCTCCCTATCGGCTCGATATGCAGGCGCGAATTCAGCTCTCCGACAAATCTCTTGTGAGCTACTGGCGCGAGCAATTCGCTGCCAGATTTTACGAGCGATATGCGAGCCCCGATGAGCTGATCATCAATCTTGCGAGTCAAGAATTCTCATCCCTGATTCCCCGCAGTGCAGATTGGCTCGACATCGATATCGGCAAGGTGGTTGCAGGCAAGATCAAGCGTCACTCCACTACGGCCAAGAAGGGAAGAGGACTTCTCCTCAACGAGATGGCGCGACAGCAGATCGAGGAAATAGATGAACTGAAGAAGCTCAATAAAACTCTCAAATACCGTCCCGAATTTTCAAGCGAGAAGAGCCTCTTCTTCAGCCTCGAAGAATAGGGGAATGGTGCTAGCCCTGCCTCGAAAAATGACAAAAGAGCAGAATATGAGGAGAAGCCAGAGCGCGGCGCCATTCTCAATGCCATGATTCATGTCTGGGGACACTATAAGAAAAGAGCGACAGCCGAAGAAAAAGAGACCTACCTCGAGCTTGTGAAACAATTTGAACAAGGATTTATCCCAGAGAAGACAGTCTGGAATTACCTCCATGAACTTTTAGGGTGATATCCAGATCTTTACCTCGAGCAGTCCACGATCTGGGAAGAGTTCTAGAGCGAGTGCCTAGACTGCCTTTCTCCTCAAAATTTTAATTTTGATACAATGTACATAAAGAGAAGATTTGAGGAGGTTTCCCATGCGTCGCTTACTCGTATTCGCCCTGGCGGTCATGATGACCTTATCTCTTGCTATCCACGTTGAAGCAAAGGGAAAAAAGAAGGTTCTGGAACAATATGGTCCTGTCGAGGACTGGACCTTCACTCTCTCCAATTTGACGGACGAAATCTCGCGTCTCAAGAAGGATCATCCCGAGGCCACCCATCTTGAGATTCTCTATGCCGATGCAGAGGAGATCGTCTTCAAGATAGGCCTTCCACCTCTCAGTCAAAGTCAATCAGAAATGGGAGAGGCGCTCTATAGCTACCAGCTCAAGGGGAAGAAGCTGAGACGCCTTGAGCAGGACGGCTCCATCCGGCAGATCATCCAATATCGAGAGCTGCGCTATCGGATTGTCGAGACAGAGCAAAGATCGAACCGCCTAGAAAGATACAAGGACGGCAAGTGGCAGAAGATCAGAGAGGACAAGCCGAGCCGCGATGCCAAGCTCTACGCTCACAAAGACGGACTCTACTACATCAACTTCCTGATCGACTCTAAGAATGAGGACTATGCCCTCCTGAAGATCTACAATCTGGAGAAGAGCGACAGCCGCCCCATCTTCAGTAAAAAAGTGCAGAGAGTGATGTTCTCACCGATCTTTTCAACGGGGAATTATCAGGGTGAATGCGTTGACGTTGAGGGACTGATCTATTTGTCTGCAGAAGCCGACGACGATCAGATTACTTTTTTGACCATCCAAGATCGTTTGACGCGTCTTTATAAAGTCAACGAGAACGCAGTACGCCAATACGAGATGCCCTTTCCCCTCGATAAGTGCCGCCTGATCGACAAGAAGCTGATCCTCGGTGATTTCACAGTCCTCGGCAGAGGAATGAATATCCGTCCGACCGCCTTCTATGTCGAGGGCAGTCAAATCTCAAAACTTAAAAAGAAGCTAAAAGTAGAAGATATCCCGGACATCAGTCAGATTGTCTCTTACTCCCTAGGGAAAATGATAAGAGTTCAAAAAGATCTCTACCTTTACGCAGGCTATGGCGCCAGTGACCTTCCGGGACTCTTTGCCGTGAGCTTAAAAGATGGGCGTATCAGCGAGCAGCAAGTGCGCGACAGCGATTTTATGTCCGTCTTCAAAACAGAGGACGGACAGATCTACATCTACGGCTCGTCCTTGATGCAAGAGCAGTATCCCGGAGTCTGGCTCCTGGATCAAAAGAAGTAGAGAAGCTACTCCACCCTCAGCATCCGATAGCCGACGCCGACGTGCGTCTGAATGTACTGGGGCGAATTGTCTTCAGCCTCTAATTTCTTACGTAGCGTCGCCATGAAGACGCGCAGCGAGGAGACATCATTGTCCCAGGAGCGCC
>JAFAAL010000051.1 GCA_023426575.1 Bacillota bacterium
AGCAGAATCTTGAGGAGTGAGATACAGCGACCGGCAGCAGACCAGCTGTGGCAGATACCACAGCTCGCTGCCTCACCGATGCCGCCCTTCTTGTTCTGCCTCTTGCTGCCACTCGAGGAGCAAGAGACATCGTATTTGGCACTCTCTGCCAGTATCTTTAATTTCTCTAATTGGTCCATCACTCACCTCGCGAGTGAACGTTCGTTCACTTTATGAGGTTCATGATAACACGAAGTGAAGTTTATTGCATCTTTTTAGGCTTTTTCTAAAATCTTCTTCTTGAGGGCCCAGAGGATGTAGAAGAGACTGACGCCGAGGTCGTTTCATCTTTTTCTCCTTTAATAGAACTTGAGCAACATTCTAGCGTATTTTCAGCCGCCCTGTCCTCCTTCCCGTATCATCACTTATTGAGTCCAAGGAGAGAATAGATGGAAAAAATAATCAGAGTGAGTGAACTGCAAAAGTCATTTGGCAAGATCGAGGCCGTTAAGAAGATTTCCTTTGAGGTCAGGCCGCGAGAGCTCTTTGCCTTCCTAGGCCCCAATGGCGCGGGCAAGTCGACGACAATTGACATGCTCTGTACCTACCTCTGCCCTAACGGCGGCAGCATCGAGATCGCAGGCTACGAGGTCGGCCGCGATAATGCAAAAATTCGCGAGATGATCGGGGTTATTCACCAGAAATCTCTACTGGACGATCTCTTGACTGTCCGCGACAATCTCTCCCTGCGGGCGGGGATCTCTGGCCTCCACGGCTCTGAAATCAAGAAGGCCGTTCAGCGCGTCGCTGAGATCACAGAGATTGAAAACTTTCTGGGCCAGCGCTATGGTCAGCTCTCTGGTGGCCAGCGGCGCCGTGTCGACATTGCCAGGGGACTGCTCTTAGAACCCCAGATTCTCTTCCTCGACGAGCCGACCACAGGTCTCGACCCGCAGAGCCGCAACAATATCTGGCAGTTCATCAGCCAGCTCCAAAAAGAGATGGGCATCACCGTCTTCCTCACGACGCACTATCTGGAGGAAGCGGCACAGGCAGACTACGTCGTCATCATCGATCACGGTCAGGTTGCGGCCGAGGGCACGCCCGAGGAATTGCGCGAGGCCCACAGCGCACACCGCCTGATCATCGAAAGTCCGAAGAGAGAAGAGCTCATACGCTATTTCAAGGAGAAGAATTTGAGCTATGAGCAGAAAAACGACAGCTATATCCTCCGGCTCGAGAGCACGCGCTCAGCTCTGCCAATTCTCGAGGACCTGAAAGAAGAGCTGAGATCCTTTGAAATGATCAAGGGGACACTCGACGATGCCTTCCTCGAGATTACGGGAAAGGAGATCCGCTCATGAGATACTACCTATTACGAAACCTCAAACTCTACTTCCAGGACAAGGTGACGATCTTTTTCTCCTTCCTCTCCCCCGTCATTTTTATCGGGCTCTATTTTGGCTTCTTCCGACAGATGAACGACGGACAGCAGGGCCTGATCTCAGACTACATGATGCTCTCGGCGCTGACCGTCCTGACGATTTTCAACACAGTCCTCGGCGGACTCTCAAGAGTCGTCGATGACGAGCTCAGCGGGGCGCGAAAGGACTTTCTCGTCACGCCACTTTCCAATCGCAGTCTGGCCCTCGGCATTGTCGGCAGCGCCGCCCTCATTGGCATGAGCTTTGGCTTCATCTTCATCGCCGCCATGCAGGCTGTCCTCGCCCTCCTCGGGCACGAGCTCTTAAGCCTTGGCGCAATCTTAAAGCTCCTCCCCCTCACGCTCTTCATCGCCCTCTTCTTTGCCGTCTTGATCTATGTCCCCCTCTCCTACATCAAAAGTCGCGGAGGCTACGCCGCCTTCTCCTCCCTGACGGGCTCTGGTATCGGCTTCCTCTCGGGCATGTTCCTCCCAATTGGCATGCTCTCAGGCGGCTTCCTGCTCTTTGCAAAACTCTTTCCCGTCACGCACGCGACGCGCCTCTTCAAGCAAGTCGTCGCCCTGGACAAAGAGGAACTCTTCTTCGGCGGTATGCCCGAGCTCGCCCTCACGAAACTTAAAGAATTTCTTGGTCTCAGCATGAGTCTCGGCGAGACCAAGATCAGCTGGCAGCTCTCGCTGGTCTACCTCCTGCCCCTCGGCGCCCTCTTCTCGCTCTGGGCCATCAGACGCGCCCGTCGCGGCAGTTAGACCCCTCGCGCCACTGCAAGCGCTTGTTAAAATAGCTCTTGTAGCCGAGCTGCACGGCAAGAAAGACCGTAATCGTCACGCTGCCAAGAATCCCCATCATGATCGCAATCTGGTATTGAATGGCCGTCAGCGGCGAGACCCCAGAGAGAATCTGACCCGTCATCATCCCGGGTAAGAAGACGATGCCCATGCCGAGCATGGAATTGACCGTCGGCATAATCGCCGCGTCAAAGGCCCCCGCCACGATCTCCCGACAGGCCTCCCGAGGCGTGGCCCCGAGCATCAGGGCCGCTTCGATCATCTCTCGCTCCCTCTCCATCCGCAGCGTCAGCTGATTGATGCCGAGGGCAACCCCCGTCATCGAGTTGCCGATGAGCATACCGGCCAGCGGGATGAAATAACGCGGTTCATACCACGGCTTGAGGCCGACGACGATGAGGAGGAAGTAGAAGAGGACGACGGTCGTTCCGACGGCAATCGCCATCGCAATGATCTCTTTCAGCTGCCGCGAGAGCGGCGCCTTGATTCGCCCATAGATATTAAAGATCGAAAAGGCAATCATCACAGTCAGGATCAGGAGGGTCAGATAGGGTGAGGGATGGGCAAAGAGATAGATCAGAAGATAGCCCATCAAGATGAGTTGGAGGGTCATCCGCACGGAGGCAATGAGAATCTCGCGCGTCCTAGAAATTCCCCGCGCCTTGACGGCGATCAGGGCGATGACCACGAAGACATAGGCAGAGGCGAGCTGGATGAGACTAAGTTGCATCACGGGATCCATCTAGATGACCTCCTCGATACGTCCTTCAGAGAGGACAATGCGCTGGCTGGCATAGCGCTCGGCCAGCGGCTCGGCGTGGGTGACCATGATGAGCTGGAAGCGGCGCGTCCGAGACTCTTCCTGGATAAGCTGAATGAGCTTCTCCTCAGCCTCTCGATCCAGCGCAGAAAATGGCTCGTCGAGGAGGAGGACCTCCGGCGTCAAGAGCAAAACACGCGCCAGAGACAGGCGCTGCCTCTCCCCACCCGAGAGCTTCTCACAAGAGGCATCCAGCGCCTTCTCGAGGCCCACACGTGCGAGGACAGAGTTCATTTCTGATGCATCCGCAGCTGCTATGCCCTGATACCTCCTGCCGAGATTGAGGTTCTCCGCCACAGTGCCTGAGACTATAAGGGCCGATTGCGGGAGCATGATGACGCGGCGTCTCAGCTCCAGCGGCTCGCAGCTTTCCAGATCCTGACCGCGATAGAAGACGCGGCCCTGATCGGGACTCAAGAGGTGATTAAAAATCTTCAGGAGCGTCGACTTGCCGCTCCCGCTTTCCCCAACGAGGCAAGTGAGTCTTGAATCATGGACCTCGAGCTCGGGAATGTCGAGAATCCCCTTGTACTTTAAATCTTGAACAGTAAAAATCGGCAAATTTGACATCTAAAAACTCCCTCCCGCCTCCCTATTCTAACAAATCAAGAGCGGCTCTTTTAAGAAAATCTTAAAAAAACATTCATTGTTTCTCGTTGAATCTTCATCTAAAATCATGGAAAAAGCCCCAGGAGGTCCTATGAAAAAGTTTAACCAGATCCTGACCGTCATCTCCCTCATTGCAGGGATTGCGATCAATGCCCTCATGTTCTTTATCTTTTATCTCTTCTCTGAGAACTACGCCTTTTATAATCCAGAGATTGCCTACATGCAATACCCGATGCTGGGTCTGGTCTACCTCATGTTGAGCGGATTTCTGCTCGCCTTAGTGATCGCCCTGATCCTCGTCCTCAAGAGCCGTGGCGAATCGATCTTTAAGCAGAAGACGGTTCGAGCTCTGCGCTGGATGGGCCACGCCTTCCTCTTCTCCTTTTTCTCTTGTCTTGCCATCTATCTCTATAGCTACAGTCAGCTCGCTTCAGGTATGGGCCTCATCGGCGCCTATATCATCCTTGCCCTCGCCATGTGCTTTGTGGCGATGAATGTCATCTACTTCCTCGCCAATCTCTTCGAGCGTGCCGTCTTCTATAAAGAAGAAAGTGATCTGCTGGTGTAATATGGCTATTGTCGTCAATTTAGATCTCATCCTCGCCCAACGCAAGATGCAACTGACAGAGCTCAGCGAGGCCGTTGGCATCAATATCAACAATCTCTCGATCCTAAAGACCGGCAAGGCGCGCGCCATCCGCTTCTCCACTCTAAACGAAATCTGTCGCGTCCTCGACTGCCAACCTGGCGATATCCTCGCCTATGTCGAGGAAAGCTCACATTAATCTTGTCCATTCGAGACAGTCTTCGCCTGCTCCTCATACATCTTGGCGTAGGCACCGCCCTGCCGCAAGAGCGATTCATGGGTGCCGACTTCCACAATCTCGCCATGATCCATGACATAGATTCTATCGGCATCTTGAATGGTCGAGAGCCGATGCGCAATGATCAGGGTCGTCCGACCGTGCTTGAGCTCCTCGATGCCTCGCTGAATCATCGCCTCCGTTTCGGAGTCGATATTGGCAGTCGCCTCGTCGAGGATCAGGATCTCTGGCTGACTGGCGAGCGCCCGCGCGAAGACGACGAGCTGCCGCTCCCCGAGGGAGAAGTCCTTGCCTCCATCACTCACTCGAGTATCGAGACCAGATTCGAGTCGCGCAAGGAGGCCCTGCCCCCCGACCCGAATCAGGGCCTCCTCTGCCTCAGCATGCCCTATCCCTGGCTGCCCCAGCGCAATATTGTCGTAGATCGTCCCCGCAAAAAGATAGGGGTCTTGCAGGACAATTGCCATCTTCTCACGTAGTGTGAGGACTGGCATCGTCTTAAGATCGTGTCCACCGACAAAAATCTTGCCAGAGCGCAGCGGATAGAAGCCGAAGATGAGATTCATAATCGTCGACTTGCCTGAACCTGTCGCTCCGACAAAGGCGGCCGTCTGGCCAGGCGCCACCGTGAAGCTGACATTTTTGAGGACAGACTCCTCCCGATAGGCAAAATTGACCTCTTGGAATGCCACTGACGCGTCAAAGGCCTCAAGCACCCCCTCTTTCTCATCAATTGTCTCTTCACTTAAGAGTTCAAAGATGTGATCGGCGGCGGCTTTTGCCCGTTCAAAATCGCCCATGCGCATCATGATATTGTTCATCTGGCTGATCAGCCTCATCAGATAGTCTATGAAGACATAGAGGCTGCCGAGGGGCACGGCCCAGCGCGCCGTCAGCTCGCCGAAGCCAAAATAAGCCAGAGCTAAAAAGATCATGAGGTTCCCGATCACTTCTGAGAGATTATGGGTGCTATAGGACCAGAGCTTGGTCATCTCAAGGGAATTTTGATACGCCTGCTGATTGAGCTTTTCAAAGTCTGACTCGACACGCTCTTCCCGATTGAGGCTCTGGATAATAGGCATACCCTGCACGCTTTCAGAGATATTGGCACTGATTTCGGCAAGCTTGCGCCTGGCTCGATAGGCAAAGATCTGTGATTTCCGCTTAAAGTCCCAGATGCCCAGAAGCATCAGGGGGATGGGAATCAGGGCCATGAGGAAGAGGTTTGGATCCAGGCGGAAGAGGGAGAGATAGATGCCGAGGGCCAGAATGATGGCGA
Source organism: Bacillota bacterium (assembly GCA_023426575.1). Lineage (GTDB taxonomy): Bacteria > Bacillota > Clostridia > Saccharofermentanales > DTU023 > JAFAAL01. The sequence goes on from JAFAAL010000051.1 coordinate 5,745, forward strand.
GGAGGATATTGACGAGAATTCCGCCAAAGAGGTCTCGCACCGTCCTCGTATCGTTACTGACTCTTGAGACGACATGACCCGTCGGGACATTATCGTAGTAGCGAATGGGCAATCTCTTCAAGTGACGGAAGAGATCGTTTTGGATATTCCTGGCGATATTATTACCCGCATATTGGAGCATATAGCCGGAGGCATAGGACAAGAGCGTCGAGCTCAGAAGATAGAGGCCAAAGCGCAAAAAGGAGTCTAAGAAAACGCTATTGTCTTGCATCGCTGTGATCAGCGCCTCACGATTGAGGAGCGAGGCGATGATGAGGGGCGTCTTGACGGCAAAGTAGACCGAAGCCACCTCGAGCAAGATGCCAATCCCAAGCGTCAGCGCTGAGGATTGAGCATATTTTAAGATGAGACCCCACCTTTTCTTCGCTGTGATCTTCTTATTCATCGTCTGCCTCCTCCCCCTGGATCTGCTGTCTCAAGTACTGCTCCCGATACCAGCCAGGGCGAGCGCTGAGTTCAGCATGGGTGCCGCGGTCAATGATCCTCCCCTGATCGAGGACGATGATCTCATCGGCATCGCGAAGCGCTGAGAGGCGGTGCGCCGCAATAATACTCGTCTTGCCGCGACGATATTCACGAAGCGCCGCGAGGATCCGCTCCTCGGTCAGCGCATCGACCGCCGAGAGGCAGTCGTCGAAGATGAGGATAGAGCGCTCATCCATCAGGGCACGGGCGAGGGAGACCCGCTGCTTCTGTCCGCCTGAGAGCGTCACGCCACGCTCGCCGACCAAAGTCTCGAGGCCGTCTTCCAGCTGCGGCAGATCCTTCTCAAGATCGGCGCGCTGGACGGCCAGCTTGAGCTGACGCTCCAGATTCTCAGATTCGAGGAGCTCATCACTCGCCCCCAGCTGGATATTCCCAGCGACCGTATCCGAGAAGAGATAGCTCTCCTGCGGCACATAGGAGATCAGTTTCCGCAGCTCATCGACTCTGACCTCGCTGAGATCTTGTCCGCCATAAGAGAGCGTGCCAGGACGCATGGGGTAAAAGTGCAAGAGCTGCTTAATCAGGGTCGACTTGCCAGAGCCGACAGGCCCGACGATGCCAAGACTCTGCCCCTCAGGCAGACTGAGCGAAATATCCTTCAGAACCTCTTGCTCCGTCCCAGGATAAGTAAAGCTGAGATCAGAAATCTCGAGTGTTCCGTGCGCCGGCATCTGAGCCGTCAGTGTCTTAGGATCGACATCGAGGGGCTCATCTAGGATCTGATTGATTCGATCCATCGAGGCCGAGCCCTTCTGCCCCGTATTGATGAACTCACCCATCGAGATCATCGGCCAGATCAATTTCTGCAGATAGAAGACAAAACTCAGGAGAAGACCCAGTGTCATTCGATCATGGCGGATCTCGTTGAAGCCAAAATAAATGGCGAGAATCATCGAGATCCCAGGAATCAGCATGCCGAGCGGCGCGTAAAGACGCGTCAATCTCACCGCCCGCATATTCTTCTCAAAAAGGTTCTGACTGGACTCAAAGAAGCGCTTCAGCTTCATCTCTGCCAGATTATAGGCCCTGACGACACGAATCCCCGAGACCGTCTCCAGCACATCTTCATTGAGTCGGTCATAGGCCGCCTGCACCTCATCATAGCGTTCATAGAGCTTCATCCCGATCGTGCGCGAGAGATAGACGATCAAGAGGAGGGGTGCAATCGTAATCAGAGAGAGCCGCCAGGAGATAAGAAACATCATCAGCATGATGAGCGCGGGTCTCACTGTCGCGTCAATCATCGCCATGATGCCATAAGCGACAAAAGCCCCCAGCGATTCCACATCCCCACTGGCGCGCGAGAGGATCGCCCCGACACTATGCCTGCCATAGAAGCCAGGCCCCTGCAGGAGCAGGCGCTTGAAGATACGCTGACGGGCTAAATAGGAGATCTTATCATCCGCTCTGAAGAGCAGGTAGCCCCAGATGATATTCAGGACGTAGATAGCGACAAAGACGATGAAAAATAGCAAGAGATAGCGCTGGAGGGCAGACATCTGAAGCGTTCCATCGACGAGGCCATCTGTCACCTGGCCAAAAATACGCGGCGGCAGAAGCTCTAAAAAGTTACAAAAGAGCATCAGGGGGATCGCCAGATAATACGACTTCTTATATTCGTCGAAGAACCAGGCATACTGCTTAAAATAGCGTCTAAGCATCTATGAGACCTCCAATCATCAGCTCGGGGCGAACAATCTTCTGAAAGTCTTCAGAGCTCAGAAGCTTCAATTCGACACAGGCCGCCTCGAGCGAGAGCTCGTGCTCATAGGCATATTTAGCCGCTTGAGCTGCCCGGTCATAGCCTATGGTCGGCGTCAGAGCCGTGACCAGCATGAGAGAGCGCTCGAGATTTTCAGCCATCCTCTTCGCATTCGGGCGAATCCCGGCGAGACAGCGTGTCCGAAAGGACTTGAGCCCAGCGGTCAAGAGCTCCACAGAGTCGAGGAAGGTCGAGATAATCACAGGCATGTAGACATTGAGTTCGAAGTTACCTTGACTCGCCGCAAAGGCAATGGTCGTATCGTGACCGAAGACGCTGGCACAGACCATGGTCAGCGCCTCTGCCTGCGTCGGATTGACCTTGCCCGGCATGATGGAGGAGCCTGGCTCATTGGCGGGAATCGTAATTTCTCCCAGGCCCGAGCGTGGACCACTGGCGAGCCAGCGCACATCATTGGCGAGTTTCAGAGCATTGGCTGCCAAGCTGCGAATCGCCCCATGGACGAAGCTCAGCCCATCACGAGCACTCAGTTGATGGAACTTATTCTCAGCACTGTAAAACTTATAGCCCGTCAGCTCCGCAATAATCGCCGCCACCCGTGCGCCAAAATCAGCGGGCGCATTGAGACCCGTACCTACAGCCGTTCCGCCAATCGCCAGAGCCAAGAGTTCCGCCAGACTCAGCGCGAGCTGCCGGCGACTGGCCAGAAGCATATGCCGCCAGCCGCTGATCTCCTGGGCAAAGCTCAAGGGCGTCGCATCCTGGAGATGAGTGCGCCCAATTTTGATCAGATCTTGAAACTGGGCCTCGAGTCCCTCGAGAACCTGCACGGACTGAGCGAGCTCTGGGAGGAGCTCCTCTTGCACTGCCTTATAAGCGGCAATGTGCATCGCCGTCGGGAAGGTATCGTTCGAACTTTGCCCGAGATTGACATGGTCATTCGGATGGACGAGATCTGCGCCCAGGAGCTGATTTGCGCGATGGGCAATGACCTCGTTGACGTTCATATTTGTCTGAGTGCCACTTCCCGTCTGATAAATCCGCAGAGGGAAATGCGCATCCAGATCACCGCGTGCGACCTCGTCGGCGGCCTCGATGATGGCTTTTGCCATAGTTTCATCCAGACGTCCTATCGTCATGTTCACTTCTACCGCAGCCCGCTTGACCAGCCCTAGAGCGCGAATGACCTCCAGTGGCATCCGCCCGCCTATTGTAAAATTCTCAAAACTCCTCTGAGTCTGGGCTCCCCAGTACACATCTTCAGCCACCTCGATCTCGCCGAGTGAATCTCTTTCTATTCTCATCTGAACCTCGTGATCTTTACTTTTCGTTTGCTTCCGGATCTTCTTTTTTGACCTTGAGCTTGTGCTCGAGCTCCCAGTGAATCAGGACCGTCATAAAAATTCGAATCAGCATAAGGACACCCACTTCGATCAGCTGACGCATGTCGCGATAGATGATTGTCTTCAGGATCTCAGCGCCGAGGAGAATTTCGAGGGCGCTGGCGAGGCCCTGATTCATCGTGGTGTCGCGCACGTTGTTGATCAATTTGAAGCGATTGCGAAAGATGATGGTATACATCTCCTTGGCCACCGTCATAATGATGACAAGGATGCCGCAAATCTCAATTGCCATCGCAGCGTATTTTGTTAGTAAAGCGACAAATTCAGTCATGGATCCCCCTGGGAAAGTTTTCTCATCTTAACACTTACTTTAATATCTCTTCAACGTAGATAATGCCCTCAAGAGACATCAACCATTCGATGAGCTTTGCGTGGTCCATACCGCGATCACTTTTTAAGGTGACGAGGATGGCCACAGAACTGTCGTTGCGGTGCTTAGGATGAAAGATATCAAATTCCTCAATTTGAAATTCCTTCTCATGAAATTTCTTGAGGAGGTAGCTGATACTGCTGACAATTTCTGACTCTATGTAGAAAGAGGCAAGATGGGAGCGCTTACTGATCGCAAAGTCAATTCTGTTAAAAAAGAACATGACAATAAAGATGAAGAAGGTTGCTATCGCCGCTCCATAGTAGAAGCCGATACCGAGGGCGAGGCCAACACTGGCCGAGGCCCATAGACCCGCCGCCGTCGTCAATCCCTTCACCTGGCTATGGGAGGTGACAATGATGGTCCCAGCTCCGAGGAAACCGATGCCACTGATGACCTGGGCTGCAATTCGGGTCGGATCTTGAATGCCAAAGGACTGGTAGATGTACTGATTGACCAGCATGGCAAGCGTCGAGCCGAGGCAGACGACGATATAGGTCCTGAGACCCGCAGGCCTCTTCTTCTGGCCACGTTCGATGCCGAGGAGCCCTCCACAGATGACAGCCGCTGCTAGGCGTATGAGGGTTGACAAAATGTTGACTTCTTGGAGGTTCATTTCATCTCTCCTGCAGGAGGTGCATAAGCCACACGTTGCATAAGTGATGAATTGAGTTCAAACTGACCGTTTTCCTCCAGCTCCACCATCCTGCTCTGCGCCGCTTCAAAAAAATTATCCCGGCCCTCATAACGCCTGACAAGCTGTCTCGCTTGCTCTATAAACTCCAATGACTTCAAGCTTTCTGTGATATAGCTGGCGTAACCGCGAGCAGGGCTCGCCTCGAGCGCATCCAATTGCCTCTGCATCCTCTCCCCGAGGATGACGAGCGGATGTGGATGCTCATATTGCAATTTCAGTTCATTAAACTCGAAGAGGTCCGTAAGGTCCTTCATCAAGATTTCGCTAAAGCGACAGAGCTCCTTCATCGTATAAGGATTCGCCTCATCAGCGGGAGCCGCTTTGATCTCTTGCAGGCGATCTTTAATGCTTCGAACATGCTGTTCAAGAGAATCCAATTTCACAGCTTTTGTTGTCTTCATGTAAAAACTGTCTAGTGTATCGATGAAGTGCAAATCTTGGACCTTGTCCGGCGTATAAGACTCACGCAGTTGGCTCGCAGCCTCCTGTACGTCTCTTGCAAGGCTCTCATATTGAGAGGCAGCGTCCCCTGGCAGATCAGCAGCCGACTGCCTTGCCGCAAAGTAATTGAGAACAAGTTTTTCATAGTGATTGAGAAGAGTGAGACAGAGCTCAGACTCCAGGCCTCCACTGGCGATAAGCTCATCGATATCATCTCCATTTTGCAAGATGAAATCGCGTTGCTTCTGCAGAATATCCGTTCCATCCCCACTATGGCTCGCTTCATTCAGGCTCTCCATCTCTTGAGATAATTGCTCTGCGAGCTGGTGCATCTCGTCTAAAGTCAATTCGCCTTGCGAAAAAACGGGATGGATAGTCCAGCCTATTCTTCCCTCATCCATGTCGGCCGCTCGCTCTTTCGTAGCTTTTTTAGCAGTGAGTAAAGATTCCTCTACCTCTTATGGCCTATGACAGTTGAATCACTTGAATTGCCCGTTCTTTTAATCTATCTGGCAGCTGGTGGGTGACAATCAGGACATATTGATCCCGAAGCCCTAAGAGCTGCTCAACAATCTTTTCTATCGTCTCTTCATCGACGTTGGCAAGCGGCTCGTCGAGGATCAGGATCTCAGATGGTTTCAAGAGACTGCGCACGAGGCTCAGTCGCCTCGCCTCCCCTCCTGAGAAGGTCTCGGCACTATAGTTCATCGGGCGGTTGAGGGCATCAACGCTTGCATACTTGTCGAGGCCTAGCGCTCGCATTTTGTCAATTATCTCTGAATCCTCGACCTCTTGATACATATTGAGATTATGTCTTAGGCTGTCATTAAAGAAGATCGCATCTTGTCGCATGATTGTGATGAGCTCTGGGATATTTTCTATCAGCTGGGCCTCCTCCCCATTGATCATCACTTGGCCCTCAACGGGCTCATAATATCCTGCAAGGAGATTCATCGCCGTCGACTTGCCACCCCCACTCGGCCCTGTGATGAGGTAGATCCCCTTCTCCTCCAGAGAAAAATTCAGATACCTTAAAATCTCGCGCTCCTCCGTGTAGCAAAACGATAAGTTCTTAAATTCTATCCTCTTGATAGGTGCCGAAATCTTTTCGCCTCGGTGCTGCGATTTCTCATCAATCAGATTGAGCACATCAGAAACGGGCAGGCGTGCCGCCATGATCTGCTGAATATAGCCCGCCTGCCAGGTCGCCTGTGATTGCATCTCGCTCACCAGGGTCATCAGAGTCATGAACTCACCAGCACTGAGATGCCCCTGGGCCACGCGCCTCACGGTCAGGGCGACCATGAGAAGGACCGACGTGCGGGTTAAAAGCTCTGCCAGCATATGTGAAAAACTTGCCGTTTGAATATGTCGCTCACTCTTTATGCGGAGCTGCTCCGTCTCTTCTGCAAAGTTCTCCGTAAATCGCGCCGTTGCCTCCGCATTTCTTACCACATCCGCCATCTCGAGCCACTGGGTAAAGCGCGCCGTCGCCGCCGTCACCGCCTGCATCCGCCCCTGCATCGTGCGGTCAATCCACTTCTTCATCAGATAGGGCAGAAAGATCGGGGGAAGCAAGAGCACGAGCGCTGCCAGCGCCAGCTGCCAGTCGATATAGAAGATGCCAATCGTATGCAGAATCAGCGCCCCCTGGATCTGAAAGGTCCCGTAAAAGGAAAAGAAATAGCGCTGGCTGATCTCTGAGAGTTTATCCGTATAGAGCGTCATGATCTCGCCTGCCGGCCTCTGGATAAAACGCGGATAGGTCGATCGCAGAAGCGATTCGAAAATCCCTTCGCGCATGTCGGCAATGCTCTGCACTGAGAAGTAATGCATATCCTTGGCAAAGGCGTAAAAGAAGTAAGCCTTAAAAATGGCAAAAACCACAAGCAGGGCCCCGAGCCACTTGAGGCTTTGGCCAAAGCTTGTCGATGCCTGATCTAGGATTCTCCCCTTGAGGAAGCCAAAGAGGACATTGATAAGGGAGCTTAAGAGAATGAGGCCGATCGCCCGGATGACGAGGGCTCTATACTTCTGCCAGTAGCGAATCATCTGTCCGTCCTCCCTTTAAGGTATAAATGCGATCAAATTGCCTGCGTTTTCGCTCTGTAAATTGGTGCGAGATGATGATGACTGTCTTCCCCTCGATACTGAGGAGGACGTCTTCAATCAGATCCATGTTCTCAGGGTCTATATTGGCTAGGGGCTCGTCGAGGATGACGATCGGCGCCTCACGTAAGAAGGCGCGCGCAAGTGAGAGCCGCTTCTTCTCTCCCCCCGAGAGATTGGCTCCTGCCGCCTGAACCTCACTCTCTAGCCCCTCCGGGCTCGCCAGTCTCGTCAGTCCGAGTCTTCGTAAGACGGCCATGAGTTCAGCATCCGTGGGCGCAGGATCAAAGAGCGTGAGATTGTCCCGCACTGTGCCGTCGAAGAGAGCCGCCTCCTGCCTGACCACTGTGTAGTATCTACTGATTTGCGCTAGCTCTTCCAGTGCCACACCATCGAGGAGAATCTTGCCCGCATCTGGCGAGCGATAGCCTAGGAGCAGATTGACGAGGGTGCTCTTGCCACAGCCAGACTCTCCCGTGATGAGATAGTTCTTGCCGGGCTCAAAGCTGAGGTCCAGCCCCGAGAGGAGGGGCGTATCATCGTAGCTATAAGTTAGATTCTGCAGCTCGATCATGGGATGAGAACTTGCGAGCTCTTGCTGCTCTGTCTTGAGTGGCGCTGGCTCATAGGAGATAAAGTCGAGGACAGTGTCCAGGGTGGGCCGCGTCGAAATAATCTCTTGAATGAGATTGGCCATCCAGAAGATCGGCTCGCGCATCATCAGGGCGAGACCGAGCGCTACAATGAATTCGCCCGGGGTCAAGGCAGCACGGAGGACGAGGGAACCAGAGATGATGACCAGCAGGGCCTCAGCCAGCATAGTGCCGAGGAAACTCCGCCCCGTCGTCAGGGCATAGGCCCGCTGAGCTCGCAGCTCTGCCGACTCCAGCTCCTCATTGCTCTCCTGCTGCAGCGCACGAATCTCTGCCTCAATGCCGTAGTTTTTAATGACTTCGAATCCCTTGAGCCAAGCGTTGAAGGCGGCCAGATGCCGTTCAGTCTCTCGCAGTCGGCTTTTGGCGACTGCGGAGAGATAGCGTTCTGCCAGCTTCGGCAGGAAGACGGGGATCGCAAAGATGGGCAAGCTGAGAGCACCCAGGATGGGACTGAGAATAAAAAGAGAAGCGATGACAAAGATGGCCCGTGTGGCGACCGAGACGAGCCAGGCCAAAGAGAAGAGAAATTGGCGCTCAATCTGGCTAATTTGCGTCGTATACTTGGCAATGACCTCGCCCATATCGAGACTCATAAAATCGAGAAAGGAACGGCGATACGCAGCGCTCAAGAGATCGTCACGCAGGAGCTTGCCGATCCCAAACATGAATTTTGCCCGCTGGTGAAAGAAGAGATAGCCAGAGGAAACCGCGAGCGTCGTGGCGATAAAGACGACAAGGAGATTTCTCATATAGCCCGTATCGAGCGCCAGCGCCTGGTCGAGCACGCGCCCGAGATAAAACTCTGCCAGAATATAGAAACTAACATAGCCGACACAGGCCAGACTCCCGATCAGCATGATCGGCCAGACCCTGCGGAAATAATGTCTCAGTCTCACTTTCATACAACACCTCAAGTAGTTAGCTTAAGCTAATTAGGGGTATTGTAGCACAGATGAGAGCGAAAAGCGAAATCTATTCGCCTAGGAAAAGCGCTCTGTGCGCAGGACCTCTCGAAATGTCATCCCCTCCGAGGCTCTTCAGGGATGATGAGGCGCTTTAATTCAATGACGAGCATTTGTTTTTTCTTAGGCAGCTAATTTTTATCCGCACGGGCCGTCATGTAGAATTCGACCTCGTCATAGTCGACATGCGGGTCAAATTCTTGGCTCAGCTCTTCCCCTGGCAGTAGGCTGGAATTTCCAGAGTCAAAGTATGCACCCTCCGAGGCGACGAGCTTTCCGCCCTGGTAGAAGAGAGCGTGTCCGTAGACATATTTGGCCTCAAGAGAGCCCTCATTATAGACAGTGACGACGGCCTGCTGTCCTTCCTTCTTGACCTCTGCGCGCAGCATGTGGAGCGCATCCGCGTGATAGGGGGCGCCATAGGCATAAATTTCGACATTGAGCTCATCCGCCTCGCCTTCACTCGCAAAGCTTAAGATGGAGGTCTGTCCCGCCCCGATAATATTGAGCGTCCCATCATCCGTCCCGATGGTGGCACCGCCTTTGAGAAACTTGGCCTGTCCTGTGATGGACACGTCCTCAGCATTCTTGTTATGAATGATCGCGAATCCCTGAGTCCTGCCGCCAAATCGCACGACATGGCTCAGCGTCTTGATCTCAAGGCCGGCCGAGAGCCCCTCGGCATTTGGCTGCGTTTCGGCCTCAGCCGCGGCTGTTGTTGCTTCTGCAGGGCCTCCCGCTTCCGACGTCTCATTCACGCTCGAACTCATCTCTTGCGTCTCAGACGCCGTCGTATCACTCTCTGAAACGGCCGGACCTTCTCCCTCTCCCTTTAGATGTGGATAGAGGTAGAAGATAAAGAAGAGGACAAGGAGCGCTATGAGGGCCAAAACCGCCACGTAGCCTGCCACAATCTTGATATTTTGGAGGGATGATCTCTCGCGCTGATCTCTTTCATATGCGTGGTCGCGCTCTTGGGGTCTGTCGTATCTCACGGGCGGATGCGGCCGTTGTCCACGCTGAGGCTGTGGCCGATAGCCGTCTCGGGACTGAGTTCTCGGCCGCGCTTGAGATCCTCTCGGGGGACGCTGGCCATAGTTTGGCGGGTAGGCGTCTCGAGATCTCCCTCGCTGGGGAGGGCGTCCCTCCTGGGGCCTAGGCCCTCTCTGACGACGCTCGCCTCTATCCCTCGCAGGGGGCTTCCATCCATCTCTGTCCATACGTCACCTCCGTATATAGATCTATTCTAGCATGAAGCGGCGAGAACGCCCACGATAGCGGGATTTATAGCCATAGTAAGAGAGATTGATCCCGAGGCCGAGAAGGAATAGAACTATCCAGAGAAGCAGCGAGCGCTCCGTCTGACGGCTTACGAGAAGATAATAAGCTGGCAGAGAGCAAGCAAAGATTTGAATGAAAATAGGCGCCAAGTTCAAGAGCTTATCGCGCGAACGCGGTAGGAGGCGGAAGACCCGCAAATGATAGATTGTCATCTGAAGGCAGAGTCCATGGAAGACAAAGGTAGGAATCAGAATGAGGATAAGGGCCCTCATCTGCAGGGAGAAGCCCAGAGCGAGAGAAAATTGCCAGGCCGCAAAGATCAGAGCGAGAAGACTCGGAAGAGAGAGGACTGAGAGCTCCCCCAGCCTTCTCATGAAGAGTTTGCGCCTTCTCTCTGGATCTTGAGCGATCCCGAGGGTGATGAGATGTCTATCGAAACTGCGATCCAAGAACATCAGATATTGAGTTCCTATGAAAAGGCGATGAGCGGCAATGAGGGAGATAAAGGGCAGCGCCTTGATGATCGCTCTGAAAATCTCAGTCTCAGCCCCCATCCGTGGCAGGATATATGCCGAGACCACAAGGCCAATGGATAAAACAGCAGGAACGATTTCCTTCTTAAGAATTTTCTTCATAAAGCGTCTGAGCCAGAGCTTCTGGAGTCCCACGGTCGTCAGAGGATCTGGAATCCTAACAGAGCCAACGGCAATCCCTTTTGTGAGGGCGGGTACGTTTTCTCCTGGGGCTTTTGCCGCTTTGATATCCGACTTGAATTTACGATGCAAGATGACGAAAGCTCCATAGTAACCCCGAAATCTAAAGATGGGGATCAGCGAGAGGGCTGCTAGAGACAAAGCTATACAGCTAATGATCATAATGAGGTCGAGGCCGAATCTGAGCTCGCCCGTGATGAGAAGGGTCTGGAGGAGTCCGTAGAGTGCAAATAGCACAATCAATGAGATGGTCGTGATAAGGCTAGAGCGCTCCTTTGTGATGAAGTGGAGATCACGGTATAGGATGACTTGAATTGCTCCTGCCAGGAGATTCACGCTGAGATAAAGTGAAGTCACGAGCAGGATCTTGCCGAGGGGCAGAGCGAGAGGCGCAAGAAAGAGAGAGAGCGAGAGAGTCTGGAGGATAAAGTTCCCCAGCAGAATGCCCGCATAACGCATGAGGAGATAGCGCCTAGCAGGAATTCTCAGAAAGTGGATGAGATAGTATTCGCTATCCGAAGAAGAAGGGAAAAGCTTGCGATTAAGCCATGCCCCCATCAAGCTATAGAAGAGCCAGATCGTCAAAAATGAGGCGAGAATCCGCTCTGGCGTGCTCATCGCTAGCCTAAAAGTCGACAACGGATGGATCAGGTGCTGGAGAGCGCGCCGCTCAGGATCCATCTGAGCCGCGACCGCCACTGTTGACATGAAGAAGATGAGGCCATGGTAGAAGAAGATCTTAAATAGCTTGCTGAGAAGCTTTAGGAGGAGGGTCGGGAAACGGAAACGCTCCTTGAGCTGCTCGAGCGCATAGATTTCTGCTGGGATCAGACGGCCGATGAGGGGCAGCGATTTGAGCCGCGAGAGCAGACGATTGACCGCAAAGGTCGACTTTAGCCTCGCCTGGAGGCGGAAAGTGTCGATCAGATTGAGATCCTGTCTGCCGCGTTCTGGGCTGCGCTTCAGGTCACCGACTAGGCCTCGCACGTCGTGCCCTCCTCATGTGTCGCGCGCTCCTCATGCCGGAGACTCCCCATGATGCGCTCACGGTACGCCCCCTGATCCAGAGACTCACGCGGCAGCGCCTGAATCTTGCCATTTTGTAAGAGTACAATCTCATCGCAAAGATCCAGCGCCAGATCCAGTAGATGCGTCGAGAGAATCGTAATCTGCTGCTCCTTAAACTGCCTCAGAACCACTTTAATCTCCTCGGCCGCCACCACATCCACCGAGGTCAGCGGCTCATCGAGGAGCAAGATCGGCCGCTCGAGCAAGAGATTGGCCAGCATTAGGAGCTTATTTTTCATCCCATGGGAATACTCATTGAGCAGCTTATGACGATCGCGCTCCGCAATACTGAGACTCTCAAAATAGTCCTGCAAGAGACGCTCGCGCTCCTCCCTCCCCAAGCCGGGGTGATTCGCATCGACAAAATACTTCAAGAACTCATAGCCCGTGAGAAATTCAGGCACCGCTGGCTCCGAAGTGACAAAGGCCACTTCATCACTCAGAAGCTTCTCCCCTCTCTCCGCTCGCCAGAGCGTGAACTCCCCCGCCTCAAAGGGCAGGTCACGAATCAGACAGCGAAAAAAGGTCGTCTTCCCCGCCCCATTTCGCCCGAGGAGACCATAGATCTTCCCCTCCTCAAAGGTAAAGTCGACACCCCGCAAGACCTCATTCTTCTCAAAGCTCTTCCGCAGCCCCTGAATCTCTAAGCGCATCCCTGGCATTTATTCACCTCTTTATGCTTGCTGGGATCAGTATACAGCCGGGGGTGCTCGTATTCAAATGAAGAAAAATCTGACGAAGATACAGGATCAAAACGATGGATCATCATCTCTTAAAACGCTTGGTCAAGAGCGCATGCTGAAAAGTCATGCCCAATTCATCCACATAGAACTTCAACAAGAGAGGATATTCTCTAGACACTGCGATGAGAGCAAGTAGGTCCACTCGTCCAGAAACAGTCTCCTCCATGAGGGCAAAGAGCTTGGCCCCTATGCCCTGATGTCGATATTCGGGAAGGACATAGATTTCTTCAATTTCAAAAACAGTCTCTCCCACCTCGTTGTAAGAAGTCTTCTCCTTCAAGTCTCGCGAGGAACCATAGACATAGCCCACGATATCTCCCTGAGAGATCGCGATGATCGCTTCTGAGCCGAGGAGGTCTTCTCTTTGACTTTGCTGATAGGCTGTACTGGTATTTTCGTTAACCCATTTATGAGATAGATCCAAGATCTCTTGGATATATCCCTCTGTCTCCGCAAGCAAAGGCTCATCTGATGCAATAGATAGGTGCTTATACTCGATCATTTAGCCCTCCTGTCATCAATACTGATTGATCCCCAAATACTACGCGCTTAATTTTTTCCCCAGCTGGCCGTTTGCCTTGCCTAAAGCATTCTTAAAGGTACTTTATAAGGTAATAAATTATGATAAATGATCAACTTTTGCCATGCCTGACCTTCAGTAAAATGTCCGCACCCCACAAGACCTAACTCTTCTCAAAGCTCTTCAACATCCCCTATATCTCTAAGCACATCCCTGGCATGTCTTCATTCCTTAATGCTTGTTGAGGTTAGAATGCAGGAAGGGATGATGAAAACGCATGTATAGTTGCTAAGCAAGGCTTAAAGTTTTACCGCTTATTCTTATCCTTACCCACGCCAAGTGCAATCGCACCACAAATTACAATGGGAAAGAACATGATGATAAGAATTCCTAATGCACATTTGCCAGCGACTTTCCACTCGCGGGCAAAGAGAGCAATCACCCCTCCAATTGCAAAAGTAATCATCCCCCCAACCCAAAACATGTAGAGAAAATCGAGCCCATCCGCTCTCAATATAACTATTGAAAAGTCACTCATGGCTAACACCTCCTCACTAATTCCTTCGAGAAAAACTCCGTCGGTTAACTTGATAATACCATCATAGAATAAAAGGGAGTGGGGGCGCGAGTATTTTTGATTGATCTAACTAGAGCGCAAAGGCCATGTTTTGGTCTGCGCATATTCAGTTTTCCCGCGCGAGTCATGTATCTAATCTTTTAATAATTATTCCCATATATCTGCCAACATCTGCCTGGTCATGCTTCTTAGTTCTCGCTTGTTCAGGGACCTCCCCATTAAGTGCGGCGCTATGACTGATTCAGGTAATTCGTGAACAGCGGCCTCACTGTTTCCTCTTATAAGCTCTTTTAGTGTTTCGTTCTCTAGTGTAATAGTGAACCCCGTCATGACCTGAGCTCCTTTTCTGTTTTTTTTCGATTGTAGCGTCATCTCATGACTCTTTTTTGAATTTGCACCAAGTGTAGGTCTTAATCATCACTACCGTATACGCGGGGAACACTAGTCTTAGGGCGAGCTTTAGGATGTTGATGCGGGATCACCCCCGCATACGCGGGGAACACATTTCAGGCCGACGGAGGCAGACGCTGACAGCGGGATCACCCCCGCATACGCGGGGAACACTCAGCGAGCCTATCGATCTAATTGATGAGCAAGGGATCACCCCCGCATACGCGGGGAACACGGAGATTTTGAGATCGAAACAGCCGGAAACAGGGGATCACCCCCGCATACGCGGGGAACACCCAATCCATTACCGCCTTGCTTATCGGGTAAAGGGATCACCCCCGCATACGCGGGGAACACTTGTCGTTATACATGGTTAACTCGTCAAATACAGGATCACCCCCGCATACGCGGGGAACACGATACGAGAAGGGCAGCTGCGATCTTTGCAGCGGGATCACCCCCGCATACGCGGGGAACACTGTCGGGGTCTCGCTCTGCTGTATTGGGGTCGAGGATCACCCCCGCATACGCGGGGAACACCCGTCAATGTATACGCTTTCATCTACATCACAAGGATCACCCCCGCATACGCGGGGAACACTCTGGCAGCCTTATCTCCACGCTGTGCTCATTGGGATCACCCCCGCATACGCGGGGAACACCCGCCATGTCCGACGCGTCTGCCTTGGCATCTAGGATCACCCCCGCATACGCGGCGAACACTAAACACCTCCGCCACAGACATGCAGAAGCTTGGGACAGTCTCTTAAACACA
>JAFAAL010000053.1 GCA_023426575.1 Bacillota bacterium
CTCCCCTCTGCTGTCGTCCGCCTATCCGTTCTGCCCTGAAGTTGATCCCCGAGAGCTGGACTGGATAGCCCGTATTCAAGAGACAATTTTCGACCATGAGATAGGCCCGATAGATCTCGCCGAGGGCTCGCGCCGCCTCACGCGTGCTCAGGAGGACTTCTTCTGAACGGCCGTCCAGCATCAGACGGTCTGCTGGCGCAGCTCGCAGAACGAGCAGGAAGCTCATCTCCCCCTCTTGATTGCAGCGCAGGTGCAAACCCGCTACTTGAGCGAGCCCCTCGACTTCCTGCGCTCTCTCATTCAGTGCCTCTAGCGCCACTTCCAGAGGAGAGGCAAGAAGCTCACAGCTCTCAATTCTCTGCACCTCGCCGCTGCCCCGCCCGAGATAGCCAAATCGCCCCTGAGAAAAGTGCCAGAAGACCTTATGCCGATAGCGAAAAGCTGGCCCCGTTCTCAGCGGTACCGCACGGCCGAAGAGATGTTCCAGCTGTGCACGCTTCAAATCGGCAAAAGCCCCATACCCCATCTCCTCCACGGCACAGGAGCCACAGGCTGGAAAGTGCGGACAGAAGGCGCCCTGACGCTCTGGACTGGGGTTCAATAATTGGTATTCGTCAGGGGAGAAGGCTTTTTTCCCTGATGAAAGATCGCTCTCGTAGACAGCAATCCGATCACCAGGGATCGCTCCTACAAGAGAGAGAATCCTACCCTCCCCCGACTCAGGCGCGGCGACGCCCGTGCCATCCTGGAAGAGATCGCGGATATAATAGGGCTGGCTTAAGTTTTCTTGAACTCTCATATTTGGATTATATCAGCCCTGAAGATTTGCTATAATCCTATTTTGAGTAGATATCTAAAGAGGGAAATAGGAGTACTGAATGCCACCACGTGGTTCTAATCATCAAGATAATGGGAAGTCGGAACGGGAGATCAAGCGGCCACGCCGCAGCCCCGAGCGTTCTTCTGCGCAAAATGGGCGCCGGGAGCGTCAAGTCATTTCGCCCCAGGCCGCAGATCGCGCTCTCGCTAAGGCTCGCGAGAGTGCTCATCTGGCACGCGCACGACAAGAGGGCCGTGATCCTGCGTCACCTCTGACACCGCCTCCCCTGCCAGCCCCTCATGCCCCTCGGCATAATCCTCGCTATGAGCGCCCGCAGCGCCAATTGTCTAAGGCGGAGCGGCGCCAACGCGCCGAGATTCGTAAGCGCGTGGTCGGCAAGCCGAGTTATTCTGGCAAGTCTTCTTCTATCACTCATTTTCTCGGCAAATCTCTCGTCACCGCCCTGAAGATCTTGATCGTCATGGTTCTGGTCATCGGGGCTCTGCTCGGTGGCGTCGGCGCTGGCATGCTCTCGGGCTATTTTTCTACAGCGCAAGAAGTCGAGGTCAAAGATCTCCAGACCTTCTCTGGCGAGACTAAAATACTCGGTAAAGACGGCGAGGTCCTCGCGACATTAAAGGCAGATAGTTCAAACTCGGAATTTGTACCCATCGAGAAAATTAAGGAGTCTAAGATTGCCGATGCCTTTATCGCGATTGAAGATGAGCGTTTTGAGACGCATCCGGGGATCGATATCAAGCGTATTGGCTCTGCGGTGATCTCTGCCATCGCTAACGCAGGCAGTCCCACCCACGGTGGCTCGACGATTACCCAACAGACCATCAAGCTCATCTCTGGAAAGGATGAGATTTCCGCGCAGCGGAAGATTCAGGAGTGGTACAATGCCGTCCGCCTCGAACAGCGCAGGAGCAAGGACAATATCTTAGAACTCTATTTAAACCTCGTGCCGATGGCCAATAACTATGTCGGTGTCGGTGCCGCGGCCAAGGCTTATTTTAATAAGCCTGTCTCAGAGCTCACGATTGCTGAGGCAGCTCTCCTTGCGGGCATTCCGAACCGTCCTGCGACGTATAACCCACTGACTGAATATGGCCGCCGCAATGCCCTGCGCCGCATGCGCTTTATCCTCAACAAGATGTTGGAGCTCGGAAAGATCAGCCCGAGCGAGTACCAAGAGGCCCTCAACTCCGAATTGCAGTTTGACTTCAGCTCGATCTTAAATCAAAAGGTTGAAATTCAATCTTACGCCGTCGACTACGTTATTGAGAAGGTCATGGACGACCTGATCAACAAGCTCGGCTATTCTCCAGAACTCGCGAGAATTGCCGTCTACAACTATGGACTGACTATTGAGAGTACCATCGACAGCAATGTCCAGAGCTCGCTCGAACGAGTCTTTAAGAACCGCGATCTCTTCGTCACAGATGAAGCTCTCCTCCCCGACAGTCCAGAAGAGCCCGAGGCCGCCATTACTGTGATGGATAACGCGGATGGCAGCGAGGGCTACGTCCGCGGCATGGTCGGTGGCTATGGCCAGAAAAAGGGGAATTTTACCTTGAACCGCGCCGTCTACGCCAAGCGTCAACCGGGTTCATCGATCAAACCCATTCTCGTCTATGGCCCGGCCATCGACTCTGGGAAGATTTCGATGGCAACTCCCTTTGTTGACCGCCCTGTCTACCTCGATCCCGACCGCCCCGAGACCCCCTATCCAGAAAACTACAGCAAGACATATATTGGACCGCAGACGCTGGAGCAGGCACTGGCGATGTCTCTCAACACCATCGCCGCAGAAGTCTACGCCAAGATGCTGGGCCCCGAGATTGGTCTCAGCTATCTCAAGCAAAGTGGCATCGACCGCACAAATGAGCCCTATGTGGCAGGTGCACTCGGTGGTTTCTCTGAAGGTATGTCGACCTACGAGATGGCAGGAGCCTATTCTGTTTTTGCCAATGATGGTAATTACGTCGCGCCGAGAGTCTACCTCCGCGTGCTCAATGCCGACGGCGAGGTCCTCCTCGACAACAGTTTAAAGGAGAGCCATCGAATCTATCGCAGCGAATCTGCAGCGGTGATGACCTATCTCCTGACCAAGGTCGCAGATGCACCATGGAATCTTGCTTCCCCAGACAACACGCCAGCTGCTGGTAAGACGGGAACCACCGATCTTTACACCGACGTGTGGTTTTGCGGCTATACGCCCTATTACACGGCGGCTGTCTGGTATGGCTACGACAATGCCAACGGGCGTCATACGATTATTCCCGTTGAAGACGGAAAAAATGCTGTCAATATCTGGCGTGCATCCATGCAGGCGATTCACGAGGGGCTCCCACGCCTCGAATTCACCATGCCTGAGACCGTTGAGCAGGCCAATGTCTGTCTGACCTCAGGCATGCTTGCGGGCGAATTTTGCCCTAGCTCTATGTCGGTCTATTTGGTCCCAGGTTCAGCCGCCAATCCCAAGGAAGTCTGTACGATGCACGTGGAAGAGAAGAAGAAGCGGCCGCGCTTCCCCTGGGAAAAAGACGATGACGATGATGATGATCGCGAATTGCCTAAGTTGCCTGACTTCTTTACGCCTTAGAAAGCGAGAGATTTAAACCATGCTCTTTCACTCCGCAAGCTATCTTGATGCAGAGGGCCAGATAAGACAGGGAGATCTGCGCATCAGAAACGCTGTCATTGAGGAGATTGGTCCAGCTCTGAGAATAGAGCCAGATGAAGAGATCATAAACTGTGAGGGGAAACTCATCCTCCCGGCCTTCTATAATACGCATACCCACTTGCCGATGACGCTCTTACGCGGCTATGGAGAAAATCTAAGTCTTCTTGACTGGCTCGAGCACAAGGTCTTCCCCTTTGAGGATCTCTTGACTGTGGAAGATGTCTATTGGGGAACTCTCCTGGCCATTGCAGAACTCCTGGCGAGCGGCTGTTGCTCTGCCTCTGACATGTACTTTCGCCTGCCAGGGATTATCCAGGCCGTGCAAGAGACGGGCTTCAAGATCAATTTGGTCAATCCCATCACAGGTAATAAACCCTACCGGGAGATGCCAGGCTTCGACGAAGAGCTTTACCTCCTCGAGACCGCAGAATCTGACGCCAGCGGTCGAATCCGGATCGACGCCGGCATCCATGCGGAATACACCTCGGGCCCTGAGGCCGTGCGCTCTGTGGTGGCTTTTGCCGAGGAATATGACCTGGCCATCCACCTCCACCTCTCTGAGAGCAGGGCGGAACACGAGGCCTGCAAGCAGCGCTGGCAGAAGACGCCTCTACGCTATTTTTATGATTTGGCTGTCTTCTCGCGACCAGTTCTCGCCGCCCACGCCATCTATCTCGAGGACTCAGATTATGATTTGCTGCGCGAGCTAGTGGCGGCCGGGCATGAAATCACGCTGATGCATAACCCCCACTCCAATCTGAAATTGGCCTCTGGCTTCGCTCCGCTGCATCGCTGGCGTGAGACGGGCGTCAATATCACGGTGGCGACGGATGGCGCGGCCTCAAACAACGCGCTCAATATCTTGGGTGAGCTGCGGCTCGCCGGCGTCTTGCAGAAGGCTGTGTCTGGAGATCCTTGCTTCCTCACGCCGCAAGAGCTGCTCGCCATGGTGACGACGAACGGGGCGCGGGCCCAGAGGCGGGAGCGAGCGGGCCGGCTCGCCCCGGGCTATGCCGCTGATCTTGCCATCTTGGACATCGATAAGCCCCATTTTTATCCACAGGAAAATCTCCTGAATCACCTCGTCTACTCTGCTCAGGGCAGCGATGTCTGGATGACGGTCGTCGACGGTAAAATCCTCTACCGTGACGGCCAGTTCATGAGCTTAGACATCGCCGAGGTCCAGCGACAAGTCGAGCGCATCTACCAGGAAAAGATGGCTCAACTCCAATAAAAAGGACCTCCCGAGGGAGGTCCTGATCTTCTCTTGTGCTTCTTTTACTTCTTCAGCTCGTCGTATTTCTTGCCGACGATATCCCAGTTGACAACGTCCCACCAAGCCTTGAGGTAGTCGGGGCGACGGTTCTGGTACTTGAGGTAGTAGGCGTGCTCCCAGACATCGTTTCCGAGGAC
Organism: Bacillota bacterium; assembly: GCA_023426575.1. Taxonomy (GTDB): domain Bacteria; phylum Bacillota; class Clostridia; order Saccharofermentanales; family DTU023; genus JAFAAL01. The sequence goes on from JAFAAL010000053.1 coordinate 4,923, forward strand.
CGGCTGATAGCCGTCGCTGACGGGATTGTTCTGATTCGGGGTCGAGATGACCTCGAGCTTGCCATCCTTGTTCAGGACGAGCCAGGCCCAGCCAGAGCCGAATTGGCCTGCGCCAGCCTTCTCAAATTTTTCCTTGAACTGATCAAAAGAGCCAAAAGCCTCATCAATAGCCTCTTTCAGCTTGCCTTGGGGTTCTTTGGCACCGCCGGGAGTCATCACTTCCCAGAACCACTCATGGTTCATAGCACCACCGCCGTTATTGCGGACGGCCGCACGCTTCTCCTCAGGGACCTCTTCGATCTTGGCGAGGACCTCGCTGACATCCATGTCATCGAATTTCGTGCCTTGCACGGCTTCATTATATTTTTCACAGTATGTCTTGTAGTGCTTGTCGTGGTGGAATTCCATCGTTGCCTTGTCGATCGTAGGCTCGAGGGCATCGTAGGCATAGGGTAGTTCTCTGTACTTAACGCTCATGATTTTCTCCTTTCTCAGCTGAACGCATTTTCAGCCAAGCTAAATTCTACTTATACGTTAACATATTGGACTCGGGCCTGAGTCTAATGAGAGCAGGGGCAACTTATGTTACCTTTTCGCTCTGAGCCCGTCTTTTCAGCTCTCTGAAGGCGCACTCTCCTCCGCGTTTTTGTCATATTCTATACATATTTTTGTGCTAGACTAGGCCTAAGATCTGAAAGGAGAGCTGACGTTTCAGCAGATTGAATGAAATTATCCGAGAGAATCACTTCTATGCAGGCTTCGCCTATTCGCAAACTCGTCCCGCTGGCCCTGGCTGCCAAGGAGCAGGGCAAGAAGGTCTACCACCTCAATATCGGTCAGCCTGATATTAAGACACCTCCTGAGTTTATGGCCGCTGTCAATAGCTATGACAGTGAGGTCCTCGCCTATGCGCACTCTCAGGGCTACTTCCCTCTGATCGATGCCATCAGTCACTACTACGAGCGCCTCGGTATGCACTACGGTCGCGAGCACATCGTCATCACCAATGGGGGCTCTGAGGCTCTTCAGCACGCCTTCGTCGCCATCTGTAACCCAGGCGATGAGATCCTTGTCCCCGAACCATTTTATACCAACTACCGCGGCTTCTCTCTTCCCTTTAACGTCGAGATTAAACCGATCACTTGCACGGCGGAAGATGCCTTTGCCCTGCCGAGCAAGGAGAAGATTCAGTCTCTCATCAGCGATAGGACGAGAGCCATCTTAGTGTCGAACCCGGGCAATCCGACGGGTGTCGTCTATAGCGCTGAAGAGGTGGAGATGCTCCGCCAGCTCGCTCTCGAGAACGATCTCTTCCTCATCGGAGATGAGGTCTACCGTGAATTTGCCTACGACGGCGACCGCGCCATCTCCTTTGGCGAGCTCGAGGGTGTCGATGATCGTGTCATCTTGATCGACTCGGTGTCTAAGCGCTTCTCTGCCTGTGGCGCCCGGATAGGCTGCCTGATCTCAAGGAATACAGAGCTGATTGAAAACGTCATTAAACTCGCCCAGGCGAGACTTTGTGCCCCAACGCTGGAAATGGTGGGTTCGACCGCTCTCTTTGAACTCGACCCCAGCTTCTTCGAGCCGATTCGGGCCGAATACAAGCTGCGCCGCGACACCATGATCGATGCGCTGCAGAAAATGCCTGGCGTCCTCTGCCTCCGTCCCAAGGGAGCCTTCTACGCCATCGCCAAGCTCCCCGTAAAGAACGCTGAAGATTTTGTCCGCTGGCTCCTCAGCGACTTCGATCTCGATGGCGAGACCGTCATGCTCGCCCCTGTCGAGAACTTCTATCAGACGCCAGGACTCGGTGTCGATGAGGTCCGTCTCGCCTATGTGCTCAACGTCGAGGACATCAAGCGTGCCATGAGAGTTCTCGCCGCTGGCCTCGAGGCCTATCCAGGCGAGCGCAAGTAAGCATCCTCGTATAATTCAAGTTCAAAAAGCTGGCTTCATGCCAGCTTTTTTTAAGGGCCAAAATCTGCCTTGAAGCTCTCGAGGTCTTGACAAGTTAGCTTAGTGAAACTAAAGTAAGTCCTAGCTAATTTTTCTCGTTGCGGAAAGGTGGTAAGAGCTTGGCCCATCCTCATCTTCTCATGGATCTCACCCTCGTACAGCACTGTCACGCCGTGCTGACGGGACTCAAACTTGCCAATTACTTTTGCGTCCCCGAGACGCCAGAGATCCACAGGGCGATCGAGCGTTGGTCTCGTCTTTTTCCAGATTATGATCTGGGATATCGCTTGCTCTGCGCCTGCCACGGTAAGATCGGCATCTATATTTACAATCACGATTTATTGGCCAGACGTCTAGCGGATCCTTCCACCGCGGCTTTTCTTCGGCAATTTGGCTATGGCGGGATGGGCCCAGAAGAGGCTCTCGACCGGCTGAGCACACGGCTACACAGCGAGTGCCAGCTCGTCGGCACAGCTTCTGCCAAGAGACGGCGGCTGGCTTTTCCCCATGAGATTGGGGTCTTTCTCGGATATCCGCAGCCAGATGTCGAAAGTTTTATTGAGCGAGACGGCTGTGACTGTCTGCTCATTGGCTCTTGGAAGGTCTATCACGATGTTAAGACAGCCCAGCGCTGTTTTGACGAATATAAGGAATCGCTGAATCTGTTGAGGACAGAGCTTCAGAGTGGCCACACTCTGTCAGACTGCCTCAACTGTGTCAGGGCCGAAATGGCCAGAAGGAGGTCTCTATGATCGGAATCGTTTATTGGAGTGGCACCGGAAATACGGAGCAGATGGCTGAAATTATCGCCGACGCCGCCAGAGCTAAGGGAGGCGAGGTCAAGCTGATGGAAGTGTCAGATTTTGACACGAGCACTGTCCTCGACTACGACGTCTTAGCCCTCGGCTGCCCAGCCATGGGTGATGAGGTCCTTGAAGAGGGCGAGTTCCAGCCCATGTGGGACGAGATTAAAGATAAGCTCGCCGGACGCAAGGCCGCTCTCTTTGGCAGCTATAGCTGGGCCGATGGCGAGTGGATGGAGAAGTGGGATGCCGAGGCCAAGGAGATTGGCATCGAGCTCGTCTACCCCTCCCTCATCTGCTACGAGGCGCCCGAGGGTGAGACAGAAGAAAAGTGCAAGGAGCTCGGCGCAGCTCTCGTCTAATTAGATCTCGCGTCGACCCTCGATGGCCCTAGTCAGGGTCATCTCATCAACAAAATCGAGTTCCCCGCCGGCCGGTAATCCACTGGCCAGGCGGGTTATTTTAAGTCCCGCTGGTTGTAAGAGCCGAGCGATGTAGAGAGCCGTCGCCTCTCCCTCTGGCGAGGGATTGAGCGCAAGAATAACTTCTCGCACCTCCGTCTCAGTCTGCAGCCTCGAAATCAGCTGGGGAAGCTTGATATCCTCAGGTCCGATATTTTTAAGAGGCGAAATGACGCCGTGCAGCACATGGTAGAGCCCGTGATAGGCGGAACTTCTCTCGAGAGCATTGAGATCTCTCGAAGATTCCAAGACACAAATGGTCGTCTGATCCCGCTTAGCATCGCGACAGATGGGACAGGGGTCGATATCCGAGAGATTGCAGCAGCGCCCACAAAAATGAGTGCCACGCCGGGCTTCGACAATCGCCTCTGCCAGCGCCAGCCCCAGCTCTTCGGGTTGCTCTAAGATATGAAAAGCCAGACGCTGAGCCGTCTTCTTGCCGATGCCTGGCAGTCGATTGAGCTCAGATACCAGACGCTCTAAGAGAGGGGAAAAGGCAGCCATCTAAGTCTAAAAACCCATCATCCCGCCGAGTCCACCGACGCCTGGCACCGCGGCCATATGCTTCTCGACCTTCTCATCGAGATCGCGCACCGCCTCGTTCACCGCAGCGACGATCAGATCCTGCAGCATTTCAATATCCTCAGGATCGACAACTTCTGGCTTGAGCTCAATTTTCGTCAGCTGATGCTGGCCGTTCACCTCGACGGCGACCATGCCGCCACCAGCCGTTCCGGCCCCCGTCATCTCCGCTGCCTCAGCCTGTGCCTGCTCGATCTGCTTTTGCATCTTCTGAGCTTGTGCCATCAAGTGATTCATATTGCCCCCCATCTGCGGGAAGCCTCCACGTCTTTTTGCCATCTGATCCTCCTATAGTGAATCGATTTCTAAATCTATCTTCTTCTCATCGGCCAGGCGGCGCAAAGATTTGACCCACTCTGGTTCCGCTGAATTGAATCCATCCTCATCCGCCTCAGGAGCCGCAATATGCACATGCAGCTGACAGGGCCGCCCCATCGCGCGCTCCAGCGCCCGACGCAAGACATCCTGATTCTCACTGCGACTCATCGCACGGTAGAGCGCCTGGTCCCTATTGGCAAAGTGAACCTGCCACGCCCCCTCCTCAAAACGGCAGTCGGCCGCCTTGAGAATCATCTCAAGATCAATGCGTGGTAACTTGTGTAGTTCGGCCATGGCCCGTCGCCAGATATCTTGCTGTTCCCCCTCGTCAAAAGCCATCGGCCCACTCTCTTCCGACTTATCCATTTGATGTTCTGGCGTCGGTGGCTGCGCTGGCTCTGCTTCTACTGGTGGAGGCATTTCGGCTTCGGGCTCCGGCTCAGGTTCTGGTTCGGCTTCGGGTTCTGATTCTGGCTCAGCTGCCAGCTCGGGAACTGGCTCAGCTTCTGGCTGTGGTGCTGGCTCAGGTTCGGGCTCAGGTACTGGCTCGGGTTCTGGCATTGCTGTCGGCTCTGCTTCCCTCTCAGCTTCTGGCACTACTGCCGGCTCTAGTTCCACTTCCCCCTGAGGATCGGTCTCTGGCATCAGCGCTGGCTCCTTATCCTCAGCCCTTGCCTCTTCTGGCTTGAACTGCGGGAACTGTAATTCTTTCTCCGTCAGCTGGCTCACTTTTGCCGCGAGAGCGAGAAGCGAGACCTCGAGTACCGCCTGCTTATGCCCTGCATACTTTAACTCCGCAGCAAGGGCCGACAATTCCTTGACGAGAAAAATCAACGCCGCAGGTGGAATATCCCCGACCAGAGAGAGCGCGGCCGCACGATCGCTCGCACTGCGCTCGAGCAGCAGCCCGCCCTTACCATCAACTGAAGCGAGCAAAACATCTCGCAAAAATGCCGCCCAATCCTGGACAAAGGCAGTGATATCTCGCCCCGACTTTTGCAATTCCATCGCAGACTGCATGAGCAAGATCAGTTCCCCACGCATGAGAGCTCGCGAAATGCGAGAGATAAAATCAACAGAAACGAGACCAGAAAGTTCCAGAATATCTTCACTTTCAATCCGCTTTTCGCTCGCCGCACTGGCCGCCTGATCTAAAAGTGAAATCGCATCACGCAGCGCTCCATCAGCTTGAGCCGCAATCGCCTCGATCGCATCCTCAGAAATCTCAATGGCCTCAGAACTTGCAATATGCCTGAGACGCCCACAGATATCCGCCTGAGAAATTCGCCTAAAATCATAGCGCTGACAGCGCGAGGCAATCGTCAGAGGAATGCGCTGGAGCTCTGTAGTGGCAAGAATAAAAACGACATGTTCTGGAGGCTCCTCAAGGGTCTTTAAAAGCGCATTAAAAGCCCCAGACGACAGCATATGTACTTCATCGATGATGTAGACTTTGTACTTGGCTTTTGCCGGGAGGTAGTGTAACTCTTCCGTTAAAGAGCGTATGTTGTCGACCGAGTTGTTCGAAGCGGCGTCCATCTCGATAATATCGAGGAGCTGGCCCGATTCAGCGGCACGACAGATCTCGCACTGACGACAGGGATTGCCATCAATCGGCGAGAGACAGTTGATAGCCTTTGCGAGGATCTTGGCGACCGATGTCTTGCCCGTGCCACGCGTGCCACAGAAGAGAAAAGCATGGGCAAAATCACCTTTGGCCACGCTCTGCCGCAGTGCTTCAACGACTTGGTCCTGGCCGACGACATCGCTAAATGTCTGGGGGCGCCAGGCGCGATATAGGGCTAACTGGGACACATTTCCTCCTCTGGCACAGCCATCATAATGAATTCGCCGAGCCCGACCCACAGCCGGCAGGCACCCCCGCGGCGCATACGGTGTACCGCTTACCGCTGCTACCTTCCAGTCCTGACGGGGTTCACGGGCCGCATCGCACGGGACCAACACAGCTGTAGGTCGCGCTCGGCGCTTATCGTCTTCGCATTATATCACAGCTCGGCTTTTGATTCTATGCCCTCCCCTCGAGCAAGTCCTCAAAGCGGTGAGCATAAGATCGTAAGATCTCAGTATCCAAGCGCATCTTAAGACCCTTCTCCCCCGCCTCCAAACAATACTTCGCAAAGTCTTGCAAGACCTTCTTATGTTTTTCTGTCGCTCCAGCAGCCATGATACGCAAAGCATCAAAGACCGCTCGCAGCACGAGAATATCCGATCGCCCATAGTTGACGATCTGTGTAAAAAACTCATAGAGGTCCTCTTCAAAGCGATAAGAAGAATAGAAAATATCACAATGGCTGCCCTCCTGCACCGCAATGTGATAATCATCCGTCTGAGCGAGGATTGACAGAATGACCCCGAGCTTTCGAATAATATGACTTGCAGTGCTGGGATCATTGATCCCAGGCGAAAGGGCACGGACCGCCATTTCAACAAGTTTCTCAATATTATAGCGGTAGTCCTCCGAACCAATCTTGCGATCCTGCATGTGAAAATAATCCGCAATCTCCCTGATGAGATTTTTTTCCTCTTCTGTATCCTCAAACTGACCCTCGATATTGAAGTAGGCCAGCGTCTCGCCCTTGACAATATAGCTGCCAATTTGCGCCTCAATCAGCAGCCGACAGGGCTTCTTCTCCAATTTTGCAAGCAATCCATCATAGTCTATCGCCGAGAGATAGCCATCATGTAGACTCTGTACCACACGCCGATCCTGGTCATCCTCATAGACATACTCAGACGTCTCCACGCGGTTCTTATATTCCCTTCTCACGACCTCGGCAGCCGCCTCCGCGATATCGTAGATGAGGTTAACTCCCTGAAATTTAGTGAGAACTCTCTGGACGAAGATGACAAAAAAGATGATGCCAATCACGGAGTACATCACGGCGACGACTCCCGCCACCACCTGCTCATCTTCAAAGCGATCACGCATAAAAATCAACATAGAGATACAGTAAAAAAAGCCTCCGACAAAGATCCCCAAAACTTGCATCGTGATCCTCATGTTGACGAAGTTTTCGACAACTCGCGGCGTGTAGTTCGATGCATACATGGTCATGACCGCCAGAATCGTAGAAAATGTAAAGGTCGTTATCGTTAAGAGCGCACCCGCCATCGTTGTCAGAATTCCCTTGGCTAGATGGACCTTTGTCATCAGGAGATCCGGCAGATGCTCCTGAACAGGTAAAAGGCGAAGATCAATGAGTGTGACAAGAATTAACAAGATCGCCGAATAAAACAGATATTGGAGAATATAGAACCATCGTCGGTGATTCTCATAGAATATTTTCAGTTTCTGCATATTTCCTCCCAAAAAAAGAGGATGACCCAGGTCATCCTCTTTCACAGAATAAATCTTTTGCCTAGATTTGTCTTCTCCTGACAAAGATGAGCGCTGTCGCCATCAGCAATAGCATCACTGCAAGCTCAATGAAAGAGCGTTCCCCAGTGGCTGGCAGAGGCCGATGGACGGCCTGACCCGTGACTTGGGCAGGCGTGCTATCAGGCTTGGGATTCACCGTTACCTGTGCTCCGCTTTGATTTTGATAATGACCCGTCAGATCGAGGATGACCGTCGGCGAGGTCTCAAGCTCAGTCTCACTTTCCGTGACCTCAGGCTCTGGCGTCGGGGGAACCATCTCCTCGGCTTCGATGTAGAGGAAGACGGGGACCTGCACCTTGAGCTTTTGCTCTGTGACGGGTTCTTCAACATCTATCAGGGGCATCGCTTCCTCTGCTGCCATGACATCTTGATAGAGACTCAGGCTTACAGTGTAGCGAGCAGAGGCAGGAGCACTAGGCTGATCTTGCAGCTCTGCCTCAGCGTTCAGCTCCTCCTCTTCAGAAAGGGCTGCGCCTTCGTTTGGCTCACTGAGAGAAGGTTCATTCTTCTCTTCGTCGCCCGCTTGATCCTCCAGAAGGGACTCACTGATCTCAGGAACTTCCCCTTCCAGATCGCTCGCGCCCTCTGTCTGAGCCTCTTCTCCTACACCTGATTCATCTAAAATCGTAGGCGCAGTTTCAGTTTCAGGACTCTCCACGGAGGGCTCAGGGCTCTCAGCAAGAGGGGATAACTCTGTGAGCTGCGCCAGCAGTTTTGAACCGTCTGGGAGAGTGATGAGATAGGAACCATCTCCATCTTCAAGCATCTCCACGAGGCTGCTCTGATCTAAGCCGAGGTAAGTTCGCAAAGCGTCCTCAAGCTGGCCTTCCAGAGCTTCAAAGGAGTCACTCTGTAAAGGTTTCGCTAAAAGCTGCTCGCTCATCGCTGGCGCTGCTTCGCTCTCGACCTCTTCTTCTGCGCTTCGATTTGCCTCAGTGTTTTCAGAGGGAAGCGTGACCTCCACCTCAACAAAGTAGGATGCACCTCTTGCTCCACGCTCAGCTTTCATGCTTTCAATCGCGCTATTCAGAGCCGCAAGACTCATCGCATCCACCTGCTTCTCTACATAGATGTCTTGTTGCGCTTGGCTCATTCGGACTGCATTCAAGATCTGAGCCTCGCTCAGTCCAACTCTCCCTGCCTCCACCTTTCGGAGGAAACCATCTATGTGGATCTGGTACTGGCAATTCTCAGATTTAAAGTCAGGGACTTTGATTTCCCAAGCGTAGCGGGCATTTTTTGTGACCTGCAAAGCAATGACGGCACTTGTCGAAGCATCCGCTCCGCCTTGGACTGCCAAGAGCTGATATTCATTCTGACTCAAGTTTGCGTCAATGAAATCCTTATTTAATTGTACAAAGGAAGTGATCGGCTGCTGTTCATCACAGCGGCTGTTCACTAGGCGCAAGACGCCGTCGAAGACTTGTTTCTCACCGACCGTCGCCGTGACGTGATCGCTCGGCTCTTTTCCTTCTTCCTGAGCGATCACGGTTACGTCGTTGCCTGCTGTTTGTTTCGGGCTGACTTCGACAGTGAACTTGCCGTTTTCATCGGCTGTTCCTCTACCGATTTCTTTGCCGTCTTTGTCTTTGACGATGACGGTTGAGCCTGCAGGAGCGTTCCCTTCGACGGTTGTTGTCTCTTTCGCAGGATCGTTTGTTGCGCTGACTTCACTCGGTGACGCAGTTTTTTCTGTCGGGGTCGGATCACTGACCGTTGCCGTTGCAGGTGTGCTTTCGTTGCCGGCTTCGTCTTTGATGGTCACGGTGACCGTTTGGTCTTTTTCAAGTGCCGGGTCGACCGGGACGGTGACTTTTTTCGGATTTTTGTTCAGATCTTCTTCGGTGACGGTGTGGGTGTATTCTTTGTCGCCCACTTTGACAATGACGGTGTCGCCTGCTCTCGCATCTTCGGGCAGGGTCACTGTGACGCTGGTGTCTCCAGTCTTCGGATCAGCAACGGTCGGCGCGCTCGGTGCGGTTTTGTCCACCGTGGCTTCTGCCGGGTCGGATTCTGCCTTGCCGTCTTCTTTGGCGGTGACTTTGACGGTATCCTTGTCGTTGTAGTCCTCGGGCAGTTCAACCTTGAAGCTGCCGTCTTCCCCTGCGGTGACCGTCTTCGGCGGTTCGTAGCTTGCGCCGTCGGGTTTTTTCACTTCGACGGTGGAGTCTGCCGGCGCTTTGCCTTCGACGTAGAATTTGCCGTCGGTCGGATCTTTCACGACTTTGACGTCTGTCGGCTTCTCGGTCTGCTGGATGGCTTCCCATTCGGCGACGAAGGTCTTGTCTGCCGTGATGGTCATCTCTTGGATTTCAGCCACGCTGTAAACTTTATCGGCGTTGCTGTCCCCTTGGAGTTTGTAGCCTTTGAAGGTAAAGCCTTCTTTTGTCGGGGTCGGTACGTCCGCCATCTTGACGCCGTCTTTGACGTCGTAGGCTTTTTTCGCTACATCGACAGTGTCGTTGGGTGCGGCGTATTTGCCGAAGGTGCCGCCGTTTCCGTCAAAGATGACGCGGTGGGCGCCGTTCGGGGTTTTCTGGCTGTTGTTGGTGTCTTCCTGGTCCTCCGGATTGAACGGTTGCGATGGGTCAACCGGGGTCACTTCCG
>JAFAAL010000016.1 GCA_023426575.1 Bacillota bacterium
TGCGGAAGTAGCTCAGTGGTAGAGCATCGCCTTGCCAAGGCGAGGGTCGCGGGTTCGAATCCCGTTTTCCGCTCCATTTTAAATATGTTTGGCGGCATAGCCAAGTGGTAAGGCAGAGGTCTGCAAAACCTTTATTCTCCGGTTCAAATCCGGATGGTGCCTCCAAAACAAGACTCCGTCATGAACACGATCATGGCGGAGTATTTTTTATCTATGGTAGCACCAGTTTTACCTTTTTTTTTAGCTGTGCAGGGCAAGTTAATCAAGCAAGTGATCCGAGCAGGAGCTCTTAGTGAAGAAACGGCGATGTCTGCCAAAGAACTTGCTTTATCTGATCATACGATTGTGCAAAAATTGCTTGCCCAGGGAATCATCGCTAAGACTAAGGAAGGAAAATATTACGCTAACACAGAGCGATTGTCCAAAAATTTGATTTGGAAGTCCTACATCAAGAGACATACGAAGTGAGCTGAGACTACGAGCTTCTTGCTCCTAGTGATTGCAGCAGGCTCTGCATAATTTTCTTTACAAAGATTTTACCTGGATCTTATCTCTCCCTAAAATCCGCTTGTTAGACTCCCGATGAAGCCTCAAGGCTCAATTTAGGAGGTATCTATGCAAGCATATTTGAAAAAAGCCTTTACCTTTATTCTTTCCATCTCTTTGATCTTCGGCCTCGTCGCCTGCCAGAAGGGCGCAGGTTCCACTGAAAGCACGAGTACAGAAGGCGCGGCAGGCAGCGATCTCAAGATCAATCTCTATACCCGCGACAGCGCATCGGGGACTCGTGAAGGCTTCGAATCCATCGTCGGCTTCAAGGGCGAGCTCTCTGACCGCGCCAATGAAGTCTCCTCAAATGGCGAGATGGCCAATCGCGTCTCCCAAGATCCTGCTGGCATCGGCTATGTCTCGCTCAGCACAGATCTCGAGGCCAATCATCTGAAAGCGCTGCAGTACGAGGGGGTTGCCGCGTCGGTCGAGACTGTCAATAGCGGCGAATACAAACTCGCGCGTCCCTTCAGCTATGTCACCCGTGCAGAGGGCGATTTTATGAGTCCCGAGCTCGAAGAACTGACGCGTGCGTTCATCAGCTTTATCACCAAGTCTAAAGAGGGAGCGGAAATCATTCTCGCAGCTGGTGGAATCGTCGATCTTTCCGCCATGCGTCCCTGGGCAGAACTTGCGAGCGAATTCCCCGTCTTGACTCAGGACAACAGCGCCCTGACTCTGAGAACGGCTGGCTCCACCTCTGTTGAAAAGACGATCAAGGCAGCTCTCGAGGCCTTCCAGGCTCTCGCTGGCAATGTCCAATTCAAGCTGAACCAGACCGGTTCATCGGACGGTTGGAAGCGCGTGCTCGGAGAAGAGAAGGACGGCCCTAATCAGGCTGAAATCGGCTTCGCCTCTCGCGAGTTCAAGTCTGAAGAGGATACGAGCGTAGCACTGGCCGCAGGTCAGTACTGCCGCGATGCCATCGTCATCGTCGTCAGCAGTGATGGTCCTGCCATTGAGAATCTGAGTCAAAAAGAGACTCAAGAGATCTTCACGGGCGCAGTGAGCACTTGGTCTCAAGTCGGCCAGAAATAATGAAGCGCCTGCATCAAAAAATTCATCTCGCTGATCAGCTGGCAAGACATATCTTCCAGCTCTCAGCTTTTATTGCAGGGACTCTTGTCTTCCTGATCATCGCTTTTATTGCCTGGCGGGGGGTCCGAGTCTTCCTGCCGACTTACCCAGAGCGGCAAAGCGTCATCGGCTTCTTGACGGGGCTGCGCTGGAGAGCTGACCAGGGGGTCTACGGCGTTCTCTTTATCATCATCAACACGCTGATCAGCGCCGTAGGAGCCGCGCTTCTCGTCGTGCCTCCTGCCATCCTCAGCGCTCTCTTTATCGTCAAGATGGCGCCGCGTGGCATCGCCCGCTTGGCGGCGACCGTGGTCGAGCTTCTAGCTGCCATTCCCTCGGTCGTCTTTGGCGTCTTTGCAGCGGCCAAGGTCTGTGGCTTCGTCGACGCCCTGGCGCGGCGCTTCCATTACCAGAGTTTCGGTGGAAACTCGCTGCTCTCAGTCATCATCCTACTCGCTATCATGATCTACCCGACGGTGACCTCCGTCTCTATGGCGGCTCTGCGCGCTGTGCCGCGCCAATTGGAGCTCGGCGCTCTGGCGCTCGGAGCCACGCCCAGTGAGACCTATTTCAAGCTCGTCATCCCCGCCGCTCGCTCAGGGATTGTGACGGCTCTAGTTCTCGGTCTCGGTCGCGCCTTCGGCGAGGCGACGGCCGTCTCGATGGTCGCTGGCAATGCCTTCTTCGGCCCCAGTTTCAATCCCTTTGCCATCACGAGGACGCTAACCTCGACGATGCTCTCAGGACTGCATGAGACCTCAGGTCTCGACTACGATATCCGCTTTTCAGTGGGCCTCGTCCTCCTCGTCATGATCCTCATGAGCAATCTCATCATCTATAAGAGCAAGGCTCGACTGGAGGCACGCTAGTGTCCGCTCGTCGTCGCCATCGTGATCTCTTGCGTCAGGGCCTGACTTATCTGGCGGCCCTGATCTCCGCCCTGATCCTCTTGGACATTGTCGTCTTCATCTTCAAGACGGGATTCTCAAGTCTCAGTCTCGAGCTCTTGACCCGCCCCTATAGCAGTGAAAATATCGCTGGTGATTTTACAGCCCTGGACAAGGAGCTCAGCAAGAGCCAGTATTCTCGCCCAGAAGAGCTGCCGCCCGAGGCCGTCTTCTCAGACCATCTCGGCCTCGCTGTCCGCGACATCATCTCGGCGCAAAGAGAGCGGGAGATTGAGGTGCTCTACGTCGATCCTAAATCGCCTCTGGCCCAGGGCGTCATCACGACGGCAGGCGCGAGGCAAGGGGAGGAACAGGGCCTCGTTCCCGGCAGCTATATTAAAAAGCTCTCCCTTATCGACGCCGAGGGCAGAGCGCAAAATGCCGGTGTCATCTTCGGCGACAGTGCTGAAAGTCTCGTCGCCAAACTGGATCGCGCCCAATCTGTCACGGACTACTACCTCCAATCTGCCGCGGGCGGGATTCGAGGGGCGGTCCTTCAGACCCTCATCTTGATTGGACTGACGCTCCTCTTTGCTCTGCCTCTCGGCATTGCCGCGGCGATCTATCTCCACGAACTTGCCCCAAACAATCGTCTGACCCGCGCGCTCCGACGCTCGATCGAAATTTTAGGGGGCATCCCATCGATCATCTTTGGCCTGATGGGGATCAGCCTCCTCTATCCGCTGACCCGCCTCTTTGGCATCACGGGTCAGAGTGCTCTGCTGGGCGCTTTGACCATGTCGGTCATTCTCTTGCCCCTGATCATTCGGCAGACGGAAGAGGCGCTCTCGACCGTGCCGGTCGCCTACCGCATGGGGGCGCTCTCGCTCGGGGCGAGCTCGACTTATACGATCTTTCGTGTCGTCTTGCCCAATGCGCTGGTCGGCATCTTGACGGCCTCGCTGCTCTCTATTGCGAGGGTTATCGGCGAGTCGGCCGCCCTGATCTTCACCATCGGCGTCGCAGTCAATGACCAGCCAGGCATCTCGCAAAGTGGCAGCACGCTCGCTGTCTTTGTCTGGTCTGTCATGAGTGG
>JAFAAL010000017.1 GCA_023426575.1 Bacillota bacterium
GTCATCGGCTGGTTCCTCAGTATCTTCTCGGGCTCCGTCGTCATTGAGCGTACCTTCGGTCTCAATGGCATGGGCAACCTCTACATCAGCGGTCTGACGACGAATGACTACGAATTGGTCCTCGCCATGCAGATGTTTTATACCGTCATCAGCCTCGTTGGAGCGCTGGTGATTGACCTCAGCTACGGCCTCGTCGACCCGCGTGTCCGTGTCAACAAATAGGGAGGTTCAAATGGCAAAGAAAAAAGAATTTTTCCTGAAGCGTTGGGCCTCGCGCCTCTTCCACCGCGACCGCGAGGAAATGTCGATCCTGGAAGAAGAGGCTCTCCAGAGTCCGTTCAAGCTCGTCCTCAAAAATTTCTGGGCGAACAAGCTCTCGCGCTTTGGCCTCATCGTCTTTATCATCATCTTTCTCGGCGTGCTCTTCCTGCCGTATGTCATTCAAATTGACCTCGGCTATCAGGACAATACGCAGACGAACGTCCCCCCAGGACTCAATATGATGAAGGTTCCTAAGGAACTGAAAGAGAATCTCGAATTGATCGAGCCAGGCAATACCTTTGGTGTCGGTCTGGACAAGGATGGCAAGGTCTATACCTGGGGCCATACGAAATTGACAAGTCTTCTCGACCTCGCCGATATTCCTGAGGAAGTCAAGAATACCAAGGTCGTCAAGCTCGCCGTCGGCAGTGACCACATCACCGCCCTCGACGATAAGGGCCAGCTCTATACCTGGGGTTCGACGAGACTGCAGCAAGATCGCTATCCCCGCGAATTTACAGACATGATGAAGAAGGGTGAGAAGATCGAGCTCGACATGCTCGATGCAGGCATCCAGTTCACAGTCGCCATCGATAAGGGGGGCCACCTCTACGCCTGGGGTAACCAAAACATCAACGACATCCGTATCAAGGGCCAGTACAAGGACATGCTCTTCAAGAAGGCGACGACCAATACCAATACCTTCATTGCCTTGACTCAGGATGGCGCCGTGGTCTACCCCGGCCGTCAAAAGAATACCTTCTCCCGCGTGCCCGAGGGGCTCGATTCAGGAGTTGTCGACATCGCCAGCACCGCTTTCAGTAACTGCGCTGTCAAGGAAGATGGCACAGTCATCTTCTGGGGCAATCTCCGTCGTGGCGAACGCGATATCCCTGAACACGAGGGCAAGATCATCAAGATCTACGGCGGTCGTAATCACTACACGGCCCTGACTGATCAAAATGAGCTCCTCTCCTGGGGCAGCAACTTCCTCGGCCAGACCCGTTATCCCAAGATTAAAAATGATAAGATTGTCGACATTTTCGTCGGCCACCACCAGAACTACGCCGTCGGCGAGTCTGGCAAGATTTATACCTGGGGCCAGAAAGGCTACCTCTTCGGCACAGACGAATACGGCCGGGATATCCTGACCCGTATTGTCAACGGCGGTCGGATCACCATGACGGTCGGCGCCGTCTCCGTCATCATCTCCCTGATCATCGGCGTCATCATGGGTGGCATTGCCGGTTACTTCGGCGGCTGGGCTGATATGGTCATCATGCGTATTGCCGAGATCGTCGGCGGCCTGCCCTTCCTGCCCTTTGCCCTGATCCTCTCGGCCATCATCGGCACGAGAATCTCCGTCGAGCAGAGGATGTACCTCATCATGATTGTCTTAGGTGTCCTCTCCTGGCCTGGCCTCTGCCGTCTCGTCAGAGCGCAGATCTTTGCACAGCGCGAGATGGAATTTGTCACGGCAGCCCAGGCCCTAGGACTCAAGGAGATCTCCATCGTCTTCAAGCACATCATCCCGAACGTCATCTCCGTCATTCTGGTTTCGGCGACGCTGTCCTTTGCGACCAGTATGTTGACAGAGTCGACACTCAGTTATCTTGGCTTCGGTATCGCACCTCCGACCCCGACCTGGGGCAATATGCTGAAGGGGGCCAATGACTCCATCGTCATCCAACAGTACTGGTGGCGCTGGGTCTTTACCTCGCTCATCTTCAGTATCTGTACGATCTGCATCAACGTGATCGGTGACGGTCTCCGCGATGCCATCGACCCGAAGAGCTATGAGCGCTAAGTAGGGAGGAGAGAATATGCCATTATTAGAAATCAAACACTTAAAGACCTTCTTTAAGACGAAGCGCGGCACGGTCAAGGCGGTCAACGATGCCTCCTATTCCGTGGAGGCAGGTAAGACGCTCGGCGTCGTCGGTGAGTCTGGCTCAGGCAAGTCCGTCTCGGCCCTCTCGGTCCTCCACCTCCTCGACGGCAACGGCTATATCGCCGAAGGTCAGATCATCTTCAACGGTCAGGACATCACCCATCTGCCGCTCAGTGAGATGTACAAGATGCGTGGTAATGCGATCTCAATGATCTTCCAGGAGCCGATGACCTCTCTAAACCCCGTCTTCTCCGTGGAGAAGCAGGTTGGCGAAGCTTTCCGCATCCACCAGAAGATGTCCAAGGCAGAAGCGGCCAAGGAGGTCGTCAAGATCCTCTCGGACGTCAAGATTCCGAATCCGGAGATCGTGGCCAAGCAGTACCCCCACCAACTCTCGGGCGGTATGCGCCAGCGCGTCATGATCGCCATGGCGCTCGCCTGTAAGCCGGATCTTTTGATCGCCGACGAGCCGACGACGGCTCTCGACGTGACGATCCAAGCTCAGATTCTCCGCCTGATGAACGAGCTGCAGAAGGAGAAGGGGACGGCGATCCTCTTCATCACCCACGACCTCGGCGTCATCAATCAGATGGCAGACGACGTCGCCGTCATGTACTGCGGCCAGGTGGTCGAACTTGCACCGACGAGAACTATCTTCTCCTCGGCGTCGAAATACTCTCATCCCTATACCGAGGGCCTCTTGAACTCAATTCCGCGCCTAGATACACCGCCTGGCTTCAAGCTGGAGCCGATCCCCGGCTCAGTGCCCCACCCGCTGGACTTGCCCAAGGGCTGTAAATTTGCCCCGCGCTGCAAGTATGCGACGGAGCGCTGCCTCAACGAGGAACCACCTTTAATTCAGGTCGCAGAAGATCAGGAGATCCGCTGCTTCTACCCCTCAAAGGAGGAACGCCATGCAAATCAATAATCGGACCAAACCTTTATTTAAGATTAGCAATCTCAAGCAGTGGTTCCCCCTGAAGAAGAAGGGCCTCTACGTCAAGGCCAACGACGGCATCAACCTGACCATCTACCAGGGTGAGACACTAGGTCTCGTCGGGGAGTCGGGCTGCGGCAAGTCAACGCTCGGCAGAACCCTCCTCCAGCTCTACAAGCAGACCGACGGCCGAACCATGTACTACGGCCGCCGCCTGGTCGACATCGCACCGCAGTACATGCTGAGAACGATTCAAAAGCTCGACAGCCTCAAGGAAGAGGCTGAAAAGCTGAAGAAGGAAGTCGAGGAGGCCGAGGCAGAGTATGCCAAGCTCCCCGAGCTCGAACAGTTTAAGCAAGCTGAGGAACTGCAGGAGAAGAGACGCAAGGCCAATGCCGCCTATCTCGACATCGTCACGCTGATCGGCGGTCTCTACGTCCTGCAGGATACAGAGTCCGTCAAGCGCCTCTACACGGAACTTTACAGACTGGCCGAAAAGCGGCACAGTCTCGACATCAAGCGCCGCGAGTACATCGTCGACATCCAGGATGCTGAATATCAGCTGAAGAAGCACAATAAGGGTGAGGCGAGCCTCAAGCGCTACCAAGACAAGCTGGCAGGTGTCGAGTCAGAGATTGCGACGGTCAAGGAACAGCTCGCGGCCAAGCAGGTCGAGATCGATGAGTTCAAGGCCAAGCACGAGGGCCTCCCCGGCTTCGCCGAGGCCGAGGCCCGACTGGACCAGGGCATCGACCTGGCCCGCCTGACCTATAACGAAATGCGTCACCTCAGAGTCGACATGCAGTTGATCTTCCAGGATCCCTACTCCTCACTGGACAGCCGGATGACGGTTGGCCAGATCATCGGGGAGGGCATGCTGACCCACAATTACTTCAAGCGCAACGACGACCGGATGAAGGAGCACGTCTTGAAGATCATGGCAGACTGCGGTCTCGCCCCCTACTTCTTGCACCGCTACCCCCACCAGTTCTCTGGTGGCCAGAGACAGCGTATCGGCATCGCCCGTGCCCTCTCCCTGGCGCCCAAGTTCATCGTCTGTGACGAGGCCGTCTCTGCGCTCGACGTCTCGATTCAGTCGCAGATCATCAACCTCTTGCAGGAATTGAAAGATCAGCAGAATCTGACCTACCTCTTCATCACGCACGACCTCTCTGTCGTCAAGTACATCTCTGATCGCATCGCGGTCATGTACCTCGGCGTCATCGTTGAGCTGGCCTCGAGTGAAGATATGTTTGCCCAGGCGCTGCACCCCTATACAGAGGCACTGCTCTCGGCGATTCCGACAGCGGATGAGAATGCCAATCGCGAGCTCGTCGTCCTCGAGGGCGATATCCCCTCGCCGGTCAATGCGCCGCCTGGCTGTAAGTTCCACACGCGCTGCCGCTATGCCACAGAGGTCTGTAAGCACGTCGTGCCCGAGATGCGGGAGATTCTGCCCCATCACTTCGTGGCCTGTCACCATCCGCTCAACCATGCCGATGACGAGGCGGCCCGTGCCTATGAGGGCCAGAATGCCGATCATCCCATCGAAGCGGGACCCGTGGTCGACACCCATGACGACATGAGACTCGAGGCCGAGGCGGAATACGCCAAGAAGGAACAGGCCGTCGAGCGTGCGCGCGTCGAGCAAGAGGGCTCAGACCGCCAGGTCTGAGCGAGGGAGGAGAGTGCAGAGAAATGATGCTACAAAAGCGCGTTGAGCGCGCCTTCGCCCTCTTAAAGAACAAAGATAGATTAGAGCAGATGACGCCCGAGGAGCGGGCGGAATACTTTGCCAAGCAGGGTATCAGCTATGAGAGGGGGGATCTGTTCAGCATGACCATTGCGGCTTGGGCGATCATCTTGCCCCTCGCGCTGATCACCCTCTTGATCGTTGCCGGATTGCCCCTACTCCTCATCTGGTTATTTCTGTAAAATGAGAGAGCCCCTCGGGGCTCTCTTTTTCAATGGACAGAGAATATCTGCATGAGGGCACGGGCATGAGAGTTCTCTTTGTCCAGGCGCCCCAGGCCGAGAAATGCTTTAGCCTACAGTTTCGGACTTTGCCCGAATCCGAGAACGGCGTCGCCCACGTCCTCGAACACGCGCTACTCTCAGGCTCGCAGAAATATCCGCTGAGGGAGGCTTTTGGCGAATTGTTAAAGGGTTCGCTCAGCACCTTCATCAATGCGATGACCTTTCCGGATCGCACGGTCTATCCCTTTGCGACGACGAATGAGCAGGAGTTCATCAATCTTCTCGAGGTCTCGGAGACGGCGGTCCTGGAGCGCCTGACCCCCTATCTTGAGATCTTTACAGAGCGCCGCCCAGTCGCGGCCGTGCAAGCCCGGACTAAGTTTCAAGAGCCAAAGCGCGTCTCTACGAGCTATGCCGTGACAGAGAAGGGGCCGATGCAGGACTGGTCGGCGCTCGCCTTTGCCCATGGGGAGCCGCAAGATCTCGAGCGCAATCTCGGGCTGAAGCTCCTCTTGGACGCGCTCTTCCACTTTGAGAGCTCGCCGCTGCGCCGGCAATTGCTCGAGACGGGCCTCCTCCACCAAGTTCAGGCCCAGCTCGAGGAGAGCTTTCTCGAGCCAATGACGAACATTGTCTTCATGGGCCTCGAGGCCGACAATCACGAGCTGCTGCGCGAGCTGCTCTTCTTCTCCCTCGAAGATTTGGCGAGGCGAGGCCTCGATCCCGAGCTGATCGCCGCCGTGATCAAGCAGTGGCGCCTGATGATCCTCGAGGGCCTGCCCCAGAGCGAGATGCCCCAGGGCATCCATCTCTCGCTCCTCGCCCTCGAGCACTGGGACCGCGGGGTCGACCCGCTCGAGCGGCTGGCGCTCAGTGGCCTGCTCGATGCGATTGAGGCGCGAGTGGGGGAGGGCTATTTCGAGAAGCTGATTCAGACGGAAGTCCTCGACAATATGCAGCGCGTTGAGCTCATCATGACGGCCTCGGAGCAGCTGCAAAAGCGTGAGGTGGAGCGGCTGAAGGCAGAGCTTCGCGCCCGCTCTGAGGCAATGAGTGAGGCTGAGAAGAAGGAGCTTCAGGAGCGCCTTGCCGCTCTGCGCCTCTGGCAGAACACGCCAGACAGCCCCGAAACGCTCAGCCGCCTGCCCCGCCTGAGCCTCGAGGATCTCGAAGAGGCCCCAGAGCGTGCAAGCTATCAATTGCTCTCGCGGCCTGAATGCTCCGCGTCCCCCATCCTCCAGCTCGAGGCCAAGATCCCTGGCCTCTCCTACCTCCAGCTCGCCTTCCCGCTGCCTGAACTCAGTCGCGACTCTGCACTTACTTCTCTCCCTGGGCCGTCCAGGCAGATGAGCTCTATGGCTATGCGGCCTATCTTGCGATGCGCGATCGAGCCGAGCAGACGGTGGCGCTGGGGGCTGAGCTGTCTGCCCTCCTGAGCGATCTTGTAGCCAAGCTCTTTGCCCCTGAAAGGCTCGAGTTGGCCTACAGTGGCGGGGCAGTCGACACAGTCCTCTCAGCCATAGAAGAGGCTTTTGCCGCAGAGCGCGGCAAGCCTGCACAGACGCGCCTCAATCTCTCTCCCTATCTTCCAAAGGTCAAGAACGAGGAGATTGCAATCCCCTCAGAGCTGAACTATGTCGCCCAGGGCTATAATATCGCGGCGCTCGGAGCGAGCTTTTCTCCGGCGCTGCTCATCGCGAAAAAAGTCCTCGAGACGGACTACCTCTGGGAGCAAGTGCGCGTGGCGGGTGGGGCCTATGGCTGCTTCGTCAGCCTCGAGCGCAGTGGCGATCTCGCATTTGTCAGCTATCGCGATCCGCGATCTGAGATCGGGCGACAGTCCCCAATTCTGGCAGGAGCTCAGGCGTGCTCTCCCTGCCGTTCAGCTCGCGGAGGTCAGCGCCCTGGCTCCACTCTTTGAAGCTCTGCTCGAGAAGGATTGCAGCTGTATACTGGGTCCAGGTTCAAAACTTTGATGATATAAAACAAGGGGAAAGGCGTCATCAGCTATAATGGTCTAAGAGACAGATCCTGTCCTCAAGGTTCAGAGAATCAAGAGACGAGGCTCTCGGGAATAGTCGAGAGCCTTTTTTATTTTGCTCTGAGCCGACAATTTCACGGACTCAGTCGTGTTATAGCTAGGAGGTGCTTATGAGCTATTGGCAAGAAGAACTCGCGCGAACTTATCGCCAATATCAGCCGATGCTATATCGGCTGGCCTTTGCCTATATGAAAAATCGGGCGGACAGTGAGGATCTCGTGCATGACTGCTTCGTGAAATTGCTCGTCAAGGAGCGACATTTTCGAAGTGCAGAACATGAGAAGGCCTGGCTGATTACCGTGCTCGAAAATTTGACAAAAGATAAGTTGAAGCAAAAGTCGAGGACAGAGCTGGATTTCAGTGATTTCGAAAACTACCTGGCAAGCACTCAGGATGAGTCGACGCATGAGATCTTGCGGACGGTACTGACGCTGCCGGAGCGCCTGATCCTGCCCGTCTATCTCTTCTACTACGAGGGGTATCAGACGGGGGAGATCGCTCAGATCTTGCGGCGCAATCCCTCGACGGTGAGGAATCAACTGAGTGAGGCGCGGCAGCGGCTGCGCCATCTACTGGAGGTCCAAGATGAAAAATAAAAAGATTCATGATGCCTGGAGAGAACTGAGATTAGATGATCAGGAGAGCGCCGAGCTCTACCGCAGAATTGAAGAAAGCGTCGCTAGGACGAGAGCGACTGAGCGTGCCGAGGGCATAAGACGCAGGAATCGCCGCTTCTATCTGGGCACGGGAATGACTGTGGCGGCCTGCCTCGTCCTGATTCTCGCCCTCTCCTGGCTCTGGCCGATGCCGAGGGGCGGAGAGGAGGAGCCGAGAGCCGAACTGAGTGTCACGGGGTCGGAGATTGAGAGGCTAGAGGCAGAAGCCTCGAGCAGTCTGGAGCAGGAAGACAGCGCAGAAGCTTCTGCGGCCATTGATGCCTGGCAGCCAGGTCCGAATCTTAAGCCCTATCGCTACGATCCAAATGAGCCCCTCGGCGATGGTGCTATGGGATTCGAAGGCTTCTCATATCCCGATCGCGCCTCCGTTCTGAAAGTACAGTTCAATCGCGGAGACGACCCTGCTCGCCGGCCGACGCACCTGCCCATTTTCCACAATCTCAACTATGTCGGCAATCCTCCAGCACCCAATGAGAATACAGGCAAGGAAGAGAAGCTTCTTCTCTTTCAGACCGCCCAGCGCTTGGCGGGCGAATACGAGGATCAGATTGTCTCTGTCTACTATCCAGAGCCCGGCGGTGCCGAGTCAATCTACGAGGTCAACGCGCAAGGCGACTTGCCGACCCTCTCAGATCCAGAGACTTACTGGGTCTCCATTTTTGCCATCGGTGAAAAATATAATTACCTCATTCATCCGGGGTATGGCCCATTATCTTCTGTAAAGATTTTATTAAAAGAACCTGTCAAGCTCCCTGAGGGTCTGACTTTCTCACCCTATGTCAGGACGGAAGATGAAGCCCGAGATCGCGAGCTGAATATCGAAAAATATGAAGAGAACAAGGCCAAGGTTCTGGAAAGCTTTGACTATCTCTTTAAGCACTACGCTACGCTCTTTAATTTTGAGCGGCCCGAGATCCACTATGATATCGAAAATTACAGTTCTATCTTGGATGAGGAGAGCGGGGAAACATTCTTTTTCCGCGACTATTATCGGCCACCAGAGCTTTATGAGAGCTCTGGCGCAGATCTTACGGAGCAATTCGTCCAGAGATCGCTGAGCTCGGGCCGCTTTCAGCTGAGCATCCCATATGGCTCGGACACTTACTATGAGAGGATTCTCGGCATCGATTTGGCCGGCTGGCGTGAGAAGAGTCTCTATGGAGAACTGAACGTCCTCTTCGGCATTGAAAAGACTTATCCGCGCGAGGGGCTCAATATCCAGAGGCTCGGTGACTACCCCCTGCGCACGGAAGCGGAGGCGCGCGAGGCCCTCCTGAGAGGTGAGTTTAGAACCTCATATCCCTTCCCGCCTGAAAAAATCAGCGAGGACATGATTGTCAAATGCGAGCTCGCCTATAAGCTGGGCTACGTGTTCACCAGAGATTTTGTGCCCTATTACAAGTTCTATATCGAGTACGACGACAATGAGGGGAGCGAGTTCAAGACCTACAGCCCCTGCTACGTCCCCGCGATCTCGCCCGATTACCTGGAGCCACTATCGCCGGAGGACTCACCGCTCTTCAATGGCTGAGATGAAAAGAGGGAGCCAGGAGTGCAGGCGGCGCTTAGAAATTGCCGCTTGCACTCCTGGGACTCTTTTGCTATGATGAGTTGCCTAGCCCCGAGAGGGCTCTTTTATTGAGCGCATTCGGGGAGAGAAAATTTTAAAGAAGGAGGAGTCCCGGATGCCAACATTCAACCAATTGGTGAAGCAGGGCCGGCAGACCAAGGAATTTAAGTCGAAGTCGCCGGCGCTGGGAGTCGGCATGAATACGCTGAAGAAGCGCCGTTCATTCTATGATTCCCCGCAGAAGCGCGGTGTCTGCACGGTGGTCAAGACTGAGACCCCGAAGAAACCGAACTCTGCGCTCCGCAAGATCGCCCGTGTGCGTCTGACCAATCAGGCAGAAGTTTCTGCATACATCCCTGGGATCGGCCACAACCTGCAAGAGCACAGTGTCGTCCTGATCCGCGGTGGACGTGTCAAGGATCTGCCAGGTGTGCGTTACCACATCGTGCGCGGCACATTGGACGCCGCAGGTGTCAATGACCGCAAGCAGGGCCGTTCTAAGTACGGAGCCAAGAGACCTAAGAGCGCAACGCGCTAAGTCAGCTCACAGATCGGTTGCCACGAGATAAGAGAAGTCCGGACTCTCTATATATCCGGCCTCTTCAGCGTGTAACACAATTTAAGTGAGTACCTTTGATTTCGGCAAGAGCCGCATAATCAAGAAAGGAGGGAAGCAATGCCAAGAAAAGGCCGTGTCGCAAAACGCGAAATTCTTCCAGATCCCCAATACCATGACGTCAAGGTCGCCAAGCTGATCAACAACGTCATGCTCGACGGCAAGAAGGGCCTCGCCCAGCGCATCGTCTATGACGCCTTTGCGCTCATTCAAGAGAAGGCCGGTCAGGATCCCCTGGAAGTCTTTGCAAAAGCCATGGAAAACGTCATGCCCCAACTCGAGGTCAAAGCTCGTCGGGTCGGTGGCTCGAACTATCAGGTGCCGATGGAAGTCCGCCCTGAGAGACGTCAGACCCTGGCTTTCCGCTGGCTTGTCAATGCCGCCAGAGCACGCAGCGAGCGCTCCATGAGTCAGCGCCTCGCAGCTGAACTGCTCGATGCAGCAGAAGGCAATGGTGCAGCTTTCAAACGTAAAGAAGAAATGCATAGAATGGCAGAGGCCAACCGTGCCTTCGCCCACTTCCGCTGGTAGTCGCCTGGCGATGACAGCGTAGTGTCAGAACAGTTTATTAAGTAAAGAAGGATAAATATATGCCCAGAGAATTCTCACTCGAGAATACCCGCAATATCGGCATCATGGCCCACATCGATGCCGGCAAGACGACGACCACCGAGCGTATCCTCTACTACACGGGGAAGATTCACCGCCTCGGCGAGACCCACGAGGGCGCCGCGACGATGGACTGGATGGAGCAGGAGCAGGAGCGTGGGATCACGATCACCTCTGCTGCGACTACCGCTCAGTGGAAGAATTGCCGCATCAACATCATCGACACCCCAGGTCACGTCGACTTCACGGTTGAGGTCGAGCGCTCCCTGCGCGTGCTCGATGGTGCCGTCACGGTCTTCTGCGCCAAGTCTGGCGTCGAGCCTCAGACCGAGACCGTCTGGCGCCAGGCCGACACCTATAAGGTGCCGCGTCTTGCCTACGTCAACAAAATGGACATCACGGGTGCGGACTTTTTCCATGCGCTGCAGACGATGAAGGATCGTCTCGGCTGCAATGCAGTCCCCATCCAGCTGCCCATCGGGAAAGAGGATTCCTTTACGGGAATTATCGACCTCATCGAGATGAAGGCCGACCTCTACCACGACGAGGATCTGGGCAAGGTCATCGAAGAAGCTGAGATTCCTCAAGAAATGCAAGAGGAGGCTCAGCTCTGGCATGACAAGATGGTCGAGGCCATTGCCGAGACGGATGACGCCCTCTCCGAGAAGTTCATCATGGAAGAGGAGATCACGATTCCAGAACTGAAGGCTGCGCTGCGTCGTGCGACCTTGAGTAATGCCATCATCCCTGTGACCTGTGGCTCATCCTATAAGAATAAGGGCGTGCAGCTCCTCTTGGACGCTGTGGTCGACTACATGCCGTCCCCCCTGGACATTCCCCCGATCGAGGGGACGAACCCAGAGACGGGCGAGTCTGATCTGCGCCACACTTCAGATGAGGAACCCTTCTCAGCCTTGGCCTTTAAGATCATGACGGATCCCTATGTCGGCAAGCTCTGCTTCTTCAGAGTCTATTCCGGCATTCTCGAGGCTGGCTCGTACATCATGAATACGAGCAATGGCAAGCGCGAGCGCATTGGCCGCATCCTCATGATGCACGCCAATCACAGGGAAGAGGTTCAGTCCGTCAACGCCGGTGATATCGCCGCTGCCGTCGGTCTCAAGGAGACCTCGACAGGCGACACCCTCTGCGATCCCAAGGCGCCGATCATCCTCGAGTCCATGGAATTCCCAGAGCCCGTCATCTCCGTCGCCATCGAACCTAAGTCGAAGGCATCTCAGGAGAAGATGGCCATTGCCCTGGCCAAGCTGGCTGAGGAAGATCCGACCTTTAAGACCCACACCGACGCCGAGACGGGGCAGACCCTGATCTCCGGCATGGGTGAACTGCACCTCGACATCATCGTCGACCGCCTCTTCCGTGAATTCAAGGTCGAGGCCAACGTCGGCAAGCCCCGTGTCGCCTATAAGGAGAGCATCCGCAAGTCCGCAGGCGCCGAGGGCAAGTTCGTCCGCCAGTCGGGCGGTCACGGTCAGTACGGTCACGCCGTCATCGAGATCGAGCCGCAAGAATCCGGCGCGGGCTACGAATTTGTCGACAAGACGATCGGTGGCTCAGTGCCTAAGGAATTCATCAAGGCTGTGGACGAGGGCATCCAAGAAGCCATGAAGGGCGGCGTCATCGCCGGTTACCCCGTGGTCGACATCAAGGTCTCCCTGGTCGATGGTTCCTCGCACGAGGTCGACTCCTCAGAGATGGCCTTCCGCATTGCGGGCTCCATGGCCCTGAAGAATGCGATGCGCCAGGCAGATCCCGTGCTCCTAGAGCCGATCATGAAGGTCGACGTCGTCGTTCCCGACGAGTATCTCGGCGATGTCATGGGCGATCTCTCCAGCCGCCGTGGCCAGATTCAGGGCACGGAGCTGCAGGGCCGGGCGATGTCTGTCACCGCCTTTGTCCCGCTCTCGGAGATGTTCGGCTACGCGACGACCCTGCGCTCGAACACTCAGGGGCGCGGCAACTTTGTCATGCAGATTTCACACTTTGACCAGGTGCCTAAGAGCATCATGGAAGATTTGGCAAGCCAGTAAAATCACGATATAATCAGGGAGATTGCCAATAATAGATTAATGTGACAAAATGTCCATTAGCAAAAGACTGTGCACAAGCTTCAAAGAGAAGCTCAAGCAATCCTAAGGAGGATTAATCAATGGGAAAAGCAAAATTTGAACGCACGAAGCCGCACGTCAACGTAGGAACCATTGGACACGTTGACCACGGCAAGACGACCCTCACCGCAGCAATCACCAAGGTTCTCTCTCTGGCTGGTGGCGGTGAATTTACCGACTATGCAAACATCGACAAGACGCCAGAAGAGCGTACTCGTGGTATCACCATCTCCGCCTCACACGTTGAGTACGAGACCGAGAACCGCCACTACGCCCACGTCGACTGCCCGGGCCACGCCGACTACATCAAGAACATGATCACTGGTGCGGCTCAGATGGACGGCGCCATCCTCGTCGTCTCTGCAGCTGACGGCCCCATGCCTCAGACCCGTGAGCACGTCCTGCTCGCCCGTCAGGTGGGTGTTCCCGCAATCGTCGTCTTCTTGAACAAGTGCGATATGGCTGACGAAGATCTGATCGAACTCTCCGAGATGACCGTCCGCGAGATCCTCGACGAGTACGAGTTCCCCGGCGATGACACTCCCGTCATCCACGGCTCCGCCCTCAAGGTCCTCGAGTCCGACAGCACCGACGTCAATGCTCCTGAGTATCAGTGCATCCACGAGCTGATGGCCGCTGTTGACGAGTTCATCCCCACCCCCGAGCGTCCGACGGACCTCCCCTTCGCCATGCCTATTGAAGACGTCTTCACCATCACCGGTCGTGGAACTGTTGCTACTGGCCGTATTGAGCGTGGTGTCATCAAGGTCGGCGACGCTGTTGAGATCGTCGGTCTCCAGGACGAGCCCAGAAGCTCCGTCGTCACCGGTGTTGAGATGTTCCACAAGATGATGGATCAGGGTGAAGCTGGCGATAACGTCGGTATCCTGCTCCGCGGTATCCAGCGTACCGATATCGAGCGCGGCCAGGTTGTGGCCAAGCCCGGCTCCATCAAGCCCCACACCAAGTTCCAGGGCCAGGTCTACGTCCTGACCAAGGATGAGGGTGGCCGTCACAAGCCCTTCTTCAGCGGCTATCGTCCCCAGTTCTACTTCCGTACCACGGACGTCACTGGTGTTGCGACTCTGCCCGAGGGCGTCGACATGTGCATGCCTGGCGACCACGTCACCGTCACCGTCGAACTGATCACCCCGATCGCTATCGAGAAGGGCCTGAAGTTCGCTATCCGTGAGGGTGGCCGTACCGTCGGTTCCGGCACCGTCTCCGAGATCATCGAGTAATCGAGATCCCAATTTATCTTTTATAAGAGAGCTTCGCAGGAGACTGCGAGGCTCTTTTTTCTGTGGTATTCTGGGAACATCAATTCGTATTAGAAGGTGAGGCGCAAGTATGCAGCACATCCGTCAGATTGAGGAGAATTTATTTTTTGTCGGAGGCATCGATCGGAGGCTCAGCCGCTTCGAGAACCTCTTTCCGCTCCCCGAGGGCGTCACTTATAATTCTTACGTCATCCGCGACCAGAAGAACTGCCTGCTGGACGGGGTCGACAAGGCGATTGCCGAACAGTTCATCGAAAATGTCGAGGCCGCCCTCGAGGGTGGAAAGCTCGACTACATGATCGTCAACCACGTCGAGCCCGACCACTGCCAGACGATCCGCATGATCCTGGATCTCTATCCTGAGACAGTTCTCATCACTTCCCAGAAAGCACTGCAGTTCCTCGAGCAGTTCTACCCCTATGACTTCACGAGCCGGGCCCAGATCGTCAAGGAAGGCGACGTCATCGACCTCGGCCAGCACAAGCTCGAGATGATCGCCGCGGCCCATGTGCACTGGCCCGAGGTGACGATGGTCTATGAGCAGAGCCAGAACTGGCTCTTCTCGGCCGATGCCTTTGGGAGTTTCAAGGCTTTTGAGGGGACGATTTTTGCGGACGAGGTCCAATGGGAGCGCGACTGGCTGGACGAGTATCGCCGCTACTACACGAATATCGTCGGACGCTTCGGCCTCCAGGTCAATAAGCTGATCGAGAAGCTCAGTGCTCGCGAGATCCAATTGATTCTGCCTCTCCACGGCCTGATCTTCAGGAAGAGTCCCGAGATGGAGCTCGCAATTCAAAAATATCTCGCCTGGTCCAATTACCTGCCTGAGGAGGCGGGTGTCGTCATCGTCTACGGCTCTCTCTATGACAATTCGATGCAGACGGCCGACCGTCTCGCGGCCGAATTGGCCCAGAGAGGCGTCCGCCAGATCAAGGTCTATGACGTGGCTGAGACGGACTATTCGGAGATCATTGCCCAGTGCTTTAGACTCTCCAATGCCGTCTTTGTCTGCAATAACTACAATACGGAACTCTATCCCAAGATGGATGCCTTCCTCCGCGAGCTCCTCATGCTCAACTGGGACAAGCACAAAATCTCCCTCATTGGCAACGGAAGCTGGGGCGGACGTGGTATCCCCATCGCCCAGGAGATCTTAAGTCGGGCAAAGGCCCTCGAAGAGGTCGGAGAGATCGTCCAAGTCAAGGGTGCGCTCAATGAGGAGGGTCTCGAAGCGCTGCAAAAACTGGCAGATGAGATCGCCAGCTGTCTCGATGCCTAAGGACTTGTCGAGAGAGAGGCAGCGCGCAGAGATTCGTGCAGCGAAGCGACGGCAGCGAGCAGCTCTCTCGCCTGCAGAACAGGCAGAGAAGTCGGCGTCCATTGTCCAAAGACTCTTGACTTTGCAGGACTTGCAGCGAGCTTCCAATATTTTTCTCTACCGCGCCGTTCCAGGAGAAGTGTCCCTCGCCGGTCTCAAAGAGGCCGCGAGGGGACCAAAACACTGGCTCTACCCCCTCTGTTTTGGGGAGGGGAGGATGGAGGCCCTGCTTCCAGATGATGAGAATGCTTGGAAAGAGGGGTCTTTTGGTATTTTAGAGCCCCTATTGGAGCGATCAAGGCAATGGGAGCCCGAGGCCATCGACCTCGTTCTCGTCCCACTCGTTGCCTTTGATCGGGCACTGAATCGCATCGGCATGGGCGGGGGCTATTATGATCGCTATCTGCTCCGCTGTCCGCAGGCTCTTCACATTGGGGTCGCCTTTGAAATTCAATATTGCCCTGATATTCCCATAGAGCCCTGGGATCAAAAACTCGATCTCATCGTGACGGAAAGAAGCATCTATCGCTGAGGAAGAGGTCTAGATCTCTATGGTCGAGAGGTCTAGCTCTGTCGTCTGATCGATCTCGCTGAAGACTTTGCCGATGATGGCAGCGGCCCGTCGGAGGAGATCTGGACTCTGTGTCGCGCTATATGAGCTACGCAGAAGGCAGGAGTGCTCAGGCACTGCCGGAGGAAGGACGGGATTGAGATAGACCCCCGCCTCAAAGAGTAATTTTGCCGCGTAGAGGGTGCGGGCGGGACTGCCGCTGAGGATGGCGATAATGGGCACGAAGTCGTTGCCCTTGTCGAGCAGCTGGACGGCAGGATAGTTCTTCAATTCCGCATACATGAAGCGACTGTTCTCCTGGACTTTCTGCACGAGTTCAGGCTCGGCCTGGAGAATCTTGAGCGCCTCATAGGCACTGTTGACCATGGCGGGGGCAAGACTGGCACTGAAGATAAAGGGGCGCGAGACGTGCTTGATGTAGTCGATGACGCGGGCGGGTCCCGAGACACAGCCGCCGAGGGCGGCGTAGGACTTTGAAAAGGTGTTCATGATGAGGTCGACCTCATCCTCGAGACCAAAGTGCTCGGCAGTGCCGGCTCCCCGTGCGCCGAGGACGCCGAGCCCGTGGGCGTCGTCGATCAGAATGCGGGCCTGATACTGGCGGGCGAGGGCGACGATCTCCGGCAGTCGACAGAGTTCGCCCTCCATACTAAAGACCCCGTCGCTGACGATGAGGATGCCAGCCGTCGGCTGTTCACTGCGGATCTTTGCCAGGAGGCGCTCCAGCTCTGAGATCTGGCTGTGTGGATATTTATAGCAGCGGGCAAAGCTCAGGCGACAGCCGTCATTGATACTGGCGTGATTCAGAGAATCCGAGAGGATATAGTCACCGCGCCCGGCAATCGCCGAGATGATGCCGAGATTGCTCTGGAAACCTGTAGAAAAACAAAGACAGGCCTCTTTGCGGAGAAATTCAGCCTGCGCCTTTTCCAGCTGCTGGTGCAGATCGAGATGACCGTTGAGAAAACGGGAGCCTGAACAGGCAGAACCATATTTTTCGATAGCGCGAATGGCGGCCTGGCGCACGCGGCTATCGGCGGCCAGACCGAGATAATTGTTGGAACCGAGCATGATGATCTCTTTTCCATTCATCCAGACCACGTCATCCTGGGCGCTCTCCAATTCGTGAAAATAGGGATAGACGCCATATTCTCTGGCCGTATCGACGCGACTATGGCGTAGACACTTGTCAAAAAGATCCATGTGCACACCTCTACTTACAGTACATTTTACCTAGGATATAATGACTCAGCCCCGCTGGCAATAATTTGGCGAGGAGGAGCGCCGCCCGATATTTCAGGCCGAAGCCCAGAAGCGGGCGAGGCCGACGTTTCCTTTCAGCGAGCTTGAGGATATAGCGCGCCATCTTCTCAGGGCTGTCTCCCGCCTCCTCATCACGGGCCATCTTCTCGATGGCTCGCGCCGGGATCACGCCGTAGAGATCCTGCTCTCGTTGGAGGCGCGGATAGTCGCGCACCCCCGTGAAACCAGTCGCCAGATCCCCGGGCATGATGGCCGTAAAACTGAGACCGGCTGGCCGCAGCTCATTGTTGAGAGCGAGGGCCAGCTGGTTGAGACAAGATTTCGTGGCTGAGTAAAAGGCCTGAAAGGGAAGGGAGAGGACGGCGGCCACCGATGAGATAAAAAAGCAGCGTCCCTCTCTCTCTCGCAAGAGGGGCAAAGCCAGCTGCACGAGCCGAACGGTCCCATAGACGTTGACATCGAACTGGCGCTCCATGGCCTCTTCCGCAGTGCATTCGACGGAGCCGGCGATGCCATAGCCCGCGCTGCAGATGAGGACATCCAGCCCATCGACTTCAGAAGCGAGCTGGGCAAAGGCTTGGCGAAGACTTCTCATATCTGTGACATCGGCCGTCAGATGGCGGATGCCCTCCTGATCGTGACCGCTGCGACTGATCTCATAGACGCGATAGCCAGCAGAAGCAAAGCTGCGGGCGCAGGCCAGGCCGATGCCCGAGGAGCCCCCGCTGATCAGAACGACTTTTTGAGCCATGAGACCCTCCCTTCCTCTGCCTTAAACTTGATCCTCGGGGATATTCTCTGCATCTTGCAGTTTCTCATTGAGAGAAGTCGAGATTTCCCGCTTCAATTGATGGTAGAGGTCATAGTTGATCTCGTCTTTGACCTTTTGTGAGAGGTCCTCATGGATTGTGCGATCGAGCTCCTCGTGAATCAATTCTCGAATCTGTTGCTTGAGGCTGGTTCTCAGGGCCCCGTCTTCCTCATTCAAGAGCTTGGCGCCAGCCAGGAGGGCCTCTTCTTCGCTGAGGTCGTAGTGGGGGGTATGGCCGTAATAGGTCGTATCGGTGCCGGAGAAGTTGACGCCCGTTGACTTGGGATCGTCGACGTTGAATTCATAGTCCTTACCAGGCAGCACCGCGTTTAAGAAGATGCCGACGAGGGCGGCAATGGCAATTCCTGAGAGCGTAATCGGCCCCAGGCTGATCCCAGATTTGAAGCCGAGGGCACAGACCAGGATGGCCGCGGCGACGATGAGATTGCGCGACTTGGTGAAGTCGACATTGTTCTCGACGACGTTTCTGAGGCCGATCGCGGAGATCATGCCGTAGAGGATGAGGGAGACGCCGCCGATGATCGCCGTCGGCATCGTCCGAATCGCCTCGGAGAGAATGGGGAAGAAGGAGAGGGCGATGGCAAAAAAGGCGGCAATGCGAGTGACCTTGGCATCGTAGACCTTGGTCAGGACGAGGACGCCCGTATTTTCACCGTAGGTCGTATTGGCCGGCGCGCCAAAGGCGGCGGCAAAGATCGTGGCGAGACCGTCGCCTGCGAGGGTCCTGTGGAGACCTGGCTTGGCGATGTAGTTGACGCCAGTGGTCGCAGAGATCGCCGAGATGTCGCCGATGTGTTCCATGATGGTCGCAAGAGCGATCGGGGCGATTGTTAAGATGGCCCCGCGGTCAAAGGTCGCAAAGCTCTCCCGCTGTAGGGGGATCTCGAGCCAGCGCCCCGAGGCGATCAGGCTCTGGACTGAGCTGAAGTCAACTCTTGCGAGGAAGAGGGCGACGACATAGGAGACCAGGAGGCCCATGAGAATCGGGATGATCTTCAACATGCCGCGTGCCCAGATATTGCAGACGATGATCGTCGTCAGGGCAATGAGGGCCAGCAGCCAATCCTGGCTCGCCGAGGCGATGGCCGTGGGGGCGAGGATCAGGCCGATGGAGATGATGATCGGGCCTGTGACGACCGGCGGGAAGAAGCGCATGACGCGACGGACGCCAAAGATCTTGATCAGGCCGGCGAGCACGAGGTAGACGAGACCTGCGACGATGATGCCGCCCCCTGCCTTGGCGAGGGCCGCTGGATCTGCTCGGCCATCCGCTCCCATCGGAGCGACCATGGCATAGCCGCCCAGGAAGGCAAAGGAAGAGCCGAGGAAGGCGGGAATCTTGCCACCCGTCACCAGGTGGAAGAGCAGTGTGCCGAGACCTGCAAAGAGCAGTGTCGTCGAGATCGACAAGCCTGTCAAGAGCGGCACGAGAATGGTTGCGCCGAACATGGCAAAGCAGTGTTGGAGTCCGAGGATCAGGCGGCGGCTGACGGGCAGCTGGCACAGATCGCGAATGGGCTCACCTAGCATCATTTCTTTTTCTTTCATAGACACCTCTCATAATTAGCAAAAATAAAGGTCGATTGCTCGACCTCTGATGGATTATTCTTGATCCTTATCTTGGCCGTTCTCGGCCTCCCCGGCCAACTTGGCCTGAATGTCAATGACAATAGGGATCTCAGGATGGCCAGCGGTGGCCGTAGCTCTCGCCTTGAGATGGGGCAGGTCGACGTCGAAGTAATATTGGTCGTTCTGGCCCGTCGCCTGAACCATGTCATACTCATTATTATCAAAGTAGCCAGGAACCTGCAGGGAGTGACAGAAGGGGTTCCAGATGGCGACGAGATCGTTGTAGGGGTTGGCGTTATTCGGGCGGAAGACGTAAGTGACCTTGTAGAGCTGATCAAATTCGTTGAAGAAGTACTTGCGGACGCCCTCATAGAGATAGACCTTGGTATTGTACTCGAGCTTTTCCAACTTGTCGTAATTGGGGATCAGTCCCTCGACACCCATGACCTCGGCCCGGGTGGCACCGAAGCTGATGCCGAGCTCACCGACGTCAAAGGTCGCATTTAAGACGCGTTCCTTACTGGCCTCGGCCGCCCAGTCCACGGGAGGGATCAGGGCGAAGGCAGCGTTGACACCGGCCTCCTGGACCTTGGCGATAAAGTCGCGAGCCTGCACGGCGTAGGCATTGAGCTCAGTCAGGACATCGTTGTAGACGCCCGGTAGATTCGTTGCATTCTGCCGCTCAATCTGATAGATCATCTGGCGGCAGTGATTGGCCAGGCGGAAGTTCTGCTCATAGAAGTTCTTGAGATTTTCGGGAACTGTTGAGAGGGGAATTATCTCGATTTTAGAGCAGGCCTCGAGCAATTGATCGCGAGATTCAATGAACTTCTTATTCCGCTCGACGCTGATTCCCTTGTTGATGGCGTCTTCCTGATAGCTCGCAGTTCCCTCGCCGAAGGCGTTGAATTGCTTGATGAGATTGGCAAGGCGCTCCTCGCCGAAGCGGAGAAAGTCCTCCTCACGGCGGCTCAGTCCCTTTTCATTCTTCTGGGCATCGGCGGCATCTTCCTGCTGGATGATGTCGATGGCCTCCTCGGAGAGATTGTCAGAACTCTTATCCTTCTTAAAAAGTGAACAAGAGGAGAGAGTGAGATTGACACTGAGGATCAGGGCGAGCAAGAGCAATATTTTCGGAAATTTTTTCTGCATTATTTCCTCCTATGAAATGGCAGCCGTAAAGACTCTAAAGACATATTATAGCGATTCGAAATCATTTGTCGACAACCCAGGGAGCGTTTAAACTTACTTTAAGATAACAAAACGAGGAGGAAAGTATGGCATATGAGACGTCCATGGGCCTGAGCGCTCTCGAACTAACTGAGCACCAAGCCAAGGAGAGCAGCGAGAAAATCAAGAGCCCACTGCCACTCTCTGCCGAGCTGACGCTGCCCAATCGCCTCGCTCTGGCCCCGCTCGCAGGAACCACGAACCTCGCATTCCGTCGCCTCGCGCAACACTACGGCGCTGGCCTGGTCGTCACCGAGCTGATCTCCGCTCGTGGCCTCCTCTATCCTGGGGGATTCCATCGGGCAAAAGCCTACCTCGCTATGGACAGCACGGAGTGCCTCGCCATCCAAATCTTCGGCTCTCAAGCCTCCGACTTCCGTCAGGCCATCCCCATGCTCCTAGAGCACTCTCTCTATGGCCAAGCGGCCATGATTGACTTAAATCTTGGCTGCCCTGTACCCAAGGTCGTCAATGGCGGGGCGGGGGCGGGGCTCTTGCGACATCCGGACGAGGCTCTTGAGATCATGGGGACTGCTGTAGAAGCGGCCAGACCCTACCACAAGCCCGTCTCTGTGAAGGTGCGGACAGCATGGAGCGCCAGCGATTTTCCTCTCGAGGCCATCTTGCCGAAGATCCGAGAGACAGGAATCTCTCTTCTCACAATTCACGGACGCCATCGCGAGCAGTTCTATGCGGGAGAGGCCGACTGGGGCAGAATTCTCCGTCAGGCCGACATGCTGAGAGGCGGAGAGCAGGAGACGCCCAGAGTCTATGGCAACGGCGACATTGCCACGCGCCAAGATGCCTTGAGAGCCATTGCCTCGCCTGCAATCGATGGCCTGATGATCGGACGTGCGGCGATGGGAGCGCCCTGGATCTTTGCGGAGCTTCTAGGGGAGGCCCCACCCGATGCAAAAGAAAAAAAAGAGGTGATCCGGATGCATTTTGGGGCTTTGGCCGAACTATTGGGCGAAGCGACAGCGGCCCGAGAATTTCGGAGCAATCTGATCGCCTATATCAAGGGCTTCCCCCGCGCTCGCGACTTGAGACGCGAGGCCTCCGCTGTGAGTGGCAGGGATGAGCTTGAACGCTTTTTGGCGAAATTGCCGAACTTTTGAGCCCTTGCCCCTCGTTAAACTGATAGATATAATAAGAAGTACGCAAAATAAGCAGAGAGGGGACCAGTGATGAAAATCTATCCCGCAACACAAATTCGCAATATCGCATTTATGGGTCACAGTGGTTCGGGCAAGACTTCGGTGATCGAGGCCATGCTCCTGAACGGCAAGGTGATCAGCCGTATGGGCAAGACGCAGGACGGCAATACCGTCACGGACTTCGACCAAGAGGAACAGCGCCGTGGTAACTCAATTGGAGTGAGCTATGCCGCCCTCGAATGGCAGAATACGAAATTTAATTTGATCGATGTCCCTGGCGATTTTGACTTCTTGGCCGAGCAGCGACTCGGTATGCAGGTGGCCGACAGCGTCATCCTCGTCGGCTCTGCCAAGGACGGCCTCTCCGTCGGATCTGAGAAGACGCTGCGCATGGTTGAGAAGGCGCAGAAGCCTTGTGCTCTCCTCCTGAACCGCGCCGATGAGCCGAATGCTGATTTCCAGAAGGCAGTTGCAGAGTTCCGTGAGGCTTACGGGAATAAGCTCGTTCCCCTGATGATTCCCATTAAAGATGGTGATCAATACTTAGGTTATGTCGACGTCCGCTCTGGTGAGGGCTATCACTACGAGAACAACGGGCAGGTGAAGAAGGTCGATGTACCCGCCGAGCTCCAGGCGCTCAGCGAGGAGTACCACGCGGAGCTGCAAGAGCAGATTGCCGGCGCTGACGAAGAACTGATGATGAAGTACTTTGATGGCGAGAGCTTTACCCCGCAAGAAGAGGAGCGCGGCCTCGCTATGGCGATGAGTCAGGGTACCCTGATTCCAATTTTCAGCGCCTCTGCCATCAATAATCTCGGCATTGCGCAGCTCCTCGACTTCTGCGTCAAATTCTTCCCCAAGGCGTCGGAAGCGGCGCCCATCCAGGCGAAAAATGAGAAGGGTGAAGAGCTCGAGCTCGCCCTCGATGCGAATGGACCTCTCGCGGCCTTTGTCTTCAAGACGATCGTCGACCCCTTTGTCGGGCGTATCTCCCTCTTCAAGGTCTACAGCGGCAAGCTCAATGCCTCCAACAACGTCTACAACACGACGAAGCAGACAGAAGAGCGCATTGCGGGCCTCTTTGCCTTACAGGGCAAGAAACAGCTCGAGGTCGACGAGGTCGTCGCAGGCGACATCGGCGCCATCACCAAGCTGAACGAGACCCAGACCAACGAGACTCTGAGCCTGAAAGATAAGCCATTGATCATCCCACCCGTCGAGATGCCCATCCCCTGCCTCAGCATGGCGATCGAGCCTGAAAAGCGCGGGGAAGAGGACAAGATCATGCAGGGCATGCAGCGTCTGACAGACGAGGATCCCTCTTTTACGATCAAGAGCGATCGTGAGACGGGTCAGCTCCTCCTCTCGGGTCAGGGCGAGGTCCAACTCGAGGTCCTAAGATCCAAGCTCAAGGGCAAATACAACGTCGACTCAGTGCTCAAAGAGGCCAAGGTCCCCTATCGTGAGACCATCCGGAAGAAGGTCAAGGTCCAGGGCCGTCATAAGAAGCAGTCGGGCGGTCACGGTCAGTATGGTGATGTCTGGATTGAATTCGAGCCGACCGATTCCGAAGAACTCGTCTTCGAAGAGAGCATCTTCGGTGGAGCCGTGCCCAAGAACTACTTCCCCGCTGTCGAGAAGGGCCTGCAGGAGGCCGTCGTCGAGGGTGTCCTCGCCGGTTATCCCGTCGTCAATCTCAAGGCGACCCTAGTCGATGGCTCCTATCACGATGTCGACTCCAACGAGATGAGCTTTAAACTCGCCGCAAGACTGGCTTACAAGAACGGTCTGCCCCAGGCGGATCCCGTCCTGCTCGAGCCGATTGCCGCCGTCAAGGTCCACATCCCCGACGACTATCTCGGCGATATCATGGGAGATATGAGTAAGCGTCGCGGCCGTATCCTCGGCATGGGCGCCGACGTCGACCGCGGCTTCCAGATCGTCGAGGCCGAGGCTCCGATGAGCGAGCTGACTAAGTACGCGACCGACTTGAAGTCGATGACTCAGGGGCGCGGCTGGTTCAGCGTGGAATTTGCCCGCTACGAGCAGGCGCCACAGGAAATTGCCCAAAAGGTCATTGCTAAGGCCCAGCAAGAGCGCGAAGAAAACTAATTATTCTATAGTGTATGATGAGACTTCGGGCTGCTCGTTGAGTAGCCCGAAGTCTTTTTGAGGTATTGTCATGAGCAAATTAGAAGCGATCTGTTTTGACTTTGACGGGACATTGATCGACACCATCCCCCTGATCGTCGAGTCCTATCAATATGTTTATCAGCGACTGGGCGGGTATGAGCCGAGCCCCGAGGAGATTATCTCAGGGATAGGCTTACCCCTCGAGACGATTTTCCTGAGAAATTATCCAGAAGAGAGGATCCCAGAGATCCTTGACCTCTATCTGAGCTATAACCGGCCCCGCCTCGTCAGCGGTGTCGCTATTTTTCTCGGCATCGTCCCGATGCTCCAAGAATTGAAGGCGCTCGGCTATCCCCTCGGGATCATCACGGCCAAGCGGGGTTCAGACCTCACGCCGACGCTAGAAGGATTCCAACTCACCCCCT
Organism: Bacillota bacterium; assembly: GCA_023426575.1. Taxonomy (GTDB): domain Bacteria; phylum Bacillota; class Clostridia; order Saccharofermentanales; family DTU023; genus JAFAAL01. Next base: position 24,490 of record JAFAAL010000017.1, read on the forward strand.
ATTTTGATGTCATCATCAGTAAATTCGACACCGAGAAACACAAGCCGGACCCTGCCCCTCTCCATCTGGCTGCGGAGCATCTGGGCCTCCAGAGAGCAGAGGCCATGCTTTATATTGGAGATGCCGTCTATGATATTCAGGCGGCTCAGAACGGCGGCTATCGCTCCGGAGCTGTCGCCTGGTCGCAGACGCCGCGGGCCATTCTAGAGGCGGAGAATCCGGATATCTTCTTCGAGGACTGGCAAGACATCGTGGCCTATGCGACGCGCGAGCGTGGCTAGAAACTTATCTCTAATCAGTGTAAAATGTGCGATAGCGTATTTTCAAAATCTTTCGTCCCATACGAAAAGAAAAGGTGAACCATGTCTAAAACAGAAAAAGATCAACTG
>JAFAAL010000027.1 GCA_023426575.1 Bacillota bacterium
GGAGGATGAACGTCGATTGGTTTTAATCAATGAATGTGCAAGAGGAAATCTTCTAACGAAAGATTTAGCTAAGATGCTTTCTCTTTCCCTACGCAAAGCTCAACGCCATAGAAAGAAAGCGTTAGACGCTGGCTCTTCCCTTCCTTGCCTGCATGGCAATCGTAGTCGTAAACCATTCAATGCTTTAAATCCTCAGTTGAAAATAAGAAATTATTAAACTCGTCCAAGATGACTACCTTATGTTCTCCCTAGCAAAAACGTTTGGGGCGAAAAAATACCTGCACTGAAAAGCAAATCCCTAATTGTCGCTCACAAGGGTATTCTTCCAATACAGGTAAAGGTAGATGACCACATTTGTATCTCTGTCGAACAACTGAGGTCAGCTAGTCAAAGTATAACACCTTCAAAAGCAAAAAAGAGACCAAGAAAGACCTATATCCCGCCGCCAGGCCACCCATGGAGAAGTAAATAAATAGGGGCTCTCAGGAGCCCCTTAAAAAACGACATAATCGCTGATCTCCTACATACTTTTGACCGCTGTGAGCTCGATCTACTAGCTCAATAAGGCGATGACGAGCAGTCCCAATCCTATCCGATAGAGCGCAAAGGGCTGGAAACTATGTTTTTTGACAAAGTTCATGAGGCCCTCTATCGACAGCATAGAGACGAGGAAAGAGGCGATGCAGGCGACGGCGAGCAGGATGATTTCATCGAGATCGGGTCGGTAGCTGAGTTTTAAGACTTCGAGGAGACTAGCTCCTGCCATGGCGGGAACAGCCATGAAGAATGAGAATTCTGCAGCAAGTGGCCGTGCAAGGCCGAGCAGGAGAGCTGCCAGGATGCAGATGCCCGAGCGTGAGGTGCCAGGGAGGGCCGCTGCCAGGACCTGGGCACAGCCGATGAGGAGGGCCGTGCCGTAGGAAATCTCCGACTCACGGAGCAAGCGGACGGGCGGCTGTTTCAGCTCGACGAGATAGAGTGCGATGCCAAGAAGAATCAGCATAATGGCGACTGTCAGGGGGGTATAAAGCTTTTCCATGAACCAGTCGGCCCAGAGGAGGCCGAAGATGGCAGCGGGAATAGAGGCGACGATCAGCTTTAAGATCAGGATCATCCGACTGCGCTCGAGCGCAAAGGGGCCTAGGGGAATGAGGATCTGCCGCTCTGAGAGCTCTTTCTGCCGCTTGATCGGCCAGAGTCTATTCCAGAAGAGAAAGACGACGGCCAGAACAGCGGCCATTTGAATGATGACGAGGAAGAGTTCTCTCAGGGCTGGATTGAGATCGAGAGGAAGATATTTCTCCAGGAGGATGAGGTGGCCCGTCGAGGAGACGGGGAGCCATTCCGTAATTCCTTCAACAATGGCATGGATGAGAGCCTTCAAGAAAGACCAGAAGCCAAGCCCTGAAGTCTCTGCACAGATAGGACAAAGCGCCATAATTATATACATGTAGATGTCTAGACCTCCTAAACAATAGGCTCAAGGCTCATCAAATAAAGCAAAATCACCTCTAAGAGCTCCTTCATCTCAGAAATCTCGATGGCACGGAGAGGCTGGAGCTGCTCCAGAGGGAGTGTCCTATTGTAGCGCTTCTCGAGGACAGTTGCGAGCAGATTCATCGATTCGCGGAAGACTTCACCCCATTCGATGAGGCCATGGCGGTGTCGGTCGAGAAGGTGGAGATAGAGAGTCGTAAAGATAATGCTCGCGCTGTCGCTATCGATGGCCCTGAAGCGTCGGCTAAAATCGTCTCCTGCTGCCATAGTCTCTGGCTGAAAGTCATTTCCCTCGCTTTTCAAGAGATGCCAGAAATCACGCCCGAGCGGACTCTCAGGCCCCCTGAGGGCGAGGCGATAAACTGTCAAAATATCCATCTGGTAACGTGCGATCAGGTGAGCGACGCTGTGGGCGTCAGGGGTCGCGTGTCCCGTATTGACGAGGATGGCACGGCGGACGGCTCGCTTCACGGCCTGGGCCAGGACGGCCCCAAATTCAGAATGCGTGCCGCAGTCTGTCAGCTCAGGCCCCGCAGGGTCTGAGATCAAGATCACGCCGTCAGTGCCCGAACCCGTGGCGTAGTCGTAAGTCTGAGAGGAGCTGAGATCGAGTTCGAGGAGAGCGGCGCTCTTGGCCTCCGTGACGGTGATTACTGCCTTGCAGAGTGGGCCGGGAGCGAGCTTTACATTGCTGCTGATGATAAGGTTAATCGTGCCGATGGGCTGAAATCGGCCCGGCTCGTCGAGTGATTCGCAGTAGGTCCCGGGATCTCCTGCGGCTACGGCATTTCTGGCAACACCCCCGGTGGCGATGACTTCGACCGCGAGTCCCGACTGCGCGACTGAGGCTGAGACGGCACGCTCGGTCCAGGCGGCTGTCGCCAGGCCCGTATAAGGGGCCTGGAGCCCAAGTTCCTGGCCGATGAGCTCAAGCTCAGAGCGATAGTCTGGCGCACGCAGCTCACTTTGCCTCGTGAGGGCCTGGAGATTGGCATTAAAGACGGCTCTCAGATCCTCTCGGATGCCGCCATGGAGGGGACTCGTGCTCACTGTGTGCCGGGGGCCTGTGAAAGTCAGAATGAGGCTGCCGCGGCGCCAGTCATAGCGATCGCCGAGGAGACTCGTCTCTCCTATCTTTTCCTCCCAGAGGCAAGAGTCGCGATAGATGGGCTCGGCCATGTCTCAGCCGTCCAGCCTCTCAATGCGGACCTGGCGGATGACGCCATCGACAATGGAGGCGACCGTCAGGACATAGGGCCCCGCCTGATAGCTGGCATTTTCGCTGAGGGGCTGGCCTGTGGCCTTGGCCAAATGATAGACGAGACCGCCGAGGGTGTGCACTTCATCCTCCTTGGGCAGCTGGATGTGATGCTCGATGCGCAGCTTTTCCAGAGGGATGGCGGCCGAGTAGATCTGGTCGTAGCGCGCCAACATCCGCTCGTCGTTAAGCAAAAATTTCAGGACGATGAAGATGATGGCCATGGCGACTGAGCCGATGAGAATATCCGTCATGCCCTCCGCATAGACGAGCATTTTACGGGCGATGACAAAGAGGATCAGGGTGAGGAGCGCCTGATTCGAGTGTGTGATCAGCATGACGATGAGCTCGATCCCCGCGACGAGGAGGAGGGTGTGGCGCAAGAATTCGCTGAAGAGGGTGTAGCTGGCATCTCCCGTGTGCTGTAGGATACGGAGGAGGTAGGCAAAGAGGTCCGGCATGCTGAGGAGGACGCCGACAACGACGAAGATACAGAGGGCGTACTCGAGAAGGCGGGTGACCCTCGACATATGGGCCAGAATCTTGCTTTGTGTCTTGTTCATCTTCAATCCTCCTGCTCGGCTCGCGGGAGGGCCGCTGCGAGAAGAGTCGACGGACGGCGCCTCGCAGCTTTCCACCCGCTCGGATCTGCGCTTTATTGCTTTATTCTAGCATAGCTCAAAGGTCCTGGAAGCCCGTGCTCAGCTTTTATCTCAAAGATTAAGATAGTGATATTAACGAAGAAGCTTGCAATTTGAAAGGGTAAATTGTGGACTTTGCATATGGACTTCACTTGTAATTTTGCTCGCGCTCAGCTATATTATCGACATGTGGCGTAAATATGGAGCGCAGTTCACAAAATTCTCGCACATGTTTACAGCAAAGATTTGGAGGAAAGATAATGAAAAAATTTATTGCTCTTTTCTTAGCGATTTTCATGCTCTTTGGCCTCGTTGCTTGTTCTAAGGATAAGCAGCCAGCCGATGAAGCAGCTACTGAAGTCGTCGACCCAGCCGAAGAAGATGCTGAGGTTGTCGAGGAAGAAGTCGTTGAGGAAGAAGTTGTTGAAGAAGAGCCAGCCGAGGGCGAAGATGCCGAGGCTGGTGAAGAGGCTGAGGGCGAGGAAGAAATGGCCTTTGGCGATTATGAAGACGAGGGCTTCTATACCCTGCAGAGCTTCCTTTCTACGACTCCTGCTAACTGGAACCCTCTGAGCTGGGAAAACGCCGATGACAGTGAGGTTCTCGCCCTGATCAGCTCTTCTCTCTATGAGTTTGATTTCGATCACAGTTCAGAGAATCTCGAAGAGGGATACGTCATCGTTCCAGAGATGGCGGCAGGTATGCCAGAAGACTTAACGGCAGATTATGCTGGAGATCCCAAGTGGAACGTTCCTGAAGGCGCCACTGAGGGCTATGTCTACAGAATTCCGCTCAAGGACAATCTCAAGTGGGATGACGGTACACCCATCAATGCCGACACCTTTATCTATTCAGCACAGCAGCTTCTCGACCCGAGAATGCAGAATAGACGTGCCGACGAGATGTATGAGACTGACCGCGTCGTGACCCGTGCCCGCGACTATATCTATCAGGGACTCGAGACGCAAATCTCGCTGATGGACTATGTTGAGAAAAATGATTTCGAAGATGTCGAAGCCTTCCTCAAGGAGCACGGCGAAGACAGCGCAAAGATCAACTGGGCAGAGACTTTTGGTCAGACTTATAATGCTGAGACGGCTGAGTGGATTGAGGGTGAGCCCGAGTATGCCGTCGTCGAAGCTGGTATGAACTTTAACGAACTGCGCCAGCTCTTTATCGACAGGCTGACGAATGACGGTATGAGCGAAGAGGAAGCCCTCGAGGCCTTCTACTCTGGTGCTCAGATCGACTACACCTATCCTGAAGTCTCTTGGGATCAAGTCGGTATCCAGAAAGAAGACGATACCCACATCATCTATTTCTTAGACAGCAAAATTACAGGTATATTCTTCTATATGTACTCAGGAATTCCCCTGGTCAAGGAAGATGTCTTTGAAGAGTGCAAGGTCGAGAAGGAAGGCGAGGAACTGATTACTACCACTTACAGCACGAAGTTGGAGACCACACCTTCCTATGGTCCCTACAAGCTGACAAAGTTCCAGGACGACAAAGTTATTGAATTTGAACGTAATGAAAACTGGTATGGCTATCACGATGGTGAACACAAGGGCAAATACCAGACGGATAAAGTTATTTACACGATCGTCAAAGAGCCTGCGACCAGACTCCAGATGTTCTTAAAGGGACAGCTCGACACCTATGGTCTCACTGCGGATCAGGTAGCTGATTACCGCGGCTCCGACTATATCCTCTACACTCCGAGCTCATTTACGTCCTCCTTGCTCTTGCAAGCAAACAAAGAAGCTCTCGAGGCGAGACAAGAGCCTGGCTTCAACAAGACCATCCTAACGGTCAAGGATTTCCGTAAGGCGCTGGCGCTGTCCATCGATCGCGCTGACTTTGCCTCATCTGTCACCGCAAGCTCTGTAGCTGGTTACGGCCTGCTCAATGATTACTATGTGGCAGATCCAGATACGATGGCCAGATATCGTCACTTTGACGCGGCAAAGCAGACGTTGGTCGATGCCTATGCCATGGAGTATGGTGAAGGTAAACAATTCGAGACCTTGGACGATGCGCTTGCCGCTTTGACGGGTTACGATCTCGAGCAAGCGCGTGAACTCTTTGATGCGGCTTATGATCAAGCCATTGAGGAGGGCCTGATGAAGGAGGGCGACAAGGTTCGTCTGACCTATCACGCTGGTGAAGATAACGAAGTGACCCGGAAATACTACAACTACCTCAAGACGAAGTGGGAAGATGCTGTCAAGGGCACAAAGCTCGAGGGCAAGTTTATCCTCGACTTCGACCCGACAGATGGTTCTGACTTTGGCAACAACTTCAAGAGAGGGATCTCTGACATGACGATGGCGGGTTGGTCAGGGGCATATATGAACCCCTACTTCCTGATGACGGCCTATCTCGGCGACGATCTGCGCTATGCCCAATCTTTTGATACCAATCAGAAGCTGACGATTGAGATTGAAGGAAAGGAAATCACGCTGACGCTCAATGGCTGGTATGCCGCAATGAACGGACAGGATCCTGAACATCCCTATGGGCCTAATGACACGAGCCTGGAGAACCGCGTGAAGATTCTTGCGGCCATGGAGCGTGTGGTCATGGAAGACTATACGACCAACCCCATGATCTCGAGCACAAGCGCAAGCCTTAGGTCTCAGAAGATCAATTTCTTGATCGACGGCTACAATCTCTTGATGGGAAGAGGTTCTGGTGTTGACTATAGAACCTATAACTTCACAGATGAAGAATGGGAAGCCTACGTCAAAGAAATGGGCGGAGAATTAGACTACAAATAAGTCTTAGTTGACAACGGATCAAATGAAGTGCCGCATCTTGCGGCACTTCATTTCTTGACTATTTCAAGGAGAGAAATGATCTAGTAGACTCGATTGGAGATTATGTAAATGTACATGCTTAAATACGCATTGAAGCGTTTTGCTCTCATGTTATTGACATTTATGGTGATCATGACAATTTGTTATGTGATGGTCAAATTGCTGCCTCAGCCTGATCCGGTCACTTTTGGCAAGGATGCGAATCTGGTTTTGCGTCGGCGTGAGATGTTAGGCTACGGGAAGCCCATTCTTGAACAATATGGAATATTCTTAAGCCGCATTGTCAAGCATTGGGACTGGGGAATCGGAGAGACCCTGAAAACGGGACACGAAGTGGCAAGCATTTTTGCTGAAAAATTGCCCGCAACCCTTCTCGTCAATCTCTACTCATTCTTCTTCAGCGTTCCGTTGGGGATTCTCTTGGGTATTTTTGCTGCGCTTCGCAAGAACAGCTGGTCAGATCACTTTATCTCCACTTCGGTGATGGTCTTTGTTTCTGTCCCCTCTTACGTCTATGCATTTCTCGTCCAGTATTTTCTCTGCTTCAAATTGGGTTGGTTTCCATTCCTGATGAAGCCGGGGACTGATTATTTTAGCTGGAAGATGTTTGTCTCTGTCGTCCCGGCTGTCTTGTCGCTTTCCTTTGGCTTCGTTGCTGGACTGACGCGATTTACCCGGGCGGAACTCACAGAGGTTCTGACAAATGACTATATGCTTCTGGCCAGAACAAAGGGTCTTACAAAGGGGCAGGCGACCCGGCGACATGCCCTCCGCAATGCCATGGTTCCAATTTTGCCGAGTATCATTGGCTCATTTATTGGTATTCTCAGTGGCTCACTCATCATCGAAAAGATCTTTGGTGTTCCAGGTGTTGGGAACCTCTACATAGAATCAATCAATGCTCGTGACTATAACTTCTTTATGATGCTCAGCGCCTTCTATACCTTTATTGGTCTTTCGGCCACTATCCTCGTGGATCTGAGCTACGGTTTCATTGATCCCAGAATCAGAATGGGGGCGAAGAAATAATGGACAAGATTAGACATTCAAACGATTACAATAACTTGCC
>JAFAAL010000042.1 GCA_023426575.1 Bacillota bacterium
AAGCCAGGACGACCAGGAGCATATCCTTCAGCTCCTCGTCATCGGCATAGGCATAGCGTCCTGCAGTCTGGGAACCTGGCTCCCCGAGTCGATCTCGCGTCTCCTGGGGAGATCTCGTCTCGATGGGGGCACGCTGCTGAGTCTCAGGTTCTCTGGGAGCTCCTGAGAAGAAAAGAGGGCGCAGCACAAAAAAGAGAATCAATAAGATCAAGATGAGCTTCCCGCCACCCCCTCTGCCACTGGCAAAGAGGGAGAACAAGAGATTCATCAAGCCGAGGTTCAGGCCTCCGCCCATACCACCTGGCCCAACGCTCTGCCCTCGACGGTCATCGACGTTGGTACTTCGCCTTCTCCCTCCGAGATCCATAGACTAGGCCTGGTCTTGCTTTGCCATGAACTGCAGCAGCTCAACGGTGCGGTTGGAGTAGCCCCACTCGTTGTCATACCAGGAGATCAGCTTGAAGAAGCGCTTCTCATCTGGCAGATTGTTCTGCAAGGTGGCGGCACTGTCGTAGATCGACGAGTGATTGTCATGGATGACATCGGTGGAGACGATTTCTTCGTCACAGTATTTGAGGACGCCGTCGAGATAGCTCTCGGCCGCCTTCTTGAGGAGAGCGTCGATTTCTTCGATAGAGGTATCGCGCTTAGCGGTGAAGACGAGGTCGATGATCGAGCCATCGGCCACGGGAACTCTGAGGCTCATGCCCGTCATCTTGCCCTTGACCTCGGGGAGGACCTCGCCGACGGCTTTTGCCGCACCTGTGGTCGAGGGAATGATGTTGACCGCTGCAGCTCTGCCGAGGCGCCAATTCTTCGCTGAGGGGGAGTCGACCGTCTTCTGGGTCGCCGTATAGGCGTGGACGGTGGTCATGAGGCCCGTCTCGATGCCGATGCCCTCCTTGAGGAGCACATGGACGATGGGCGCTAGGCAGTTGGTCGTGCAGGACGCATTGGAGACGATGTGATGCTCGTCGCTCTTGTATTCATCTTGGTTGACACCCATGACGATTGTCTTGACGCCGCCTTTTGCGGGAGCGGAGATGATGACCTTCTTGGCTCCTGCCTGCAGGTGGCCCTCAGCCTTTTCCTTCTGGGTGAAGAGGCCGGTCGCCTCGATGACATAGTCGACACCGAGTTCCTTCCAGGGAAGCTCTGCGGGTGACTTGGCAGCGGCCACACACTTGATCTCGTCGCGGCCATTGATGACGAGGACGTCATCCTGCTCGAGCTCAGGGGAGCTCTTCTTGCTGCTGACTTCGTGCGGGAATCTGCCGTGGACGCTGTCGTACTTCAGCTGATAGGCAAAGTACTCAGCATCGGTCGAGAGGTCGGTCACTGCGACGAGGTCAATTTCCTTGCCGAGGAGATCCTTCTCCACCATTGCCTGTAAAACGAGACGGCCGATTCTGCCGAAGCCATTGATTCCTACTTTAATCATATTTTCCTCCTAATAATGATTCTCTTCTTTTAGCTTTTGCAAACCGTCAAGGGCCTAAGGTTGAATCTTAAACGGTTCACTAAAGACGTAAAAACTTTCTGATTGCTGGCTGCTGTCCGTCGTGAAGAAGAGCCCGTACGGCTTGACGATGCGGTAGGCCTCCTCATTGGGGTTCAGGCCAGCAGCCCTGAGATTATAACTCTGTTTGTCTCTGGACTGTGGATTAATGTACCAACTGTCACTACCAAATTCGAGTTGGAGCGGATAGTCGACCCACTCGCCCTCACGGTAGACCTGCACACTGAAGTTTCTATAGACCATGACATATTTAGAGCTGGCATTCTCCATGTGAATGTTAAACTGCGCCAAATCAGCCTGGGTGAAGACGGTCTTGTCGAGGCCGAGCGAAATGTACTCATCTTCGGCAAGCGTTGCCTGCGTGTGGACTGTGAAGTTTTGGCTGTAGACTTCCTCGGTCGCATCGACCTCGCTCTTGGAATTCAAGAGCTCATATTTCTGATAGAGGCGGAACTGACGCGCGCCTCCCTTGAGGTCGACAGTGGAGAGATTCAAGATCACCTGGCCCAACTCATTGGCCTGGACAGTATAGTTACTGTGCTCGGGCAAGGTCGTCACGACTTGCCAGGCGCCATTGACGAGCTCTTGGAGCTCAAGCGGCTGCTTGGCCCTGAATTGACGGTTACTCTGATTCTCCACATAGACGTAGACCTGGCCGAGCTGTTCTGAGGGGACGACATTGACCGTGAGATAGAGGTAGACCTTGCCTGTCCGAGGGGGGTCCGTCGGAGCTGGCGTCGTCTGAGCCACTGTCGTCTGAGTGGTCGTCGCGACAGCAGACTGAGACGGCTGGCTCACGGGGTCTGTGACGAGGATCACCGTTGTCTCTTCTGTCGTTTCGGAGACCTCGTTAAAGGTCGGCTTCTTAAAACATGCCACGAGGGCAGAGCCCAGGAGAAGCGTGGCCAAAATGCAGCTCAGACTCCGCTTGAGATGAGACATCGCATTGCGCTGATAAAACGGCATAAAACCTCCTCAAGTCTTGATTTGATATCATTTTACCACATTTTTATGAGTGAAAAGTAAAACCCCCGCATTTGCGGGGGTTCTTGCAATTTCTAAAAGCTCTAGGCGCTCTTAGTTCTCAGGGTACTTCAGCACGGGTTCACGGGCCGCCTTGACCTCGTCGGGTCGGCTGACGGGCGTGTGGTGTGGAGCGCTCTGGACGATTTCTGGATTCGTCTCGACTTCCTCGGCGATTTTCAGCATGGTCTCGGCCACGAGGTCGAGGCTCTCTTGGGTCTCGGTCTCGGTCGGCTCGAACATCATGGCCTCGTGGACGATCAGCGGGAAGTAGACTGTCGGCGGATGCATGCCATAGTCAATCATGCGCTTGGCCATATCCATGGTCGAGCAGCCCTTCTCCTTCTGCCAGTCGCCCGAGATGACGAATTCGTGCATGACAGGATTGTCATAGGGGACCTTAAACTTATCTCTAATTCTTCTAAAGATGTAGTTTGCATTGGCCACGGCGCCCTCGGAGACATTCTTCAGCCCCTCCGCGCCATTGGCGAGGATGTAGCAGTAGGTCTTGAGGAGGACGAGGAAGGAACCTGAGAAGGCACGAACCTTGCCGATACTCTTGGGCAAGTCGTTGACCAGCTTAAACTGATCGCCTTCCTTCATTACGCGCGGCTTGGGCAGATAGGGCACGAGGCATTCCTTGACGCCGACGGGACCAGCCCCTGGGCCACCCCCGCCGTGCGGGGTCGAGAAAGACTTGTGGACGTTGAGGTGAACAACGTCGAAGCCCATGTCGCCAGGTCTGACCTGCATGAGGATCGCGTTGATATTGGCGCCATCGTAGTAGATGAGGCCGCCCGCCTCGTGAACAGCTGTCGTGATCTCATCGACGCCCTCCTCGAAGATACCGAGGGTATTGGGATTCGTCAGCATGAGACCGGCGAGCTTCTCGCGGTGCTTCTCAACTTTCTTCTTCAGATCTTCAACGTCGACCTGGCCGTTCTTTAGGGAGGCAACTTCGACGACTTTGAAGCCTGCCATAGCGGCCGAAGCGGGGTTCGTGCCGTGGGCAGAGTCGGGAATCAGCATGATGTTGCGCTGTTCGTCGCCGTGGTCCTCATGGTAGGCCTTGATCAACATGATCCCCGTCAATTCACCGTGAGCACCAGCTGCGGGCTGGAAGGTAAAGGCATCCATGCCGCAGACGTCACAGAGCAGCTGCTCGAGCTCATAGAGCATCTCGAGGTTGCCCTGTACGGTCTCGGCCGGCTGGTAGGGGTGGGTGTTGTTGAAACCTGGCATCCCGGCCATCTTCTCATGGAACTTGGGATTGTATTTCATCGTACAAGAGCCGAGGAGATAGGGGCCGTTGTCATTGCCGAAGTTTCTGGAAGACATATTGGTATAGTGTCTTGCCACCTGGGTCTGGGAAAGATTCGGCAGATTCAGCTTCTCCTGACGGAGATTCTTCTCGCCGAAGTACTGTTTAAAATCGGGCATCTCCACGTCGCATTCCGCGAGATAGCGGATCGGCGCTTCGTTTTCTGGGAGATCAAAGACGAGATTTTCTTTACCAAATAACATGATCTCACCTCCTATGCCTTGGCACATTCTTGGACAGCTTCAACCAGGCGATCGAGCTGTGCCTTCGTCTTCTTCTCGGTGACGGCCAGGAGCCAGTCGCCGGATTCAGTGATGAAGCCGCCGAGAATCTTCTTGTCGAGGAGCTTCTTATTGAGCTCTTCGAGATTGACGCCCTGAGGGGTCAGCGCGAACTCTCTGAAGAAGGGCGCGTCGTACTTTGCCTTAAAGAGGCCCGTCTCGACGAGTTTCTTCTGGAGATAGATCGCCTTGGCCGCACTCTGCTTGGCCGCCTCGAGGAGCCCGTCGCGTCCCATCATCGCCATATGGATGTTTGAGAGGGTAGCGATCAGCTGCTGCGAGGTACAGATGTTAGACGTTGCGCGCTCGCGGCGGATGTGCTGCTCACGAGCTTGCAGGGTCAGAACATAGATATCTCTGCCCTCACGGTCCTCTGTCTTACCGACGATACGACCGGGCATCTTGCGCATCAGGGCCTCAGTACAGGCCATGAAGCCGAGAGCGGGGCCGCCATAGGAGACGGGCACGCCGAGCGGCTGAGCCTCACCGACGACAATGTCGACGCCCTTGGCGCCCGGGGTCGCGAGCATGGTCAGCGCCAGCGGATCCATGACAGCGACGGCGAGAGCGTCCTGCTTATGCGCCGAGTCGACGAAGCAATCGATATCCTCGAGGACACCGTAGAAGTTCGGACTCTGGACGAAGAAGGCCGCATAGTCATCCCCCTCCGGGAAGGTGCCACAGGCCGTGCCCTCAGCATTGAGTTCACCAACCTCGTAGTCGAAGCCACCCGCATGGAGATAGGTCTTGATCGTACCGATGTACTCAGGGTTCAGACCTGCAGAGATCCAGACCTTCTTAGCCTTGCGCTTCTCGCGAAAAGCCATCAGCGCAGCCTCCGCTGCCGCGGAGCCGCCGTCGTACATCGAAGCGTTGGCGAGATCCATGCCCGTCAGACGGCACATATAGCTCTGCCACTCAAAGGTCGCTCTGAGCGTCCCCTGAGAGATCTCAGGCTGGTAGGGGGTATAGGCGGTCAGGAATTCTGAGCGCTGAATGAGATAAGACGGCAAATAGGGCGAGAAGTGATCATAGAGACCCGCGCCAAGATAAGAGTCATATTCACTCTGGTTGAGGTTCTTAGCTGCGAGGTCCAGGAGCTTCATCTCCATCTCCATCTCCGAGAGACCCTGCTTCTTGAGACCCTTGAACTCGGTCTCCTTGAGCTTCAGATTCTCGGGGATGTGGGCAAAGAGCTGCTCACGACTCAGGCCGACCGTCTCCAACATCTTTTGCCTCTGTTCGAGGCTCATGGGGACATAGCCAGTCATTTATTCCTCCTTGCAGTGCGCCTCGTAGGCCTCGGCATCCATCAGCTCGTCGAGCTCAGCGGGATCGCTCAACTTGATTTTGACGATCCAGGAGCCGTAGGGGTCAGAGTTCATCTCTTCGGGGCTGTCCTCGAGCTCCTCGTTGACTTCGACGATCTCGCCAGAGACGGGGGTGTAGAGGTCAGAAGCGGCCTTGACGGACTCGATGGAACCGAAGATATCGCCCGCTTCTAGTTCTTCACCGACGGGTTCGGCTTCGCAGTAGACGAGGTCGCCGAGCTCGCTCTGGGCGAAGTCGGAGATACCGAGGGTTGCAAAGTCGCCATCGACCTTGACCCATTCGTGGGACTTGCTGTACTTGCGATCATTTTTGAATTCTGCCATTTTGAGATTCCTCCAAAATT
>JAFAAL010000021.1 GCA_023426575.1 Bacillota bacterium
TGCTCTGCTGCGTCGAAGAGATGGACTAAGTCTGTATTAAGTTTTATAGAGACCAGATCGCCTGGCTTAAGACCCTGGCGATAGGCGGGGGGAAGATCCACAGTCTTGACTTCCACGACGACAGGCGCCTCATCGATGAGCAGGTGTAGGTGCATAGAGGAGCCCATCATTTCTGAGAGCTCGACGAAACCTTCGACTTTAGGTCCTGGCTCGGAGGGATCGGCCAAAGTGATGTGCTCAGGACGAATGCCGACTTGGATGCGTTGAGCCGAAGTTTCGCGCGCCAAGAGCGCGGCACTCAGAGAATCTGACAGTGAGAAAGTTTGGCCCGCTAGCTGAAGTTGATATCTCTCGTCCGACTTCTCAATTTGGCCTGGGAAGAAGTTCATCTGTGGAGACCCGATAAAGGCTGCGACAAAGAGGTTCTTAGGATGGTCAAAGACCTCCTGTGGCGTGCCGACCTGTTGGATATATCCATCTTTCATGATGACGATGCGATCGCCCAAAGTCATAGCCTCCGTCTGATCATGGGTGACATAGACAAAGGTCGTCTTGATGCGGCGCCGTAACTGAATGATTTCTGCGCGCATCTGGTTTCTGAGCTTGGCGTCTAAGTTAGAAAGCGGTTCATCCATCAGGAAGACCTTGGGGTCGCGGACGATCGCTCGACCGATGGCAACGCGTTGGCGCTGGCCGCCAGAGAGCGCCTTGGGCAAGCGATCTAAGTATTGAGTGATGTCTAAGATGGAAGCGGCCTCGCGCACGCGGCGATCAATTTCTTCCCGTGGAACCTTGCGCAGTTCGAGGCCAAAGGCCATGTTCTCGTAGACGGTCATATGAGGGTAGAGGGCATATGATTGAAACACCATGGCGATATCGCGATCTTTTGGCGGAATCTCATTCACCAACTTGTCGTCGATGTAGAGTTCCCCAGCCGTGATTTCTTCGAGGCCTGCAATCATTCTGAGCGTTGTCGACTTGCCGCAGCCAGAAGGGCCGACCAAGACAATAAACTCTTCGTCATCAATGTCAAGATTGAAGTCGTGAACAGCGATCACACCTTCGGCGGTCACAGTGAGCTGTCCTGGCGCGGCGCGATCCTTGACCTTCTCGCGCTCCTGCAGCTCTTCTTGACGACGTTCCCTAGCAATTTTTTTAGCCTTCTTGTTTTCGCGTTTTGCGTGGGGATAGATTTTCTTCAGTCCGCGCAAACTTACTTTTGCCATGATGACCTCCTCATCGCCTGCGTATTAACAGACCCATTTTAGCCCTCACGGGGCCTCAGCCAAGTTATGCAGAAGAGCCAGAGGCCTGGTCCTATAAATAGCGGCCAGATCCATCTCGCCATCTGCATGGATATATAGATGAGCACAAAAGCGCTCATAAGAGCTAGAAGTACATGAAGTGGATTCGAAAAAAAGAGCTGGAGGGCACGAGTAAGGGAGCCTGACAGTGATTGCCAGATAAAGACCGTAAACAGGGCGGCGCTCATGGTCGAAATGATAAAAAAAAGAGCGTAGCGAAGAGCCGTCCTGAGGGTCAGACGCATCAAAAATTCTGGCCAGAGTACCCATTGATTAAAGATGAGGAGGAGTAGGAGAGGGCTATAGAGGATATCGCGTCGCCAGTGCTGTTTGAAATGCTCGTGCCAATAATAAAAGTATCCGCGCTCTCCTCTCTGGAGACTGCGGTCAATAGCGTAAGAGCTGGCTGCGAGACCAGGTGCAATTCCCACGAGTGAAAGCGTCGACAAGCAAAAGCACAAAGAGGCGATGGCAAGGTCCGTCAGCATTCTGAGATAGCGCCAGAAGGCAAGTTCTGTGTTGAATAATCGCAGCATCTTGGCGTAATTATAACAAAATAAGTGTAAAGGTTGAAGGGCCTCTGGGACTTGCGGTCTGGGGGCTTTTAATGCTATGATCTACGGGCTAAAACGCACGTCAGTCAACCTGTTTGCATGATGAAACGACTGACGGAGGTCTAAAACAGGAGGTATCTATGGCGATTATTAGCATGAAACACTTATTGGAGGGCGGTGTCCACTTCGGTCACCAGACCCGCCGCTGGAACCCCAAGATGAAGCCGTACATCTTTACGGAGCGCAATGGGATCTACATCATTGACTTACAGCAGACGGTCCAGAAGATTGAAGAGGCCTACATGTTCTTGAGAGAGGTCTCTCTGAACGATGGCATCATTCTCTTCGTCGGCACCAAGAAGCAGGCCCAGGACTCGATCCGCGAAGAGGCCGAGCGCTGTGAGATGTACTATGTCAACAACCGTTGGCTCGGTGGTACGCTGACCAACTGGCAGACGATCAATTCCCGCGTGCGTCGTCTCAAGGAACTGGAGCAGGGCTTTGCCGATGGTATATATGACAATCTTCCCAAGAAGGAAGCGGCTCAGCTCAATCTCGAACTGGAGAAGCTCGAGAAGAACCTCGGTGGCATCAAGGAGATGACCCGCCTGCCAGATGCGATGTTTGTCGTCGATCCCAAGAAGGAATATATTGCTGTCGCTGAGGCCAGACGTCTCGGCATTCCCATTGTCGGCATCGTCGATACGAACTGTGATCCCGAGGAAGTGGACTACGTCATTCCCGGAAACGACGACGCTATCCGTGCCATCAAGCTGATTACTGCGAAGATGGCTGACGCTGTCCTCGAGGGCAAGCAGGGCGTACAGATGGGGGATATGGACACGATCGCCGGTGGTCAGGAAGAAGAACTTCAAATGGTCGAAGAGACCGATGAAGAATATGCAGAAACTTACGAGGAGTAGAATATGGCATCGACAATTGATTTAATTAAAGAACTGCGCGAGAAGACGGGCTCTGGCCTGATGGACTGCAAGAAGGCGCTCGCCGAATGCGATAACGATATCAACAAGTCCATCGAGTGGCTCCGCAAGAAGGGGATTGCCACGGCGGAGAAGAAGTCGAGCAGAACCGCTGCTGAGGGCATCGTCTGCTCCTACATCCACGGGGGAGGTACCGTCGGCGTCCTGCTCGAGGTCAATATCGAGACTGACTTTGCCGCTAAGAACGAGCAATTCCAGGAGATGTGCCGCAATATCGCCATGCAGATCGCAGCCATGAATCCCTCTTGGGTGCGTCGTGAGGAGGTCCCTGAGGACGTTCTGAAGCGCGAAGAGGACATCGTCTCCACCCAGGCGCGCAATGAGGGCAAGCCAGAGCAGATCATCGATAAGATCGTCGCTGGTCGCCTCGAGAAGTTCTATGCTGAGAACTGCCTGATGGAGCAGAGCTATATCCGCGACGAAGATAAGACCATCGATCAGCTGGTCAAGGAGATGATCGCCTACATCGGCGAGAACATTCAGGTCCGTCGCTTCACCCGCTATGAGCTCGGCGAGGGCATCGAGAAGAAGGAAGAGTGCTTCCTCGATGAAGTTAAGAAACAGTTAAACGGCTAATTACCGTATACAGAAGGGGAGAAGGCAGGAGTGATTCCTGCCTTTTTCCATAGCTGCCAATAAGGAGGAACGTCATGAGTCGCTATAAGAGAGTCCTACTAAAGTTGTCTGGGGAGGCCCTGAGTGGGGCCGGCCAAACGGGTGTGGATGCAGCGCGCATCCAGCGTCTGGCCGAGGTCCTAAGTCAAATTCCAGCGCTCGGCGTGCAATTGGGTATCGTCGTGGGGGGAGGCAATTTCTGGCGAGGACGGGCCTATCCTGAGATGGATCGCGTGACGGCAGACCAAATTGGCATGCTGGCCACGACGATGAATGCTATGGCGATCTCTGACGCCCTGAATCAGGCAGGTGCTGAGAACCGCGTGCTCAATGCCGTCATGATGAACCAAATTACAGAGCCTTATATTCGCAAGCGAGCTCTACGACATCTCGACAAGGGGAGAATTGTCATCTTTGCAGGCGGAACAGGTTCTCCTTTCTTTACGACGGACTCGGCGGCGGCTCTGAGAGCCTCAGAGATCGAGGCCGATCTCATCTTAAAGGCAACTCAGGTCGATGGCGTCTACGATTCTGATCCCCATCAGAATCCTGCAGCTCAGCGCTATGAGAGCCTGACACTCAATGAGGTTCTAGAGAGGAATCTCGGGGTCATGGATGCGACCGCAGCGGCCCTCTGTCGAGACAATGGCATTCCGATTCTCGTCTTTTCCATCGCCGATCCGGAAAATATATTAAAAGTCCTGGCGGGAGAAGCTCTCGGGACAGTTGTCACAGTCTAACTTTTCATTGAAGTCAGAACATAGTATGATATCTGTATAAATTTACGGGAGGTATTTTATGGCCCAGATTGAAATTAATGATAAGACTTTACAGCCTTATGAGGAGAAGATGCAGACGACCCTCAAAGTTCTCGATGATGAATTCAACCAGATTCGCGCCGGCAGAGCGAATCCGCGCCTGCTCGATCGCCTGACCGTTCCGTATTACGGTGTAGACACTCCGCTGAACCAGGTGGCCAACATCCAGGTTCCAGAGGCACGGCTCATCACGATCACTCCCTGGGAGACGAAGATCTTGACCGAGATCGAGAAGGCCATCCAGACTTCGGACCTCGGAATCAACCCAATGAATGACGGCAAGATGATTCGCCTGGCCTTTCCCGAACTGACTGAGGAGAGACGTCGTGATCTCTCCAAAGATGTTTCACGTCTTGGTGAAGAGGCCAAGGTCTCACTGCGCAATATTCGCCGCGAGGTCCTCGACATCTATAAGAAGCATCTCAAGAACTCTGAGATTTCTGAGGACAGCTACTATGGCCTGGAAGATGACATCCAGAAGATGACCGATCGCTACACCGAGAAGGTCGACACGGCCGTTGAGAAAAAGAGCAAGGAACTGATGGAGCTCTAGAGCTTGAGCCCGTCAATTCCCTCTCATGTTGCCATCATCATGGATGGCAATGGGCGCTGGGCGGAGGCGCAGCATCTGCCGCGACGTCTCGGCCACAAGCGTGGTGCCGAAAATCTCTATGCCATGGCCAAGTGGGCACGCGAGCGAGCTGTGCGCCACCTGACTGTCTATGCCTTTTCGACTGAGAATTGGCATCGCTCTCAGGCGGAGGTGAACTCGCTCCTTCAATTGCTCCCCTATTTCCTAGATCGCTACGAAGAGGAGATTCGGGCGGATTGTGTGGCTTTTCGCTTTTTTGGGAATCTCGAGCGCTTGCCCTCTAAGACGCAAAAGCGCGTTAGGGCTCTGGTCGAGGCCACGAGTCCCCATACCCAGCAAAGTCTCAATATCTGTTTTAGCTACGGCGGCAGAGATGAGATTGTGCGTGCCGTTAGAGAACTGGCCGTGCGAGGCTTAGACCTTGCGCAGCTGACTGAGGAGCAGCTTGGCTCCGCTCTCGACAGCAGGGATCTTCCTGATCCCGAACTCTTGATTCGGACGGGTGGCGAGCTGCGCCTTTCCAATTTCTTGCTCTGGCAATCGGCCTATACAGAATTTTACTTTACAGACTGCCTCTGGCCCGACTTCGGTCCCGAGGAATTTGAACGGGCCCTGAGAGACTATGCTCAGCGGCAACGTCGCTTCGGCAGACGTCATGAGGAGGTGACAGATGAGTGATCTCTCACTGCGTACGAAGACAGCCGTCATCTATGGCGGTACAATTCTTCTTGTCTTTGCCCTCGGGCGCTATTGGACGCCCATCTTTTCTCTGCTCTTTGCCCTGATTACCATCCAAGGTCTCAGAGAGCTCTTGCCCCTTCTTGCCCAGAAGGGCTATGCCCTAGAGCGCGGTCCCGTCTATGGGCTCGGCCTCTCTTTTTTGAGTCTGCACCTCTTGCTCGGGCTCAGCCCGCAGAGCATCACAAGCTCTGATCTCTCCCGCCCTGAGCTCCGTTCGCAGCTTCTGGCCGCTGTCGGGATTGCCATCGTCTTCTTCCTGCTCATGCTCATAGGCATTGGCCTCATCGGCTTCTTTGCCCAAGTCTTGCGCAGGGGACCGCAGCAGTTGCCGAGCGCTCTCATGGGGCTCTTTTCGGGAATTTATCTCGCCTTTCCCTTTGCAGCAGCACTCATTATGCTCTATCTCCTGCCCCAGGGATGGGTCTGGCTCTTGCTTGCCTTTGTCACGCCGTGGTTTACAGATACGGTGGCCTACCTCTTTGGCAGTCGCTACGGACGCAAGAAGATCTTCCTTAAACTTTCTCCCAATAAGACGGGAGGTGGGTTCTGGGCGGCTCAGCTAGCGACGGCTCTCCTCTACCTACCAATCTTCATGAGCCTGAGCAAAAGCCCTAACACATGGACGTTCTGGCATATTTTGCTCGCCCTCTTTTCAGGTTTCACGATTGCCCTCGCCGATCAGTTTGGCGATCTCTTCGCCTCCGCGCTCAAGCGCTATCTTGGAGTCAAGGACTTTGGCCAGCTCTTTCCTGGGCACGGAGGGGTCCTAGATCGCTTTGATTCTACCTTTTACACAATTCCCGTCTGTCTCATCTGGGCTCTTCTGATGACGAGTCTTACACTCTAATGGCGAAGCGTATCACGATTCTCGGGTCGACCGGGTCAATCGGTAGACAGGCGCTTGAGCTCCTTTCTCCGCTGGGTCTGGAGGTCGAGGGCCTCAGTTGTGGCTCCCAGGTCGAGCTGCTTTTAGAACAGGCTCTGCAATACAGACCTCGTCTCGTCCACCTCCACTCTGAAGAGGCAGCTCTAAAATTTCGCAGTCGTTGGCCGCGCAAACTGGGCGCCTGTCCTGAGATTTTGTCGGGGGAGGAGGGCCTCGTGAGGCTGGCAGCGCTGCCAGTGGATACGATCTTGATCGCAATCACTGGTTTTGCCGCAGTTCCAGCACTCGCCTCGGCCATTGCGGCAGGGCAGAGGATAGGGCTCGCCAACAAGGAGGCGATCGTCTGTGCGGGTCAGATTTTCATGCCGGAGATCTTTGCGCGAGACATCACATTGATTCCCGTCGACTCAGAGCACAGCGCCATCTGGCAAGCTCTCAAAGTCGGTCCTGACAGGGCCGTCTCAAGACTCTATCTGACGGCCTCCGGAGGCCCATTTAGAGGCTGGACTGCCAAGGAAATCGAGAGCGTTACCCCTCAGGATGCCCTGCGTCACCCGAAGTGGCAGATGGGTCCTAAGATTACGATCGACTCAGCAAGTCTCATGAACAAGGCTCTCGAGCTGATTGAGGCGGTCCAGCTCTTTCAGGTCCCCGCCGAGACGATCGAGGTCATCGTTCACCCCGAGGCTCTGATTCACTCGATGGTCGGCTATTCGGACGGCTCCATCATTGCTCAGGCCGCCCTGCCAGATATGCGCTTGCCCATTCAGTTGGCCCTGACGTGGCCAGATCGCGTTCCCGCCCTGACGAGCTTGCCAGACTTGACAAGAGATTTTGGCAGCATTCATTTTGAGGCGGTGGACGAGTCTGTTTTCCCAGCGCTGCGCCTGGCGCGGGAAGCACTCAAAGTCGGCGATCTCGGACCTTGTATTCTCAACGCGGCCAATGAGATGGCTGTGGGGGCTTTTTTACAAGGTGAGATCTCTTTCCCAGCGATTTGGCGGACTGTCGAGGGGGCTCTTCGAGCTTATGATGAGCTGACGTCAGGCCTCACAGGCTCTGCAATTCGTGATATTATGAGTTGCGATGCGAGGACACGACGCCACGTTCAGGACTGTCTTCTCTAGAATTTTGTGTGAGAGGGGGCGGCGTCGCGCCTCAGGTCTTTAGCGATATATCTAGGATGGTCACGCATGATACTTGTCTCAAAAATCATTGTCGGTCTCTTACTCTTGTCTCTGATCATGTTTTTTCACGAGTGGGGACATTATATTGTCGGGCGTCTGCTTTCGTTTAAGGTGCTCTCATTTAACATTTTCATGGGCCCGAATCTCTTCTCTCGACTGGCCCAGTCGGGCGTACGCTACAATCTCAAGTCCTTGCCAATTGGCGCTTCTGTTGAGTTTGCTGGTGAGCTCGACGAGGAGGATCCCGTCTCGGGCAAGCTGGTCTCTTCAGGGGCTGAGACGCTTGGCTCATCTGGGGAGCTCTTCTTTGAGCGACCGCGCTGGGCCCGCGCCCTCGTCGCCGTGGCGGGGCCCGCGATGAACTTTATCACTGCTTTTCTCGCCTTCTTGATCATCTTTGCCTGGCAGGGTGTCGCCGTGCCGGTCCAAGACGAGGTCCCTCGCGAGCTCCACTCTGTCGCCCAAGAGGCGGGGCTGGAGCCTGGGGATCGCCTCTTGTCCTACAACGGCGTGCGTCTTCTGACTTCTTTTGATCTCAGCTTGATTGAGCTGAGAGCCACGCCCGGTCCCGTCGAACTCTGGGTGCAGAAGCCGACAGGGGAGAAGAACTTACTGCGATTTCAGCGGCAGGCCAAGGTCAAACCACTGCTCGGCATCACTTATGAGCCGGCTGGACAGGACTTGCGCGTGGTCGCCGTCGATCCCCGAGGTAATGACGGTCGTCCGATTTTTAAGCCGGGAG
Source organism: Bacillota bacterium (assembly GCA_023426575.1). Classification (GTDB taxonomy): domain Bacteria; phylum Bacillota; class Clostridia; order Saccharofermentanales; family DTU023; genus JAFAAL01. Next base: position 8,441 of record JAFAAL010000021.1, read on the forward strand.
ATCTGATCCAGCGAATCGGTGGGCTGCCTGTCCAGGACAAGGCGGCGTGGACGGATTTGATCGCGCGTCAGAGTGAGGCGGGGGAGCCCGTGGCGGTGGAGATTGTCCGCGACGGTCGCAAAGAGACCCTGCTCTCGGTGCCTACATCGATTTCTGTCCTAGAGCCGAGTGGTATTTTCTATCGGGTCGAGCATGGCCTCTGGCCGAGTTTTACACAGGCGCTGAAGACGCCGGTCAGTCTTGTCAAATTGACTTTTCAGAGCCTCGGGATGCTGATCCGTGGCGAGCTCTCAGCTCGGCAGAATCTCGCAGGACCCATCCGCCTAGTGCAGATGGTCGGAGACAACGTACACGGCACCGAGGGGCTCTCTCAGAAGTTTTTGACCTTTCTCATGCTCTTTGGCAGTATTTCCGTGGCCATCGGCTTCACGCAGTTGATTCCCATTCCGCCCTTTGATGGGCATCACCTCCTGATTCTCGGCATTGAGGGGCTGAGGCGTCGCGACCTCTCTGTCAAGACGAAGCATGCCATCGCCACGGCAGGATTTTTCCTCTTGATCTTCTTGGTCCTCTTGACCTTTTATCTGGATCTCAGTCATCTCTTTATGAGGTAGATATGTCGATGAGATACCCAAGACGTCACAGTACTCCCGTTCAAGTCAAAGATCTCACCATCGGAGGTGGGGCGCCGATTGTCGTGCAGACGATGAACAATCGACCAGCTCAAAATGTCGTCGCCAATATCAGCCAGATTCGCAAGCTGCAGAAGGCTGGCTGCCAGATGACGCGGCTGGCAGTGCCAGATGAGCGTGCTGTGGAGGCTTTTGCCGCGATTAAGAAGAGTTCGCCGCTGCCCCTGGTCGCAGACATTCACTTCCGGGCTGAACTTGCCATCATGGCCATTGAAGCAGGCTGCGACAAGCTCCGCCTGAATCCTGGAAATATCAGAGACAAGGGGAAGCTGCGCGAGGCTATTCAATTGGCCCAGGCGCGTGGCGTCCCGATTCGTGTCGGGGTCAACTCGGGCAGTCTCGATCGAGAGATTTTGGAGCGCTTTGGCGGTCCGACGGCAGAGGCCCTGATGACCCAGGGACTCGAGGCGCTCAAGCTCTGTGAAGAGGCCGGTCATGAGGCGCTCGTCCTTTCCTTAAAGACATCGGATCCCATGACCCTGATTGAGGCCAATCGCGAGGCTGCGCTGCGCACGCAGTGGCCGCTCCACCTCGGCTTGACGGAGGCGGGGACTGAGCAGGGGGGGATCTTGCGCTCGGCGGCGGCGATTGGGACCTTGCTGGCCGAGGGGATCGGGGATACGATTCGCATTTCTCTCCAGGCGGAACCCGAGCGAGAGATCAAGGCCTGCTATGAGCTCTTAAGGGCGCTCGGGCTGAGTCAGCGTGGTGCAGAACTCATCGTCTGTCCTGGCTGTGGGCGCACGGAGGTCGATTTGCGCCACCTGGCGGAGCGTGTTGAAGCGGAGCTCTCCGAGATGACAGAGCCCATCAAGGTGGCCCTGATGGGCTGTGTCGTCAACGGTCCAGGGGAGGCTCGAGAGGCGGATATTGGTCTCGCTGGCGGGCGCAAGTCCTACGCCCTCTTCAAGAAGGGGGAGGTCGTGGCGAGAGTGAGTGAAGAGGAGGCCCTCCCGCGCCTTCTCCAAGAGATTGAGAACTGGCGAGAGGAGTACCGGGCGCGTGCTATTGAATGAGTTCTTTCAGGCGCTCCGGCTGGCGGAGAAGTATCTGCACGATCCGGCGATTGAGGCGCTCTCTGGCTCTGCTGCCAGAGTCGTTTTGGCCAAGATCTATGAGCAGCAGAAGCTCGGCTTGGTCGTGACGGTGCAGCACTTGCTCGGGGCGAGTGATTTGCTCGCGGCCGAGGCTGTCTTGGCTGAGGCCCTCGCCATTCCCGAAGTGACGATCGGGCTCAGGGCGGCAAGTCATGACGCCTATAAACCTTATGACTATCTTCCCTGGCTCGAGGCCCATGTCCTCGGACGTGAGAGCCTGGAATCGCGGATGCTGAGGACGGGGCGCCTGCGTTCAGAAGATCGAGACAAGCTGGCCTATGTTCTGCCAGAGAAGGCCCATCGCTACTTTGCCGCTCAGAAGGGACAAGACTATCTCTCGCGTTTTTGGAGCAAGTTTGGCCCCCTGCCAGTCCCAGTCTATTATCTCCTGGATACTCAGGGCCAGGCCTCGGCGGCAAGCCAGAAGCAATCGGCCAACGAACGCTTTATACAGCAGGCGGCCGCCTGGGCGGAGGAGCTCCATGCGAGAGCTCGAGGGCCCCAATCGGAGCAGGAGGCTGGCGATCTCGAAGCAGCCCCTGTGGCGAGCTGCCAAATGCCGCAGATCGAGAGCCCTGGCTTGATGGCGACGGTCTCCGCGCCCCCCGATGAGATGAGATTTGGACAGTTCAAGGGATTTCCCATGCAAAACATTGCGGGCCTGTCCGTGGAGGGGGGTGCCTGTCGCCTTCAGGTAGAGGCCCATCATGTCGCCATCAAGGAGACTAAGAAGAAAAGCTACATCGTCGTCGCTGAGCTCAGAGATAAGACCGGGGCGATTGCCACTTGTAATTTCTTCCGCAACGAGACTCGGGCAAGAGAATTCATAGACGCCTTAAAGGGTCCTCTCCTGGTCGAGGCTCTCGTCACTTTTGATGAGCGCTATGAGGAGGACCTCGTGGCCAAGATCACGGGTGTCAGTGCGGGTCCGCCGCTGGCTAAGCGGCAGGGCCAGCCCGATCATGCGCGTGTCGAGCTGCACGCCAAGACAAAGATGAGTGCCAAGGAGGGCATCGCCGAGGTTAAAAATCTCGTCCAGGCGGCCTCGCGCCTCGGCATTCGGGCGCTGGCCATCACGGACCGCGATGTTGTCCAGGCCTATCCAGAGGCCGCAGCGGCCGCCGCGCGTCTGCCGGCCGACAAGCGCCCCCAGATTCTCTATGGCCTCGAGGCGGAAGTCATCGATGACGGTCACTGCATTGTCTACAGTTCCGAGAGCCTGGACGATGAGAGGCTCTCAGAGGGATTTATCGCTCTGGACCTCGAGACGACAGGTCTCGACAGCAGTGTTGACCAGGTTATCGAGGTCGGGGCCATTCACTATGTCCCCATCCCAGGGACGCGCCAGTTTCGGGAGGTCGATCGCTTTTCTGGCCTGTATAACCCCGGCATTTCTCTGCCTCCGGAGGTCAGTCAGCTGACGGGGATCACTGATTTCGACCTCGTCAATAAACCGTCCTTTTTATCAGAACTCTCATCTTTTGCAGACTTTGTCGGGACGCTGCCCATCTTGGGTCACAATGTTCACTTCGACATGGGCTTTATCCGGCAGACGGCCTACCAAGTTCCAGCACAGGATCCCAAAATCAAGTTTAATCAAATTCTGATCGACACCTTGCCCTATGCCCGTGCGGCGCTGCCCGATGAGAGGCGACATGGGCTGGCGCAGGTCGCCAAGGCTCTCGGGATTCAACAAGAGAGCCATCACCGTGCGGAAGATGACGCCCGGGTCAGTGCAGAGATCTTTATGAAGCTCTGGGAGCGAGAGTCTGTGACCTCGCTCGCAGGACTCAACCGGCGCTATGGCCACCTGCCTCCGAGCGATCTGGACCAAGGTGAGACACAGATGGTCACCCTCCTCGCGCGCAATAGCCTCGGCCTCTACCATCTCTATCGCCTGGTCTCGGCGGCGCACACGCGCTACTTCCAGGAGAGGCCCCTCTTGCCCGCGTCGCTGCTCGAATATTGGCGCCACGGTCTGCTCGTCGGTGATCACGTGACTTCGGGGAAGATTGTGCGTGAGATCATCACTCTCCTCAAGACTTACGCAGGAGACTATGAGGCCGCCCGCCAGGCTATCGACCACAATGGCTTCCACTGGCGTCGCAAGCTGCGCCCATTTGATTATCTTGAACTGCAGCCCCCGGCCAATTGGCTCCCTCTTCTTCAAGAGGAGAATTCTCCGCTCAGGCGCGTCGAGGATCTCGCCAATCTCTGCCGCCTGCATGTCCACTTGGCCGGATTCAGCAAGAAGCCCCTAGTCGCGGTCTCGAATGCACACTATATCGAGCCGGAGGACTGGGAGTATCGTGCCGTCCTTTTACACGAGCAGAAGAAACCTTGTGCACAGTCAGAAAATTACTATCTGCGCACTGCCGAGGAACTTTTGGGTGAGCTGGCTTTTCTCGGAGAGGATGTGGCGCGAGAGCTCGTCATCACTGCGCCGGAGGCCCTCCGACAACTCTGCGACCCCGAGCTTTTGCCCGTGCCCCAGGGTTCTTATCCGCCACTGATCGAGGAGGCCGAGCAGGAGATACAAGCTCTCTGTCAGGAGGAATTGACGCGGCTCTACCGGCGCTCGGACGGCAGTCTGCCCGAGCTCGTCTCAGCGCGTCTCGACAAGGAGCTCGGAGCCATCATTAAGAATGGCTATGCCGTCATGTACTATATCGCGCACCATCTGGTCAAGAAGTCGAACGAGGATGGATTTGTCGTCGGCTCGCGGGGCTCTGTCGGCTCTTCCTTTGTCGCGACGCTCTTGCACATCACCGAGGTCAATCCGCTGCCGCCGCACTATCGCTGCCCTCACTGCCACTACTTCGAGGCGGTCACAGATGGCCAGTACGGCTCTGGCTATGATTTGCCGCCCCGTGACTGCCCCGACTGTGGGACGCCGCTTGCAAGAGATGGGCAAGATATTCCCTTTGAGACCTTTCTCGGCTTCGCCGGTAACAAGCAACCGGATATCGACTTGAACTTTTCGGGACTCTATCAGGCCGAGGCTCACCGCTTTATCGAGGAGATGTTTGGGCGTGGCTATAGCTTCCGCGCGGGGACGATCTCAGGCTACGCTGAGAAGAACTCGCGTCTTTTGGCCAGAAATTTTCTCGCCGACCACGGCCGGCGACTGGGCCGCGCCGAGATCAATCGACTGGCGGAGCAGGTCCAAGGGGTCAAGGTAACGACGGGCCAGCACCCAGGGGGGATTATCGTCATCCCCAAGGACCGTGAAATCTATGATTTCACGCCGATTCAGTATCCGGCCAACAAGGCGGGGGAGATCATCACGACCCATCTCGATTTCAATGCCCTCCACGAGACGATTTTAAAACTCGACATCCTCGGCCATGATGATCCGACCAATCTTAAACTCTGCCAGGAGCTGAGCGGCATTGAGATCAAGGATGTGCCCGTCCCCGATGAGCGCGTCATGAGTCTTTTTAAGTCGACAGAGGCGCTCGGCATTCCCCCGGGGACAAGTGATATTGCAGCGACCATCGGCCTGCCCGAGGTCGGGACGATGATGGCGCGCGACATGGCCGAGACCTGTGGACCCACGCGCTTTTACGACCTTGTTCAGCTCTCTGGCTTGGCCCACGGCACTGATGTCTGGGCTGGTAATGCCCGAGATCTCATCGTCGACGGGATCTGCACACTGAATGAGGTCATCGGCTGTCGAGATTCGATTATGACCCGTCTGATCTATGACGGCATCGAGGCCGAAGAAGCCTTCAGGATCATGGAGAGTGTGCGCAAGGGGCGCGGCCTGAGTCCCGCACAAGAAGAACTCATGCGCAGCAATCCCAAAATTCCTGAGTGGTATATTGCCTCCTGTCAGAAAATTAAATACATGTTTCCAAAAGCTCACGCCGTCGCCTACACAATTTCTGCGCTCCGCATCGCCTGGTTTAAGGTCTACCATCCAGCGGCTTATTACGCGGCTGGCTTCTCGATCAGAGTCGGCGAATTCCAAGCGCCGAATCTCTTAATTCCCGAAGCTGAGATTCGCAAACGACGCGAGGAGAAGTGCCATCGCTTCTACCAGCTCGATGATGAGGAGCCCCAGGGCAAGAAGAAGTTCTATCTCCTCGAGATGGTTGAAGAAATGTACAATCGCGGTCTCTCCTTTGCGCCGCTCTCGCTCAAAGATTCCGAGGCCTGGCGCTTCAGCTTAAATGAAAAGAAAGAGATCATCCCTCCCTTTTCCGTCATTCCGGGCATTTCAGTCGCCATGGGTGAAAGCATTGTGGCGGCTCGCGCCGCTGGACCCTTTAAACACCGGGCGGAACTGAAGGAGCGCTGTGGTCTCGGTCAGGTGGCCATGGAGTCTCTTGAGGCCTATGGACTCCTAGACGGCCTGCCAGAGTCGAATCAAATGGACCTCTTTAAGCATTTCTGAGGGGGTCATGGTGCTTTTTGACTGTATCATCCTGGATGCGACGCGCGACTTCGATGGGACATACTCCTACCTCGGGGGAGAGTTGAGTTCTGTCTTGGAGGTCGGCCAGATTGTCTCGCTGCCCTTTGGCCGTGGCAATGGGGAACGGCTTGCTGTCATTGCAGCTGTGCGTGAGGGAGAAGCGGAGCTCTCTGGACAGCTGAAGACAATTCGCCGCCTCGTGACGCCGGAAGCGCTGCTCTTGCCTGAGCACTTTTTTCTGGCAGAGGAGATGCGGCGGCGCTACTTTGTCTCGAGGGCCCAGGCTCTGGCGACGATGCTGCCCAAGAACATCTGGTCTGTTGGACGCAAGACGGGACTTTTTGCCCAGCTCAAGGATCCCGAAGAGGCGGAATCTCTCCTCTCTGAGGGGGGCCTGAACTCTCTCGGTCGCGAGCGAGTCCTCACATATCTCCTGAGCGAGGGACAGAGCTCTGTCGAGGAGCTTCGGCTCAACTGTGGCGTCTCCCAGGCCGTCTTGAGAGCCATGGTCAAGGCAGGACTCATCCTCTTTGAAAGACAGCTGGTCGAGCGGGAGCTCGCAGAATCGCCCCCCGATCTCGAGGTCACGGCGGTCGAGCGGCTCAACCCCGAGCAAGAAGCTGCTCTGCAGGCTCTCAAAGAGGCTCTCAAGAGTCAAGAGCAGAGGGAATTTCTTCTGCACGGTGTCACGGGATCCGGCAAGACGGAGGTCTATCTCAGAGCGGCCGAGGCTGCACTCGAGGCGGGCTGCACGGCGATGATTCTCGTCCCCGAGATTGCCCTGACGCCCCTTCTCGAAGCGCGCGTCCGAGCCCGCTTCGGGGATCTGGCCGCTATTTTGCACTCGCGCCTCAGCTCGACGCGCCGCTTTGAAAACTGGCTCGCCCTGAAACGGGGCGAGAAGAAGCTGGCCATTGGAGCGCGTTCGGCGATCTTTGCGCCTCTCTCGAAGCTGGCACTCATCGTCATCGACGAGGAGCAGGAGAGTAGCTACAAGTCTGAACTGGCTCCGCGCTATGAGACGGCGGATCTTGCGCGCCTCAGGGCACATTATAACCACGGTACACTGCTCCTCTCCTCCGCTACGCCCGCTGTGGCCAGCTATTATCGGAGCCAGACGGGGCGAGCTCAACTACTGAGCCTTCCTCGGCGCGCAGGTCGTGCTGACTTAGCAGAAGTGAGCCTGGTCGATCTCAAACAGTCGATGGTCCGGCAGCCAGGGGCCATTTTGTCGACAGAGCTCGAGCTCGCACTGCTCGACTGTTTTGCTCGTGGCGAGCAGGCGATGCTCTTTCTCAATCGGAGAGGCCAAAAGCACAGTTTGGTCTGTCAGGACTGCGGCCAGATTCTCTACTGTCCACACTGTGACATCGCATTGACGGAGCATCAGGGGAGGGGACATCAGAGACTGATCTGCCACTACTGCGGCAAGATTTTCAAGCAGGACTATCACTGCCCTCACTGCGGCAGCTCACGTGTGGAATCCCACGGCTTCGGCACGCAGTTTCTCGAGGCGCATTTGGCGGCTCGCTTTCCCGAGCAACGCTTTTTGCGGATGGATCAGGACAGCACTTATACGCGCCGTGCCTATCAAGAGATCCTCGAGTCCTTTCAGCGCCATGAGGCCGACGCGCTCATCGGAACCCAGATGATTGCCAAGGGGCACGACTTCCCCCGCGTCACCGTCGTCGGGATTGTCGCGGCTGACCAGCTCTTGGCACAATCTGACTACCAGGCGGCTGAGCGCTGCTTCCAACTCTTGACGCAGGCCGCTGGGCGCGCAGGCCGGGGCAGTCGCCCTGGACAGGTCATTGTCCAGGCGCTCCAACCTGAACACTACGCCATTCAGGCAGGCGTCCGACAGGACTATGGCGAATTCTACAAGACGGAAATTGAACATCGTAAGCGCTTTAACTATCCACCCTTCGGCCACATTGCCGTCATCATCCTCTCTGGAGCCGACGAGACGGTGGTCAGGCGAGAGGCCCTGGCGGTGTCAGAGCGCCTGGCTCAGGCGCTCGCAGATGCCCACTGGCAGCAAGACATAGAACTTTTTCCCGCCCAGGCGGCTCCTCTGGCCAAGCTGCGCAGCCGCTATCGGCAGCGCATTATCCTCAAGGGCTCCGAGCGCGAGTCCTTGACCCATCTCCTCAACTGGGAGCAGCAACAAGCTCTTGCCCGTGGCGTCACTCGCCAGATGGACATCAATCCCAATTCGCTTCTCTGAGGCGAGCGCCAGAGAATATCCACGATCTCACGCCTCTTGGACTCAAATTTGATAAGATAAGAAAAAAAGAAGATGCAGCCTCAGCAGGCTGCTTTTGAGGTTTTAACAGTATGGCACTGAGAACTATTGTCTACGAGGGCGAAGACGTCCTCTTGAAGAAGGCGCGTCCCATCACCGTCTTCGATGAAAAACTAGCCACCCTCGCCGCCGATATGCTCGAGACGATGCATGCCAAGGACGGTATCGGGCTGGCGGCCAATCAAATCGGCCTCCTGCGCCGGATCTTCGTCATGGATCTCCAGGACGAGGAAGCGCCGGAGGACAGCCCCCAGGTCTTTATCAATCCTGAGATCCTCGAGCAAGAGGGCAGCCAGACCTACCTGGAGGGCTGCCTTTCGCTCCCAGGCCTCTACGGCTACGTCGAGCGCCCGGCCTGGCTCAAGCTGCACTTTCAGGATCTCGAGGGAGTGACCCACGAGCTCGAGGCCAGAGGTCTCGCGGCCGTATGTATCGCCCACGAGATCGACCATCTCAATGGGATTCTCTTCCGCAGCAAGGCCCTCGGTGAACTCCAACCCCTCTCCTACTACCAGGCAGAAGAGCAAGAGCAGGCCGAGCGTGAGTAGGCAGTACGAGATCATCTACGCGGGCAGCCCTGACTTTGCCCTCGCTCCACTAGCGGCCCTCCAGGCCGCTGGACACCAGATCAAGCTGGTACTCACGCAGGCGGACAAAGCTGCTGGCAGGGGCCAGAACTTGAGGCCAACCCCAGTCAAAGCCTACGCCGAGGCTCGCGGCCTCCCTGTCTTGACGCCTGCCAAGCTCAGTCTCCCGAGTGCTGAGCGCGAGCAGCTCCTGGCAACAGACTGTGACTTTCTGATCACGGCGGCCTATGGACAGCTTTTGCCCTCTGATGTCCTGGCAATCCCCCGGCAGAAGGCCCTCAATATCCACGCCTCACTGCTGCCGCGCTACCGGGGTGCGGCGCCGATTCAGGCAGCTCTGATGCATGGAGACAGCGAGACTGGAGTCTCCATTATTGAGATGGTCGAGGCCCTCGATGCCGGCGATATCTATTACCAGCGGCGCCTGCCCATAGAGAAGGGGGAGACCGGAGGGAGCCTCTTCAAGAAGCTCGCAGCTCTCTCGGCAGAGACCATCGTCGCCTGTCTCGAGGCCTGGCCCGAGCTGAGCCCAGAGCCCCAGGACCCCCGCGCTGTCAGCCATACACAAAAGCTCAGCAAGGCCATGGGCCGCATTGACTGGACCGAGTCTGCGGAGGCCATCGACCGCCGGATACGAGCTGTCAATCCCTGGCCCAGCGCTCAGACTTACCTTTCAGGGGAGCTCTATAAGATCTGGTCGGCAGTCGTCCTCCCGAAGAGCGATCCGCTCTATCCAGAGCTTGAGGCCATGAGCGCGGGACGTGAAGCCGGCGCTCTCTGCCGCATCGGCAAAAGACTCTTCGTTTCCTGCGGCAGGGGCTATCTCGAGCTCCTAGAGCTGCAGCGGGCAGGACAGAAGCGCTTGCCGGCCGAGACCATCAGCCACAATCTGTCGCCGACGGCGGCTTTTGCCCCATGTCCGTAGATCCACGAGAGCTCATCGTCCAGGCGCTCATCGCTGTAGAGCGCGGCGAGCATGCCAATGAGGTCCTCGCGGGGCTGCTGGCCGCAAGTCAGCTCGATCCACGGGATCGCCGCTTTGTCTCCGCGCTCTTCTACGGGACTTTGCGCTGGCAGTTGAAAATAGACCGCGACCTCGACACTGTTCTGGCGACGCCGAGGGCGAAACTCTCGCCCGTCGTCCGCAATGTCTTGCGGCTCGGCCTCTTCCAGATGGACTATGCCTATTCAGTCCCGCTTGAAGTCGCCGTCAATACGGCTGTCGACTTGGTGCGCGCGCTCGGCGAGAAGAGCGCGACGGGTCTCGTCAATGCCGTCCTTCGCCGCCTCGGACAGAGTCGCCAGCGCCTCCTAAAACGTGAAGAGTCTCTAGCCTACGGCCTGAGTTCAGAACTCTTTGGCCTCCTCAAGAGCGCCTATGGTCCCGAGATTGCACGCGAGCTCGCCAGAGTCTTCTTGCTGGAGCGCCAGGAACTTGGCGTCCGCCCCAACACAGTCAAAATTCAGCGCGACGCCCTGATGCAAGTTCTCAGAGATGAGGGCTTCTCACCCGAGCCTGGGCATTATCTCGACAGCGCGATCAGCCTGGTGACAGAAGGGGTCGATCCCGCTATGAGCCAGAGCTTTCAGGCTGGACTCTGGACCATCCAGGACGAGGCGGCCCAGCTGATTGCCCACTTGATGGATCCGACGCCAGGCTCAAAGATTCTCGATGCCTGCGCCGCCCCAGGGGGGAAGACGGGAGACCTCTTTGCGCGGGGTCTCGGCCAGATTTACCTCCTTGCTGCCGACGCCAAGGCTCAGCGCCTCAGTAGGGTCATTGATTTGATAGAGCGGCTTGGCTATCCTCGGAGCTCAGGACCCTCTGAGTGGGGGATTGAGGTCGTGCAGCGAGACGCGCGAGAGCTTCCAGCTCCTACTGAGCTCGCGGCCTTTGACCAAGTGTTGATCGATGCGCCCTGCTCAGCCTCGGGCCTGATGGGGAAGCAGCCAGATCTTCGCCTTCAGCTGACTTATGAGCGCGTGCAAGAGCTCGTCGTCATTCAGTCAGAGATCCTCGCAGCCCAGGCGGCGGCCGTCAAAGTCGGCGGCTTCCTCAACTACGCGACATGTTCGATTCTGCCCCAGGAGAACAGCCTCCAAATCGAGCGCTTCCTCGACAGTTCCCGAGGACGCAATTTCTGCCGCGTCGACCTCAGCTCCCAACTGCCTTTGCGCCTCGTTGACAAGAATGCCAGCGAGCGCTGTGGCGAGGTCCTCCTCCGCCCAGACCTCACGCCTGACATAGACGGTTTCTTCATGGCCCGTCTCCAACGAATGGAGTAAGCGATGCCTCCTTCCTTTTATGACTTAGACCGCAATGATCTCCTCAGCTGGCTCAAGGAGCAGGGGGAAGCTAGCTACCGCGCTGAGCAGATCCTCCACTGGCAGCGCTCTCTGACGGCGCCAGAAGAGATGACAAACCTCAGCAAGTCCCTCCGTCTCAAATTAGAGAAGACCTTTGACTTTACTTTGCCCGAGGTCCTGGGGATTCTTCAGAGCAAGGAAGATGAGACCCGCAAGACGCTCTTCCGCCTCCATGATGGCCAGATTCTCGAAGCGGTCCTCATGGCCTATCGCTATGGGCACAGCCTCTGTCTCTCGACACAGGCGGGCTGTCGGATGGGCTGTGACTTTTGCGCCTCGGCAAAAGCCCCCTTTGCGCGCAATCTCAGTTCGGGAGAGATCTTCACTCAAGTGGCCTCGATCGTCGCAGAGACTGGCGTCGAGCTCCGCCGCATTGTCCTCATGGGCATTGGGGAGCCCCTGGAAAATCTCCCGGCAGTAGAGAAGTTTTGTCGCCAGGTCCACGACCCCGCCAGTTTCAATATTTCTTATCGCCGCATCACCATCTCGACCTGCGGCCTCGTGCCGGAGATCTATGCGCTTGCCGACCTCGACTTGCCGATCACGCTCTCCATCTCTCTCCACAGTCCGATTCAGGAGAAGCGGGCTGAGCTGATGCCCATTGCCAAGCGCTACAAGCTCCCCGAACTGCTCCAAGCGGCCCATGACTATCAGGCCAAGACCGGTCGGCGCGTCAGTTTCGAATATGCTCTCTTCAAAGATGTCAACGATCGTGAGGAGGATGCCAGGACGCTGGCCCAGCTCTGCCGTGGCCAGGGATTCCACGTCAATCTCATTCCCGCCAATCACTTCCCAGGATCGCCCTATGTGCCCCCGAGTCGAGAGTCCGTCGAGCGCTTCCAAGAGATCTTGAGGAGGGCCGGGGTCGAGGTGACAGTCCGTCGTTCACTCGGCCGCGACATCGAGGCGGCCTGCGGTCAGCTGAGGCTGAAGTACCTTGCTCCAGAGCTCGGAGAGTGCTAGTATCATCATAATCCAATCGAGCGATGAGGTCTGAATGCAGGATAAGTTAAAATATGCGGCCCTGAGCCATCGCGGACTCGTCCGCGAGAATAATGAGGACAGTTTCCTCGTCCATGCAGATGACGAGACCCTGCCGGCGATTTTCATTGTTGCCGATGGTCTCGGGGGTCATCAGAATGGGGAACTGGCTTCGAGCCTTGCCGTGACCTTTATGGCTGAGAAGTTGGCAGATCAGCTCGGCGCTATCGATCAGGCCGAGCGCGTCGAATATCTTCTCGCAGACAATCTGCAGAAGACGAATGTCAAAGTTTATCTCAAATCTCTTGAAAGTCCCGAGAACTATGGCATGGGCACGACGCTGACGACGATGGTGCTTTTTCCAGAGCGCTTTTACCTCGGACACATCGGCGACACGCGCTGCTATCTCCTGCGCTCCGGCGTCCTGCAGAAGCTCAGCAAGGACCACACCCTCGTGCAGGAGATGATCGACTCAGGCAGCCTCGCCGAGAGTGAAAGTGAAAATTATCCCAATCGACATGTCGTCACCCAGGCCCTCGGGGCCCCCGAGTATCTCAAACCTTGGCTTCTCCACATGGAGAGACGCAAGAATGATCGCTATCTCCTCTGTACAGACGGTCTCTATGGCCTCGTCGACGACAGTGTCATCGAGCTGACCATGGCCCAGGCCAAGGACCCCGAACAGGCCTGTCAAAGACTGATCGATCTCGCCCTCGCAGCGGGTGGCAACGACAACGTCACCGTCATGGTCATCTTTAATAATTAATTGGTAGAACAGTGCAAGTCAGCGGTAGAAGGAATCTAAAGGGAAGCCTGATCGGTAGGCGTTATCGCGTTTTGAGGACCCTGGGGCACGGTGGTATGGCCCAGGTCTATTTGGCTTTTGACGAAAAGAAGCGCGAGGAAGTTGCGATCAAGGTCATGCGTGAGGATCTGATGGACGATCCTGAATTTGTCCAGCGCTTTGCGACAGAAGCGAGAGCTGCAGCCAGCCTTGACCATCCGAACATTGTCAGAGTTTCTGACTACGGTCAGGACGGTGATTTGCGCTATATTGTCCAAGAGTACGTCCGCGGCTCGACCTTAAAAGATCTCATCTATGAGCAGGGGGGGCTCAATTGGCAGTTGGCCGTCCCGCTGCTCATCCAGATAGCGCTGGCGCTCCAACATGCCCACAGTCGGGGGATCATTCACCGCGACATGAAGCCGCAAAATGTCCTCGTGACGCCCGACATGGTCGCCAAGGTCACAGACTTTGGCATCGCGAGAGCCCAGTCCGTCAATACGATTACCCTGACAGGCGGTGTCGCCTTCGGCTCCGTCCACTACTTTTCGCCCGAGCAGGCGAGGGGCGAGCAGGTCACAGTCCGCTCAGATCTCTATTCTCTCGGGATCATTCTCTATGAGATGGTGACGGGGGAGTTGCCCTTTGACGGGGAGTCTTCTGTGGCCGTTGCCATTCAACAGCTGCAGGAGATGCCACGCCGGCCCTCCTCGATCAATCCAGAAATTCCCCCAGCTCTCGACGACATCATCTTCCGTTCGATTCAGAAGAGGCCAGAGCGGCGCTATGCCTCCGCGAGCGATTTTGCCAATGAACTCGACGCCTTCATGATTGACCCTCAGGGAGTCTATGGCGTCATCCCACGCCACGCGAGCCCGAACCCCGAGGCGCCGTCGACGTCGGCTCTCGGCCTGCAGAAGCAGGAAAGCAATTATGATAAGGTCCGCGAAATTGAGGAGAAGATCGCCGAGCGCCGCCGTTCACGCCTCCTCTCTGGCATCCTCGTCTTCATTCTGGTCATTGCCTGCGCCACGGCTCTCGTCATGCTTCTCTATCGAGGTTATCAGGAGATTAGTGAGCGCATTGTCACGCCTGTGGCCAGTGAAGAATTTGTCGTCGGGCGCTACCAGGGGCGTCCCCTCGACGAGGTCCGCCAGGAACTGACGGAGGCGGGCGTCGATGTCGAGGTCATCTATGAGAAAAATGCGACTGTTCAGCTCGGCTACATCTTTAAGCAGGAGCCCGACAACGGCATCAAGCTTCAGGCCGATGAGCTCAAGGTCCGACTCTACGTCTCACGAGGGGAGGAGCAGATACCCATTCCCTATCTGCTGGGCTTGAGTTCTGAGGCGGCGATTAAGCAGCTGAAGAGCCTCGGCTTCGATGTCCTAGAGCGCAAGGAGTTCAGTAAGACAGTCAAGCGCGGTGAGGTCATTAGGACCGATCCCGAGGCCAACCGTGAGGCCAAGCCAGGCTCTATGGTCTATCTCTATGTCTCTGACGGTGAGACCGAAACGGTCATGCCGCAGCTTTATGAGGGCATCGCCCTGGCCGAGGCGACGCGTCTCCTACAAGAAGCCAATATCGACTGGCAACTGGTCCCTGTGGACGATAAAGTCGACCCCAGTCTCAGAGACGAGCTGAAATTGATTCTCGGATCTTCGATAGAGCCAGGCACAATGGTTCAGGCCGGGACCAAGGTCATCTTAGCCTATGGCTCAGCTGAGGATCTCGAGCGCATCAAGCGCGGCGAAGAGGAAGAGTCTGAGAAGAATGAGCTCGGTATTGTCAACGGCAAACAGATTCAGGTTCCGAGTCTCGTCGGCTTCAGCTATGTCGGGGCGATTGAGCAATTGCTGAACCTTGGCTGGCCCAAGTCTGCCATCCGCATTTCTATGACAGAGGCAGCTGATGCGGCAGGCGTCTCTGATCAATATGTCATCCAAGTGAAACCCAGCCCGGGGAGCCAAGTGACGATCGGTCACCACGAGATTGAACTTGTCATTGGAACCTATAGCGAATGGGTCAGCGGCCGAGGCCATTAGCGTGCAAGGACGAGGTTTAATTCTCAGAGCCGTCGCTGGCGCATTCATCATTGAGACAGAAGAAGGGGAGGAGATGCCGGCCTATGCGCGCGGCATCTTGCGTCAGCGCCGTCACGCTCCTCTGCCTGGGGATCGAGTTCGCTATGCCCCCTCGGGAGATCCAGATTATCCTCTGGTCATCGAGTCCATCGAAGATCGCCAAAACGTGCTCTTGCGCCCCCCTCTCGCCAATCTCGACAATCTCCTCCTGACCATGGCCCTGGCCGAGCCCTGGCCAGACCTCTTGCTCCTCGACAAGATGGCACTCTTGGCCGCGCACCAGGGCATCGAACCGGTCCTAGTCCTGACTAAATATGATCTGAGAGAGCGCGAGCTCCTCTTGACAATTCTTCGCGATTATCTGCCGACGGCTTGGCCGATCTATTTGACAGGAGCCGAGGCCGCCCCGGATCAGGATTTTTTTGACTTCTTTCGCGGGCGGATTATCGCCCTCGCGGGACAGAGTGGCGCAGGGAAGTCGACATTTCTCAATCGGCAGTTTGCCCGTGAGCTCATGGCCAGCGGCGAACTGTCACAAAAAATTGGTCGAGGCAAGCAGACGACACGGCACAGTGAACTCTTCCGCTACCAGGCGCTCTATCTTGCTGACACTCCTGGTTTCCAGAGTCTGCAAATCGAGCAGATGGATCTCGACGTCGATGACTTTGCCCGAGCCTTCCCCGAAATCGCGGCGCTCGAGGCTGACTGTCGCTTCAATGACTGCCGCCATCTCGCGGAGCCTGGCTGCGCCGTGCGAGCCCACTGTACTGAGGAACCGCCCCCTGATCTCGACGTCGACAAGCTCGGACCAGGCTTCCTCAGACTGCCTGCCTCGATGAATCCCAGATCGGTAGGGCGAGGGCGTTATGAGCGCTATCAGCGCCTCTTCCAGGACTTTCAAGCTGCCGAGCGGCGCTACTGATCCGAAACTGTGGTAGACTGAGCAGAAGTCTACACTGGAGGAGTCTATGGAACGCTTGAGAGGACTGACACGTCAATCTGGCCCCCTGATTGGGCCGTCGCTACTTGCCGCCGATTTTGCCAATCTGAAAGAGAGCATTGGCCAAGTCGAGGCGGAGATGGACTTTTTGCACTTTGATGTCATGGATGGGCACTTTGTCCCGCAGATCTCTTTTGGCGCGGGTCTCTGCCGGGCCATACGCCCCCTGACAGAGAAAGCGATTGATGTCCATCTCATGGTGACGAATCCGACAGATTTAATCCCTGATTTTGCTGCGGCTGGAGCCGATATGATCTCGGTCCATGTCGAGACGATGGTCCATGGCCACCGCGTCCTCGAAGACATTCGCAGCCGTGGGATGGCAGCCGGCCTGGTCCTCAACCCGATGACCCCACTGCTGAGTCTCGAGGAGTATCTGCCCTATCTCGACTTTGTCTTATTGATGTCTGTCAACCCTGGCTATGGGGGGCAAAAGTTTATCGGCTCAATGCTCGACAAGCTGTCTCGCCTTCGCCAGATGATCGATCGATCGGGCCATGACATTCTCATCGAGATTGATGGAGGCATCTGCCTCGACAATATCCGGGCGGTCGCAGAGAGCGGAGCCGACCTCTACGTCGCGGGGAGTGCCGTCTTCGGCGCAGCCGATCCCAGTCTGGCCATTCGTCAATTAAAAGCAGAAGCAGAAGAGATGGAGGAGAAAATATGCTTAGAAAAGACGCCCTAGCAGCAGCCAAAGCCGAATTCAATAATGTCTACGAGCTCTTGGAGGCCCGTGGCTACCTCGCCCAGTCGAACGATCCCGAGGGTGTGAGAGAATATCTAGCAGAGCCAGGAGCGGTCTATTATATCGGTTTCGATCCCACGGCGGATTCTCTCCACATTGGTCACTTCATCCAGGTGATCATCAGCATGTGGATGCAGGCCTATGGCCATCAGGCGATCTTTGTGGCCGGAGGTGGCACTGGCCTGATCGGCGATCCCTCAGGACGCCAGGACCTGCGCAAGGTCTTGACGGAGGACCAGGTCGAGCACAACGTCTCATGTTTCAAGGCGCAGTTTGAGGCTTTGCTCGATCATGATCAGCTTGAAGTAATCAATAACGCTGATTGGCTCAAGGACATCAAGTATATTGATTACCTGCGCGAGATTGGACCCCATTTTACAGTTAATCGCATGTTGGCGGCCGAGTGTTATAAGTCCCGGCTCGACATCGGCCTGACATTCTTGGAGTTCAACTATATGACGATGCAGGCCTATGATTTCTTAAAGCTTTTCCGTGAGCGAAATTGCCGCCTGCAATTTGGAGGAGATGACCAGTGGTCCAATGTCCTCGCCGGCGCCGATCTCATCCGCCGGGTCGAGGGTGGCCAGGCCTATGCCCAGACCTTTGCACTGCTGACGACGAGTGATGGCAAGAAGATGGGCAAGACGGCGGACGGGGCCATCTGGCTCGATCCCTCAAAGACATCGCCCTTTGAGATGTATCAATACCTGAGAAATATAGAGGATGCCTCGGTCATCAAGCTGATGAAGATCTTGACACTCATGCCCCTGGCGGAGATTGAGAAATATGAGCGTCTGAGCGGCAGTGAGCTCAACGAGGCCAAGATTCGCCTGGCCATGGAATGCACGAGTCTGGTGCACGGAGGCGAGGCGGCTGAGGCTGCTCGGCAGCAAGCCGAGGCCCTCTTCCACGGAGCTGGCAGCGCAGAGGGCATGGAGACGCATCATCTGACGACCGAGGAGCTTGAGCAGACCCTGCTCGATGTCTTGACCGAGATCGGCTTCATCCCCTCGAAGAGTGAAGGGAGACGTCTGATGAAACAAGGGGGAATCTATATTGGGGACGAGCCGATCTCAGACTTCAACTATCCCTTGTCGTCGATTGACTTTTCGGCAGGGCCCGTCGTCATTCGACGCGGTAAGAAACATCACATCAGATTGGCAATCTAAGATTCCAGCCCTGAAGCTGAGAGATAGAGGGCAGGCGTGAAGAGATCCGCATGCCCTCTTTTTGGCTCGCCAAAGTAGAGAGAGGCGGCCCGGCGCTCGATGGCCACCTGGTAGGCGATGGCCTCCTCTTGGCGCTTGCAAAGCTCTGAGAAACGACTGGCGACGGGCAGGCCAAACTGCCTCTTGCTGCGCCTCAGATAGCTCTTGCCTCGCTTGTTATAGGCGAGGACCTCTGTCCAAGCGGGGGCTCTGTAGGCTGTGTAGGAGGCTGCTTTCAAATTGAGCAGCAGAGAGGTCAGAGCTCTTTGGACCCTGCTTCTGGGGAAGGCGCGCTCAGAGAGGGCTGAGACGAGAATCTCCGTGAGATAAGGACTGCGCTCCAAATCGCTCAAGATGAGCTGCTGGGCCCGCTGGGCCAAGCCGTTCTGCCAATCGCGCAGTGATTCGAGCTCATGCGGCGTGCTGCGGACAAGTAAGTCGAGGTAGGCCTCGCCGTAGTCCTCTAGAAAGTGGAGTTCTGGCGCGTCCAGGAGAGCGGCCAGGCTCGGAATGGGAACTTGCCGTCGCAATCTCTCAATGGCCTGGATCGAAAAGTCAGCGCGGCCTCTAAGTTCGCGGAGAACTTGGCGGATGGCCGAGGCGGACGCCGCGGAATCCCCACTGGCTCTGCAGATGAGAGAACTTTCGCTCTCGCCAATGCGCTGCGTGGCGAAAATATGTCTGGGCAGAGAGCGCAGCGTCTCAGGCGATTGGACGGCTGTCAGTAGAAGCGCTCGCAGATAGGTGAGAGCCAAGATCTGGTTGGGCGAGCGCAGTGTCTCCTTGAGATCTGGCTTCTCGAGGACCTGGGCGAGGGCGAGGACGCGCGCCTCAGGATAGGAGAGACCTTGAGCTAGCTGCTCCTTGAGCTCTCTCTTAAAGTTCTTGGCGGCCACTGACCAGCCTGAGTCAAAACTCTCTTTCAGACTTGGCCAGAGGGTGAGAGCTGCGTCGAGGTATCTCTCCTCAGCACTGTCTCCGGCCAATTCGACGGCACAGGCCAGTTCTAAGTCTTCGAGCGCGCTCGCTGACTCGAGCCCAAAAGCTAAAAGATCGATCTCGGGCAGGGCTGTGATCACGCCGATGGCCGCAGCGCCAAAGTCTTCGGCACTGGCTGTCGAGCACATGGTCGGCAATTTCAATACGAGGTCTGCCCCTGCCCGTATCGCGAGTTCAGCACGGGCGCGAGGGGGGATGAGTCCGGGGATGCCGCGTTGGCAAAAGTAAGAGGAGAGGATGACAATCAGGGGAGCGTCGGGCGGTAGCTGGCTCCGTATCATTGCAAGTTGGGCCGCATGACCAAGATGTAGGGGATTATATTCTGCGATGAGGGCAGCTGCGCGGATTGAAGGCAGTCCATGATTTTCGGCGACATTTTCCATGTGCGTAGTATATCATGGGAGGGTATGAAAGCATTTTGGAACAAGCGTTTGCTCGTGCTCGTCGCAGTCCTCGTCCTCGTCGGACTCGCACTCTTCGCCTATTTCTTTGCGAGAGAGAAGGACTCTGCTGTGACCAGACCCCTGAGCTTGGATTTAAGACCCGATCGCTATAGTGCGCTCGCTGGTCGCGAGAGCCCTCAGTGGACACGCCTGCAGGAGTACTTCTGGCGTCATTACAAGGGAGAGTTGGGACAGGGAGATTTTCTCCTTCAATCCTGGCCCCTAGAGATCTGGGCGGATGCGGATGCTGAGCTCGTGGCGCGCCGTCAGACGGACATGCGTGATTTCATGTGGCAGGTCGATACGGCGGGAGAGAGCTTGACAGCGCTGGCCGAGGATCAGCTGGCCTATCTGGAATACTTGATTTGCCGTGGCCAGAAGCGTGCTTTTTTCCGACAGCTACGCACTTTTCAGAACTTCTTTCTCTGTCCTGCTGAAGAGGGCGCCGGCTTCTACCGGCAGTTGAGCTTTCATGGCCAAGAGGAGCTCCATGTCGAAGCAGAGATTGAGACTGTGTGGTCCAAGGGTCTGCAATATCTCAGAGTCTTGGCCCTGGCCGAGAGTCAGTGGCCCCGAGCTCAGACTCGTGAGGCCATCGCGGCTCAGTTTCAGCAGCTCGAGGGAGCGATTAAAAATCTATCACCCAGTGTAAAGATTGTCTCAGGGGAGATTGTCTATCCACTGGTTGGGAGCGCGGAGCCTTTTCCTGAGGGGGATGAGCCCCAGCGCGAAGAAGCGGTCCTAGCCATCGCCGATTTAGACCTCTTTGCCTTGCGCGCTCTCACTGAGCTCGACCTCATCTCAAAAGATCTCTATGAGAAATATCTTGCCATCGTTGTCGGCAGTGCTCGGGGAGGGGGCTTTTTTGCAGCTTATTATGCACCGGAGACAGCGAGCTACGTGCTGGGAAGCCGGGCTTTCTTGCTGCGCAGCGAGACGAGCTTGACGATCCTCAGTCATCTCTTGGAAGTGGCAGATCCGCAACACGAGGATGATGTTCAGCAGTGGTTTCTCCGCTTCTATGCGCGTGGCACTCTGGCCTCGAGCTATCACCTGGTGACGGGGGAGGGCATGGGGGAGCCTGAGCCAGTGGCGCTGGCGCGACTGGGACGCCTCGCTGCGCTCCAGGAGCAGTTATCACTCCATGCGGACATCGGCCAGCAATTGGCGGCCCTCGGGCAAGCTCCTCCTTATCAAAATTCAGGAGCTCCCGTCTATCTGGCGCCAGACGGACGGAGGCTGATCTCGAGGCCCCAGCTCGAGATGCTTCTTGCTGGTTATTGAGACCAAAAAGTGGGTTTGAACTCTCTGATTTCGATTTGAAACTCAGCCCTGCATAACCTATACTAGTAAAGCTAATAACCGCGTGAAATGAGGTGGCAGAATGAGCTTTATCACAAACATTATCCGTAGGGCCCAGGCCGACAAGAAGAGCATTATCTTGCCCGAGAGTGCAGACCGCAGAGTTCTCGAGGCTGCTGCGAGGGCCCAGGCCGAGCAGGTCGTCCAGGTCATCTTGATCGGTTCCAAGCAGGCGATCACTGAGGCCCATCCCGATTTGGACTTTACAGCTGTCGCCTTTCACGATCCCGCGACAGACCCCAAGTTCGAAGAGCGCGTCGCGCGCCTGGTCGAACTGAGACAGCACAAGGGCATGACCGCCGAGAAGGCGCGTGAGGTCCTCAAGGACTACACGACTTATGGCATGATGCTCGTGGATTCTGGAGAGGCCGATGGACTCGTGGCGGGAGCTGTCAATTCGACAGCAGATACGCTGCGTCCAGCCCTGCAAATTCTCAAGACGAAGCCAGGGACAAAATTGGTCTCCGCCTTCTTCATGATGATTGTGCCGGACTGTCAACATGGCGCCCAGGGCACCTTCCTCTTTGCCGACTCTGGCCTCAACGAGGATCCCGACGCCGAGGCTCTCTCGGAAATCGCCCTCTCTTCAGCGGAGTCTTTTAAATTGCTCGTCGGCGAGGAACCCGTGGTCGCGATGTGTTCTTATTCGAGCCACGGCTCAGCCAAGAGTCATCTGACGGAAAAGGTGGTCGAGGCCACGCGTCTCGCCCAAGCCAAGGCCCCAGAGCTGCGCCTCGACGGAGAACTGCAGGTGGACAGTGCTCTTGTCCCCGCCATCGCCAAGAAGAAGGCCCCTCATTCACAGGTCCAGGGTGATGCCAATATTCTCATCTTCCCCAATCTCGACTGTGGCAACATCGCTTATAAGCTGACCCAGTACCTCGCCCGGGCCGAGGCCTATGGCCCTCTGCTCCAGGGCATCCGCCGTCCCGTCAATGACCTCTCACGCGGTTGTTCTGCCGATGACATTTACGGCGTCATGGCCATCACTGCTGTCCAGGCTCAGGCCGACAGTTCGAAATAGTAGAGTAGAAGAAGGAGTTTCATATGTTAGTTCTCGTCATTAATGCAGGTTCATCGTCCCTGAAGTATCAGCTCTTGAACACCGAGGATGAGACGGTCCTCGCCAAGGGCCTCTGTGAGCGCATCGGCATTGCCGAACCGCGGATCAAGCACCAGCCGACAGGCAAGGATGCCTACGTCGAGCACGTCGACATGCCAGATCACAAGGCGGCCGTGCGCCACGTCCTCGCCTGTCTTACGGATCCCGTGGTCGGCGTCATCAAAAATCTCGCGGAGATTCAGGCGGTCGGACATCGTGTGGTGCACGGCGGTGAGCACTTTGCCGATTCGGCCCTGATCACCGATTCCGTTAAAGAGGCCATAGTCAACTGCTATCCTCTGGCCCCTCTCCACAATCCTGCCAATATGACGGGAATTCTGGCTCTTGAAGAGGCCCTGCCCGGCGTGCCCCAGGTCGCCGTCTTCGACACGGCCTTCCATCAGACCATGCCTGAAGAGGCCTACTTCTATGCCATCCCCTATCGCTTTTACGAGCAGTACGGCATTCGTCGCTACGGCTTCCATGGCACCAGTCATAAATTTGTCGCGCGTAGGGCCTGTGAAATCTTGGGCCGACCCATCAACACGACCAATCTTGTCACCTGCCACCTCGGCAATGGCTCCTCGATCACGGCCGTTCAGGGCGGCAAGTCCATCGACACCTCTATGGGCCTGACGCCTCTCGCTGGCGTGCCCATGGGGACGCGCTCGGGCGATATCGACCCAGCCATCGTGCCGATGTTGATGGAGAAGGAGAACCTCGGTATCAACGAGATCAACAATATTCTGAACAAGGAATCCGGTGTCTACGGCGTCTCGGGCGTCAGCTCAGACTTCCGCGATCTCGCGGAGGCCGCCAATCAGGGTGATCCCAAGGCTCAATTGGCCCTCGATCTCTTCGCCTACAGCGTCAAGAAGCTGATCGGTGCTTACACGGCGATCATGGGTGGACTGCATGCCGTCGTCTTTACCGCAGGTATTGGCGAGAATGATACCGAGGCCCGTGACAATATCTGCAAGGGTCTGACCCGGCTGGGCCTCATTCTCGACCGCGACTACAATGCGACCATCCGTGGCAAAGAGGCCATCATCTCGAGTGAGGACTCCAAGATCAAGGTCCTCGTCGTACCGACAAATGAGGAGCTCGCCATCGCCCGGGATACGGCTGAGATTGCCGAGCACTACTTTAATCGTTAGAATGGGAGACTATGAGCTCCGAGTACATCGATGTCAATGTCAAGATTCAATCGCTCTCCAGGAGTCAGGGGCGTCAGCTGAACCCCCTGACTCTCGAGACTTCTGGCCGCTACCACTACACTGAAGACGGGCAGTTTGAACTGCTCTGCCAAGCTGGAGGCAGTGACGATGGTGAGCTCGTGCTCAGAAGCTTTGCCGATGACGCCGTCTATATGGAGAGGAGTTCTGAGCGTGACTTCACTGTCTTCAAGGCAGGAGAGGGCAGTTTCTTCAAGTTCCCCGATGTCATTTCGGACTCTGGCCTCCAGATCGTCACGAGTCACTTGGATGTGCAGGCGCGACGGGACTCTCTAGATCTAGAGATCCGCTATGTCTACACTTTGCCCTTTGCGCCAGGTGTCAGCACAGTCATGCGAATTCAGGCGCGGGCTGCCAGCCGCCAACTGGGCTATGGGGAGCAGTTTAGCCACCGCCAGATGCTCCAGGGTTTTGAGGTGGTTGACGGCAAGACATCATTTTGAAGACTTCGCTGATTTCGGCTTGACAGTTCTTTCTATATAGCTCATAATACCCGTTGCGTCTGGGCATTTTGCCCAGATTCGTCACCAAAAGATCACACAGGGAGGTAAAAAAATGGCAGTTCCTAAGAGAAAATGGTCAAAACAGCGTTCGCGCAGCTTGCGTGCCAATTGGAAATTGAACGCACCGAATCTGATTGAGTGCCCGCAATGCCACGAGCTGACCCTCTCCCATCATGTTTGCAAAGCTTGTGGACACTACGCTGGCAAAGAAGTAATCAAGATGGACGAAGAGTAAGGTTTTTTGACAGATGGACGAGGAGGCAGCGAGATCAGCTTATTTCGCTGCTTTTTTCATGGGCGAAAGGAGACAGATATGACACGTCAAAGAGTGGCCATCGTCGGCCGTGCCAATGTTGGTAAATCATCCCTATTTAATGCGCTGATCGGACGCCGTCAGGCCATTGTCGATGCCGTCCCCGGGGTCACACGCGATCGCCTCTTTGCCCAGGCCGAATGGTATGGCAAGACCTTTGATCTGATTGATACCGGGGGCTTTGAACCGTTTATGCAAGAGGGCTACAAGCCGCTGATCCGGGAGCAGGCCGAACTTGCGATCGACGAGGCCGATGTCATCATCTTCGTCTGTGATGTCAAGGCTGGTGTCACGGCTGATGATAAGGAAATTGCCCAGCTCCTCCGCAAGGCGAACAAGCCCGTCGTCCTCGCCGTCAACAAGATGGAGAGGCCAGATGACGAGCTCTACTCCTTTTATGAGTTGGCGCTCGGCGAGATCTTCCCGATCTCAGCCCTCCATCGCCAGGGCCTGGCCGAGCTCATGACGGAGGTGCTCTCGCACTTGCCCGATACCGAGAGTGTCGAGGAGCTTGAGGGGATTCGTCTCGCCCTCATCGGCAAGCCAAATGTCGGCAAGTCGACACTCTTCAACTATCTGCTCGGCACGGAGCGGGCCATCGTCTCGGACGAGGCGGGAACGACCCGCGATGCTCTCAATGAGACTTTTGTCCATGAGGGGCAGGTCTACCGTCTGGTCGACACGGCGGGCCTGAGACGCAAGGCCAAGGTCGCAGACTCTGTCGAGAAGTATTCAGCCATGCGCTCTTCGGGGGCGGTCGAGGACTGCGATGTCGCGCTGATCCTCATTGACGCGACGGAAGGTGTCACAGAGCAGGATACCAAGGTGGCAGGTCTTGCCCACAATCTCGGCAAGGCCTCCCTCTTCCTGATCAACAAGGCCGACATCCTGGCGAGTACAGAGAAGAGGCGCCCAGATATCGAGCGCCAAATTCGTGAAAAGTTCGCCTTTATGCCCTATGCTCCCCATCTTTTTATTTCGGCTGAGACGGGTGAGAACATTTCTAAAATCTTTCCGATCATCCAGCGCATCTATGAGAACAATTGTCGGAGAATCTCGACAGGTCTCCTCAATGAAGTGCTCGGAGAGGCGATTTTAAGGCAGCCACCGCCTCAGGATAAGGGGCGCCAGCTGAAAATTTACTACGGCACACAGATTCAGATCCAGCCGCCGACCATACTCTTTTTCTGTAATAAAAAGGAGCTCTCACACTTCTCCTATGAGCGCTTCTTGGAGAATCAACTCCGCCAGGCCTTTGACTTTGAGGGGACACCTCTCGTCATCAAGATGCGCGGCAAGCACGATCTCGGCATGTTCAAGGAGGAATAGGGTGCAGCCTGTCGAAAAAATTAGAAATCTGGCCATCATTGCCCATGTCGACCACGGCAAGACAACTCTGGTCGACAGTCTACTGCGCTATGCGGGACTCTTCCGTGAGAATGAAGAGGTCCAATCGCAGGTTATGGATTCCAATGCCCTCGAGCGTGAGCGCGGCATCACCATCTTGGCCAAAAACACGGCGATTCACTATCGCGGCTACCAGATCAACATTGTCGACACGCCAGGCCATGCGGACTTTGGTGGAGAGGTCGAACGCGTCCTCAACATGGTCGATGGCGTCCTCCTCTTGGTCGATGCCTGGGAAGGCCCCATGCCTCAGACGCGCTTTGTCTTGAAAAAAGCCCTCGCTGCAGGCCTGAGACCCATTGTCATGGTCAACAAAATTGATCGTCAATTGGCTCAGCCAGAGGCCGCCTATGATCAGGTGCTCGACCTCTTCATCGACCTGGGGGCGGAGAGCGAACAACTCGATTTTCCAGTCATTTACGGCTCGGCAAAAAATGGCGAATTCTATCCCCACTATCCTCTCGTTGAGGCAGAACGGAGTGACGCCGGCCTCCTCCTCGACCTGATGATTGACGCCCTGCCAGCCCCCTCTGTCAGCGTCGAGGGTCCCCTGCAGATGCTGGTGGCCAATATTGACTTTGATCCGTACCTCGGGCGCTTGGCCATCGGGCGTATTCAGCGCGGCATTGTGACCAATGGGAGTCATCAGGCCATCCTGTCCCAGGACGGGCAGGAGCGCCACGGGCGAGTGGCCCGCCTCATGACCTTTGATGGTCTGAAGCGCGATGAGGTGGAACGGGCTGGAGCGGGTGAGATCGTGATGATCGCAGGCCTCGGCGACATTGAGATCGGTGAGACAATCTGCGATCCCGACTGCCTCGAGGCGCTGCCCTTTCGCGCGATTGATGAGCCGACGATGGCGCTGACGATGATGGTCAACAATTCCCCCTTTGCAGGACGCGAAGGGACCTACCTGACCTCGCGTCAGATTCTTGCGCGTCTCGAGCGCGAACTGGAAAAGAATCCCGCCATGCAGATGAGTCCTGGTGAGAGTCGCGATCAATTTGTCCTCAAGGGGAGAGGGGAGCTACACTTCTCTATTCTCATTGAAGAGATGCGCCGCGAAGGCTATGAATTCCAACTCTCCCGACCTCAGATCCTCACGCGTGAGATCGACGGGGTCCTCTGTGAACCCGAAGAGATCGTCTATATCGACTGCCCAGAAGATAAGACTGGGATTGTGATTGAAAAGTTGTCACAGCGCAGGGCGGAACTTGAAAAGATGGAGAGCGGGCACGGAGGACAGATGCACCTAGAATTTCGCATTCCCTCGCGTTTTCTCTTTGCCTACCGCTCCGAATTTCTCTCTGATACGCGGGGTGAGGGAATCTTAAACTCCATGCTCGATCGCTATATTCCCGTCAAGGGACAGAGTCCTCGGCGCAATGTCCAGGTCCTCGTCGCCTCTGAGACGGGTCAGGCGACGGCCTATGCCCTGAGTCATGCCGAGGCCCGAGGACAGCTGATGATCAGTCCTGGAACAGCCGTTTATGAGGGGATGATCGTCGGGACGACGCAGCGTGGGGAGGATGTTGCGCTCAATGTCTGCAAGCAAAAGCAAAAGACGAACTTCCGAGCAGCAGGCGTCGACGATGCGCCAAACCTCAGTCCTCCGATTGAGATGAGTATTGAGAGGGCTCTGGAGTTTATCGCTGAAGATGAATTGATTGAAGTCACACCAGAGTCTCTCAGGCTGCGCAAGCGTATCCTCAACGCAGGGGAGCGGATCAAAATTCAAAAAAAGGCTAAGATGTAGTAAAATGCTCATCTAGGGAGTATGAAGGCTGGGAGGACGCATGCGCTATAGTCGCCTACTCAAGACAATTCTGATCCTTGCATTCATCATCATGCTGGCGGGGCTCGCCTTCTTTGGCTTCATCAATGGCTATGATTATGTGCGTCTACAAAACGAGCGTTTTGTTGATCTCAATCGCGCTTTTGAGGCCAATCAGGGTGAGTCTCCATTTAACTCGCAGATGCCGGGCGCCGTGGAGATCTACATCACGCGATCAGCCTCCACCAGCGACATTGCAGATATCTTATACCGACATCAGTTGATCAAAAATAAGACGCTCTTTAAGATTCTCTCTAAGTTTAACGGCTTCGATGGCGCCTATCAGGCGGGGACGCATTACCTCAGTCCAAAGATGAGCTATGACGAGATCATGTTTACCCTCACGCGCCTGCCCAAGCCCGTCACGCTGACCTTTCCAGAGGGGATGACCTATCAGCAGATGCGAGACAAGATGGTCGAGGAGGGCCTGCGTATTGACGTCAAGCGGATGGATGACCTCGTCAGCCGCCCGAACCTCTTCATCGATTACAGCTTTGTCCAAGAGATCTTGCTCCATGCCGATCGGGCCTGGCCTCTCCAGGGCTATCTCTGGCCCGACACCTATCAGTTCGACCCCAATATGGATGAGGAGTCCATTCTGAGAATGTTCCTCGACAACACGGCGAAGAAGCTGAAAGAGTATGATTACGGCGATCGCGCCGCGCGGATGGGACTGTCTATGGACCAAGTCATCACCCTGGCCTCAATTGTCCAAGCAGAGGGCGTCGGTACAGATACTTCAAAAATTGGCAAGGTCTTCCTCAACCGCCTGAAGCAGGAGATGCCTCTCGAATCCTGTGCCACCATCAATTATCTGAGACTTGAAAATGGTGAGAAACCAAGACTCTGGGTTCAAAATTCTGACCTCGCGCGATTTGAGGCCTCTCCGTACAACAGCTATAGTCATGCAGGTCTTCCGCCAGGTCCCATCAACAATCCAGGCATCATTGCGATTGAGGGCGTCTTGTGGCCTGCCAATGAGCAGAGCTGGCCCGGAGCCAATGACTATCTCTATTTCTGTGCGCGTGGAGATGGCAGCAACGAATTTGCCAAGACAATCGAAGAGCACGAGAAAAACGTTGCCTATTATGAGTCCAACTGGCAAGAGCCAGCGGGTGAGTAGATCGAATTACTGTCTGCGCCGACCCTTGTTCTTCTGTCGATAGCGGAGTTTGAATTCACCGACAGGCGGCAGATATTTCTTGGCGTCAAGATCAGTGAAGAGGCGCTGCATATTGCGCTTGATCACCTTGTTTAACTGAAAGACCTCGGAGATTTCGCGCAAGATGACTAGGATCGTCGGTCCGAGCAAGATACCGCCGAGGCCGTAGATTTTAATTCCGATGATCATCGAGAGAATCGTCATCAGGGGATGGAGGCGCATGGCTCCCCCGAGGATCAAGGGCTCAAAGAAGCGTCGAGAGACCCACATGATGACCATGATGAGAAGACAGAGGAGACCCTGCCAAGAACTCGCCGTGATGAAGAGATAGATGGCCATGGGGATCATTGTCGCAGCGATGCCGAGTACAGGCAGCATATCGACAAAGGCGATGACAACGGACCACAAGACGGCATTCGGCATCTTGATGACAGAGAGCCCCAACCAGGCCTGTAAGAAGACGACAAAGAATATCAGGAAATATCCTCCGATGATTCTAAAGAGGGTGTAGATAATCGCGTTTAAGACTTGTTGCAGGCGACGGACAAAGACCTTGTCGGGGATCAGACGTCGACCGATGAGGTAGAAGCGCTGGCCCTGACTCAAGTAGTAGTATCCGGCCATAATGGTGACGAGGATGACGAGAGAGGCCATGGGCAGCGAGCCGACCGCCTTGCTCAGTGCATTGACTATCGCCGTCAAGATCAGGGGGAGATTCGTAATGGCCACTGTTTGGAGCTGGACCAGGTCCTCAATCACGCCGGCGACGTCCAAGTTGAGTCTTGAGAAGCCGAGAGACTGTAAGAAACCGTTGATCTTGAGGAGGAAGGATTCTAATTGATTGGCGAGATCCCCCTTGGCCAGAACCTCTGGAATCAGCTTGGCCGCTCTCTGTAAGCTAGTGATAACGGCTGAAAAGGCCCAGGCTGTCAGCAAGAGGAGAACAATGAGGAGGAGAAAGTATAGTCCGATGGCAAAGCGGCGGCGGCGGGGTCCTAGATGCGGATTCATCTTCTCTTGACGTAGACCCGTGCGATGCATGAACTGGTCGACCTGTACGACAAAGAAAACAGCAGTTCTCGCGATGATCAGCCCAAAGAAGATCGGCATGAGGAAGGGGAAGATCTTGACCCCGATAAAGATGGCTCCGAGAATCAAGACTGTCTGAAGCGCGTAGCGGATGACCTTGAGGATGAAGCGCTTATCGTCTTCAGCCGCGCGCTCACTCGAGCGTAGCTGTACTCGCTCCGAGCGGATATTGCCCTCTGTGTCCAGAGGAGCTTGCGGAGATCTATCTGTTTGTACTGTGTTCTCGCGGGAATGTTCCATATCAACCTCTTAGAAAATAATGTAAAGGGCAAGGCAGATGCCGAGGACAATCGTCGTCAGGAGCTGGAGCTGCCGACGCTGATCGGCAGAGTGCAGATCCTTGCCGACTTGGCGTTCTCGCACTATTGTAGCTTGATTGCTCAAGGATAGCCAAAAGGGCATAAAGGAAGCGCAGGCTAAGAGAAAGAGCATGAACGGCGTCAGCAGATCACTAAAGTTCAGTTTGACGACGTCCTGCGGAATTTTATAGAGACGGTCATTGATGAAGAGCGGCAAGAGAATCTGCCAAGTCGTGAGACAGGCGAAGAGACTTGCTGTGGGTTCCATCGGACTCTTGCTGCGCTGAGAGAGGCGCGTGAGGAAGTAAAAGACCAGAATGGATAGCAAAAACTCATGCCGATCACTGTAGAGCACGGCGAGCAGTAAAGTGCCGATGAGAGCTGCCAATCGCTCTGTCTTATAGAGAGAATTCAGACTCGGCGTCAGAACGTAGATGTGAAAGAAGAGGAGGATCACAGTTGGCAAGACTATTTGCAGCAGAGCACCGAGCAGGGCGAGAAGAGGCTCCTTCTCCCAGGCGCCGATCAGTGAGACTGTCGCCGTCTTCAGAGCGGGGCGATATTGTGGATTCAAGAAGAGAAGGATCTGTTGCCAGAGGAGCTGGGCGAGACTGCTCAGCCAAGCCAGGGTAGCTCCCGCGCCCAGACTGAGCAGAAGGCGCGTCGCGAGGGGTCGTGAGCAGCGCATGTGCTCATTAAATTCATCACTATAGAGAAAGGCGATGAGCAGCGTTGGGGCTGCAAAGATAAAGAGAAGCCGAGCGGCAGTCATCATCATCTGCTGTTGCCAAGAGAAATTGGGAACGACCACAAAGTGCGTATAGAGCTTAAAGAGAATGAAGACAAGGGCGAGCGCAAGCAAGAAGTCACGGATGAGCCGTGCTGAGAAGAGCGACTTCTGTCGCTGATGGATATGTAATCGGGCCCGTCGGCGCTGGACCTCGATCTCGTGCTGATCTTTAGACAATGGACTCGATCCTCCCTGAGATTATTAGCAGTATAACACTTAAAAGAAGGTAGGGGATCAGGGGGATAGCCCGGCCTAAGCTCCTCTTGATGAGCAGGGTCAGAGCATGCGGCAAGGCGAGAAGACAGGCGACAGGCAAGAGCAGAACATAAGACTCAAAACGAAGCATGAGCGCGAGGAGCAAGAGATAGCGAAAATCCGCTCCGCCAAGGACAGTTCTCTGTCGTCGCTCCTCATAAAAAACTGTGAGGATGAGAGCTATCAGCCAGAATGAGAGATTGAGGCCCAGCTGGTAGAGCCGCTCTTTAGAGGCGTGGAGAAAGAAAGAGAACAGCGCCCCGATGAGGGCGAGTCCTTCATATCGGATGTCGAGCTCAAAACTTCGGATATCCTGCCAGGCGAGGCAGAGAGATGCGAGAGCAAAAATGCCGAGGGCGATGAGCTCTAAAGTCGAAAAAACGGGCAGGGTGGACGTCATGACACTATTTGAGGCTTTTGGCCTTATAAAATCGTCTAAAATGACCGTCAAACTGTGACAAAAAGCCCCAAAATCTGACAAAAGGACTGGAATTAGGGCAATCCTTTATCTGAACTCCCCCCTCCACTATAATCAATGGGTGAATTGCTATGTTGAAGGAGAAGAGACTTATGGATCAGCAAGAATTTCAAAGAGAGGCGCGCGCCATCAGCTTGGCCGTCTATGCCCGCGACCTCGCAGACCTCTCTCGCCAGGAATTTTGGACTGTCATGGCCTATGTCATCATGGCTGAATTAGCGCCACATTGGCGCCAGACAGAGTCTAGGCAGAGAGGGCAGCGTCGGGCTCACTACTTCTCGGCTGAGTTTCTCATCGGACGCTCCCTTCTGAATAATCTCATCAATATGGGCGATGCCGAGATGGTCGCAGACTTCGTGGCCTCTTATGGCTATGAACTCTCTGAGCTCGAGAGTGAAGAAATTGATCCAGGCCTAGGCAATGGGGGGCTGGGGCGTCTTGCCGCCTGCTTCCTCGATTCGTCGGCCAACCTCAACTTGCCCGTCACGGGCTATGGCATCATGTATCGCTACGGCCTCTTCAGACAAGAGTTCGAAGAGGGATTCCAAAAGGAGTTTCCCGATGCCTGGCGCGAATTGCCTTATCCCTTTACCGTGCGCAAGCACGAGGATCGCGTGCTGATTGAGTTTCAAGATCTCAAGGTCTGGGCCGTTCCCTATGAATTGCCCATCACCTCTTACCATGATCACTACATCAACAGCCTGAAATTGTGGCGCGCCGAGCCCTTTCATGAATTCGACTTCAATCTCTTTAACTCTCAGCGCTTCGATGATGCGGTCATCGAGCGCAACCGGGTCAATGACATTTTCCGTGTGCTCTACCCCAATGACACCTCGTATGACGGCAAGGTGCTCCGGGTGCGCCAACAATATTTCTTCGTCGCGGCATCGCTCCGTCTGATCCTGCGTGACTTTATCTCTGAGCATGGCCGTGATTTTTCGCGTTTCCCTGACTATCACGTCATTCAATTGAACGATACACACCCGGTCCTCGCCATTCCCGAATTGCTGAGACTTCTGATTGACGAAGAAGGACTCGATTTCGACACGGCCTGGCCGATCGTTCAGAGGACCTTTGCCTACACCAATCACACGATTTTGGCAGAGGCGATGGAGCGCTGGGATGTCTCAATCTTCCAGTATCTCTTCCCGCGCATTCTCGACTTGGTCAAGATGATTGACGAGCGCTTTAGAGATGAGGCTAGGGGCCGTGGCGTCCCCTACGAGACGATCGAATATCTCGCACCTCTGCACGATGGCCAGGTGCACATGGCTTGGCTGGCCTGCTATACCTGTTTTTCAATCAACGGGGTGGCTGAGATGCACACAGAGATTCTCAAGAGCAATACGCTGAACGACTTCTACCGTCTCTATCCCGAGCGCTTTTCCGCCAAGACAAATGGTGTGACACCTCGTCGCTGGCTGCGCCAGAGCAATCCAGAGCTCGCTACGTACTTGACGGAGCTTTTGGGTTCAGACCACTGGGTCAAGCATCTCGAGGATCTCGGACAGTTGGCCTCCCTGGCGAATGATTCTGAGGTCCAGAACCGCTTCTTGGCCATTAAGCGCCAGAAGAAGGAGCAGCTGAGCCAGTATCTCAAGGCGCGCAATGGTATCGTCCTCAATCCAGACTCTCTCTTCGATGTGCAGTGTAAGCGTATCCATGAGTACAAGCGACAGCACTTGAATGCTCTGGCGATTCTCCACCACTACTATCAGCTCAAATCAGGCCAAGTCTCTCTCGCGGAGGCGACGCCTGTCACCTATCTCTTTGCTGGCAAGTCGGCCCCGGGCTACTTCAGAGCCAAGGCGGTCATCAAATTCATCAATGAAATTGCAGGTCTGATCAACAACGACAAGATGGTCAATCAGGTCATGCAAGTGCACTTTATTCCCAATTACAACGTCTCAGTTGGAGAAAAGCTCTTTCCAGCGGCGGATCTCTCCTTGCAGATCTCGACGGTGGGCAAGGAGGCCTCTGGCACAGGAAATATGAAATTCATGATGAACGGCGCTCCGACTCTTGGAACTTGGGATGGGGCCAATGTCGAAATTGTTGAGGCGGCAGGGGAGGAGAATAACTTCATGTTCGGGGTCAAGCCCGCAGACTTCCCGGCCACTCTGGCCTATTACAATTCACAGTGGCAATACGAGCATGTCCCCGGTCTCAAACCTGTCGTCGACAGCCTGATCGATGGAACTTTCAGCGATCAAGACACCGGAATGTTCCACGACTTGTACAATGCTCTCTTAAACGGCAGCAGCTGGGAAAAGGCGGACATTTATTATGCGCTCGGCGACTTCAGTGATTTCTATCACCGCCGCCGTGATGCACAAGAGGCCTATAAGGATCAGAGCACCTGGGCCAAGATGGCCTGGTCAAACATTGCGCACTCTGGCATCTTCAGCTCGGATCGCACCATCCGTCAGTACGCCGATGAGATTTGGCGCATTTGATAAGGCTCTATTTGACAAAGGCCTAGACGGTTGGCACAATCTCTTATAAATAAAGAAAGGAACGGGCTTATGGCAGAGTTTAAATATGAGGTCACGAAGAAGCTGGGGACACTGTCCAGCTCCAAATCGGGTTGGAACAGAGAGTTGAACATGGTCTCCTGGAATGGCAATAAGGCGAAGCTCGATATTCGCGATTGGGCTCCCGATGGCCAGAAGATGGGCAAGGGCATCTCGCTGAACAGGGAAGAGGCCGCCATTTTGAGAACTCTTCTCGAGGACCTGAACCTCGACGAGATCTTTACGGAATAGTCAGAGCAATCGATAAATGCAAAGAGACCCCGTCGTTCACGACGGGGTCTCTATATTTTTGTCTTGAGATTGTCTACTTGATCGGCTGCTTGCTCTCGACGTGTGCAAAGATGAGCAGTCGCTCGTTGCTCGCCCGATAGACAGCGGGGTGGCAGGTGACGAGGAGGACAGTGTTGTCCTCGGGAGAATAGCCTGCTGCGACATTTCCGGGAGGATAGACGTAGGGCTTCAACTCAAAGTCCTTGATGATCAATTGCTTGTCGACGCGATAGAGATATCTCAAGTTCTCATCGACCATGTCAATGTAGAAGGTATCTCCGGCATTGAGTTCATCCAGACGGTTGAAGTCACGTCCCTTGGTCAGGAAGCGGTGGCCGAAGATAACGCTCTGGCCATTGCTGGCGATAGGTGCGGAATCTTGGAGAATCGTCGAGCCGAAGCGGAGGTGATAGGAGTCCGTCACGGGGGCCAAGGGGATGTCTGCATCGATTTTAGAGATGACGAGACGGCCAGTGTAAGTCAGTTTGACCTTGCCGCCAGGAGTCTCCATCTCATCGGCAAAGCTCTCACCTGGTTGGGTACTCCAAGCCTCGAGTTGCTCGCCAGGGACCTTGTAGTCGTCGGCGCCAATCTCGAGCTCAACCCGCTGATTGGAATCGCGAAGGCTCGCAAGAATTTGATCGCGAATGCCCTCCTGCTTGCTGTTGATATATTTGGGGTATAACAAGAGGAAGGCGACCGTGAGGATCAGACCGATGATGAGGATGTCGAGGAGAATCATGAGACCGCGCGCCTGCTTCCTCTGCTGGCGCGGCTTGGGTGCCCTGGTCTGAGCCTCCTCGTGATAATGGTATTGACGTGCCTCGCGTCCCGCCCGATGCATGGCGGAATTGGCAGCGGCCGCCGCCTGACGCTGAGGATCTTGAGGGGGACGAGACTGCGGCCCACGCGCTGGCATGGGGCGTGAGGGGGCCTGTGGTGGCCGTCCGGCGGGACCTTCTGGCCTCGGCCGACGAGGGGCTGGTCCGCGTTGCCCCTGAGGGGGTCTCTGGCCATTCGGAGCTGGCCGACGGGGAGGTTGATTATTGTTTCGCTTGACATCGCGATGATTATCCATGTGTGTAACCTCAACTTTTCTGACTCAAGGAGAGTTGATCAGCCATTAAGATAGCATATTGACGTTTGCTATTCTAATGTCTTGTGCTATCTTAGTAAAGTATCAATAAATTGCAAGCCGGAAGCAAGATCTGATCTCTGTCGAGCGCTAGCCATTTGGGGGGACTTATGCAGCCATTGCGTCTTTATGTACGGAAGCGTCCAGCAGCGAGAATTGCCGAGACGAAGCTCCGTTCTGAAATTGAAAACTTCCTCACTTTTCCACATCTATCTGACCTTGCCATCTACCGCCGTTACATCATTTTCGATGAGATTTCGGCGGAGGAGTGGGAGCGCTTGATCTCTGGCCTCCTGACAGAGAGTCCGGTCGACCTCTACTGGGAAGATGAGGCTTTTTTCTCTGACTATGATCACTGCCTGGCCATCGCACCCCTTCCAGCTCAGTTTGATCCTGTCCGCCAAGCTGCAGAAGAGGGGGCCTCTTTGATTCTGGGGCGCTCTATCCAGATTTTCCCCGCTGAGCTCATCTGTCTGTCGGGTCCACTCTCTGAAACAGAACTTGCGGCACTCCGCGACTATCTCATCAATCCGATTGAGCTGATGGAAACCGAACTGCTGCCCCCCTTCACAAAATCAGAGATGAAGCTGTCAGCTCATCAGCTGAGGACGTTTCCAGAGCTCTTGACACTTACTGAGAGCGAGATGCCCAGCTTTTTGGCTGCCGAGGGGCTCGGTTTTTCTGTTCCAGATCTCGAATTGATCCGTGATTACTTTGTCTCGCGTGAGCGGGTCCCGAATGAACTTGAATTACGTGTTTTGGATACTTATTGGTCGGATCACTGCCGTCACACAAGTTTCAACGCGGAGCTCTCCATTGCCGATTTTGAAGCGGAGACAGAACTTGGGGAAATTGTGGCCGACAGTCTGAGTGATGTCTACGCCCTGCGTCGGGATCTCGATCGCGAGGGCGAATTGAGCCTTATGGAACTGGCAACTCTGCCGACGCGCCAGATGCGTGAGGCAGGGGAGATCAGAGATGTCGAGTTTTCCGAGGAGATTAATGCGGCAACCTTAAAGCGCCGCTTCATAGTCGATAGTGAAGCAGAAGACTATCTCGTCCTCTTCAAGAACGAGACCCACAATCATCCCACTGAAATAGAGCCTGAGGGCGGTGCTGCCACCTGTCTAGGCGGAGCTATTCGCGATCCGCTCTCTGGACGAGCCTACGTCTTCCAGGCGATGCGCGTCACGGGCGCCAGTGATCCCACGGCCCCTATGAGTGAGCGCCTCGAGGGCAAGCTACCCCAGCGGAAAATCTGTCAGGAGGCGGCGGCCGGCTACGCTGCCTACGGCAATCGAATGGGGCTTGCAGCCTCTCATATCGTGGAGTATTACCACCCAGACTTTGTTGCCAAGCGCTTTGAGTGCGGCGCAGTCCTCGGCGCCGTCCCAGCCTCACAAGTCATTAAAACTGAGCCAGAGCCAGGTGACCTCGTCGTCTTAGTCGGAGGAGCGACAGGACGAGATGGCATCGGTGGTGCCACGGGCTCCTCGAGAGAGCAGACCGAAGAGAGCCTAGAGACGGCCAGCTCCGAAGTCCAAAAGGGCAATCCCATCAATGAGAGAAAACTGCAAAGACTCTTCTTAAAAGCTGAATTCACACGCTTGATCAAGCGCTGTAATGACTTCGGAGCAGGGGGAGTCTCTGTGGCCGTCGGAGAACTCGGCCGTGGACTCGTCATTGATCTCGACGCGGTTCCCCTCAAATATCAGGGGCTGAATCCACTGGAGATTGCGCTCTCTGAATCACAGGAGCGAATGGCCATCGTCATTGCTCCCGAGCATGCGGAGACAGTGATCAAGCTCGCCGAGCAGGAGAATCTAGAGGCGACTGTCATTGCCGAGATGCAGGCCGATCCGACCCTTGTTATGCGCTACGCAGGGGAGGAGGTTCTACGTCTCGACCGCAGCTTCCTCGACTCGGCGGGAGCTCTCGGCCACTTCGATTTGGAATTAGACGTTTCAGACGTGGAAGGGATCTTAGAACCTCGCTATCGCGCAGAGACCTTCCTGAATCTCTGTGGGCAGCTCTTTGCTCGTTTGAACAGTGCGAGTCTTAGGGGTCTCCAGGAAAAGTTTGACTTTTCGGTCGGTTGTACGACCGTTGCAGCTCCCTATGGGGGTGAACATGAGAGCAGTCCTGAGATGGGGATCTGCGCCAAGATTCCTACGCGTGGTCAGAGCGACGCCATCGCCTTTATGACTCAGGGCTACGATCCGCTCTTGGCTGCGATCTCGCCCTGGCACGGGAGCCTGATTGGCATGGCCAATGCTCTCTTAAAAGTTCTGGCGATGGGCGGAGATCCGCGCCGTGCCAGACTGAGTTTACAGGAGTATTTTCCGCGGCTCGAGCAGCCTGAAAAGCTCAATGAAGCCTTTCTCGCTATGCTTTCTGCCTACCGTGCCCAGCGCTCATTTAAGGTCCCAGCCATCGGTGGCAAGGACTCCGTCTCAGGCACTTATGCTGAGATCAATGTGCCAAGCTCGGTCGTGACCTTTGCTGTCGACACGGGTCGGCTCGATCATTATCGCCCGGCTTGTCTGCCCGCAGGTGAAGACTTGACGATATACGCCTGGGATATCCTTAAAGCGGATGGCGATGTGGATTTTGAACTCTATCACCGCCATCTTGCCGCCATGATTTCCCTGGTGCGCAGTCCTGAGACCGTGGCGGCCTTTGTCGGTGGGGCGGACGGTCTCCTCGCTGCCCTCTCCCGAGCCTGTTTTGGCAATCTCCATGGTCTCCACATCGCCGATCATCTGAGTCTTGAAGATCTCAGTCGTCCCGCCTTCGGCACGGTCTACCTCGCGCGCTCGGCCAAGCTGGCGCCGGTCGAGGTCCGCGCCTTGAACTTGCAGGTGATCGCCAGCTCATCGGGCGACGATAATCTCCATTATCAGCAGGAGCTCGTCTCTCTAGAGCGCCTGATGGAGGCGGCCGATGAAGGTCTGGCCTCTGTCTATCCGCGTGCTGAGGAAATCATACGGGACATGGATGATCAGGACGAGTTCTTGCTCGACAAGATGGCCAATATGCCGCGGCTCAGTGAACAGAAGACACATCATGCAGCCATCTGCATCACGGGCAATCGCCCCAAGGTCCTCATCCCTGTCTTCCCGGGGACGAATTGTGAATTTGACACCGCTCAGGCATTTCGTGATGCTGGAGCCCAAGCGGAGATTTTCCTTGTGAATAATTTGAACGAAAATCTCCTCCAAGAATCGCTGACTGGCTTCGCCTTGAGGCTCAAGGCCTGTGAGATTCTAGCTTTGCCTGGCGGCTTTTCGGCAGGTGATGAACCCGATGGTGCGGCCAAATTTATTCGAGCCGTCTTCCTCAATGATCAGATTCGCGCTGCCTTCAGCGATCATCTCTCCAAGCAAAATCTCGTCCTGGGCATCTGTAATGGTTTCCAGGCACTGATAAAGCTCGGTGTCTTCCGTAATAATGAGATCACAGAGCTCAACGCAGATGATCTCAGTTTAACCTTTAACCTGAACGGCGATCACGTAGCCGCCTGCGCGACGACGAAATTACAATGTAAGCGCGGTCCCTGGTTGGCCCATGCCTCCTACGATCAAATCTACAAAATTCCCATCTCCCACGGCGAGGGCCGCCTGATCGGTTCTGAGCGCGAGCTAGAGCGCCTCATCGACCAGCAGCAGATTGCCTTCGTCTATGATGGGCAGAATCCGAATGGTTCGGCCCTGGGCATTGAGGGATTGATCAGCCCCAATGGCCTGATCCTGGGTAAAATGGGACACAGCGAGCGCGTCCGTCCAGGTCTCTTAAAGAATATTCCGAATCTCTGTAACGAGGGTATCTTCGAGGCGGGGGTCAAGTATTTTTTGACAAATTCTTAAGAAAGTCCTAAAATATACCCTATTAAGTGGAGACTTCGTCCTAGTTTTACGAAGTCTCTCTTAATTTAATGGTATTTATGATGAAAATGAGAAGATTTGAAAAAGTCGTTTTGACTCTCGTCTCCTTGCTCTTAGTGGCCGTTCTCTCAACAGCGGCATATCTCTTCTTTTGGCAAAATGATGATGTGGAGCAGCAGAATATTCTCAGAGCTCTCTCCGAGCAGGAAGTGGAGCAAGAGTCGAGTGCTACTGCGCCCTCAGAAAGTTCTGAAATTGCCTTGCAGGGACCGCTCACTCTCCCCGAGATCACCCGCCCTCGCCCCGCGGTCGCAAGTGTAGACTTGGACTCTATCTGGGCTGAGATCGGCTACCGCGACATTGCGGGTCTCAGTTCAGACCCCGACTTGAGTGGGCTTGAGATTCGCTATGATGATTACCGTGTGCCCCTGGCCTTTCAGACTCTGCGCTTGCCGAGCCCTGATCTAGCGCCAGGGACCGAATATGTCTCTCAGCAGGGCCAGGCGGGCGTCGTTGTCGTGACAACCCGTAACGTCTACTCTGATGGTGAATTGATTGAATCTGAGGAGATCTCAAGCCTGGTAGAAACAGCCATGGTCAATGAGATCATCTACTACGGCGAAGAGACCTCAGTCGCCGCTGAGCTCATCGCTGCAACAACAGCGATGATTGCTGAGACTGAAGCGACACTGGCCGCGACGGAAGCTCCGCTTGAGGCAGCTGCAGAACTCGTCCAAGAGACTCCTCCCGCCGAGTCTGAGACTGAGACTACGGCTCTTGCTACTGCCACGGGCAACTATGTCAAATTTGTTCCTGCGACCGGTCAGGCGGACTCTGTCTATGCCAATCTCGAGATCCTTCAGGCCAACGGCATCCTGGGTTCAGCTGGCAGGAAGACTCTCTACACGAGTTTTGAGGATCACGGGACCTATATTACCGTCAACGGCGTCAATGTACCCTATGCCTCTAAAATGTCCAAATATACGACATCTTACGATGGCCTAGAGTGCTGCAAAGTCACTAAAGATCACAATCCACCCATCAATCACAACACCGCTTCAGGTGTGCCGGCGAATATCGGACTCTGCGCTAGTAATGAGTATCCCTTTGGGACTGTTCTTTTTGTCGAAGAGTATGGCTTCTGCATTGTTGCGGACCGGCACGGGAACAGTGACCCGAGTACCGTCGATGTCTGCTACGCAGCTGGTGAGGTCTGGAACTATGACTTCGGGGCGGCACATCGCAATGTCTACCTGATTAGCATTCCTCCAGGAGACTAGTCTTGCCTCATCACGAGCGCGATTATATCAAGTCGCTGATGGCGACTCAGTCGCTTAGCGCCAAGCGCTCTCTGGGGCAAAATTTTTTAGTGGATGAAAGTGCTCTCGATGCGCTTCTTCAAGATCTGCCTCTGAGCGGAACGCAGGCTATAGAGCTCGGAGCGGGTCTCGGCTCTCTCAGTGAGCGCTTGGCCCAACGTTTCTCGCGGCTGAAGCTGATTGAAATTGATCAGCGCTTGATTCCATTTCTGCATGAGCGATTCAAAAAATATGGGCCTCAGGTAGAGATTTATGAGGCGGATCTGCTGAGCTTTCCCTTTGACCCTGATGACAATAGTGAGCAGACGCTGGTCTTTGGCAATTTGCCTTACTACCTGACTCAGCCCAGTTTAGAACGCCTTGTCACAGAGCTGCCCAAGGTCGCTGAGCTTCGGCTCGTTCTCCAAGAAGAGGCCATCGCCCGCGTGCTGGCGGGTCCAGGGAGCAAGAGCTACGGCCCGATCAATGTGCTTATAGCTCTGGGCTATGAGATAAAAGTGGACAGGCTCTTGCCGCCCCATGCCTTTTTTCCGCCACCTCATGTCCGCTCCCAGGCTCTCTTCATGCGACCGCGTCGCTCAGGGCCTCTGAGCGAGCTCAGGGGAGGAGAGCGGGCTGAGTTTTTGGCCTTTGTCCAATTTTTATTTTCTGAACGCCGCAAGATCCTACGTCAGAAACTGCGTGTTTTGACCTCGGAGATTGACAGTGAACATTGGGCGACAGCCCGTGCCGAGTCCTTGACGCCTGAGGATTTTTGGGCGCTATATCAGAGCTATGGATCCGCTTGGCAGAAGAGAGGTTTAGATGATTAAAAGAGTGTATGTGGAGCTGAGTGCTGGCGCAAGTCTCCCGAGCTATGCCAGCGCTGATAGCGCTGGCCTCGATGTCTATTTGACCGAGGATCTCATTTTGCGCCCTGGCGAAAAGAAAATTGTACCGACCGGCCTTAAGCTGGCTATCCCAGAAGGGACAGAGTTGCAGCTGCGTCCACGCAGTGGTCTCAGCGTCAAGACCCGACTGAAAATTACAAATAGCCCTGGGACGATTGATGCAGATTATCGCGATGAGATTGGTATTATTGTCGAAAACGCCTTTCATAGCGCAGATCTCATCGATGAGATCTGGCGTCGTCCTGAATTGCGGGCGGAGATCGAGCGTGATTATCAAGCCGTGCCGGTCAAGCTACCAGGCGGGAGGACGGTAGAAATCTATGTCGATGCAGAGGGTCTGCCCTATGGGACGATAAAGCTGAAGCGTGGCGAACGGATCTGCCAGCTTGTCCTCCAAACCTATCTGCGCGCTGAGCTCACGGTCCTTGATTCTGTGGCAAATCTCGGCAGCGATCGCGGTGGGGGATTCGGCTCGACGGGTCGCTAGTCCTGATTTGTGGCCGGCAACCAGCGGTCGAAGAAGCGTGTCAACTGCTCCTTGTAGTTCTCGCGATCATCGAGAAAGCCGGAGACCGAGCCGGCGACGGGTGTCTCCCAGACCACAGTCAGCTCGCTCTTGAGCCGGAGTCTCTCACTGATGACGGCCTCAATCTCTCGCTCATCATGAGAACTGTCTGGGAGATTCCTCGTGATCATGACGGGAGCTCGCACTTGGGCGAGGAGGGGGGAGAGATTCAGCCGCTCGTGACCCGCCGAGAGCCTGACAGTAGTGGGAATCCATGGGTAGTAGAGCCATTTGTTGAGCCAACCGATCTGAGAGAGGTCGGCGCGGATATAGTCATCGGGAGAAGCGGTAATTGTGTCAAAAATCATGCCGCGGATATTCTCTTGGCTACTGTTTAGATCTTTGACCAAAGCCTCACGTTCATGCTCGGGCACGGCTTGCTCGGGTAATTGTTGCCAGGCAAGTAGGGAAGCGGCGCAGCCAGAGCCAAAGGCGAGGATGACATGCCGATCACTTGAGCTCAGGCGCTCGAGCTCCCGGATAGCTGCCAGGACATCGAGATATTCGAGATAGCCGTAGGCAGAGATCTCACCCGTCGACTGTCCCGAGTGACGGAGATCAAAGGCCAAGACATTGAAGCCAGATTGCGTTAAAAACTTGTAGAGATCAGCCGTCTCAAGGTCGAACTGGAGACGGTTGTTTAAATTGTCGTGGACGATGATGATATTGCCGCGGACAGCGCCGCGCGCGCGGAAGAACCAGCCAGCTAGGGTGGCATTCTTGTCGAGGGAGCTGAAACGTAGATTGTCGTGGCTCGGGACGAGATTCTCGGCGAGGATGTTGAGGGCCTTGGCCTCCCGTCGCATGAGGGTGTCAGTGGCACGGCTCAAGAGGCTGACCACCGTGGCGAAGCCGATGACCAGCAGCAAAAAAAGGGCGACGGCCGTCATAAAGAGGGGACTGATGCGCCTCTGAGACCGTCCTTTGACTTGTCGATCGCTGCGTTCTAACATTGCTGCAAGTATAAGCTCTGTCTTCTTGAAGAGGCAAATTAAGAATTCTTTACTTGTGTTAGAATACCTTGATGATGCGTGATGTGACAATTATTGGAATTGAATCTTCCTGCGATGAGACAGCGGCCGCCATCGTTTCGAATGGCCGAGAACTCGTCTCAGCAGCTCTGGCAACGTCTATCGCGACCCACCAGGACTTTGGCGGTGTGGTGCCCGAGCTCGCTTCACGCGCTCAAGTGGAGCTGATTCTGCCCGTGATCACAGACTGTCTCAGTCAGGCCCATCTCAGGCTCAGGGATATCGACGCTGTTGCTGTCACGGCGGGGCCTGGTCTCGTCGGCTCGCTGCTCGTAGGGCTGACGGCGGCCAAGGCGCTCGCTTTTGCCTCTGGTTTGCCCTTGATTGGCATTCACCACCTCTGTGGACACGTGGCGGCCAATTATCTGACGCATGAGGATCTGACGCCTCCTTTTCTCGCCTTGATTATTTCAGGGGGGCATAGCCATCTGGTGGAGGTGCACGATTATACCGAATATGAGCTCCTGGTTCAGACGCGTGATGATGCGGTCGGCGAAGTCTATGACAAATTGGCTCGAGAACTCGGCCTGGGCTATCCAGGGGGGCCGGTGATTGACCGCCTGACCCAGCAGGGCAGGGCAGATGCGATAACCTTGCCGATTGCGCGCATAAAGGATTCACTCGACTTTTCCTTCTCCGGTCTGAAGACGCGCTGTCTCGAACTGTGGCAGCGCCAGCTCAGGAGCTGCGGAGGTCCTGAAGCGGTGCCACTCAGCTGGACCTACGACCTCCTGGCCTCTTTTCAGGCGACCGTCGTTGAGACCATTGTCGAACGGACGGCGGCGATCCTCGAGGCGAGAACAGAGCTCAGAAAGATTGTCTTGGCGGGGGGTGTCGCTGCCAATTCAGGGCTGCGCGAGGGGCTCAGAAGACGCTTTGGCCAGCAATATGAACTCTACTTGCCGCCGCTCAATCTCTGTACGGACAATGCAGCGATGATTGCAGCGCAAGCTTATTATCACTATATCGAGGGGGATTTCCGAGGCCTCGACCTCAATGCTGATCCCCGGCTCCCCCTTCCCAGAAAGAGTCAGAAATGAAAGAAAAGAGAGGACATACCAAGAGGATCGCCGCCAATCGGCGCGCTCGCTTCGACTATGAGATATTAGAGAGCTTCGAGGCAGGACTCGTCTTGCGCGGGACGGAGATCAAGTCTTTGCGCCAGGGCAAGGCGTCCATAGCAGAGTCCTATGCCAAGTTTCAAGGGGGCGAGCTCTTCATCATCGGCATGGACATTCCCCCCTATGTGGCTGGCAATCGCTTCAATCACG
The DNA here is from genome assembly GCA_023426575.1 of Bacillota bacterium. Lineage (GTDB taxonomy): Bacteria > Bacillota > Clostridia > Saccharofermentanales > DTU023 > JAFAAL01. The sequence continues at coordinate 52,884 of JAFAAL010000021.1, forward strand.
AGGCGACGAGGCCGCGTAAGCTGCTCTTACATCAGAGTGAGCTCAAGAAGCTGGCGCGAGCGGTCACGCAGGAGGGCCTCACCATCATTCCCCTGGAGCTCTATCTTAAGGATCAATATGCCAAGCTCTCCATTGCGCTCGGCCGAGGCAAGAAGCTCTATGATAAGCGCGAAAGCGAGAAAGAGCGGACTGAGGAGCGCAAGATGCGCGATTGGCGCTAGTCTTCGTTCTATGGTATAATCATCTTTGCTTTCAGCACGGGGGCGTACAGGTTTCGACGGCTCCATTGAAGCTGTGATAGCGGGCAGAGGACCCGTTGGCCTCTTAAAAAAACGGGAACCTTTTTTAAATGCCGAAAAACCGGTATTTGCAGCTGCGTAGTTAACGCCTGCCATGGCCCCCACGTCGATCTGCCGGGGTGGGCTGCCGTGTCTTTTAAAGCAGACCTTGTTTCTTAGAGGTTAAAGGATCACTGGCGGATTAAGCTTTGCCTCCGTCCAGTTATTTATGAAGCTACCGGAGGGTTGGCGTCTGCTAAGATGTGACCAGCCCAAGGGGAATACTTAAAATCTTAGCTGCGCCCGGAGAAGTTGCAGTGGATCAGAGTTCGGACAGGGGTTCAATTCCCCTCGCTTCCACCAAGAGCACCGCCAGTTTTGGCGGTGCTTTTTTGTCGGCCTCTTCGCCTGGTTCTTTATGATATGATGGGCAGAGAAAATTGTGGGGGGTGGATTCATGTCCTATTTACCATCGGTCAACACTTTACGCATGCTTTCAGTCGAACAGGTCGAGGCGGCCCAGTCAGGTCACCCTGGCCTGCCACTCGGGGCCGCTCCTATGGCCTATGCGCTTTGGACGCGCGTCATGCGTCACACGCCAATGGATCCGAAGTGGCTCAATCGCGACCGCTTTATCCTCTCAGCAGGTCATGGCTCAGCACTTCTCTATTCGCTCTTACATCTCTCAGGCTATGACGTGACAATGGATGATTTGCGCCAGTTTAGACAGTTGAACTCACGCACGGCGGGTCACCCAGAATACGGCTTGACAGAGGGTGTCGAGGCGACGACCGGCCCTCTCGGCGCTGGAGCGACCATGGCGGTGGGGATGGCGCTTGCCGAGACACATCTGGCGGCCCGATTCAATCGTGAGGGCTACCCGCTCTTCGATCACTATACCTATACCCTCGTGGGAGACGGCTGTCTGCAGGAGGGGATTACGCATGAGGCTTTTTCTTTTGCGGGAACGCAAAAGTTAAACAAGCTGATTGTCATGTATGACTCCAATAAGATTACTATTGAGGGGAGTACCGATCTCTCCTTTACCGAAGATGTCGGCCAGCGGATGGAGGCCTATGGCTTCCAGGTTCTGCGCATTCAAGATGGTAATGACGTCGATGAGATTGCGAGCGCTCTAGAGACGGCCAAGGCGGAGCGGGAGAAGCCCAGTTTCATCATTGTCCCTACGCGCATTGGCTACGGCTCTGCCGTGGAAAACAGTGCTGATGCACATGGTGCCCCCCTGGGCTCTGAAAATTATCAGGGACTGAGAAACAATCTTAAGTGGACTCACGAGGCCTTTACGGTGCCGGAGGCGGTTCAGGAGGACTTCTCCCAGGCCATCGCGCGCCACAGTCAGGATCTCGAGGAGTGGAACGATCTCTTTGAGCGCTATGCTGAGGCCTATCCCGAACTGGCTCAGGAGCTAGAAGCCTGCCAGAGGACCTTTAGTGAAGACGACTTCGATGACGCTTACTGGCAGCGCAATCAAAAGGCGGAGGCCACGCGCTCGATCTCAGGCCGTGTGCTCAACGAACTCGCAGCCAAAGTCCCACAGCTGATTGGTGGTTCGGCTGACCTCGGGCCATCCAACAAGTCGGTGATGAAGGGCCTAAATTCCTTTAAGCCAGAGGAGCGGACGGGGCGTAATATTCACTTCGGCGTCCGCGAAATGGCCATGACGGCGATTGGCAACGGTATTTCACTGCACGGCTGTCTGCGTCCTTATGTGGCAACCTTTCTCGTCTTCTCTGACTACATGAAGCCGATGACCCGCCTCTCTGCTCTAATGGAGCAGGGTCTGATCATGATTTTAACGCATGACTCCATTGGTGTGGGTGAAGACGGCCCGACTCACGAGCCCGTCGAGCAGCTGACCATGCTACGGGCGACCCCCAATCTCCATGTCTGGCGCCCCGCCGATGAAATTGAGGTCAGAGCTGCCTGGGCCTCAGCCCTGATGCATCAGAAGACACCGTCGGTCCTGGCTCTCTCGCGTCAGAATCTGCCAAATCTTGAGAAGACCTCCCGCGAGGCGCTCAAGGGGGGATATATCTACGCCAGGGAAGAGGGGGAACTAGAGCTCGTCATCATTGCGACTGGATCCGAACTGCAACACGCAGTCGAAGCACGTGAGCGGATTGGTGCTGGCGTCCGTGTCGTCTCCATGCCCTGCCTTGACCTCTTCTTAACTCAGGAAGAGGCCTATCGAGATGAGATCTTGCCGCCGAACTGTCAGAAGCGGGCGGTCGTTGAGGCCGGCTCTTCCTACTCCTGGGGTCGACTGCTGGGTCCCAGCGGTCTCTACCTCACGATGGACGGTTTTGGGGCCTCTGGGCCTGGTGATGCCTTGATGGAGCACTTTGGCTTCACGGCTTCGCAAGTCACAGAGAAAATTGAGAGCTATCTAAAGGAAGCATAGAATGGCAAAGACGGCACGGGGACCCGTGCCATCTTTTTTCTCTACTAGCCTTCAGCGCTCTTAGAAGCTGCGCTCTTTAATCTTGTACTTGATATTTTCTGATTCTGCCTTGAGCTTGATGTAGATGTGCTTTTGATTGCCGGCGCCCTCGCGAATATTGACCTCATAGTCGCCCATCGCCTTGATCATCGGTGTCAACTTGGCAAAACCGTAGTTGCGGGAGTCAAAGGACGGCTGCTTCTTATTCAAGAGATTGCCGACCTCGCCGAGATAGGCCCAGCCACTCTCATCCTCAACGTCTGAGACCGTCTGAGCAATCAGGCGACGGATCTTCTCGTCAATTTTATTGATGCTGCGCTTCTCGTTTTTATTCTTTTCGCTCTTCTTCTTACTGGGCAGTCCAGTCTTCTTGGGCTCGGCTTCGGCCTCGATATCTGGCTCTAAAATCTCGAGGTAGATAAAGCGGTCACAAGCTGCAATAAAAGCATTGGGCGTCTTCTGTTCGCCGATGCCATAGACAGTCTTGCCAGCCTCTCTCAGGCGCATCGCCAAGCGTGTGAAATCGCTGTCAGATGAGACGAGGCAGAAGGCGTCAGCCTTGTTGGAATACAGTATATCCATCGCGTCGATGATCATCGCTGAATCTGTTGCATTCTTGCCACTCGTGTAGGCAAACTGCTGGGCCGGCGAAATCGCGTAGTCGAGCAAGAGATTCTTCCAGCCAGCGAGATTTGGCTTGGTCCAGTCGCCATAGATGCGCTTGATCGTCGGATTTCCATAGCGGGCAATCTCCTGCATCATCGACTCGACGTAGTGGTGGGAAATGTTATCAGCATCAATTAAAACTGCGAGATGTGTGTCCTTGACGGTATCGTCCATTGTTGGCTCCTCTTAAATCGTTAGAACCATTATATACCAAAGCCACAAAATGCGAACGCTTCACGGGAGCTATGGTAAAATAGGGGCCAAATGGAATTGGAGGATAAGTTATGGAACTGACATTGGTCATTTTAGCTGCAGGTATGGGTTCGCGCTTTGGCGATAAGAAGCAGTTGGTCGGCTTCGGCCCCGCTGGCCAACTCTTGCCAGAATATTCGATCTATGATGCAGTCAAAGCAGGTTTCAATAGGATTCTCTGGATTATTCAAGAGAGCGACCGCAAGGCATTTGACGAAGCTCTGGCCAAGTCTCATTGGGATGTGCCGATGGACTTTGCCTATCAGGATCTGAGAGCAGTCCCAGAGGGGATAGTGATTCCCGAGGAGAGACAGAAGCCGTGGGGGACTGCGCATGCACTCCTCGCTGCCGCTCCGAAGATCAAGGGTCCCTTTGCGATCATCAATGCGGATGATTACTACGGGCCCTCCGCCTATCAGGCGCTGGCAGATTTTTTAAGAAGTGACCGTCCAGAGATTGCCATGGTTCTCGGCTATGAACTCGGTAAGACTCTCTCAGGGCATGGCTCCGTCACCCGTGGGGTGCTCGAGACAAAAGATGGCAAACTACAGGCCATTGCCGAGACCTCCGGCCTCCGTCTAGAGGGCGCTGAGATCGTTGACAACGAGGGACGGCAATATTCGGCCTCCTGTCCCATCTCCATGAATGCCTGGGCATTCAAGTCAGAGATTTTGACCTGGCTGAGCGAGCGCAATGAGCGCTTCTTCCGTGAGATCTTTCCCGAGAATCCTCTCCGTTCAGAGTTCTTCCTCCCCGAATTTGTCGAGGAGCTCATCCGCGAGGAGGCGCTAGACGTCTTGGTCATGCCCTGCAGTGAGCAGTGGTTTGGCGTCACCCATAAAGAGGATCGCGAGAAATTAGAGGCTGAACTTCGCGCGATGCACGAGCGGGGTCTCTATCCAAAAACGTTCTAATTGGAGGGGAAATATGCAGATTAAAGAGGCCACGGCCCAAGCGATTGCCGATACGGGCATCCTGGATTATGAGCGAGCACTCAGCCTATTGGCGGAACCGCCCCAGCCAGAGCTGGGGGATTTGGCTCTGCCTTGTTTCACCCTGGCCAAGGACTTGCGTCGTAGTCCCCAGCAAATTGCCGAGGAGATTCGAGAGCGCCTTGCGCCGAACCCGCTCTATAAAGAGGTGACTTGCCAGGGTCCTTATCTCAATTTTACCTTTGATCCCCAGACTTATGTCTCTCATGTCCTCCAGCGGGTCGCTGTCGAAGGGGAGAACTACGGTGATTCGGCCGAGGGATCTGGCAAGCCAGTCATCGTCGAATTTTCTTCCGCAAATATTGCCAAGACCTTCCACGTCGGGCATGGCTACTCGACGATCCTCGGCCAAGTCATCGCCAATCTCTATGAAAAGTTGGGCTATGAGGTTCACCGTTTCAACCATCTCGGTGACTACGGCACCCAATTTGGCAAGTTGATCTATGCCTGGCATCACTATGGCGACGAGGCGGCTCTTGAGGCCCGTCCCATTGAAGAGATGCTTCGTATCTATATCAAGTTCCACGAAGAGGCGGAGAAAGACCCCTCACTCGAGGACTGTGCCCGCCAGGAATTCAAGCGCCTGGAGGCGGGAGATCCGGACTCGGTGGCTCTCTGGAATCGCTTTCGCGAGCTCTCCATCGTGGAGTTCAAGAGAATCTACCAGCGCCTGAACATCGATTTTGACAATTGGAATGGGGAGGCTTTTTATGCGGAGATGACACCTGAGATCGTCAGCGAGTTGAAAGAGCAGGGGCTCCTCGTCGAATCCGAGGGGGCTCTGGTCGTCGATCTCGAGGATTGTGGCCTGAATCCTTGCATCATCATCAAGTCGGATGGAACGTCTATCTATGCGACGAGGGATCTTGCAGCCATCAAGTGGCGTCACGAGCACATTCACTTTGACAAGAATATCTATGTCGTTGGTAAGGAGCAGAGTAATCACTTCCAGCAACTTTTTGCTGTCTTGAGAAAACAGGGCAAGGACTATGCCGATGACTGCATCCATGTCGCCAATGGACGCATCAAGTTCGCCGATGGTGACTTCTCCACGCGAAAGGGGCAGATCATCAGTCTGGCTGAATTTTTAGATCGTGCTGTCGCCAAGACTAAGGAGATCATCGAGAACAGCCCCAACCGCGATGAGATCGAAGACATTGATCAGACCGCGGAGATCATTGGGGTCGATGCCGTCATCTTCACCTATATCAAGAACAGTCGCGAGCGCGACTTCTTCTTCACCTGGGAGGAGGCACTGAGTTTTGAGGGTGAGACCGCGCCCTATCTCCTCTATACCTATGCCCGTGCCAGATCGATTTTGCGCAAGGCTGGGGTCTCGATAGATCCTCGCCACACTGACTTCTCCCGCTTGGATTCAGCTGAAGATGTCCAAATTGCTAAGGTTTTGGACGGCCTGCCCGAAAAGCTGAGACAGGCAGCTTATGCCTATGAGCCCTCTATCCTCGTGCGACAAGTCTTGAACTTGGCGAGGAGCTTCAACAGCTATTATCACCAGAATCCAATTCTCAAGGCCGAAAATATCGCAGTCCAGGAGGCTCGCCTCGCGCTCGTCCAGATCGTCGCCGATCAGCTCGCCTCATTCCTCGGACTCTTGAACCTCAAGACGATCGAAAAGATGTAAAGTGCGTCCTTTTAGCCAACTGCATTATCAGAGACCGAATTTTACAGAGCTTACGCGACAACTGAAGCGGCTTGCGCGCCGTTTCAAACGTGAGCGCGATCTCGAACTGCGGCAGGAGATCTTGCGAGAATTCCAAGATCTCTATGAGGACTATCAGGAGATGTATCTTCTGGCGCTGCTGAGACATCAGCTCAACAAGTCGGAATTTTACGCCAATGAGCTCAGCGTCTTCCAATCCGTAGAGGATGAACTCAAGGTGATCGTCGATGATTTTTATACGGAATTTCTCCGCGCCAAGGTCAACTTTAGTCCACAGGATCCGAGTCAGGCGACCTTAAACCGCCTGGCTCTCGATCGCCTCCAGCTCTACGGCCCGAATTTTAGAGAGGCCAAAGAGATTGAGAGCGCTTTCCTCTTAAGGGAGAGACGCCGTCTCGAGAAAATCAAACGGCGTGTCTCTGGGACGGATAGTGTCATACACTTCCAGCAGAGTTTGAGGCACCCCCAGCCAGAAGAGCGTCTGGCCGCCTGGCACGAACTCAGTCATGAACTCATGGCCCATGAGGTGGATTCGGCGACTGACTATCTCCACCTGCTGCTCTTGCGCCAGCACCTCCAAAATGCGGGGGGCTATGCTTCGGCCTATCAATACGCCTACCACTACAGTCATCTCTACTTTGAGCAGCAGTCCGATTGGATCGCCTTTAAAGAGGGGCTCGAACGTCACTTCATGCCGCTTTTCCAGAGCTTTTTTCAAAGTCGTATCCGAAGGCTCGGCGAGGCCACTGTCAAAGTGGAAAATGCCTTTTGCCTGATTTCGGATGAGGGGCTCAGTCACTTGCCTAGCGCAGGTCCTGACTTTCTCACTCTCTTGAGCCAAGACTATGATCTTAGACTTGGCGGTGAGAATGCATTTTTCACTACGCTCCTCCAAGAGGGCTATATGCAAGAGTTGGGATCATCTATAGACTTGCAGGCTGAGATGCCGATCTTCTTGCCGAAGAGCCGCCAAGTTGTCTTACTCTATCCTGCCTATACAGGAGCTCAGATCGACCTCTGTCTGCATGAGCTCAGTGCAGAGTTTGCCCGTCAACTGCTGCGCTATGCGACAGTCCAAAATTTCCCAGCGCGACAAGCGTGGCCGGAGGCAGCTCTCGCCGAGGCCCTCTGTGAATTTGGACTCCTCGCCATCTTCAGTCGAAGACAACATCGCTTCGAGAGCGAAGTTAACGGAGATGAGGCCCTACTGGGCGTCATCACGCGCGACGAGCTGATCGACCTTCTCCTGGCGCGTGCGCTGATGCTCTTACCCCAGCAGCTCTTTATGGCCGATTTTGAACTCCAGGTCAATGCCTATGAAGTCAAAACGCGTAAAGAAATTGCCGAGCTCTGGCGGCGGCTGGCTCATCGCGCCTATCCAGATCTCGATCGCAGTGAGGTCTTGGCCTTTCAGAAAGGTTATGAGCGGCAGCTGAACTTTGAGCTCTTTGCCGCGCCTTTTGTCAGCTTGGAGTTCATCTTGGCTCTCTGCCTCATCTTGTATGAACAACCTTGGCAGAAGGGGAACGATCAGAAACTGCTTAGCAAATTCATGAGATTTGTCATGAGCAATCGGAGTCTTCCGCTGCCAAAACGCATAGAAAATGCTGGCTTCACCGGACTGTCAGACCCAGATTTCCTTGCAAGAGCCGCCTTTAGCCTAGCCAATCGCTTAGAAATATAGGAATCGAGATGAAGATTTATTTAGCCACACATAATCAGGATAAGCTCAATGAATTTCGTGAGCTCTTAGGCGATCGATTGGAGATTCAGCCCCTTCCCACAGACTTTCCTCCGATCGAAGAGAATGGGACTAGCTATGAGGCCAATGCCGAGATCAAGGCGCGTGCCGTCTACGAGGCCCTCGGAGCTCCTGTTCTCGCTGATGACTCAGGTCTCTCCGTCGATGCCCTCGATGGCTATCCCGGCATTTATTCCGCGCGCTTTGCCGGGGCTGATGCCGCTTATCCCGATAAGATCTCCAAGCTCTGGGGCCTCCTCGCCAAGACGCCGCCGGCAGAGTGGGGAGCCTCCTTTATCTGTGCGCTCTGTCTCATCGATGAGGCGGGACGAGCTCATCATTTCCGAGGAGAGGTCAGAGGCTTGATCTGGCCAGAGCTCCGAGGGACGCATGGCTTCGGCTACGACCCGATTTTTTATCTGCCTGAGCGGCAGATGACGACGGCCGAGCTGAGTCCCGAGGCCAAAAATGAAATCTCGCACCGGGGTCTCGCCGTCCAGAAACTTTTGACCTATCTTGAAGAATCGGGTTTAATTGAGCCAAAGGAGTAGCCATGGGATTTTCCACATTAAAAGATAGTTTGCGCTTTTACGACTTGCGTCAGAAGAATAGCCTGCGCCTTCTCTTTCTTCTCATTTACGTCTTACAGCTCGGCCGCACACTGGCAGGACTCAAGAATAAGGATCTCGAAGTTTTGATCAGCACCGTCTTAAACCGTGGTCTCGAACTCAATCCAAGCGAGCTGCAGGGTCTGGTCACAGCGGGCGTCGTCCAATACCTGCTCATCACAGTCTTTGTCGCCGTCTGCATGCTCGTCCTCTTTTACTTTGTTATTCTTGCCAATACGGCCGAACTCGAACCCCTCTGCCATCTCCCCGATGAAAGCGAAGCTCACGCCGCTTGTCGCCAGTCGATTCGCCAGCTTCGGCAACTGAGTGAAAAGTTTCAAGAGCAGAAGATCCTGAGGCTGCGCTGGCCCCTGGTCGTCCAATCTGCCGAGGCCAGGGCTCGCGCGGCGGGGCGCAAGCAGGCGGAACTTGAAGATATCAAGGCGGCCGATGATGAGCTCCAGGACTGGCTTCAGATGCAGGGGAGTGATGCTCTAAGTCTCTTGCCGACCCATCTCATCCCCGCCCAATGTCACTTGCTCAGCACTCCCTGGTCCAAGCTCTTCTGGATGACTCTGAAGAAGCTTCCCCAACTGCTGCTCTTAGGCCTTGCGGCAGCTCTGCTCTTCGTCCTGAGTTTTCCTATTCTGGGCCTGCCCTTTGTCGTCTTGGCCCTCGCCCTCTTCTTTGCGCCGCTCTATATGAGCATCCACAAAGAGCATTTCTTTGCAGCGCTGAAGCGCTCCTTCCAGGCGACCAGAGGCTATAAGATGATGATGTTCTCGCGCTTTGTTCTCCTCTTTATCATCTGCACGCTGCCGACCGTCCTCGCGCGTCGACTTTTTCCCTACAGTCCTTACTCCTTTGCCATTCTCGATGCCCTGAGCAGAACTTTGCTCTTGCTCATCTGGGCGCGCCAGGCGGCGGTCTTCTATCTGAGTCTTGCCCATAGCCAGAGAGAGGGGAGTGTCGCCAATGCTTAATCTCGACAGCTATCGCATGGAGCTTGAGGAGGCCAAGCAGGCGCTCGATGTCTTAGCCCAGAGCCTCAATCCCAGCCAACGCCGCCAGGACTTAGAAGAACTTGAAAAGAAGAGTCAGGACCCAGCTCTCTGGCAAGATCCCAAGGCGGCCGGTCAGCTGCAGAAAAAGATCAAGGACAAGCAGCGCGTGCTTCAAGAATTTGAAGAGCTCCAGGAGGCCCTGGCTGATCTCGAGACCTATTTGGAACTCTTTGCAGATAGCGCGGAGAGTCGGGATGCAGCGGAAGATCAGCTGGCGGAAGATTTTCGCAAGCTGCACAAGAAGACTGTAGAGGGTCTCGAAAAACTTCGGCTTCGAACGCTCTTCAATGGGGAGCACGATGAGGCTGATGCCCTCTTGACGCTCCATGCGGGGGCAGGGGGCACAGAGGCCCAGGACTGGGTTCAAATGCTCTATCGCATGTATGCGAGATTTCTCGAAGGGGAGGGCTACAGCCTCGAGGTCCTCGACATCCTCGACGGTGATGAAGCCGGGATCAAACATCTGACAGTCCAGGTGTCTGGCGACTATGCCTATGGCTTCCTACGCTCTGAAAATGGGGTGCATCGCCTGGTCCGCATCTCACCCTTCGATACCTCTGGTCGACGCCACACCTCCTTTGCCTCGGTCGAGGTCGTGCCCATTTTTGACACAGACATTGAGATCGAGATCAAGAGCGAAGATCTCAGAGTCGACTACTACCGCGCCTCGGGGGCGGGTGGGCAGCACGTCAACAAGACGGAGTCTGCCGTGCGCCTGACGCACCTTCCCACGGGGATTGTCGTCGCCTGCCAGAACGAGCGCTCACAAATTCAAAACAAAGAGGTGGCGATGCGCATGCTCCAGGCCAAGCTTCTGGCGCGGGCAGAGGCCAAACGACGCGAGGCCGTCAACGAAATCAAGGGAGAGCAGGGGGACAATGCCTGGGGCAATCAGATACGTTCCTATGTCTTCTGTCCCTATACGCTCGTCAAGGACCATCGGACTGGCTGTGAAGTCGGTGATATCAATGCGGTGATGGATGGGCAGATTGAGGCCTTTATCTCAGCCTATCTTCTCGCCAAGTCTAAGGAGGATTCATAAAATGGACAAAGTACTTATCGTTCTGGGCTCGGATTCAGATCTCGAGCGCATCAAGTCCTGTTTTGAGACATTAGATCAGTTTGAGATCGCCTGGGATCTTGAGATCTGCTCGGCCCATAGGACTCCCGAGCGAGCCCGTGAGCTGGCCCTCGAGGCCCATGAGAACTATCAGTTGATCATCGCAGGTGCAGGCCTCGCAGCCCACTTGCCCGGTGTTCTGGCCGCCACGGCTATCATTCCAGTCATTGGCGTTCCCCTCGCGGCAGGAGCTCTGAACGGTCAAGATGCCCTCTATGCCATCGTCCAGATGCCACCGGGCATTCCCGTCGCGACTGTGGGGATTGATGCGGGCAAGAATGCTGCCGTCCTGGCAGCAGAGATCCTCTCCCTCAAATCAGCTGAACTGCGAGAAAAACTCATCGCCTTTAGAAGAGGTCAAGCCGAAGCAGTGAGCGCGAAAAATCGAGAGGTTCAGGCGCGCTTGAAGCGTGACTAGGTCTCTTGCGATTCTGGTCTCCGGAGGGGGGAGCAATATGCGGGCAATTGCCGCCGCGGTGGCGCGTGGCACGCTCGAGGCAGAACTGGCCGTTGTGATTGCCGATCGTCCCTGTCCAGCCATCAGCTGGGCAGAGGAGCAGGGCTATGCCACAGAGATTCTTGATCCTCAGAGCGCTCGTGATAGAGAAGACTGGGATCGCCGTCTGGCTGCCCTCCTCCAGGACTATGAGGTCGATCTGGTCATTCTGGCAGGCTTCCTCAAAAAAATTGGCCCAGCGGTGCTGGGGGCTTTTGCCGGGAGAATTCTCAATATTCACCCCTCGCTCTTGCCACGCTATGGAGGGCCTGGCTATTACGGCCTGAAGCCTCATCAGGCGGCTCTGGCGGCGGGGGATCGCGAGACGGGGGCGACTGTCCACTACGTCAATCAGAACTATGATGAGGGGGAGATCATCCTCCAGAGGCGCCTTTCCATCGATCCAGGAATGAGTGCAGAAGAAGTTCAAGACAAGGTTTTGCGTGAGATTGAGTGGAAAATATATCCCGAGGCCATCCAGATGGTCCTCGATCAGTGGGAGGAAAAGAAATGAAGAGAGCGATTTTATCTGTATCCGACAAGCGGGACCTCGGCCCCTTTGCCCAGGCTCTGCTACGAGCGGGCTATGAGCTGTATTCGACGGGTGGGACTGCGGTCTATCTGCGCGAGCATGGCCTCGAAGTTATCGATATTTCTAGCTATACACAATTTCCAGAAATGCTCTCAGGCCGTGTCAAGACCCTGCACCCTAAGATCTTTGCGGGGATTCTCGCACGACCAGACCAGCCCCTGGATCAGGCGGAGATGGCGAGAGAAGGGCTCGATTTCTTCGATCTTGTCGTCGTCAATCTCTATCCCTTCCGCGAGACCTTGAGGAAAGAACTGCCGCTTGCCGAGCAGATTGAAGAGATTGATATCGGCGGGCCGTCGCTCCTCAGAGCGGCTGCCAAAAATCACGCGCACATCACAGTGGTGAGCGATCCCCTAGACTATCCCGTGATTATAGAGGCTCTAGAGAGGGGAGAGCTCGACCTCGATTTGCGGCGTGCTCTAGCGGCCAAGGTCTATGAGACGACCGCGGCCTATGATGCAATGATCGCCCGTTATCTCAGTGCTCAAACGGAGATTGAGCTCGCCGAGACCCCATATGTGACAGGGGTGTGGGAGCTGAAATCGAAGCTTCGTTATGGCGAGAATCCTGCCCAGGCGGCGGAGGTCTATCAGGAGATTCCAGTCCCTCAAGACTCGCTTTTAGCTGCGCGACAGATCCAGGGCAAGGACTTATCATATAACAATTATGGGGATGCCGTGGCTGCTGTGCAGGCACTCCATGACTTTTCAGAGCCCACCGTCATTGCCTTGAAACATGCCAATCCCTGTGGAGTCGCCTCCGCGAATACCATAGAAGAGGCCTGGGATCTGGCCTACGCGGCTGATCCGATCTCGATCTTTGGTGGCATTGTCGCACAAAATCGCGAGGTCACAGGGGAAGAGGCTCAGAAGATGGCAGAGATCTTCCTCGAGCTCATCATCGCACCTTCCTATGCCCCGACGGCGCTAGAGATTCTCGGTCAAAAGAAAAATCTCAGGCTTCTCCACTTACCGAGTCTGGCGAGTGGACAGAGGGACTTGCCTCGTGAATGGAAATTTATTCCAGGTGGCCTCTTGATCCAAGACGCTGATGCAGGCTCCATTGAAGATGAGAAGCTGACCGTCGTCACAAAAACAAAAGTTTTGGACTCGGAACTCAGAGACTATATTTTTGCCCAGAAGGTCTGCCGACTCTTAAAGTCAAATGCAATCGCCGTCTGCCAGGGCCAGCAGACGCTCGGCATCGGTCCGGGACAGACCAATCGCGTCGGCGCTGCCAAGATTGCCCTCGAGATGGCAGGGGAGAAGGCGCGAGGAGCTATCCTGGCCTCGGATGCCTTCTTCCCCTTTGCCGATACCTGCGCGCTGGCCCATGAATACGGAATTCGCGGCATCATTCAGCCGGGTGGCTCTGTTCGCGACCAGGATTCAATTGACTTTTGTAATGAGCATGGCATCGCCATGATCTTTACAGGTCAACGACACTTTAAGCACTAGGAGGAGCTATGGATAAGTACAATCGTCAGATTCGAAAGAAACTCAATAAAGAGAAGTACACAGTGCTCCTCGTAGGCGGTGGCGGCCGCGAGCACGCAATTGCCGAGGCACTCGTCACTTCGCCCCAGCTCGAGCGACTGATCGTAGCTCCCGGCAATGCCGGAATTGCTGAAATTGCCACCGTCCGGGACGTGTCTGCAACAGACCTTCAAGGGATATCAGATTTGGCGCGAGAAGAAGATGTCGACATCGTCTTTGTCGCGCCAGACGACCCGCTGGCTGCTGGCCTGACGGATCGTCTCTGGGATCTTGCTTTCCCCTCTTTCGGTCCCAGCCAGAAGGCGGCCCGTATTGAGTCTTCCAAACATTTTGCCAAGGAGCTCATGGCGCGCGCCAAGGTGCCTACAGCGGCCTATCGGCGCTTTATCTCCGCTGAGCAGGCGAGAGCTGCTCTCGAAGATGAGAGCTACCCCCTCGTCATCAAGGCGGACGGCTTAGCTCTTGGCAAGGGCGTCTACATCTGTCAGGACAGATCAGAGGCAGAGACAGCTATTCACGAACTCTTAGAAGAAGAGAAATTTGGCGCTGCAGGGCGAGAAATTCTCTTTGAAGAATATCTCACTGGCCCAGAACTCACAGTGCTGGCGGTCAGCGACGGGCGCAGCTATAAGCTCTTGCCCTCTGCGCGCGACCACAAGCGAGCCTATGACGGGAATCAAGGACCAAATACGGGCGGTATGGGCGTCATCGCCCCAGTCCCCGAGTACACAGCTGAGCTCGAGGCGAGTATCAAAGAGAGAATCATCACCCCAATCCTCGCAGAGCTCGAGCGTCAGGCCTCGCCTTTTAAAGGGATACTCTACTGTGGCCTGATGCTGACGGCCGATGGCCCCAAGGTCATCGAGTTCAATGCGAGATTTGGCGATCCCGAGGCCCAGGCGGTCATTCCCCTACTCGGCTGCGACTTCTTAGGCCTGGTCCTGGCCGTCATCAAGGAAGAGCTTGAGGCCTTTGACCTGCAGATCAAGGAGCAGGCGTCAGCGGTTGTCGTCTTGGCCTCGGGCGGTTACCCCGGCGCATATGAGAAGGGTTACCCCATCACTGGTCTGTGCGAGGAGGAAGAGGATATTCGGATCTATCACGCTGGGACGGCCAAGTCGGGCTCAGACTTCGTCACCGCTGGAGGCCGTGTCCTCGCTATCACGGCTCTTGCAGCGACTGTCGATGAAGCTCTAGAAAAAGCCTACCGCCGTGTTGACAGTATTAATTTTCAGGGCAAGCACTTCCGTAAGGACATCGGGAAATAATGCGTCGCGTCGGACTCTTCGGAGGTACATTTGACCCCTTTCACCGCGGTCACCTCGCCATGATAGAGGCCGCCCTCGCGAGCTCAGCCATCGACGAAATCTGGATTCTCCCCATTGCGATTCCCCCCTTAAAGGCGCGACTGCCACTGCTTGCCGGTTTTCGCCTCGCACTCATCGAGGCGAGTCTGCCTCATGACCCGAGACTTCGTCTCTGTGACTATGAGCTTTTGCGAGCCGGGAAGAATTCTTATACCTTTGACACGGTGACGGGGCTCATCACTGAGCACCCGGACTGTCAATTTGTCTGGATTGCTGGCTCTGACATTCTCTTCTCCCTGGATCGCTGGCATCGAGCAGGAGAAGTCATGCAGACGATCAGATTTCTGGTAGCTGATCGCGGTGGAGAGGATAAGCGTAGAGCTCGTGAGGCTGCGCAGGACTTGCGGGCGCGTTTTGGAGCTCGGATTGAGGCTTTTTCCATGCCTGAAATAGAGATTTCGTCAACCCAATTGCGCGCCAAACTGGCGCGTGGCGAGCAGACAGACGGGCTCGTCGCAGGAGCCGAGGAGCTGGCTCGCCGTTACGCCCTCTACCAATACGATGACGCTTGGCAGCTTCTAGACCATGCCTTCTATAAGAAGCTGGCAGAACTGGAGCGACAGCTCTCGAGGGAACTGTCAGAGGCCCGTCTTTTGCATAGTCTCTCGGTCCTCGCCTATGGTCTCGAGCTGGCCCGCATCCACGACGTCGATCTCGAGGCCGTCGCCCTCGCCTGTCTCCTCCACGACTATGCCAAGGAGTGGCCGGACGATCAGCAGGCCGCCTGGGCTGAAAAGGACTACGACGGATCGCGGATTGACGGCTGGAATCTCCATGGTTTCGCAGCAGCTGCCTATCTTAGGACAGAGGGGATATTAAATGATCCACAGATCCTCAGGGCCATTGCCCAGCATACGCTCGGCGGTCCAGACGGCGATGAGCTCTGTCGGCTGGTCTTTTTGGCGGACAAGCTCGAGCCAAGTCGCCCTTATGCCGAGCGAGATGAGTTGGCAGAGCTTGCCAAGATAGATCTCGACTTGGCCTATCGCGAGACCTTTTTGGCCTCGCTCAAGCATTTCACGCGCCTGGGCTATCCCTATCCCCGGGAGACAGAAGAAATCATGGCGGAATGGCTCGATTCAGGCGCATACGAATAAAAAATGTTAAAATAAAGAAAACATTGAGAGAGGATTGAGATTGTGGATAGAGAATTTCTCAAAGATCAAATTGTCAAACGTCTCGAAGAGAAAAAGGCCAGCGACATTGAGGTCATCGACTTGGCCAAGAAGTCTGGCCTCGCCGATTTTTTTATTGTGGCCTCTGGCAGCTCTAGGATACAGGTGAAATCTCTCGCCGATGACGTCCAAGAAATGTGTCGCAAGGAATTAGATCTTGAAGCCAAAAAGGTCAGCGGCTATGAGAACAGTCGCTGGATTCTCCTCGACTACGGGCATGTCGTCGTTCACATCTTCCATCCTGAGGAGAGGCAGCATTATAAGCTCGAGCAACTCTGGCTCGAGAAGGCAGAATCAGAGTTCATCGACCCCGAGCTCTAGATGATTTGACGGCTATTGAGAGTAGATGACGGAGAGATGGCGAGCTTTAGGCTCGCCATTTGGCACATCATGGCAACATAAGGAGGTGACCATGGCTGCCGATCCCAGAGTCCGTCAATATGAAAAACATCAAGAGCGCATCAAGAAGCTCATCTTCACTCTGATCTCTCTTTTACTTGTCCTATCCCTATTCCTGATCTTTGTCAGGCAAGCTGAGCCCCAGGCGCAATTTCTTCTCCTCGACGAGGATCTGGCGTCGCGTTCTGAGAGGGGAGAGGAGAGCGCGACCTCTGTCTTGCCCAGCGAGACCATTCTAGACCTCGTTCCCGTCTATATTACAGGCGCAATCCAGAACCCAGGTCTCTACCACTTGCCAGCGGACAGTCTGATCCACGACCTTGTGCGTCAAGCTGGTGGCTTCACTCCAGAGGCGGATATCCGACAGATCAATCTGGCTGCCCTGATTACTGCGCACAGTCAGATTCATATTCCAGGACTTGATGAGAGCTTGCCTGAGCCCGCAGCAGGCGTCATTGACCAGCTTTCTCAGGCCAGCGCTGTTGAGGGCAAGGTCAACATCAATACAGCAGAGATCAGTGAACTCTGTCGACTGCCCGGAGTAGGAGAGGCGACGGCCAGGAAAATCATCGCCTTTAGAGAGAGTCATGGCGCTTTTCAACGCATTGAGGACATCATGCAGGTACCGGGTATCAAGGAGGCTAAATTTCTAAGCTTCAAGGATGAAATATCTGTCGAATAAAAAGAGCCCTGAGACATCAATCTCAGAGCTCCCCCTGGTCGGAGTGAGAGGACTTGAACCTCCGGCCTCTTGGTCCCGAACCAAGCGCTCTACCACCTGAGCCACACCCCGATTGCATGGCAATTTTAGGCCATGTCAAAGGAGATGTCAATGAAGGGCCATTGTTACCTCAGCCTCCCTCTGCTTGCGAGCCTTCATGGAATCCCATAAGATGAGAAAAACTGCGTGGAGGTTCACATGAGTCAGGCAGATCAGATTTTCAAGGCGACATGCCGAGAGGTCCTCGAGAGAGGATATCGCCAGGGACCCCCCGACATCGTCAGACCGCGTTGGGAGGATGGCAGCCCCGCGTATACCATCCGCTCCTTTGGCATTGTCAATCGCTACGACTTGAGTCAGGAATTTCCAATCCTTACCCTCCGTCAATTCAATTACAAGAAAGCGATCGACGAGCTCCTCTGGATCTGGCAGAAGAAATCAAATCGCCTGAGCGAGCTAAACTCTAAGGTTTGGGATGCCTGGGCGGATGAGGAGGGAACCATCGGCAAGGCCTATGGCTACCAATTGGGCCAAGTCTATGACTTCCCCGAGGGACAAAAGGACCAGGTTGACCATCTCCTCTGGCAATTGACCCACGATTTTGAGAGCCGCCGCATGGTCTGCCATATGTACAACTTCGCAGATCTTTCAGAGATGGCCCTCTATCCCTGTGCCTATTCCATGACCTTTTCAGTCATCAATGGCAAGCTCAACGGAGTGCTCAATCAGAGGAGCCAGGACCTCCTCGCCGCCTCCTGCTGGAATGTGGTCCAGTATGCAGCACTGATCCTCATGCTTTCACAAGTCTCAGGACTCGAGGCGGGCGAGCTTGTTCATGTCATTGTCGATGCCCATATCTATGACCGCCACGAGCCTCAGGTCAGAGAGCTCCTCGAGCGTCCCGAGTATCCCGGCCCGAAGATGCGGCTGGATCCCCAGATCAAAAACTTCTACGACTTTACAGTGGATAGTTTTCACTTGGAAGACTATCAGCATGGCCCAGGAATCGGTCCGATTCCCGTGGCGACTTAGGAGATCTCTATGCGTGCCATTGTCCTCGTCGATGAAAATTTCGGCATCGGTTGCCAGGGAGAGCAAATTCTCTATCTCAAGTCCGATCTCCAGCGTTTTGTCCGCCTGACGCGCGGACACGTCATGATCTACGGTCGAAAGACGATGGAGACATTCCCAGATGGACTACCCCTCAAGGGCCGTCTCAACCTGATCCTCAGTGAGCGGAGAGATATTAGCTGGCCAGAGGATCGAGAGGCCAAGGTGATTCACTCTCTGGAAGAACTGCAGGCTGAGCTGCGGACTCTCAAAGCTCAGGGATATCTGGAAAGTGAATTCTTTGTGCTCGGGGGCGCCTCTGTCTATGAGCAGCTGCTGCCCAGCTGTGACAGTATCGAGCTCACCTATGTCAGGATCAGAACTCATGCCGACAGATCCTTTCCTCGGGAGGAATTGCTCCGAGATTTTGAACTCAGTCAGGAGTCAGAGGAAATGACGGAAGTCATGGATGATGGCCGCCAGATCTCTTACGTCTATCGTTCATATCGACGCAAGTCATAGATTCTAAAAAAAGAATGTCTTTAGCTCTCGTTTTATTGTATGATAATAAAAAGGCCTCAAGGGGAGCTAGACCATGAATACTCTGGAAAGACCAAGTGAAGTCAGCGATTACAAAGTGCGCAAGGTGAGCCTCGACCAGATCGGCCGGCTTGTTAAATATAGCCAGAGAAACGATCTCTCAAGACTCAGTGCCAGCGCTTTTCGTTCGATAGCGCGCTATCTGAGATATGATCCTGAGAGTGAGATCTATGCGCTCTATGACGGACAGAACCTCCTTTTGCTCATCACCGTCTTTCATAGTTTGTTTCGAAACTTCTCGCACTTTGAACTGATCGACTTTCAACAGCCAGCAATGAATTTTAATCCAGAGCTCAAAGACTGCCTGGCGTCCTTTCTCCATACAGAGAGCAAAGGTCAGACCCAGATTGTCTCGACACTCCCTCTGGCAGGAGAGCAGAAGCCACTGCAGGACGGATTCCTCTTCGCCTATCACCTCAGCCGTGAGCTTCTCAATCCAGAACCTCTGAGACGACTCTATATCGCACCGTTTCATATCTACTGCCGTTTTAGACGAAGTGATCAAAAAATGACGGGGCTCTGGGTCGTGCACGAGGATGGGACAGCCCCAGATTTTCTCGCTGAGTGCTCAGAGGGAGAAGGGCAGGAGGCTATCCCCAATCTGATTTTATCGGAGGGTGAGCCAGAGCTCTCTCTTGCTCTGGAGAAGATGAGAGGAATTTTAGAGGACTATCTGTCAGGGAAGAGCAAAAAGCTGGAGTTTGAGGCCGCCCTTCCCGCCGATAGCAGCGATTTCCAAAAGCGCGTCTGGTCTGAAATTTCAAATATCCCCTATGGAGAGACGAGAACATATGAGGACATCGCCCGGGCCGTCGTCAGTGACGAAGACTTCAGCAATTACAGTCGCGCCGTCGGCCAGGCCTGCACGACGAATCCGCTCATGCTCTTGATTCCCTGTCACCGCATCGTCGGCAGCGAGGGAGAGCTCAGGGGCTATGTCACTGGTGTGGAGACCCAGGCGGCTCTTCTCGATCTGGAATTTAGTAAGCGCAATTAAAAGACCCCAGACGCTATGTCTGGGGCCTCGTGAGGGTTTGAAAGAAAGAATTTTAGTTGTTTCTGGCCTCGTCGATGGCTTTTTCCCCGTTTTTCTGGGCATCTTCTAGGGCCGAGTCGATGTCTTTCTCACCGCTAAAAATCAGATCTAACTGATCACCGAGGGCATCGAGCGCATTGATGCCGCCGATATTCCTGCTGCCCTGGAAGCCGTTGTCCATCTGCTCGAGAGACATCTTCTTGATTTCTTTATCTGCGAGGACTTCTGCGAAGACGGGGACCTCAGCAGCAGATTTACGGACGGGGATATAGCCTGTCATTGCTGCAAAGTAGGCGGTATTCTCAGAGTTCGTCAGGAATTTCAAATAGTCCCAGGCCGCTTGTTTCTCGGCCTCTGTGCCCGTATCAAAGATCGTGACGTTGGTGCCGTAGTAGAGCTGATCGTTGGTCTTGTGAGCGGGCAGTGGGGCTGCCTTGATGGTAATGCCTTCCATGGTATCGGCCTCGATATGAGGTAGGGCAGATGTCGATGCGACACACATGGCCGCCCGGCCCTGTTGGAGAGGCAGGTTGGGATACTTGTCTTCACCGGCCAATCTGGCACTCTTGCTTTCGAACATAGAATTGATAAAGCTGACGGCTTCCTTGGTCTCTGGGGTGTTGAAGAAAAGTTCGTTCGTCTCTTCACTCATGGTCATGCCACCGGCCTGCTTGAGCCAGGGGGCGATGTCCGTGGAAAGATTATTGGCAAAGACCATGCCATAGATCTCAGGCTCGCCATCCTTGTCCTCATCGACAGTCAGTGCCTTAGCCGCCTCGGCCCACTCTTCCCAGGTCTTCGGAACGTCGATGCCTGCCTCCTCAAACATCGTTGCGTTGTAGTAGAGGACCATCATGCTCTTATTGAAAGGCATGCAGTACTGGCCCTCGCCCCAGATGCAGTCATTCATAAACATCTCGGGGATGTCTTCAAAGTCGGCCTCACTCAGACCAGTGCCCTCGGCCTCAATGTAAGGCTTCAAATTGAGGGCCAGTCCCTTTTCTACATACCAAGAGAGGCGATTTGAATAAATTTGTGAGAGATGGGGCAGTTGCTTGGCCTTGGCCGCAGCCATCAATTTGTCAAAGAGATCGCGGTAGCCGCCCTGATTTAAGAGATTGACCTTGATATGAGGGTGGCTGCTCATGAAGTCATTTGTGATCTTCTCGAGGGCCGCGAGATTAGCTCCATTCATTGAGTGCCAAAAATCAATCGATACTTCTTCCTGATCGGAAAGGTCGGTCGCAGTGTCAGAAGGCTTGTCGTCGACCTGCTCGCTTTCATTTGTCGCCTCGCCAGGACTCTTGCCTTTGAGTTCGGCGCAGCCGGTGAGCCCCATAAGCAGCATAAGGGCTAAAATAACTGTGATTGTCTTTTTCATTTTTCCTCCTATTTAAACGGCGCTGGGCCGCTTATTTATCCTTTGAGACCGCTCTTGCTGACACCCTGAATGATTTGTTTTTGGGTGCAGAAGTAGACGATCAAACTCGGTAAGCTAATGAGTAGCGAGAAGGCCATCAAGATGTTGTAACGCACGCCAGACTCCGTGGAGAAGAAAGCGAGGCCGACGGGTAAGGTGCGCATCGTCGGGCTATTCGTGACAAGAAGGGGCCAGAGATAGGCATTCCAACTGCTGATGACCTTTAAAAGTGCGATGGAGACGACGACAGGGCGACAGATGGGAACCAGAATTTTAAAGAGAAAAGAAAAGTCGGAGCAGCCGTCAATACGCGCCGCCTTGTAGTAGTGAAGAGGCACATCAATAAATTGCTGGCGCAGTAAGAAAATCGAAAAGACATTGACGGACCAGGGTAAAATGAGGGCCTGATAAGTATCGATCCAGCCAAGTCTTGCCAGCGTGACAAAGTTTGGAATGAGGAGTATTTCCCCTGGGACCATCATAGTCGCCAAGATGAGAATAAAGAGAATGCGCTTCAGGCGAAAGTCATAGTGAGAAAAGGCAAAGGCCGCCAGAATTGATGTGATGAGTTCGAGACTCGTCACCAAGAGGCTGACGATAAGACTGTTGAGAAAATAACGGGCAAAGGGGGCTGCGCGCAGGGCCTCGACGTAGTTTTCGAAGATGAGACGCGAGGGCCACCACTTCGGCGGCATGAGAAGCACCTCGTTGGCAGGTTTCAAAGAAGTCAAAATCATCCAGACAAAAGGTAAGAGGATGAAGGCGGCGCCGAGGAAGAGGATACTGTACGCCAGGATGTAGAGGGGCAGCTGTTTTTTAGACTTTTTCATCGCGATGCCTCCGTCTTGATTGTCTGGCCAGGAGAAATTGAATCAAGCTAAAAAACAAGATGGTTAAAAAGAGTAGAAATGCGGCCGCTGCAGCGTAGGCAAATTCCCAGTGCCGATAAAATTTCGTGAAGATGTAATAGACGATGGTCAATCCACTCTTAAGCGGTCCTGGACGGTTGCCATAGAGGACATAGATCTCATCAAAAGTTTTAAAAGTTCCGATCATTGTGGTCGTCGTGAGAAAGATGAGAGTCGGCTTCAGGAGTGGGAGAGTGATATGCCTAAAACGCTGCCAGACCCCTGCGCCATCGATTTGTGCTGCCGCGTAAAAACGTCGATCGATTCCCTGGAGAGCGGCAAGCCAGATAATGATGCGATAACCGAGGCCCTTCCAAACTGAAAGAGTCACCAAGATGGGCAGTGTGAGACGTGGATTCGTCAGCCAGGAGACTTTGGCAATGCCGAAAAATCTGAGGAAACTGTTGACCAGTCCAAAATCTTTGTTGAGAAGCCAGGCCCAGACGATAGAAATCGCCACTGAAGAAGTGACAAAGGGCAGAAAGTAGATCCCCTGGAAAAAGCGTCTCAGATGCGGAATACGGTTTAAAAGAAGCGCAAAAAATAGAGAAATGCTGACCGAGAGCGGTGTGGCAAAGAGCACCAGCGAACTGGTGTTCTTCAGGGCAAGTGCAAAGTCTTGATCTTTGAGCAAAGCTTTAAAATTATCGAGACCCACGGCGTAGACGACATCATTGAGGTAGTCAAAATCCGTGTAAAAACCCATGAGAAACGATTTGATAATGGGGTAGAAGCGAAAGACGACGAGAATAATGAGGGCCGGAGCCAAATAGAGCCAGGCCACCGGCTGATTTGGACGTGAAACTCTTGATTTACGCATCCTGCGCCTCCCGGGAAAAAAGCTGCGCTCGACGCGGGCGAAAGTTGACAAGCTGCCCAGCGGAAAATTCTGCTTTGACTTGTTTTAGTTCAGGAGTCAAGAGACAAGTCAGTTCAAATTCGTCGACCAGAGCCTTCAGATAGAGATCTTTGCCAATCCGGCTCAATCCCTTGACCACGGCACCAAAGCCACCCCTCTCGCAGATTTCGAGATCCTCGGGACGAATCGCCAGCCAGGCACGGGGAGGGTAGGGCGCTGAAAGCTTTAAATCGTTGAGCTTCAGCCTATCGTGACTTCTCTCAATAATGAGCTCGACGCCATTGACTTGTACCGGCAGCAGATTGATGCTTGGATTGCCGATAAACTGAGCTGCAAAAAGAGAGGCCGGCTGATCATAGAGCAGATCGGGGCTCTCAAACTGAACCACGCGCCCGTCTTGCATTAAAACGATGCGATCCGCAATGGAGAGAGCTTCCTCCTGATCATGAGTGACAAAGATCGTGGTGATGCCCAGCGACTTTTGCAGCGAGCGAATATCCTCTCTAAGTTCAATACGGAGCCTGGCATCGAGATTTGAAAAGGGCTCATCCATCAGGAGAATCTGCGGATTCTTAACAATGGCTCTGGCAATGGCCACACGCTGTTGTTGCCCTCCTGAAAGCTCTGACGGTCTGCGATGACGCAAATCTGCAATCTGCAGAAGACTCGTCATCTCCTCAAAACGCCTCTTTTGCTCTGCTTTCTTGGCCTTTTGCATCTTCAAGGGGAAGACGACATTCTCATAGACCGACATATGGGGATAGAGCGCATAGTTTTGAAAGACCATACCGATATCTCTGGCCTGAGGGTCCAGATCATTGACGCGCTCATCGCCGAAGTAGATATCCCCAGTCGTTGGCGTCTCTAGACCTGCAATCATGGCAAGACTTGTAGTTTTCCCGCAGCCAGAAGGGCCTAGGAGACAGATGAGCTCTCCATCGTGAAAGTGCAGATCAATGTGATCAACAGCCAAGACTCCAGGAAATTGCTTGCTTAAATTGACGAGTCTGATATCCATAAAAGATCAGTTTAAAATCAAAGCCTCAAGTGGCGACAAGTCCCGACTGTCTAAGGGGAAAATAGGAATGTCTAAATGAGCTTCCTCGAGACATTCTCTCAAGACATCCATAAAGACCCCAGGCGCTTCACTCACTCTAATCGTAGCAAGGGCAGCTCCTATGTCCTGGTGACTTGAAAACTCACCACCCCAAGTAGGACTACTACAGCTCTTCTTGACGCCACAGCTGGGACTGCCCTCAACACCAATGATTCCAAGGATGTGGAAGCGATCTTTGATGCTAGGGTCTGAGTAGGCCTCCATTTCCATGAGGGTCGGGGCGAGTATTTTCCGGCAGTGTTCCCGATAGAAGATATTGTCAAACTGTTCTCGCGTATGTCCCCAGCGCCGCGGACCGAAAGCCGTAAACTCTGGGCAAGGCAGTTGAATCATTTGGATATCATTTTCGAGGGCAAGGCGCAGTATGCGTTGTCTTGCACTTTCTTCCGAGACGGCAGAAGGCTTCTCGCCTCGCTTGACCTTCGCGGCGGTGTTGAGGAGACAGTGAGATAGATAGATGATTTTAAGCGGAGCCAATGGATTCCCTTTCTATACGCAAATCGTCTCAACTATAGCGAGACTTCTTCTAAAAGTTAAATAGTTATTACCTATAGATATTGAGTAAGAAGATTAAAAGTTTGAATAGAGACGGTAACAGTCCTTCAATCCCTTGACAAGCAAATAAGGCTATGGCTATAATGCAATGCGACTTTTGCCGTGAGGCAGAAATCACATGGTGGCATTAGCTCAGACGGTTAGAGTGCCAGGTTGTGGCCCTGGAGGTCGTGGGTTCGAATCCCATATGCCACCCCACCTATTGGGGTGTCGCCAAGCGGTAAGGCACCAGACTTTGACTCTGGCATGCGTAGGTTCGAATCCTGCCACCCCAGCCAGGATGATCCAATAGCTCAGTCGGTAGAGCATCTGACTTTTAATCAGGGGGTCTCACCCCCTTTTTAACGGTCTTGACAAAATCCCTTCTAAAGCCTGAAATACCAGCGTTTCCAGCCTCGACAGCAGCTCTTGACATTTTCTTTTTTGGACCCAAAACAAAAGAAAAACCTTTGCTATCCGCGGACATACATTTTTTAAAACACTATGCTCATTGATGACATTTTGTATTTTCATGCTATGAAATCTTTTGGAATATGCAGTTGACATATGGACATTAAGCCCCTCAAAACTTATTAAAAGTAAAAGAGGGCCTTGCCAATGGAGAAATTCTTTTAAGAGGGGCTTTACGGCTCTTTGCCCCTTCTAGGGGGTCAAGAGTTGGTCCATAAAATCTTTCCCGGATAAGATCATCTGATCTGTGGCCTCAACATAGTAGTGCATCGTGGTTTGGACGTTGCTGTGGCCCATGATGGCTTGAAGTGTTTTGATCGGCATCTCGTTTTCTGCCATTTGCGTAGCAAAGGAGTGACGAAAGCTGTAGAGGGAAAAGTCGAAGGTCGTCTTATATTTGGCCTTGTAGCGGGCCTTGGTCCTCTCAAAGTCGAGCTTTAGTGCTGTCATGGTCGGCGGGCCGACGGGGTTTTTACTAAAGAGGTAGTCCTCAAAGGGGTGGAAGCGACGAACTTTTCGCTCTTGGGCTTTTAATATGTCTCGAATCTTTTCGGTGAGGGGAATCTTTCGAAAGCTCCCTTTGGTCTTGAGGGGGCTGTAGCCATCGATTGTGATTGCTCGCCGGATATAAAGGAAGTCCTTGTCATAGTCTGTCGCTTTGAGTCCTAGGGCCTCTGAGGGGCGAAGCCCCGTGTAGTACAAGAGCTCATAGTAGCGATCAAAAAGATAGGGGTTGGTGACAGTCATGAAGCGATCGAAATCTTCTTTTCGCATGATCTTTTTGCTCGTCTGCGGCCTTTTTTTCGCCGTGAAGCGAAGCCCTTCCACGGGCGACGTCAAGTTCTCGCCTAAGTCATTGATCGCAAAGTTGTACATGCGAGAGATCAGGCCCTTGACCTTTTTGAGGGTGCTGGGAGAGACCCCCTCTTGGTCGGCCTCGTTCAGAAGGCTATAGACCATAAGGCGCGTCACTTGATCCAGGGGGACTTGACCTAAGCTCTTTTTTAAGTAGCGCTCATAGATATGGCGAGTGCTTCGAACCTCTGCGGCTGAGAGCTTGGTCTTTACATAATTTTCGTGCCAGAGTGAAAAGAGTTCATCAAGCGTATGGGCTTTTAATTTTGTCGGCAGAGGGCCGAGGGATTTGAGCCCCACCTCGAGGACTGAAAGCTCTTGATCGAGCTCCTGGCATCTTTTTTCAAAATCTTTTCGTTTCTCTCCCACCCGCGACTTGATCTGTCGTCTCTTCCCTTGGCCGTCCACGCGTTTATAGATGAGGCGCCCGTCTTTGCCCTCGTAAATCTTAGCGACCAGCATCGCAATCTCTCCTCCCTGTCTCTCAGGCCTTCGGCCTTTCCTGTCTTTGGTCCTAGCGTTTTTCCTTAATTAAATCTTTGGCCACCTTACCATAGCGGTTCAAAAAGTCCTCTTCCTTCAAGAGTCTGTCGCTGGCCTTGGCAATCAGTTCCTTGCCCGCGCCCGTGAGGAGGGTGCAGTTGGCGAGAATTCTTTTGATGTTCTCGTCGGCCAGCATCAGCTCTGCATCGCTCAGCTGGCTGTTTTGGCGAAAGAAGACCCCCTCGTCCACTCCGAGTACAAAGGCAATGCGAATCATGGACTCAAAGGAGGGCATGATCCGGCCCTTGAGGTAGGAGGTGATGAGAGGCGCAGAGAGCCCTGTTTTTTCCGCAAGCTCCGCCTGACTCATGCTATTGGCCGACAAGAGCTCAGCCAAAATCTCCTTAAAAACATTCTTCTTGGCCTCCACCAAAGACTTCATGAGTTCATCTCTTGACGTATCGCTCATAGCCCTACCCTTTCCATTCCTTTCTCTGATAGGCCCGCGCCTTCAAGGCGGGTCCTCAAACTGTTCATTGGCGGGGTTCCTTCAACAAAGCGGCCCCGCTATGTTTAGGATAGCGAGGCTCTTTTCTAAAAGTCAAGACTTTAGCAGATTGTTTTTGTTAATTGTTGACAAAATTAAGTTAAGTCTTTTAAAAGAATTGGGAGAGAGGGCTTTTAATACCTCCGGCTGACGCCGACATGCTCCACCAGGCCATACTCTTTTCGGGCGCTGGCGATCATGGACGAAATCTGCTCCTTGATCTCTAAGGGCCTTCGTATGCCCCGAAGTGGAACGACTTGGCTTGTGGCGTCTGAGGTGATGAGCTCGACCGTGCCAAGGCCTAAAAGCTTTTGCAGGGGACCGACACGGACTCTACAGTCGATCAGACGGAAGAGGTAGACCTCGTCATAGTGGGTAAAGAGGACACCGCTTTTGACAAAGATACGGCTCGGGGTCAGGGTGTAGCGAACAAAGGGCCAGGGGAAGCCCAGAACGCGCAGGGTATCTGTCCATAAGACTTGTTGGTTCAGCATAGTGCAATCCTCGCTTTCTTTCTTATTTTACAAAAAAGATACAAAGAGTTTAAGTCCCCCACCACAAACTCTCATCTAAGGCCAAAAAACGAGATAAAATTATTTTAATAAAGACTTGACAAATGGCCCCTACTTGTGCAAAATACTAAACGTAAACATTCTGAGAAAGGGGGCGAGGGTGACGGTGATTTTTGATCACACAAAGCTTTTCGCAAAGATCGAAAAAGAGGGGTTTAGCAAGGAGCAGTTTGCCCGAAAACTTGGCATCAGCCGCTCTTCCTTTTATAACAAGGTCTTTGCCAGAAGCTCATTTTCGCAGGTGGAGATCATCAAGATGACCCGCATTTTGAGAATCCCTAAGAACCAGATCGTCAGCTACTTCTTTGAAGTTTTAGAAGGCTAGGCTAGCGCCCAGAGGAAAGGACAAGACTATGAGAACAGAAAGAGTGAGAAGTATCCATTACACCGTCTTAAACCCCCACGAGGAAGCCCTCAGAGAACGAGAGCTGCTGCAAAAAAAAGAAGAAGAGAAACGCTTTGGAGTTAGAGATGCCTTAACGATTGCGCTCCTCTCAGGACTTATGATCTCAGCCTTCGCCCCGAGAGGGGGGAGTGCAGTCCATCTCCAGTACTATCTCTCGATCCTAAAAGCCATCGGACTGACAGGCCTTGCGGTGGCCTTGAACCAGGGCCTCAAAAAGCTTTCATAAAAGCTAAATAAAAAGGAGTGCATCATGAAAAATCTTGCCAGTAAAATCCATAAGGTCATGCTCGACGTCGAGTTTTTAGGGAAGGATCAACAAATTGGCACGGGCCGCTATGCCTATCAGGTCTTAAGCCAAGAAAAGGTCATGGAAGAGATCGGAGCCGCCATGCGAAAACACGGTCTCATCATCGCCCCGACAAAGGTTGAGGAAGTCCAGTTTACAGAGACGGTCCTGGGGAAAAACGACCGAGATGAACCCATCATCGAGCGCCTTGTGACAGTCAACTGCGAGTATAAGGTCATCGACATACACTCAGGCGAAGAGCTTAGCGTGCAATCATCTGGCTCTGGCGTAGACAACAAGGAAAAGGCCATTGGCAAGGCTTTCACCTATGCCTATAAGTACCTCCTCCTCCGGCTCTTTGCCGTCCCCACGGGCTCAGAGGAGCAGGAGAGACGCTACGCTCAAGATAACAGGAGAAAGTATCAAGAGACCGCCCGGAGAACGCGTGAGGGCCTCTCTGCTGGGCAGATGAAAGAAGTCATGGATATTGCCATCGCCCTCTCGTCAAACGACAAGGACAAAGCCAAAGGGGCGATTTTAGAGGCCATGAAAGACCTTGGAGTTGAAAAACTTGAAGAGGTCAAGGAAAGTCAACTGGACCAGCTCAAGGCGAGCATACAAGAAAAACTTGCTGGATAGGGTGGGGGCTTTTGATGAAAGCCCTCCCTTGTCTTTTTTTGAACGTGAAGCGGAAATGAGGTGATCACTTGGCAAGACCTGTTAAGCAGGGCATCAACTACTATCCCATGGACGTTGGCTTTATCTCTGATATGAAAGTTCGAAGGATCATGAGAAACTGCGGAGCATCGGCGATTGCTGTCATCATCAGCCTTTTGGGATACATCTATCGGGATAACGGATACTACCTCAAGTGGGATTCAGACATGGCTTTTGTCATTGCTGAAGAGGTGGGTCTGACGGAAAGCGCCGTTATGGCCATCATCAGCCAAGCCCTCCGAGCAGAATTCTTTAGCGCCTGCATGTGGGAGGAGCATCAGGTCCTCACCTCTGTAGGCATTCAAGAACGATTTTTCAGCGCCATTCAAAAGCGCAAGAGAGTCACGGTTGTTTCGGATTATTTGCTTGTCAATGTGGAGAGCGTTAATGCCGCCAAGAACTTAGTTTTTGACGTCAAAAACCCAGTTT
>JAFAAL010000043.1 GCA_023426575.1 Bacillota bacterium
GTAATCCTCTGATTGATCTCGTCACTGAGATCAAGGAGGAGGTAGCCCCCGTAGGGATGATTCGAGACGTCCTGCCAGCCCGTCGAAGCGACGGCCTGACCCGAATTTAAAAGGTATGTAAAGCTGATCTCCAGCCCCTCCTCATCAGCCAGCTCACTCAGATGCCGCAAGAGGACATGCTCGCACTTATTGGCCAAAGAGAGGGCATCCTCTGGCGCTAGGGGCCAGAGTTCAGGACAAATACAGGCGATCTCCATCTGCTCCTCACTTTCCGCTCTTCTTTTGAGGCGGTTTATTATAAAGTAGTTTAGCAGCTTCAGCCTCGATCTGCTCCAGCTGCACCCTGGGTCCAGAGATACAGCCCGCTTTTGTCAGGGCGAACTTGGCGACCAGAGGCCCGATCAGCTCATAGATCAAGGTGGCGCCCAGAATAATCGTGCGGATCATAGTGGCCGCAGGCTCTGGGATAATCTTAATGGCAAGGAGCGAGAGGCCGATGGCCACGCCAGCTTGCGGCATCAGGGTCAGGCCGAGATACTTTTGCACCGGCTCTGAAAATCCAGCAAGTCGCGTCCCAATGCCCGCGCCGAGAATCTTGCCGATGACCCTCGCCAGAATATAAAAAGCCCCCAGAGCACCGACCGCTCCAATCTGCCCGAGGTTTAAATCCGCCCCCGAGAGGACGAAGAAGGCGATAAAGATCGGAGGTGTGACATAGTCGAGGAGCTGCTGGTAGCGGCGCGTCGTCCGCTGCAGATTGCCCATGACGAAGCCAAAGACCATCAGTGTTAAAAGTGACGAGATGCTGAGGTAGAGGGTCAATGCCGTCAGCCCAAAGATTGAGGCGATGACAAAGGGGAGCATCTTCTGCTCGTTGTGGAGAAAGCGCAGAAGATAGGCCGCTGCGACCCCTGCAATGGCCCCAAGGAGAAAGGCTAGGGCAATGTCCTTTAGTGGCTGGAGGAGCATCGTGAGATAGTGCAGTTCAGAACCTGAGACCAGGCTCTTTGCAATGGAGCTTGCCAGGCCGAAGACGATGATACAGACGGCGTCATCGAGGGCGACCACAGGCAAGAGGACGTCAACGAGATCACCCTTGGCCTGGTATTGCTTGATGACGAGGAGGGTTGCTGCTGGCGCCGTCGCGCAGGCGATACTGCCGAGGACAAGGGCAAAGGCGAGTTCAGTGTGAAAGAAGACGATCAGGCCCGTCGTAACGACAAAGAAGGCTCCGAGGGCCTCGAGGACGGTGACGAGAATGATGCCACTGCCGAGTCGCTTGAGATTGCTAAGCTTCATCTCATTGCCGATCGAAAAGGCGATAAAGCTCAGGGCAATCTGGCTGATGAGGCCGAGGGACTGAACTGCCGTCTCTGGGATTAAATTGCTGATCCAGGGGCCGAGAACGAGACCTGCGACCAGGTAGCCTGTCACGTCCGGTAATTTGACATACGAGAGCAGGCGAGAAAAAATCAGGCCAGCAAAAATCAGGAGGGCGATGTAGTAGAGGACGGACATTAATGCGCCTCGCCTTCCGCGTGGCCGAGCCCCTCGACGGAGCTGACGGGAATTGTGAACATCACGCCTGAATTCTCGTGATTGAGACCGCCCGTGACCTCTCGGACAATCGCGCGGACCTCTTGGCAGTCCTCGGAAGAGAGGACAAAGAAGATCGTCTTGTTGTAGGGGCGACCCTCGTTCATGATTTGACGAAAATACTGGAGTCCAAAGTCATTGGAAAATTGGGCGAGCGTCGCGGCGAGACCCTGGCTCTCTAAGATGGTCCCCCGGGTGATCCCCCGCTGACTCAATTCATGCAAGAGGTGGTCGAGATGCTTCTCATGATTTAAGACGACAAATAATGCTTCCATAAAACCTCCTATAGACGTACCGATTTATCTTACTCCTCTCAGCTCCTCTTGCACAGCCATGAAAAAAGGGAGCCTTCCGGCTCCCTCTCGCTTCTTCTCTTAGTTGTCGAAGAGTTCAAAGTATGGGTCGAGTTGCTCATCGTTCGCCACATTCTCTCTGTGGCCCATCTTGAGCCAGGTACGGAAGAGTTCGATGATACAGTTGAGATTATTGCCCGTAATATAGGCTCTAAAGGGCACTGAAATCTCACTGGGCTCATCCGACTTGGCGCTCCTCGTCAAAAGATCCTCGACGAAGGGATAGAAGATGTCCAAAAACTCGAGGACTGGGAGGAGTGATTGACGCTCTTGATGTGAAATGCGGCAGATCTCGACCAGGGCCGGGCGCTCATCTGCGCAGAGCGGGCTGATACTGGAATAAATGGGCTTATCGTTAGAGCCCACGACCTTGTGGTAGCGTTCTGAATCCCAGCGCTCGAGGAGGCTCAGGCGATTGTCGATGATCTTGTTGACAATGTCACGGAAGATCTTCGCATTGATCATCAGTTCGCGGGCATTCTTGACAAAGGGCGTCCGCTTGGCCGTCTCATGTGAGATCAGCGTGTGGACGACAATGTCGAGAATTTGAGCCGCGTCGTTTTGCGCCAGCTTAAAGTAGCGGCGGAAACTCAGCATATAGCGAGACCACTCCTCGCGCTTCTCCGCTTCGCTCAGCTCGGACTCACTGCCTAGATCCCTTAGGATTTCGAGTTCTCTTGCCTGCAGCTCAGGTTCATACTGCATTTTCTTGTCTTGCGCCATCGTTTCCCTTCCCGTCCGTGTCGGAACATCCAACTTGGATTACTTAAATAATTTTGACTAATTGAGTGTAGCACTAAGTCGCTCATTATAAAACAATTTTTCTCTCATTCGAGAAACATTTTAATGACAATTCGTCTACAGCCCTCGACAGTTCGTCACAATAGGAGCTCGGGCGCCTAGGGAAAGTTAGGCAAAGAGGTCGAAGTACTCGTCGTTCTCTTCTTCCTTCCTGCCTGTCTCTCCGCGGCTCTTGAGCCAAGAGTTAAAGATCGCATAGAGGCAGATGAGATTGTTGCTCGTTAGATAGGTCCTGAAAGGGATAAAGATTTCAGATTTGAAGCGATTTTCCGCCGCCTCGCTGATGATCGCATTGATAAAGGGGAAGAACTCCTGGACAAATTGCAAAATGGGGTCGAGCGTCAGATCCTTCTTATGCACCAGCTGACACATATTCATCAGACTCTCGCGCTCGCGTCCCATCAGGGGACTGACGAAGAGATCAATCTTGCGCTCCGCCGAAGACTTGGCGATCAGATATTTTTCAGGTTCCCAAGTCTTGAGCAGGGCCATTCTGCCCTCAATAATTTCATCTATAATTAGCTTGAATATGCGTGCATTGAGCACAATCTCCTGTGCATTCGTCATATAGGGAGTGCGTGCGGCCATCTCATGGGAAATCAGCGTGTTGTGGACAATGTTGAGAATCGACGAGGCCTCGGTCTGGGTCAGGCCAAAGAAGCGCCTGAATCCTCGTACATAGCCCGACCAGAGCTCCCTCTTCTCCTGTTCAGACAGCTCGCTGCCAGGCTTGAGCTGATTCAGTATGCCCTGATCTCCCTCACTCAGATATTTCTTACAGAGTTCATTCATTCTTTGCTTCTTCGTCATCGCAAAAACCCCCGCTGGCAAATACTATATCAAGGATTATATCAGTATAACGTATGCAAGTCCATTCTTCTATGATTCCGATTCAAAAATCTATGAATTGAAAAAAAGCCCCAGAAGCAAGAGCTGTCAATTCTCTCTGCTAAAGGCTAGTATTTTTGCTCAGCTTAGTTAATATTACCTTATCATGAGAGACGGATCACAGCCAAGAAAGCAACGTAGTCTCACACGCCTTGACGTCTTAGGGCTCGTCATTGGCTCCATCATCGGTTGGGGTTCCTTTACCTTGCCAGGCGAGCAGTTTCTCAGAAGCTCTGGGGTCATCAATACGAGTCTCGGCCTCCTGGTCGGCGTCATCCTCATGTGCTTTATCCAGACGGCCTATCACCATATGCTGACTGTCCACACGGACGAGGGCGGAGAATTCACCTATACCCTGAACAATCTGGGTCGCCGACACGGCTTCGTCGTCGGCTGGTCGCTCTGCCTCGCCTATCTCAGCATGATCTCCCTCAATGCCAATGCCTATCTGAGACTGCTCCAGATCATTTTCCCGGGGAAGGTCGACTGGCTCTACCTCTACACAGTCTCTGGGCATGAGGTCTACCTCAGCCATGTCTTGATTATGAGCGCGGTCATCCTCATCTTCGCCCTGATCAATAGCCGCGGGGTCAAGACGGGCTTCTATCTACAAAACTTCGTCTCGGCCCTCCTGGTCTTTTTTGTCTTTGGCCTGGTCATCGTCATTGGCCAGAGGAGTGATCTGGCGGCCTTTGACGCGCAATATATTGCTCCAGCCGTCATTTCATTCAAAGAGATGGCGACCGTCGTGGCGATTGTCCCCTTCCTCTTCGTAGGCTTCGATGTCGTCCCACAGGTGGCCAATGAGCTCAATTTCAAGGGCAATAAGGCGACTCTTCTCGTCATCTTCTCGCTCTTTATCGGAGGGATCATCTACGCTTCTCTCAACCTCATTGCCGCCTTCTCCTTTGGGCCTGAGGCTGCGTATCAGAATCCCTGGGCCGTCGCCTCGTCGGTCCTCGATAAGACGGGGCGGATTGGCTTCCTCATCATGCTGGTCGCCCTCTGGTCCGCCATCTCGGGCGGGATCAATGGCTTCATGATCGCCAGTTCTAAAATTGTCGCCTCGCTCTCGCAAGAGCGCTATTTGCCCGCTCGCTTTCAGCATAAGAATCACGCTGATAACTATGATATGGCGATTGCCTTTGTCACTGGAATCAGCCTCCTCGCGCCGTGGCTCGGCCGGGCCCTAATCCTCTATATCGTCGACCTCTCTTCGGTGCTGGCGGGCCTTATCGTCTACTGGCGCAGCGAGAAGCGAGAGAAGCTTAGATCGTAGCTGGTCTGGGGCTTTTGACATGTAAATAATGGTGTCGGGTCTCTCGGCTCAAGGCACTAGAAAAGGAGATATATTATGAACAAAACTGAACACCCGAAAATTGTTGTCGTCGGTGGCGTCGCTGGAGGAGCCTCTACGGCTGCTCGTGCCAGACGTCTCGATGAACATGCCGAGGTCATCATGCTGGAGCGTGGCCCGCACGTCTCATTCTCCAACTGCTGTCTGCCCTTCCATCTCAGCGGCATGATCGAGCACAGTGAGCAGCTCGTCCTGATGAGTCCCGAGGAGTTTAAGCACAGCTACAATATCGAGGCACGGGTCCAAAATGAGGTCCTCAAAATCGACCGCGAGAAGAAGACGGTCACCGTCAAGGACCTCGAGAAGGGCGAGACCTATGAGGAGAGCTATGACAAGCTCGTCCTGGCGCCCGGGGCTGCGGCCATTATGCCCAAGAGCATCCAGGGAATCGACAAGGAGCACGTCTTCAAGCTGAAAAACGTCGTCGACGTCCAGGGCATCCAAAACTACCTCGACAGTCATGATGTTCAGGAAGTGGCAGTTGTCGGCGGCGGCTACATCGGCCTCGAAGTCGTCGAGAATCTGATCAACGCCGGCAAGACCGTCCACCTGATCGAAAAAGAACGACAGGTCATGAGAACCCTCGACTACGATATGGTCCAGGGCATCCACAAGGAGCTCTATGACCACGGCGTCAAGCTGCATCTCGAGCTCGCCGTCACCGAGATTCACGACGACCATGTCGTCCTCGACAATGGCGAGAAGCTGAACTGCGGCCTCGTCATCATGGCGATCGGCGTCCGTCCCGAAACCAAGTTGGCCGAAGAGGCCGGGCTCGAAATCGGCGAGACGGGCGGCATCAAGGTCAATCAGCACTACCAGACCTCAGATCCCGACATCTACGCCGTCGGTGACGTCATCGAAGTCTTCCATACACTGACGCGCAAGGAGACCCTCCTGCCTCTCGCAGGACCCGCCCAGCGCCAAGCCAGAGCCGCCGCCGACCACATGTTCGGCAAGCATCACAACAACCGCGGCGTCATCGGCTCGAGCTCGATCCACATCTTCGGCATGAACGTGGCCGCGACAGGTCTGAACGAGGCCGACTGCGAGCGCTACGGCATCCGTCACGACCAGGTCTACATCATCCCTGGCGATAAGGTCGGCCTGATGCCAGGGGTCTCTCCCCTCTTCTTCAAGCTCGTCTATGAGTATCCCACCGGGCTCATTCTTGGCGCCCAGGCCTACGGCAAGGGCGACGTCGACAAGCGCATCAACGTCATCGCTACCCTGATCTCCATGGGCGGCACGCTGGAAGATCTGAAGGAGCTCGAACTCTGCTACTCCCCGCACTATGCGACCGCCAAGGACGTCGTCAACCACGCGGCCCTGGTGGCGCTGAACCTCCTCTATGGCGAGTTCAAGCAGGTGCGCGTCTCCGATGTGCGCGATCTGGTCGAAAAGGGCGCCTGCATCATCGACGTTCGCGAGGTCCACGAATGGGATCGCGGCCACATCAAGGGGGCCATTAACCTGCCGATGTCCGAGATCCGCGAGCGCCTCGACGAGATCCCCAAGGATCAGCCCGTCTACCTCCACTGCCGCTCCTCCCAGAGAAGCTACAACGTCGTCATGGCCCTGCAAGATCTCGGCTTCGACAATGTCTACAACATCTCTGGCTCCTTCCTCGGGCTTTCCGTCCACGAGTACTACCAGGATCAGGTCACAGGTCGTGAGTCGATCTTGACCCAGTACAACTTCAACTAATTGAGAAGAACTATGAATACACAGGAATTTATGAAGCACTTCTCTAAGGGACAGGTCATCGCAGGCCTCGTCCTATTGGCGCTGAATTTGGCTTTTGCCGCTTATTTGAGAACCTTGAATCCGAAGCTTACGGTTGCACTCTTCCTCGGCCTCGGCATCGGCTATACGCTGACCCGTTCGCGCTTTGGCTTCGCGGGCGGCATCAAGCTGATCTATGTCACGGGTGATCCGA
This sequence comes from Bacillota bacterium, assembly GCA_023426575.1. Taxonomy (GTDB): domain Bacteria; phylum Bacillota; class Clostridia; order Saccharofermentanales; family DTU023; genus JAFAAL01. Next base: position 6,935 of record JAFAAL010000043.1, read on the forward strand.
GCCTTAGCGTGGCCCTTCTCGTCGCCTTTATGGCCACGACCGCCATCTATGGAGCCTATCATTGGATTGATACGCTGAATGGCGCCGTGCCCGCCCACCTCGCCCAGGAAGGGCAGGCAATCATCACGGGCACGCAGAATGTCCACTTCTTCAATATCGCCACACTGCTCGGCGCCTTCATCTTCGGCATCGGCATGATCATCGCGGGCGGCTGTGCCTCCGGCACCCTCTCCGACCTCGGCGAGGGTGAGGCGCGCTCCCTGATTGCCGTCATCTTCTTCATCTTCGGCTCGATCCCCGGTCACTGGCTGCGCGGCATCATCGACCGTGGTCCGCTCGGCAAGGTCGGCGTCCAGCACTATCTGCCGCAGACCTTTGGCCTCTTCGGCGCCTTCCTGATCACGGCGCTGATCTCCCTCGGCGCCGTCGTCGCTCTGAAAGTCTTCAGCAAGGGCCGTTCCTGCCTCGTGCCCCCACGGCACAGAAATCCCGCCGACTTCTAGGCGAAGGATCTCAGCGAAGAAAAAGAGGCCCGATGGGGCCTCTTTTAATTTGTAAAAGTGCTAGCGACGCGTTAGTTCTTAGGTACGATGAGAGTCGTCTCCTGAAGTCCACGGGTTCTGTAGAGCAAGAACTCACTTGCTGTCTCACTATCTTCTAATATCGGTATAGCTCTGGCATAGGCTGCCCTGATCTCGTAGAGGCGATCGACCTTGACCGCCCGGAGACTGATGGCCAGCTGCCTGTAGGAGGCCGCCTCCGTAAAAGACAATTCCCGCTCCAGCACAGTGATGACGGGCGATCCTGGGGCATGGTAGAGGATGTAGACGACATTGAGAGGATTGTCCTCGCTCTTAGTAAAATACTTTAAAGTCGCCTCCTCACCCGCAAGAGCCTGTTGAAAAAACTGCTCCACATTGCCAATTTTCTTGTCCTGCACTTCCGTCAGATTGAGATAGCCAAGATCCTCCAAGTCAGAAGCAGTGATATCCTGCTTCAGTAGCTTAAGATCCTTCTCATAGAGACTCTGCTGACGTGTGCTGACGCCAGGAACACGGCTGCTGC
>JAFAAL010000015.1 GCA_023426575.1 Bacillota bacterium
TGAGCTCGGCTTCGGCCAGACTTTTCTGCGCTGCCATCGCAGCTTCCTCGTCAACTTGGCCTACGTGCAAAAAATTCTCAAATCTGAGCTCGTCATGCAAGATGGCCAGCGCATTCCGCTGGCTCGAAACCGCCGCCAAGAGCTGCTCGAAACTTATCTCAAGTTTCGCCAGACGCGCGCCACGGAGCGCCAGGGACTCAAATGATCAGCGGACTGCTCCTCATCTTCTACCTTCTCGTGATCGGCCTGGGCGTCGAATTCTTGCCAGGCCGTGCCCAATACCTCACAGCGGGCCTCATCGCACTCTCCCTCGCCATCACTGGCCACTTCTTAAACTGGCCCTGGCTCTTCCCGAGTCTCGGCATCGCAAGTCTCGCTCTGATCTTTCTCTTTTATGGACGAGCGCTGCGAGATCTTCGCTTCTTCACCCGCCCCTGGCAGCTCATCTTCCTCTGCACGGCCTGCTATGGCCTCCTCCACCTCTTGCCGCTGCGACTCGCGATCAGCCTCGCGAGCCTCTTAACCCTCACTTTTCTCTGCCTATGCCTCGAGAAGATCAGCCCCTGGCCGCTGGCGCTCTACGCCCTCCAGCTCGCCCTCTTCTACCAGATAAAGTCAGAGCGCCTCTTCATCGCCCTGCTCATCACGAGCTTTGCCCTCGTCTACAGCCTCACGAGCCTCGTTCGCCAGGTTCTCGTCCGTCGCAGCCAGGCCGAACTCAGCCAGGCCCTCAGCGCTTACGCCGAAGAGGTCCAGGCCAGCCACCTCCAGATGCGTGCCTGGCGCCACGACTTCCACAACCACCTCCAGAGCATGCGCTTCTTTCTGCAAAACGGCCGCGAGCGTGAACTCGAACACTACCTCCGAGAGCTCGAGAGCGACCTCAGCAGCATCGACAGCATGGTCAAGAGCGGCCACCTCTCCCTGGACGCGATCCTCAATAGCAAGCTCACCCTGGCAAAAGCCTCAGACATAGCTCTCGACATCACGGTCTTCCCCTTACCTCAACTTACGATCTCCGACGTCGACCTCACCGCCCTCGTGGGAAATCTCCTCGACAATGCCATCGAGGCCAACGAGAAAATCTCCAAAGAGCAGCGCTTTATCCGTCTCTACCTCGACTGTCTCGGCGAGCAAATGTATCTTTCTATCCAAAATGCCGCCAAAGAAGATCTGAGCTTTGACGAGCGCCATTATATCTCGAACAAACGGGGCCGCCACGGCCTCGGCATGAAGCGGGTGGCGCTCCTGGTCGAGAAATATGATGGGATCTTAAATCTCAAAAATGAGGCGGGGATCTTTGCCGTCGAGTTGAGCTTTGCCCTGCCGGAGGGGGAGAGGGAGGGATCTCCGCCCTCTTTAGACCATTCGCGCCTTGAGGAGGACCACTCGCGCCCTATCTGAGCTATGGCCTCTTCTCTCAGCTATCCTGAGATCAGTTGAGGAGGACCTATGCGCGAACATTTAAAAAATATCGGCCACCTGGCCAAGCTCTACCGCTCCATTCCTGAGACTCGGCTCCCAGCCTATCTCAGTTATCATCTGTCATTTATCGTCACAAGTCTTCTGACGACTGTGTTGGCGCTTCTGCTTCCCGCTCGGATCATCGATATCGTCACGAGGGGTGGCAGCATCCGCACAGTCATCATCCTTGCGGCACTGCTCGGCCTGATCGGCCTCGTGCACGCCTATCTCGAGCGGGCCAGGCTCTTCGGGGAAATGCTCCAGCGCGTCGCTCAGTTTCCAGAGGCGGCACTCTGGCTGATGAAGATGCCCGCTGAGCGCATGGAGGGATCCTATGGGCAGGAGATGGCCAATCGTGTCTCGATGGCTCTCTATCGCGGCAATGATCTCGGCATCGAGGCTTACACCCGTGCCTTCTGGAATTTGCTTCTCCATCTCTTGCTCGCTGTGACGCTGCTCATTATCAGTGTCAGGCTCAGTCCTCTCTGGTTTTTCATTCTTCTCGTCCCCTCAGTGCTGAAGGAGTGGACGAAGCTCGACTATCATCGTCTGCGACAGGCCACCGATCAGGAATTCGTCAAACTCTACTACGAGCGGCGTCATCAAGAGAAGATGGCCTTTGCCAATGAGGCTGCGAAGGATATTCGCCTCTATCATCTGATCGACCTCTTCCGGGCCAAGCAAGACGAGCGCATCGAGCGCCAGATGAATCTGACCCGTGCGCTGCGCTCGAAGCTTCTGCGCTACGAGCTGGTCGGGGTGGCGATCTTTCTTATGAGAGATTGCCTGACGGTCTACCTTCTTGTCAGAGCGCTGAAAAATGGCCTCGCAGTCTCAGAATTCGTCTTCTATCTCGGGATGCTGCCCGTGGTGGCCCTCCATATCTCGCGAGCCTTCGAGGCAGTCTTCGACATTCAGGGAAATGGCGATGCCATCTCGGCTTATCTGAGTATTTATAAGGAGCCACTCTACGACGCCGGGAGCTATCCGGCATCCCTTCCCGCAGAGCCAGCTGAACTCGTCTTCGAGAATGTCTCCTATGCCTATAAGAGCAAGGAGGGCGAGCCGGAGGAGTCGAAGCAGGTGATTTCAAATCTCAGCTTCAGCCTCAAGGCCGGGGAAAAGCTGGCCCTCGTCGGAGCAAATGGGGCGGGCAAGACGACTCTCGCCAAGTTGGCCACAGGACTCCTCACGCCCGATTCAGGACGGATCACGATCGGGGGTGTCGACATCCACGAGGTCAATCCCAGAGAGCGTTATGAGTATTGCACACTGGTCTTTCAGGACCTCTTTATCCTGGCGGCGAGTGTGGCGGAGAATGTGGCGGTGGAGGAGCGAGAGACTCTCGACCGCGAGCGGGTCCGCTGGGCTCTGGAGCACGCAGGTCTCTGGCCCTTTGTCGAGACCTTGCCCGAGGGGATAGATGCGATGCTGACGACCTATGTCGATGAGTCTGGCGTCGAACTCTCAGGAGGGCAGAAGCAGAAGCTCCTGCTCGCCCGCGCCCTCTATAAGGGAGGTGAGCTGCTGATTCTCGACGAGCCAAGCGCGGCCCTCGATCCTTTGGCGGAGGCGGCTCTCTATCGTGAGTATCTCGATTTTGCTCGAGAGAAGAGCAGTATTTTTATCTCGCACCGCCTGTCCTCAACACAATTTTGTGATCGCATCTTCTTCCTCGAGGATGGCCAGATTGTTGAAAGAGGGGATCACGAGAGCCTGATGGCTCGCCGAGGGGCCTACTATGAGATGTTTGAGACCCAGGCAAAGTACTATAGAGAGGAGATTCAAGATGAAGAATACGAGGCACAATAAGGCGAGGGAGCACGGCATCTACCGCTGGGTGCTCCTGAAAATTCACGAAATTTCCCCACATTGCATTCCGCTTCATCTCCTCGCCCTCCTCATCAACTTGATCGTCATCTACCTGCCGATCATTGGGATGCGCTACCTCCTGGCTGCTGTCCTAGAGAAAAACTGGACACAGCTCCTCATGCTCGCGGGCGGACTCTATATCAGTCTCTCAGCTCTCAAGGCGCTGCAGATCTTCTTAAACTACAAGCTCCATCTGATAGGACGGCGCATGAATGAAGTCCTGACAGGAGAGATGATGCTGCACTCTTTTGAAGTCGATTACGAGACTGTCACGAGTGGGGCGCAGAAAGAGGGCTTTCGCCAGGCGCTGATGAATATGTCCTATGAGATGGGCGATTTTAATACCTTTGTCCAGCGCATCATGGGCTCTCTGGAAAATCTCTTGAGCATCGCGCTCTCGCTCCTCATCACCGTCTTCCTGATCATGAGCGTCGCCACGAAAAGTCCAGAAAGTCCGCTGCTTGCCTGGGCTCTCAAGCCCTACGCCAGCCTGATGATAGCCATCTCAAGTCTCGTTCTCGGGCTCTCCTTGCAGATCTTCATGAGCCAGCGCGCCACCAAGACGCAGCGCTCGTACTTTGAAAAACACGCCAAGGTGGAGGCGACCCTCTCCTATTACATCTTGCAGGTGGCGAGTGCCACGTCGCAATTTGGACTCTATCAGGCCTATGACATGCTGCCGATGCTCGGAGCGAGAATGCGGGAACGCAATCATGAGACGTCGAGATTCTTCTCCAAGCAGGATCATGCGACACGAATTTTCTCACTCTCGTATGCGGCCTTTTCCGCCGTCATGCTCATTACAGGCTATAGCCTCTCCGCGCTCAAAGCCCTCTACGGAGCTATTCCCGCTGCGGCGCTCATCACCTACGCCCAGTCGTATATTCAGCTCAACACGGCGATCTCCGAGCTGATGGATCGCGCCGTCCACCTGAAAAATTCCAAGCCGTACTTTGCCGATATCAGAAGCTATATCGAGCTGGAGAACAAGCTCGCCACGGGCAGCATCCCCGTCGAGAAGAGGCGCGATCACAAGCTCCTCCTAGAACTAAAGGACGTCTCCTTCCACTATCCTGGCAGCGAGGAGCTCGTCTTGAAAAATATCAATCTGACACTAGACATGAATCGGCGCCACGCCCTGGTCGGGCCGAACGGAGCGGGTAAGAGCAGTCTGATCTATCTGATCTCGCGGCTCTATGAGCCGAGCTCGGGGCGCATCCTCTTAAATGGCGTCGATATACGTAAGTACGACTATGAGGAATATCTCAGCCTCTTCTCCGTCGTCTTCCAGGACTTTCAAGTCTTTGCGATGTCGCTGAGAGAAAACGTTGCCTGCCGCGTCGGGGCAAGAGATGAGGCCGTACAGCGGAGCCTCGCGCGCGCCGGCTTCCCCGCAGCGGCCCTCGAGAATGCAGGTCTCGAGGCGCCCGTCGTCGATGTCGTCAATGCGATGAAATATTTCTCAGGAGGCGAGCTCCAGAAAATTGCCATCGCCAGAGCGCTGTATAAGGACGGCAGCTTCGTCATCCTCGATGAGCCGACGGCAGCCCTGGATCCGAAGTCTGAGGCTGAAATCTACGAGCGCCTCCAGGAGATGATCGAGAACAAGACGACCATCTTCATCTCGCACCGCATGAGCTCCTGTCGCCTCTGCGAGGACATCATCGTGCTGGACGAGGGAGAGATCGTGGAGCGGGGCAGCCACCAGCAGCTCATGGCCGAAGCAGGACTCTATAAGGAGATGTGGGAGGCTCAGGCTCAGTATTACCGCTAGGATTCTGCTCTCAAATCTCAAGAGAGCAAGCCCATAGAATGAACATTAGGATAATCTAGATTGGGATAATTCAGATTATCCTATATGTAAAAGCAAGTGCTCTCTGCCAAGAGTCCTCTCTATGGGAGACGGACATCACAAATTCGTCTGAGGCCCTTTCACTTCTTTGAGAGCAAGGAATTTCTCAGGGGTATGGATAAGGAGGACATTGCCATCATCCACGCTGCGACCGGAGGTGTGGCGGAATATCTCTCCTATGTCGACCCCGAAAAGAGTCTTAAAGAAAATCTGATAGATCTCTTTTTGAGACCGAGTGGGAGGCTTT
>JAFAAL010000044.1 GCA_023426575.1 Bacillota bacterium
GTATGGCAGGGATGGCTGGCGGTCTCAACAGCGCCGACCTCTTCCGCCTCGGGCAGGAGCAGGCCGCGGCACAGCAGGCCGCTGCAGCTACGAGCCAGCAGAGCGCAAACAATGCGGCAAAAGCCTCCACCGAAGCCGATCTCCAAAGTATGGGAGGCACGGCCTGGCAGTGTTCCTGTGGGGCCTACAATCAGAGTAAGTTCTGCTCTGAATGTGGTCGCAAGGCACCCTCGACGCCTATCTATCGCTGCGATAAGTGTGGCTATGAGCCGCCCGCAGCTCAGGCGCCGAAGTTCTGTCCTGAGTGCGGCGATAAGTTCGACGAGAACGATCTGATCCACTAGCTCTGGGCGAGGGTGAGAACCCTGGTCTCAGTCCAGTGAAATGAGGAACTGTGATGTCAGATCCTAAATTACGTGAATATGAGTGTCCCGAGTGCGGGGGCACGGTTGAGTACGATCCAGCCTCAGCTCAGCTCGCCTGCCCCTACTGTGGGGCTCGCTTTTCCCCCGAAGAATTTGCAGCGCGCCTCGAGGCCCGAGCCCGTGAGCGGGCGGGAGAGGCCCAAGGCGGTGCTGGTCCTGCTGGCGCATCAGCGGGGGACCCATCGGGGACGCCGCTGCCTGGGACGCCGACGCCCGGGACCGCAACGCCTGGGACGCCGTCTGCCTCGGCCACTGGCACGCCCGAGGTCTCCAAGGCAGAGCTCGAGAACTGGCAGCAGGCAGAAGCTGAGGCCGAGGACCTCGTCACTTATACTTGTGAGTCCTGTGGTGGCGAGATCGTCGCCGATCGGACGCTGGCCTCGATGCACTGTCCCTACTGTGACAATCCCTATGTCGTGATGTCGCAGTTTCAGGCGCAGTATCGGCCGAACTTCATCATCCCCTTTCAGAAGACGCGGGCCGAGGCGATCGATGCCTTCCGCCGCCATGCCAAGAGCAAGGAGCTCGTTCCCGATATCTTCAGCGCCGATGCGCACCTCGAGGAGATCCAGGGTGTCTACGTCCCCTATTGGCTCCTCTCCGCCTGGGCACATGCAGACTATCTCTTCAAAGCTGAAAATACTTACGAGACAAGAGATAGTCGAAACATCTATAGAGAAGTAAAAATCTATGATGTCATGAGAAAAGGTTCTGAATATTTTCAGAAAATTCCCGTGGAAGCCTCGACAAAATTTGAGACGGCTATCCTAGAGTCGGTCGAGCCCTATGACTTTTCTGGGCTGATTGATTTTAATCCAGGCTATCTCTCGGGCTTCCTCGCCAACAAGTATGATCTGCTAGCAGAAGAGTCTTGGCAGAGGGGAAGCGAGAGAATTGGAGAGACGATGCGTGGGGCTTTTGACGAGACGCTTCAGGATTATCAAACTTTTAAGCTGCGGGAATTCCAGCTTGAGCTGAGCGATAGTAAGGTCCAGTATGCCCTGCTTCCGGTCTGGCTCCTCAATACGCGCTGGGAGGGCAAGCTCTACCGCTTTGCGATGAATGGGCAGACGGGCAAGATGATTGGCGATCTGCCAGAAGATCCGAAGAAGGTGCAAAAGAGCCGCCTGAAAAACGGCCTGATCTATGCCCTGCTCGGCATGGGTGTCGCCTATATTCTGGCTTATTTCTTCTTCTAGGGAGGTGCAGGCATGTCAAATCAAAAGATAAAACGCAGCGTGTCATGCCTTCTCGTGGCATGGCTCCTCGTGCTCTGCCTGCCGCTCTTTATCGCTTCTATGCAAGTCATGGCGAGGGGCGATCTCCCTCTTGAGACGAATCATCCGAGGATCCCAGCTGGGAATCCCGAGAGTGAGCAAGATGCTGGCAGTGTTCGACAACTCCCTCTGATGCTCGACGACGCAGGTCTCCTGACAGAGGAGGAGCGCACAGAGCTCGACCGCTATTTCACGGAATTGTCGGCCAAGTACAAATGTGATATTGCGGTTGTGACGGTTCAGGAGACCTTTGGCTATACGCCAGAGGCCTATGCTGACGATTTCTTCGACTACATGGGCTATGGCTATGGGCGCGATGACGACGGCATTCTCCTCCTGATTTCCATTGCGGACCGAGACTTCCATATGACGACGCATAAATTTGGTATTTATGCCATCGATCAGGAGGCGCTCGAGGATATCTTCTCGTATATTAAGAAGGCGCTGGCTAAGAATGATTTCTACACGGCCTTCCGGCGATTTGGCGAGCGCTCAGCACACTACATTGAGGCAGCACGCGCGGGTCAGCCGATCCGTCTCGCCGAGCGCGCGGCGCGGCGTCGACGCTTGGCGACAGCAGCTCTCGGGGCGCTGGGACTAGGGGGCTATGGAGCGACGGTGCCCGTCAATCGCAAGCGGCGAGAGCTGCGCTCTATTTTCAAGGCGCAGGGCGCGGATCCCTATGCCATCGCCGAGACACGGCGGCTGAATGACGGTCTCGACCAATTGGTGGACGTTCGTCACGGCGTGATTCCGATTCCCGAGAGTAGCTCCTCAGGGAGCCGAGCCTCTAGCAGTGGAGGGACACATACAAGCTCCAGCGGACGCTCGCACGGCGGCTATGGTGGTAAGTTCTAGGGAAATGATCTAAAGGGAGAGGGGCGATCGAAGGAACGGTCGCCCCGTTTTAATGCGAAGTAAAGATCATGAGAACGATGTGCTTCTACTTAATGTTCTCGTAATCCGCCTCGCGATAGCCAAAGAGAACCTGGCCATCCTCCGTAACGAGGATGGGTCTCTTCACGAGCATGCCGTCGCTCGCCAGGAGCTCGAGCTGCTCTTCCTCACTCATTTCCTTGCGCTTCTGAGAGAGGCCGAGTTCGCGATACTTCATGCCGCTCGTATTGAAGACTTTGCCGATGGAGAGGCCGGAGTCCTGATACCACTTGCTGATTTCTTTTAATGTCGGAGCGTCGCTGGTGATATCCCGCTCTTCAAAGGGGATATTGAGTTCTTGCAGTTTTTTGCGCGCTTTGTCGCAGCTGCTGCAGCGCGGGTGACAGATAAAGAGCTTCATGCTTTTCTCCTTCGTTTATGGCAATCTATTTGAAGCGTATTTGCAAATTTAGCTTGATATAATCATTGCCGTCTTCACTAATCATCTTGCCAAACTTATGTCTGGAACTTGATGGTGTGTCAAATTTCGTATTGTTTAGTAAATAGTCCTCAAAGTGATTTCTGTTATAGATATGATAAGCTAGGACATCGCCATCTTCCTTGACGACAATATATCCGCCGGAGGCCTCATCGAGCCCATCCCAGATTTTTGAAGGTTTCATGCCAAGTGCAACAGCGGTTAGAAATTTCTTGAATTTATGGGCGTAAGCATGAGGATTGCGATATCCTAGTGGGTTCTCATCTTGCAAAATCCTAACGATATCCAAGCAATGAGTGGCTCGTCCACTGTAAAAATAGATGAGGCTCTCAGCCAAAATACGATCCATGAGGCTGTCAATCAGAATGAGATTATCTTTCAAGATGATGCCGCTGATGTCCCTATATTGGAGAGCAAAGCCTCTATCTAAGAGATTTCTCACTCGCGATTTGATGCTGTAATCCTCCGTAGGATTCACTATTTTGTATGATGTGTTTGCATCTGAAAGATACCTTTTCTCGTTTGCTAAAGAGATTTGATATAAGAAGTTTGTTTGCTGAGATGCATTGAATAAGGTGGGCAAGTTTCCAAGTTTTGATTTAATGCTGAATCCAACAACGGGGGAGTATCCCGTGTAAACATCTAAGATCTTCAGGATGATATCAGCCTTATCCTGACTAGAAGAAGAAATCTTATAGCACAAGACATCATTCATGAAATCTTCAATAAGAGGGAATGAAAGATGATTACCCTTCAGTTGTTGCTTCAATTCATGCAAGAGTTGATCGGCCTTTTCGCTAAAAGAAGCCCTATCGACCTCTTTTAAGAACTTATCGTTGAGAAAAATTCTGATGGTTTCAGTCAATTCATAGTCCACAGCATGACCTTTTGTTTCCTCGCGATATATGTGCTGAACAGGGAAATATATTGAGAGTTTTTCAAGATCTGAGTTCGCGGCGAAGATTTTTCCTTCTGCAAGCAAGCGAAATAGAACGTAAATTTCTGACCATTCCCCTCTATTGCCCGTAAGATGCATCTTTTTCTCCAAGTAAAGTCATTGCCATCTGGCCATTCTCCATTTCTTCACTCTCGAAGATGAAATTTGTATTAGTTATTTCTAAACTTTTCTTTATTTCTGTTGCAATAGCCCTAATGACTGGCACTGATACTGAATTGCCAAGTTGTTTATACAGGTGCACGTCGGCAACAGGCAGTTTAAAGCTGTCAGGAAATCCCTGTAGCCTTGCCCATTCTCGAGGTGTCATCTTGCGAATATATTCACGATTGATTTTACCTTTAATGTGCGTCACGGGTGTAAAGTCACTTAATCTTGGATCGACAATGAGATTGCGTTCGCGACCCATCCCGCCGCAGACAATCGCTCCAGCTATTCCATCAAGATCACGGATCTGGTAGCCGAAACCATTGCCTCTAGAGGTATGACGCGCCTTATGTTCGCGCAGTGAGTTTAGATAGACATCAGAAAGATAGTATTTGGCAGAGACCTCAGAATCTTCAAGGATATCTCTGATGGACACAGCTCTATTTATCGGCTGAGGAAAAGAAAAGTGTAATGGGGAGATATCATCGCGGAAGGCAACAATATATATCCTCTCTCGATTCTGAGCAAGGCCGAAATCGCAGCTGTTAAGAATCTTGTGAAAAACGGTATACCCTAGTTCTTGAAAAATGTTCTGAATCGTCGCGAATGTGCGCCCTCTATCATGATTGAGAAAATTTTTCACGTTTTCACAGAAGACGATGTCTGGCTGGTGATAGTCAACGATACGAGCGACATCAAAAAAGAGTGTTCCACGAGCATCCTCAAAGCCCTTCTTATGGCCCGCGAGAGAAAAAGCCTGGCATGGGAATCCTGCAAGTAAGATGTTATGTGCAGGAATATCTGAAGCCCTAATTTTTGTGACGTCTCCCGCAATCTCGAATCTATCATTGAAATTTGCTCTATATGTTTCACAGGCCTTATGATCCCATTCCGAGGCATAGATTGTTTCAATCATGTCACCAAAGGCCTGTTCGAAGCCTAGACGAATGCCTCCAATACCTGCAAACAAATCGATAGACTTATATTTTGCTCGTTTATCCATAACTATAGCTTAGCAGAAAACAAAGCTGAATGTGAGGCTGAAGTATCGTATAAAGCTTGAATAAAGACGCTTAGCAATGTGCGTCACACTCTCCTGTGTCAATTGATCGGCGCCCCAGATTCTTTGACAACAAAGTCTCTCCCGCCTACCGCTTCGTGGGTAGGATACGGAGCGCATTGAAGATTGCGAGGATCGCGACGCCGACATCCGCAAAGACGGCGGTCCACATGCCGAGATAGCCGAGGGCGCCGCCG
>JAFAAL010000050.1 GCA_023426575.1 Bacillota bacterium
CCGAAGGTGCCGCCGTTTCCGTCAAAGATGACGCGGTGGGCGCCGTTCGGGGTTTTCTGGCTGTTGTTGGTGTCTTCCTGGTCCTCCGGATTGAACGGTTGCGATGGGTCAACCGGGGTCACTTCCGTCACCACGACTTCTTTTTCAAAGTACAGTTTTTGAATGTTCCCGTCATCAGCAACGGTAAAGCTGAACTTGCTATCCACTGCTTCAGGATCTGCCTGCTTGTACAAATAGTTGACGCCGTCGACGGTCACGACTTTCGTTTGAACATCCTCTTCCTGAACTTCATAGCTGAAGACCTTAGGAATCGTGCGCTCGTAGGATTCGCCATCGTTTTTCGCGTATTGATTGAGGTCGTCGCCTTCACCAAAATACACGTCGACATGGATGACATAGGTGCTGTTGCGATCGGCGCTGTAATACACATCGATCACTTGCTCGGACGCAGCCTTGGTGAAATCCATCGTCTTCGGCAACGTCGTCTTTTCTTCGTTCAGCACATAGTTTTCCGGCGGATTTACCAGGGCAAGGCTGCTGCCGGCTGTCTCATCCGTGTATACCGTGCTGTCTTTGCTCAGCTCGTTGTTTTTATACTTGGTGTATCGGGTGGTATTTCCCGTTCCTTCGCTGTATGTGCCGTCCGTATTTTGGACGTACTGCGTGTATTCGCCGTCCTTGGTCTCGAGGAAATACCGCACGAGAATCTCTTTTGGCTGCTCTTCGTCCTGGAAGATCGTCCTCGTCACTGGGCCGCTCTCTCGAGGTTTATCCGCCTCTTTCTGCGTCGCCGTGACGACCCGGTCCACTTGTCCTTTTAAATCAAGCGGCGTGTTCGGGTCGGTGGTCCAAGTTCCGTCTTGCCCCACCGTCAAGGTGATCGGGTTTTCCACTCCAGGCACCGTCAGCTTCACGGTCGCTCCCGGAACACCCGTCCCTGTGATCACCGTATCCGTGTTCTGTATCGGCCCGTTGATCTTTGGCGATGCGGACTCGTCCGCAGGGTTATCGATGACCGTCAACGTCCACTGATCAGACGGGACATAGGTCTCTTCCGTCAAGACCACCGTAATGGTGTCGTCTTTCACCATATGGGCCTGAATGCTTTCGGGAATGTTGATGGTGAGGGTTCCATCCGGCTTGACGGTCACATCGGTTGATTCGACCGTTGCTTTCACTTCAGAACCGTCGGCGTTCTTCTTCCATGTCAATTCCGCCGTAAAGGGCGTCTTGAATTGATGACGGTCAACCGTCCCGCGAATTTGCAACCAGTTGCTTTGAATTTTGTAGTCGGGATTCGCATTGCTCGGCGTATGGGTCTTTTCCTCGATCAGCGTCACCGAAAGCGGATCGCTCAGGGTCTTTCCGTTGGCGATGGCCGTGATAGTCAGGGTGTCGTCGACTGCATAGCCCATCTCCTGAAAACTCTGGCCAAACTCCACGAGGAATGAGCCGTCTTCCTCCGCTTGGTAGGTTCCTACCACGGTCGTGCCGTCGATCTCTTCGCCCGGTCCCACCGCTGCGCCGTCCTTTTTGATGTGAAACTTCGTCTGTTTCTTGACGACGATGGTGTTGTTGTCGTTGTTCGGGTCGGGAACTTCCTTTAACGTAGCGGGCTCCGTGGTGCCTCGAAGCATCTTTTGCGTCACCCGAGCCACGTTCTTGTTCGCCTCGTCCGTTTTGAGCTCATCTGCTGTCTTGTCGGCGTTGATCTTGTCGATGTTCGTCACTTCTGGCAGTGCCGTCTTTTCGATCAAGAGCTGGCCTGATGTACGAGAATTTTTGACAAAGGTCGTGTCATCCGCGCCGATGAACCACGTCTGTGCATAGAACTTCGCCATACTTTCCCCGGGGCCATAGAGCTTTGATTCATCCACGGGAATGCGCACATCGGTGATCATGACCCATACCTGACTCGTTTCTGGTTGCATATAATCCCTGGTGTCAGTGGCATTGCCCTTGGCCTCGCTCACAATCACGGTGTAGCCATTGGCCGCGGTAAAGGCTGATTTGTGAATCGCCGTTCCACGGTTGAACTTACCACCCGCAAGATGTGACTGGACATAGACGTAGTCGCCCAAAATGGCCGGAAGGATCTTGGGGTCGAGTTTGACGACATACTGGTATTGCTTTCTCACTCCTATCGCAAGGTTATAAACCGTATCGACGAAATACTTGTTGCGAAATACCAAAAGCCCTTGTCCTTCCGACTGCTGCACATCCGTTGCTGTTCCTCCTTGGGGAGACTGCTTATATTTCGCCTCCGATTCGTACGCAGGGTACATAGACGCCGCGTAGAGCCAGTTGCCTCTTCCCTCGCTTGGCGATTGGGGTTCGATGTAAATGGTGTTGTTGATGGTTCTCCTCGAAATGCTGTACTGATCGCCTTCTTTTCCGACGAGCCGAAGTTCTGCAGCGTAGCGTTTCGCCATTTCAGCCTCTGTAAGAGGCGCATTGAGCTTCACCACAATTTCCTGGGTGTAGTTTGATGTAGTAATTGGCGTGGACGTAAAGATCCCTGCGCCGGGTCTGTCCAGAGCCACTCGCCAAATGTTGGCGTTATCCGGCGCCGTATAGGGCGTGTCGCTCAGCTCGCTAGTTTTGGTAAATTGACGTGTCAGAAACAGTCCGACTTTCGCCGAAATGCCCTCAATCTTCGCCGCCAGATCAGGCTGGAAGCGGATGTCGACCCAGTGGAGCCTCGGTGGCGAAACAACGGATTTGTAACCGATCTCCAGCACCATCTCCTGGTTGTTGTTCTGCATCTTGACAAATTGCAGTCCGCAGTTGATGACGTTGATGTCCGAGGACACCACCGTGTTTTCCGGCCATGCCCAATAAGCAGGATCGTCAGTTTCCGCAAAGGAGACCGTGGGACCTACAAGCACTGAACTCATAAATAAGATCAAAGCCAGCAGGATGTTGATCCATCTCATTTTTCTGCTTTTGCACATAGTACATCTCCCAAAATCATTCGACTGGAACGTCCAGCATGATGCCCACGGCCACATTCAAAAGGGTAAAAAGCTATGGACTCAGGCTTAAGATAATGGAAAAAAGCCTACTTATCAAGGATAAATGGGATTATTTGTAATCAAAAAGGGATGCTAGGCTCAATCTAAGATTTAAATCTGAGATCTCATCTAAAAAAGAAGCTCGAAAAAGCATCGAGACTTAAAGAAGCGAGGATGCAAAGACATCCTTCCCTCTAAACTCTAGTCAATAAAAATCAATTCCCCCGACTTTACGAGACCCAGCTTATCACGAGCAACGCGCTCCAAAAACTCATCGGAATTTGCCTGCGCCTCTTGCTCCTCGAGATCATAGGCTTGCGCCTCGAGGATGGAGACCTCACGGTCAAGCGCGATGGCCTCGCGCTTTAATCGCTCGATTTCACTGTCTTGGCGAACGTAGGTGTTGGCAGCGACGGCGAGCAAAATCAGGCAGACCATGCCGACACAGAGCTTGCGCAAAAGGGCCATATTCTGGCGCCGTTTCTCATGTTCGACTTTCTCGGAATAGCTCGTCATCTGCCTCACCTCTCCTTCAAATTTTGCCCAATACCAGGGCGAAAATCAATAGGCGTCATGCAATTGTAATTTCATAGAGAATTCGGCACTTTTTCTTTCTTATTCTGTGCATCTTGCACAAGGTTATGGATTCTTCTCAAATTCAATTTTCTCTTAATGAATATCTAAGATGCAGAAATCCACTCCCTGAGACGCTTTGTCAGTCTCAATCAGAAAACATTATACCAAACTTTTTTCTTATATTGTCCGTATTATTCTTTTCTCTGTGCAATGTGACGAAATCTTAAAAAAGCCAGAAAAGCCCGTTAATATCAGCTTCTTTTATCCTTTTCTCTGCTGTTTTTAAGTTCTTCTTAGTGTATTATCAATAGTCAAGGGGAGGTTCGGCTTATGCAGATTAAGGATTCTCACAATTTTTCTGAATTAATTGAGCTCGTGCATTTCTTGCGCAGCGAGAACGGCTGCCCCTGGGATCGTGCGCAGACTCCTGAGTCGATGCGTTCCAATCTCATCGAAGAGAGCTATGAGGTGATCGAGGCTATTCGCCGCGATGATTCTTCAAGTCTCTGTGAGGAACTCGGTGACCTCCTCTTGCAAGTTGTCTTCTTAGCCGATATGGCTGCCGAGCGCAAGACTTTCGATCTCGATGATGTGATCACCCATCTCTGCCACAAATTGATCACGCGGCACAGTCATCTCTTTGGCGATGATCATGCGGAGACGGCCGAGGAATCTCTCGCCACTTGGGAGAAGAACAAGGCACGAGAAGAGGGTGAGAAAACGCTGAGAGAGCAGTTTCAGTCTGTGCCCTTGGCTTTTCCCGCGCTTAAGCGTAGTCAGAAAATTCAGAAGCGAGCCGCCGCTTGGAATTTTGACTGGTCAGAGCCGGATCCCGTCTTTGATAAGGTTGAGGAGGAGATGGCAGAGCTGCGGGCCGCCTATCATTCGGGAGTCCAGGAGGAGATGCTCGAAGAGGGGGGCGATGTCTTGATGTCGACAGCAAACCTCCTAAGACATCTCAAGGTCGATGCCGAATTGGCTCTCCATTTAGCCAATGAGAAATTTATTCGTCGTCTCAGCTTGATGGAAGAGCTGATGGAGGCTGATGGGATTCAGAGGGGTCCCTTTGACAGCCGTCTATCCGAGATGTATTACGAGCGAGCGCGCTCGATAGAGAAGAAGGAGAAGAATAAGATGCCTCAAATTATCTTGCCCGAGGAAATCAAACTCGAGGCGATCCCCGAACGGGACTTTTTCCCCGAGGGGGCGGATGTTCAGATCGATCAGATTGTCCGCGAGGAGCTCAATCGCCTGGCCAAGGTCTATGGACAGCGGCGTGAACTCGCCCCTGGCGAGGCCGTGGCGGCTGGCGATCTGGTCCAATTGGCCATGACGAGCGATCACGCTCGCTTCAATAGAACAGTCCCCGTCAAGCTGGGGCGTGGATTGCTCTCAGCAGAGCTCGAATCACAGTTGATCGGGCGAGCACTCGGTGAGAGAGAGACCTTCCACTTCAGCCATGAGGGCGACGATGTGGAGGCTGAAGTGCAGATTCTCGGGGCCACGCGCCACGAGGATGCAAGCATCGATGATGCCCTCATCGCGCGGGCAGGTCAGGAGACAGATAAGCTCTACTCGGGGCTCAAGACGCTCGCCGCTTTTCAGGAGACTTTGCGTGAGGCTCATCTCGGGAGCTTTCTCCACCAACAGATCATGACCGCTGTGTTCCAGCAGGCCGTCGACCTCGCCGCGCAGGGCTCTGGTATCTCGCCGACGGACGAGGAGGTCGAGGCCTACTATGAGGAGAGCCGTGAGCGACTCGAAGCAGAGGTCCTAGCCCAGGGTGATGATCTTCTCAAAACATATCAGGGCTGGTTCGGAGCCGATGTCCAGAGTCTCAAAGCAGCGCATGAGATCTTCCGCAGGCAGGCTCGAGCCGATCTCATCCGGCAGCAGTATGCCACGGCTCTTGCCAGAGCCGAGGGAAGAGAATTTACGGCTGAAGAATATGAGAGAGAGCTGGGCGACTATAGTGCCGAGAGCGGCCTCGAGCTCGCGCAGCTGAAAGAGCAGTTTCCCCTAGAGATCTGGCAGGAGTCTAAGTATCAGGACTATCTGGCGTCTCGCCTGATTCCGCGCCTGAGCAAGTGGGCGCGACAACTGATGTAGAAATGACTTGGCTGGGGGCTTTTTTTTACTTCTCCAGCAAAGTCAAATAATAAGAGATAAGAAGAAAAGAGGCAGGCATGAAAACTCATAATCTCCCGGATCTTGCTGTCAAACAGCAGCTCCACGAGATGCAGGCAGAGGAGGCAAAGAATCTCGCAGGTTCCGCTCTCCGCGGCCGCAAGGGCG
The DNA here is from genome assembly GCA_023426575.1 of Bacillota bacterium. Lineage (GTDB taxonomy): Bacteria > Bacillota > Clostridia > Saccharofermentanales > DTU023 > JAFAAL01. The sequence continues at coordinate 5,886 of JAFAAL010000050.1, forward strand.
CTTGGCGTGATTTCTTCAAGCTCCTAGTCAAGGCGCGCATTCCCTGGCTGATGCTGATCATCACGCTGGCGATTGGCATCGCCTCGACCAAGGTGGGCGCCCTCTTCCCTAAATATCAGACGCGCTATTTCAATGGTGAGCTGAACTCCGAGACCATCGGCATCGGTCTTGCCATTCTCGGGGCGACGCTCGTCCTCAGCATTCTGCGCAACATCGTCTCGGGTTACACCGAGAATACGATTTCCAAGCGCCTGAGGGATACCCTCTGGACGCGCGTCGTCGGCCTCGCGCGGACGGCGTTTCGGCAATTGACGGGACGCGAGCTGATCTCGCGTATCACGCAGGACGCAGATCTTCTTTCGACCACGCTCATTACAGTCATCGCGACCTTTATCACCTCCACTTATGGCGTCTTCCTCTATCTCAAGGAAATTTTTGGCTATCACCGCAGTCTTGCTTACGTGCAGTTTGCCCTCTTACCGATCTTCCTGCTTTTGAAATTCCTGGCGGGACGCATTCAGTACAATCTGGCCTTTCGCTCCCGCTTCCGCTTTGCCTCTCTGACGCGCTACATGGCGTCTATTCTGGTCAATATTCCCCTCGTCAAGAGTTATAACCGCGAGGCCTATGAGCGCGTCCGCGGAAATATGGCGATCGATGAATACAATAAGGTGAAGTTTAAGTTCGGGGCTGCAGGGATCGGTTTTGACCTGATCGATCAGGCTTTTCAGACGCTCAATGACGCCATTTGCATCCTCTACGGGGGCTATCTGATCCAGCAGGGAGAATTGGATATTGGCATTTGGCTTGCCTTTTATTCCTACTCTTCTGGGATCTATGCGATGTTGACGGTCATCTGTAATCTCTGGCCGATGCTCAAGTCTGCCCAGGGCTCTGTGCAGCGTATCGCTGACGTCCTCGACGTGCCCGCCGAGGCATGGGCTGAGGAGCGGGAGCCGGCGGGTTTCCAGTCTGGCAAGGCAGATCTGGCACTCGAGAACATCACTTACGGCTACGGCGAGAAGCCCGTTCTGCACGATCTCTCCGTGACCTTCCCCGCAGGGTCGACCACATACCTCGTCGGTCCCTCCGGCGCGGGCAAGACGACTCTCTTGCTCCTGCTCGACCGCTTCTATGATCCCGACTCAGGCCGTGTCCTCTTGGGTGAACACGATGCCCAAGACTTCGGGCTCTATAGCTGGCGTCAGCGCTTTGGCTATCTCCAGCAGGACATCATTCTCTTCTACGGTACTATCCGGGAGAACCTGGTCTACGGCCTCCGCCGTGAGGTCAGTGACAGCGAGCTCATCGACGTCTTGCGCTCAGTCGACATGATCGATGCCGTCAACGAGGCGGGAGGTCTCGACGCCACCGTTTCCGAGGGCGGCGCCTCCTTCTCCGGCGGTGAGCGCCAGCGCCTCGCGATCGCCCGCCTCCTCCTCCAGGATCCAGACGTCATCTTACTCGATGAGCCCCTGTCAAACCTCGACCCCAAGGCGGAAGCTCTGGTCAGGGCCGCTCTGAAAAAACTCGGCGAGGGCCGCACGGTCATCGCCGTCAACCACCGTCTGCGCAAGTTAAAGGGAGCAGAGCGCATCTTGGTCCTGGGTGATGGCCAGATCGCAGGTCTCGGCTCACACGATGAACTCATGAGCTCGAGCCCGCTCTATCGCGAGCTCGTCGAATCCGAAATGCGCATTGACACAGCAGGAGGTCAAGCATGAGACAAGAAGCAACCACAAAGGCAAAACGCAATTCCATCATACCTCTCTTGAGGATGATGCGCGAGGCCCGCGTGCCTTGGCTGGCCTATATCATCTTCTTCGCCATCAATCTCTTCGTCACCAAAAAGGCGATCTACCTCTATGAAGTCGCCGGCATGATCATGGGTGGTGAGATCTTCGACATGGGGCTCGTCCGCGAGTACATCATGTGGAGCCTCATCGTCGTCCTCATCGGCTCTCTCGTCATCGTCAACTCATGGATCTCTATTCAGTTCCAGAGAAGAAGTCAGCGCCGCGCCTGGTCCAGCATGTTGAGCCTGCCGCTGCGCCGCTTTGATCAGATGGCTCCGTCCTCCCTGGTCTCTCGTGTGACGACAGACGCAGGCTTCGTCGCGAACATCATGAACTTCATCATGAACTTCTTCCAGAACGGCTACGCGATGTACCTCGCCATCGGGGTTCTCTACCGCAGCAGCCCCAAACTGACCTACTACGTCCTGCCCGTCATCGCCCTCTCGGCGCTGATGACCCTCTTTGCTGGGAAATTCGCCTTCTCAATCAACTATCTGCTCCAGCAGGTCGAATCTAAACTGACCTCCTTCTTGAACGAGCGCGTGTCTGCCCTCACCCTGATCAAGGCCTCGCAGACCGAGCAAAAAGAGATTGTCGATGGTCAGGAACTGACCTACGATAAGTTTAAGGCTCAGATGAAGAAGACTTACTATACCTCCTTCGTCACGGGCTTCCAGACCTTCCTCCGCCTGCTCGTCACCGCCACGGTCCTAATCCTCGGAGCCAGCCTGGTCCAAAAGGGCGAGATGCAGGTCGAGGGTCTCATCACCTTCTTCCTCCTCTCCCTCTCCTTCCCGGGTCAGGTGCAGAGCTTCTTCCGCTCCATCCTCGACATCATCTCGATTCAGGGTCAGACCCAAGTCGTCGCAGAGATCAATGATCTGCCCCGTGAGGAGCTCGAGTCCCAGAAGACACCCGCGGGCGTCTTGGGGCATGCCGACTTGGCTTTTGACGATTTGTCCTTTGGCTACTTCCCCGAGAAGCCCGTCATCGAGGAATTGACGGCCAAGATTGTGCCCGGCCAACTGACGGCTATTGTCGGTCCTTCGGGCTCTGGCAAGACGACGATTCTCAAACTCATCGAGCGCCTCTACGATCCGGATAGTGGCCAGATGCGCCTCGCTGGTGAGGACAGCGATGTCTATCACCGCGGGGTCTGGCGCAAGAGCACAGGCTATATCATTCAGAACTCACCGCTCCTGCCCGGCACGGTGAGAGAGAACATTCTCTATGGCCTCGACAGCGATATCAGTGAGGCCGAGTGGGCGGAACTCCTCAGAATCTGTGACCTGCAGACTGTGGTCGACGCCCTGCCTCAGGGGCTCGACACTAACGTGGGCGAGCTCGGCGATCGCCTCTCCGGCGGTCAGCGCCAGCGCATTGCCATCGCAAGAGCCCTCGTCAGCCAGCCCGACCTCCTCCTGATGGACGAGGCGACGGCCAATCTTGACGCCCGAAGCGAGGGCAAGGTCACGCAAAATATTCTGGCCTCGCGAGCGGGCAAGACGACCATCATCGTCGCGCACCGCCTCTCGACCGTCCAATCCGCCGACCAGATCATGGTCATCGACAAGGGTCGCCTCGTTGCGAGCGGAACGTCTGATCAGCTCTATGCCGAGTCAGACCTCTACCGTGAGCTCGTCGACCTCCAAGAGGCAACAGCCTAAAGCTGGGGGCGGGGGTGTCCCCGCCCTCTTATTCCCAGAGGGAGGATCTATGATTTTAGAAGTCAATCAAGTAGAACTAAAAGAGAAAATAAAAGAGGGCCTGCACCTCGTCGACATCTACGGCACGAACTGCAGCCCCTGCAAATATCTCGCCGAGGTCCTCGAGACCTTTGACATCGACTACCCCTTCGTCTCCATCCTCAAGGTCAACATCGACGAGAATCCCGAGCTCCGCCGCGAGCTGCAGATCTTCGGCGTGCCGACCGTCCTGCTCTACAAGGACGGGGAGCTCCTCCACCGCCACACCTCCTCGATGTCCGCCGATGAGCTCGAGGCGCTCCTCGCCCCCCACCTCTACTAGAATGCGCCTCGATAAATTCCTAAAAGTCAGCCGACTCGTCAAGCGTCGGCCCGTCGCCAAGGAACTCGCCGATGCCGGCCGCGTCCTCATCAATGGCCAAGTGGCAAAAGCCTCGAGCGAGGTCCAGGTCGGCGATCGCCTCGACCTCCAGTTCGGGCAGCGCCCCGTATCGATTGAGGTCACTGAGCTGCGCGACTTTGCGCGAAAAGAAGAGGCCAGCGCCCTCTATCGAGCCCTGGCCTCTCCCGAGGATTGATTTAGACGGCCTCCATTTCGAGGAGGCGCAATTGCAAGCGGTCAAAGTCGACCGTCTCCGTAAACTGGCCGGGAAAGAAGATCGTCACGTGGAAACGGGCGAATTCCCGGCTATTTTTATGGAGCCAGAGGGGCAAGGGTAAGTCGAGATCTCGGAGCAGGCGTCTCAACGCGCGCTCGAGCGCTGGGACGAAACCGTCCTCATCGCCCTCCAGGGGCGTCACGGCCTGGGCAACAATCCGCTCCCCCCGATAGACTCTGGCCTCGAGCTGAGTCATTGAAGCTCCGTCCAGACCAGGGCGAGCAGCTTGACTTTACAGTCGCGCTTCAGTGGTCGCAGCTCATACTCTGTAATCTCTGCGAGTCTGCGCTCGAATTTCTCTTTGACTTCGTCGAGGCCGAGAGCGAGATCTTCCATGATCGCCTCCTCATCGGCCGTCAACTTGGCGAGGCGCTCTTCGGCCCTCGTGATATCGGCCTTTTGCTTACCACTGCGACTCGCAGTCCTCGCGGCCGTCGCCATCTTGCCGATATTCCCCGAGCTGACCTTCTTGCTGCCAAAGATCGTCGAGAAGATGGCATTGCCCATCGAGATCAAGGTCTGCCGCTTGGCATCTTGGGCTTGCTCCTGCTCACGCTCGACCTTCTGCTCGGCCGCCAGCTTCTGCCGCCCCAGCGTTCTGAGGCGCGCTTGAAACTTCTGCTCATAGGCATCGAGCTCGTGGTCGCGAAGCTCGCGGAGCTCTTGCACCAGGCGCTTTTCAAAGTCGGAACGACTCTCACCCGGCGCCGCCGTCAACTTGAAATTCTTATTTTCGAGCACGGTGTAGCTCGCATTCTTATAGAGATAGTCGACGAGATCTGTGCTCCACTTCTTGTACTGCTTAATATCTCTTGCGACCTCGGGCAATTCCTCATAGATCTTGTGATCGGGCAAAGCCTCGAGCTCGCGCCGTGGATCAGGAATCTCTTGGGCCTCGGCCCAGTTGATCGGCAGGAGGCCAGATTCAAAGGGCGCCAGATAGGCTCTCTCCTCCTCTTGTCGGATCCCACGTGTCTTGTCCTCGTAGAAGATCTCGGTCAGAGCCAGAAGCTGTGGCCTGAGCTGCTGCCCCGTTCCCCGCGGGAGGTAATAGCTCTCGATGCCCTCGGGAATGGACTGCCTGGCCTCTTGTCTTGATCCCGCCACTTCTGTCCCCTGCTCCTCGAGAGGGGCTGTGCTCTTCAGCTCTGTCTGCGTGGCCGCCGCTGTCTCAACAAGATTCTCGAGCTCCACAGCGGACTCTTGAGCCTTGCCACGGCTGGCCCCGATCTCATCTGGCAGGGAGAGTTCACTCTCCGTGGTCACAGGCTGGGTCGCGACCAATTGACTCAACTCAACCCGCGAGAGAGGCCCTGCAAGATAAGAGAGGGTCTGACGCGAGCGGAAGATCTGGAGGCCCTCACGATGGACATTTCGAGCGAGGAAGTGGCGCTTGGGGAGGGCGCTCAGCCACTGTTCCAGGGGCTGCTGCTCCTGGCCACCAGCGACTTGCACGGCAGCCCTGAGGCCCTCGATAACCTTGGCCCGATCGCGCTCGGTCTGCAGGCGACCGACGAGCCAGAGACCGATATTGGCGAGGCCCTTGTAATCTAAGTCGACGGGATTCTGAGTGGCGAGAACGATGCCGAGACCATAGGCTCTCGCCTGTTTCAAGAGCGTTAGAAGCGGTTTCTTCGTCGGGGGCTCGGCCACGGGCGGGAAGTAGCCCTGGATCTCATCCATGTAGAAGAGAGCCCGTAGAGACTGCGTCCCCTTCTGGCGTCGCGTCCAGGCCAAGAGCTGGTTCAAGAGGAGCGTCATAAAGAAAATGCGCTCGCTCTCGCTCAGGTGCTGCAGGGAGATAATCGCCGTCTGCGGCTTATTGCCCGGGCCGTAGAGCAGTTTTTCAATGTCCAGGGGAGCACCCGTGCGCCAAGCCGCAAAACCCGGAGCAGCCAGGAGCTTATTGAGCTCCATCGCCAGTTGGAAGCGCTCCTTGGCCGGGAAAAAGGTCTCGAGATCGAGGACGCCAAGACGCTTAAAGGGCGGCTCTTGAACAGCTGTGATCAGGTCCTCGAGCCGTGGGGACTCACCCGCCTGCCAGGCATGTAATAGAATCTGGCTCAGAAGAATGTGTTCCCGATCCTCGAGCGGGTCGGCCGACTTGCCGAGGAGGGCCAAAACAGCCGTCGCATAGCCCGTTGCCAGGTCTGTGCTCGCCTCGAGATCGCTCAGAGTCTCCGCGGGGGGCAGCGTGAAGCGACTGATGATGGAAAGTGGCGCAATCGCACCGAGGCCCGGTGTGTAAATTCGAATGTCCGAGCTCTCCCGCCAGAGTCTGACGCGCGCTGTCGACTGATCGTCACGAGCCAGCGCCTGGGTCCAGGCTTCCGCCGTCTCCGCCGCATAGGCCTCACGGCTCAGCCCGCTCTGTTCGACATCCTGCTGGCGCACCCAAGGTGCGAGCTCAGTCCCCGTCATGGGATCAAAGCTCAGAGCCAGATTCGCCAGGTCGCCCTTGGGATCGATGACGATGGCTGGGATACCGTCGATCCCCGCCTCCTCGATCAGGGCGGTACAGAGGCCAGTCTTGCCGCTGCCCGTCATCCCAACGCAGAGGGCATGGGTCAGGAGATCCTTGGAGCGCAAGAGATAGTAGGGGTTGTTGCTGTCATCTGTCGGGGCGAGCAGAGCCTCTGGCGCCACCTGACGGCCGAGATAAAAGAGGCCGAGTTGTTCGTAACTTTGATCCATAATTACTCCTCTTCTCGCTCTGTCTCGCCCTCCTCCACAGTCGGCCGAGGCAAGAGCGCAATGTCTAAGACATCGTCCATGTGGTCCACCAGCCGAATCTTGAGATGCGACTTGACGGACTCTGGGATATCTTCCATATTATGCGAATTTTCACGGGGAATCAGTACCTCTGTGACGCCTGCCCGCCGCGCTGCAATCGTCTTCTCCTTCAAGCCGCCAATCCCGAGGACGCGACCTCTGAGGGTCACCTCTCCCGTCATGGCCAGGAGCGGCTTAATCGCTCGCTCGGACAGCGCCGAGGCCAGCGCCGTGGCCAGTGTAATGCCAGCCGAGGGGCCGTCCTTGGGCACCGCTCCCGCTGGGACATGGACGTGGACATCGTGCTCATTGAACACGTCCTCCGGAATGCCGAGCTTCTCATGCCGCGAGCGCACGTAGGTCAGAGCCGCCTGCGCCGACTCCTTCATCACCTGGCCGAGCCGACCCGTCAGGATCAGCTGTCCCTTGCCGGGATAGTGATTGACTTCAATTGTCAGCGTATCACCGCCAAAAGAAGTCCAGGCCAGCCCTGTGGCAATCCCGACCTGCGGCTCCTTGGCCACCTTCTCATAGAGGCTGTCAGGCGCTCCGACATAGCTCTTGAGATTTTTCACTGTCACGTGATGCGGGACAAAAGCCCCCCTCTTCTCCGCCAAATCGACCGTCACTTTGCGGCAAATTTTGGCAATCTGACGCTCCAGCTCGCGGACTCCAGCCTCCATGGTATAGCCCGTGATCAGGGCTCGCATGGCGCCATCCGTCAAGCTCAGCTCATCACTCGTCAGACCATTGACCTCGAGCTGCTTGGGCAAAAGATAGCGCTTGCCAATCTGAACCTTCTCTTCCTCGGTATAGCCTGGCAAATCAATCAACTCGAGCCGGTCGAGCAGAGCGGGGGGAATGTCCTCGATGTGGTTGGCCGTCGTCAGGAAGAGGACCTTGGAGAGATCGTATTCAAATTCCAGATAGTGATCCCGGAAGGTATTGTTCTGCTCAGGATCCAAAATTTCCAGTAGAGCGGCGGAGGGATCGCCGCGGTAATCACTTCCGAGCTTGTCGAGTTCATCGAGGAGGAAGAGCGGGTTGTCGACGCCGACATGGGCCAGCGAACTGATAATACGGCCTGGCATCGCACCGATATAGGTCTTGCGATGGCCGCGGAGCTCAGACTCATCTTTAATTCCGCCGAGCGCCATCCGGACATAAGAGCGACCGAGCGCCTCTGCCACTGACTTGGCAATCGAGGTCTTGCCGACACCTGGCGGGCCACAGAGGCAGAGAATTGCCCCCTTGTAGCTCTCCTCGCCCTGCTTCTTCTTCTGCTGTCGGACCGCGATATATTCGAGAATGCGCTCCTTGACCTTCTCCAGACCATAGTGGTCACGGTCGAGAATTCGCCGCGCCTTGGGCAGAGAGATCTTCTCCGTGCTGACCTCGCCAAAGGGGAGTTCCAAGACGAGCTCGATCCAATTCAAGAGGATATGATAATCGCCGAAGCCTGGAGGCATCTTGCGGAGGCGCTCAATTTCCTTGAACACTTTCTCCTTGTGACTGTCCGGCATCTTATGCGCCTTGAGCTTCTCGACCAATTGATCCAGTTCGTCCGTCTCATCCCCGAGCTCACTCTCGAGCGCCTTGATCTGCTCCTTGATGATGACCTTGCGCTGCTTGTCCTCGAGATTGCGGTCGATCGAGCGGCTGAGATCGCGATTGATCTCCAGAATCCTCATCTCCTGATGGAGGAGCTCGACAATGGTCGTCAGGCGCTCGTCCGCATCTAGGGTCGAGAGCAGGCGGTATTTGTCGGGCAGGTCGATGTCGATGATTGTCGAGATCATATCCATGATCCGCACAGTGTCATCCGTGTTCTCGATCAGCCAGGCAATCTCACGACTCATTTCATTCTGCTGGGGCGCGATCTTTTGAAACATTCTCAGCATCGTCTTCTTCAGCGTCTCGCGCATGGTCGAGGCCTGGACGTCTGGCGCAAATCCCGCCTCGACAAGCTCTGGCTTAGCCCTCAGATAATATTGCTTATCCCCCTCGCCCGTCCGCTTCTCGAGCCGCTCGACACGATCATAGTGACAGCGCGCCAGTCCAACACATGAGAGGCGAATACTGCCGTCGTCCTCATCGATGACGACGTCCATCTTGACCAGCGTGCCAATCTCGTGGAGATCCTTGGCCTGTGGCTTCGTCAAGTAGTAATCCCGCTGGAGGACGGCGATCATATAGCGATCCGTCAGCTGCGAGTGGCGGATGGCGAGCTTGGCCGCTTCCGTCGAGACTTCAAAACTGATGCGACTGTTCGGAAAAATAACGACACTTCTCAGCGGAAGGATGGGTAGAAATTCATTTTCAAGATATTTTAAATCTGTGCTTTCGCTCATAACAGGCCTCCTTAGCCCTCTATTATAGCCTCTCTTGGCAACCACTTGCCAAACTTAAAGTAAATAAAATTCGCAATAAAAGTTAAGGTCCAGGAGATGGGATAGGATAGGATGACGACATCAATCGACGGCCAGAGGGGCAGCGCGATGTAGAGCCAGAGAATTCTCAGTCCACACATGGCCACCAGTGCGATCAGCATAGGCGGCAGGCTCTTGCCAGACCCTCGGACAAAACCTGCAAAGACCTCAGAGATTCCAAAGATCCAATACGAGGAAGCCAGGAAGAGCATCATGCGCAGTCCGTAGTACTGCACCTCTGGATCACGGTTAAAGAGTGAAATGAGGGGCAGTCTAAAGATCAGGACGAGCGCCGAGAAGAAGAAGGCCGTCACAGCGACGAGCCCCACCGCAGAGCGCGCTCCTCGCTTCACGCGCGCATACTTGCGCGCCCCGAGATTCTGTCCTGCAAAAGTCGTCGCCGCCATGGCAATCGCCTGTAGACCCGTGAAGATGAAGCCGTCAATTCTCCCTGCCGCCGCAATCCCTGCAATGGCATCAGAGCCAAAGGAATTGATCTTCGACTGAATCAAAACATTGGAGATTGAGATGACGACAGACTGCAGTCCCGCAGGCAGGCCGACGCGCACAATATTTCTCAGATGCTCCCAGCTGATTTTGATGTCGCGGGGGAAGAGGCGAAACGGCTGATCAGAGCGCACGAGCGTAAAGAGAACCGCAAGAGCCGCCAAGGTCTGGGCCAAAACCGTCGCCCAGGCTGCCCCCTGAATCCCCCAGCCGAGATACTTGACGAAGATAAAGTCGAAGAGGATATTGCCCGAGGCGGAGATCAGGAGGAAGACAAAGGGGCGCTGAGAATCGCCCGTCGCCCGCAAGATCCCCGAGCCGACATTATAGAGCATCAGGGGGATGACCCCGAGGAAGAAGAGCCGCATATAGGCCGTCGCCCCCTCCATGATATCGGCCGGCGTCTGCATCAGCTGCAGCAAAAAGGGCGTCGTCAACCAGCCGAGCACCGTCAAGAAGAGCCCGCTGAGAATCGCCACCGCATGCGCCGTGTGGACGATGTGGTAGAGACTCTCATAATCTCCGCCCCCGTAGGTCTGGGCGACAAGCACCGAGACACCCGTCGCCAGCCCCATAAAGAGCCCGATGAGCATGACCGAGACCGAGCCCGTCGCACCCACCCCCGCCATCGCCTCCTTGCCGGCATAGCGCCCGACAATCAGGAGATCTGCGGCATTATAGAGCTGCTGCAAAAAATTCGTGAACAAAAGGGGCATGGCAAAGAGCAAGAGCTGCTGCCAAATGACCCCTTCCGTGAGATTTCTCCGCTTCAAAAGCGCACCTAGACGCATCCAATTAACCTTCTTTCTCTACCTCATTCTCCACGCGCCCTTTCAAAAGTCCATAAGCTTAAAACGTCAAAGTCAGCGAATCATCGCCAAGACGCGTCACAAAATCTGCGAACGTAAAGCGCTTCAAATGGCAAAAGCCCCGACCCTCCCCTCGATACAAGACGAGGTCAGGATGCCACATCCCATTGAACATCGTCGTCTTGACATGGGTGTAGAGCGCCATGTCACAGAAGACAAGCTGATCCCCAGGCTCTAGCTCAACGGGGAAGCTATAGTCCCCAAAGATATCTCCCGCCAGGCAAGACGGACCGCCCAGGCGATAGCTGTATCTCAGCTCAGCGGGATCTCCAGCGACAAGCTGCTCGCCCCCGCGCCGCGCCAGAAAGAGCCGCGGCCGATAGGGCATCTCGAGCACATCGGGCGTATGGCAGGTCGCTGAAACATCGAGTATAGCATTTTCCACCTGATTCGGCTGCAAGTCCAAGACCCGGCAATTCAGCCAGCCGGCGTCATAGCAGATGGCCTCGCCAGGCTCCAGATAGAGATCTTCCAAGTCATAGCGCGCCTTAAACTCCCGGAGAAAAGGAATCAGCTCCGCCAATTGATAATCGGCGCGCGTCAAGTGATGCCCCCCGCCGAGATTGACCCAATTCGCCCGCTCTAAATAAGGCTTGAAGCGTTCCACCAGCTGGTCGACCACCGCCCTCAGCGGAGGAAAATCTTCCTCACAGAGACAGTGGACATGCAGGCCAGTGATGAGATCGAGAACAGCCTCGGCGCGCAGAGGATCTCGCGCCTCGAGCTCAGCCCGATCCGCAGCCAAGAGAGCCGCCGTCGTGCCGAGCCGCGAGCCAGGGGCCGCAGGATTGTAAAGATCTGTCTCCACTTCCGAATACTCGGGATTGAGGCGAAGACCAATCTTGAGGGGTGGCAGATCCTCGCTGTAGCGGCGCCTCATCTCCGCCGTCAGGAGCTCATAGTGCTGCTCGACCTGCCGCAGGCGATTGAAGATCAGCTTGTCGGCATAAGGCAGTGTCGCCTCGAGCTCCCCAGAGCTGAAGGCAGGGCTAAAGACCTGCACCTCTTTTTGCATGAACTCGTAGGCCAGTCGCGCCTCCTGATAGCCGGAGGCCGCCGCCCCAGAGAGATAGCGCCCGATCAATGGATAAGTATTGAAGAGGGAGTAGGCCTTTTGGGCGAGGAGAATTTTCACTCCCGCCGCGGCCTCGATGGCGTTTAGAAGTTCAAGATTAGCCCGCAGGAGCCGCTCGTCAATGATAAAGGCCGGCGACGGCAGCTCGCAAAAGTCGAGATCCGCCGGCGCCGTCTTCGTACGCAGAAGAGCGAGTTCTGCCTGCCGTCTCAAGAGCTCCGTAAGGCTCACGGCACGAGGACAGGATTGTGCTCCTCCTGCCAGGGGAGGCCATTCTTATTCAGCATCTCCATAAAGGGATCGGGATCAAATTCCTCGATATTGTGTACGCCTGGCATCCGCCATTGGCCCGTCAGGACCAGCGCCGTCCCGATCATCGCCGGAACACCCGTCGTATAGGAAACCGCCTGGGCGCCCGTCTCTTTATAGGCCTCCTCATGATCACAAATATTGAAGAGTCGATAAGTCTTCTCTTGGCCGTCCTTCTCCCCTTGGAAAATACAGCCGATATTCGTCTTCCCCTTGGTCCTAGGGCCGAGCGAAGAGGGATCGGGCAAGACCGCCTGTAAAAACTGCAGCGGGATAATCTGCTGACCCTGGAAGTCAATCGGCTCGATCGAGGTCATCCCGACATTGATCAGGCAGTTGAGGTGGCGCAGATAAGACTCGCCAAAGGTCATGAAGAAGCGGATCCGCTCGATGCCGTGAATATTCTGAGCAAGAGATTCGAGCTCCTCGTGGTAGAGAAGATACATATCCTTCTCCCCCACACCCTCGAAGTCGTATGTCCGCTTGATCTCCATCGGGGCCGTTTCGATAAACTCACCCTTCTCCCAGTAGCGGCCATTGGCCGAGACTTCGCGAATATTGATCTCAGGATTGAAATTGGTCGCAAAGGGATAGCCGTGATCGCCCCCGTTACAGTCGAGGATGTCGATCTGACGAATCGTATCAAAGTGATGCTTCTGGGCATAGGCCGAAAAGACACCCGTGACCCCTGGATCGAAACCGCTGCCGAGGAGGGCCGTCAGCCCCTTCTCCTTAAATTTCTCACGATAGGCCCACTGCCACTTGTACTCGAACTTGGCCGTATCCTTAGGCTCGTAGTTTGCCGTGTCGACGTAGTGCACTCCCGTCTCGAGACAGGCCTCCATCAGCGTCAGATCCTGATAGGGCAGGGCGAGGTTCAAGAGGACCTCCGGCTGATACTCACGGATCAGGGCGACGACCGCTGCCGTATCATCGGCATCGACTTCCGCCGTCTTGATCTCACTGCCACGCCCCTGCAGCTCCGCAGCAAGCGCATCACACTTTGCCTTGGTCCGCGAGGCAATCATAAACTCGGGGAAAATATCACTGTTTTGCACCATCTTGTGCACAGCGACTCTGGCGACACCGCCAGCACCAATCACTAAAACTCGACCCATAGTCATCTCCGATCTTAAAATATAGTCTTCTTAATCTTCCGCGTGCGCTCGAGTCTCAACAAGATGGAATCGCGCACAGATACAATCAGTATACTCAGAAGCACCGCCTGGGCAAAAGTCACCTCCGACACCCCGAGACTGCGCTCCGCCGCATTGACCAGCGCCAGCGGATAGGCAATCAGCTGAATGACGACGCCGACGAGATAGCCGAGCCCCAATGTCAGACAGGCCGTCATCTTGAGGGCAAAAGCCACAAGCCGCAAGAGGATATAAAAGAGCGCAAAGTAAAAACTGACACTCATCGCCGCCTGAAAGCTCGGCACCTTGATCAGGAAGCCGAGCTCCGAGAGGCCATAGATGATGCCGGTCGTCACGAGCCAGGAAATCAAAAAGTGCATCTAATCCCCCTTCTGCCCCGCCACGAGCAAGAGCTCGCGCAAGAGCTTGACCGCCGCGGCCGTCGAGACCCCTGTCGGATCCCAGGGAGGCGAGAGCTCCATCAGGTCGAAGCCGACGAAGTTCAGCCCCTTCAGGCCCAGAAGCTCACGGAGCAGCTCCCTAAAGTCGGGCCCTCCTGGCTCTGGGGTCCCCGTCCCTGGAAATACTGCTGGATCGAGGACGTCGAGGTCGAGAGTCAGGTAGACTGGCGTCCCCGCAGGAATCATCTCCTGCAGATGCTTGGCCATCCCCGCCACCGAGAAGGGGTGAAAGTCCATCTGCTCGCGACCGAATTCGAATTCTTCCTGGAGTCCCGAGCGAATCCCAAAGGAGTGAATCTTCTCAGGGCCTAAGAATTCCGAAATCAGGCGGATGACATTGGCATGCGAGAGGCGCTCGCCGTGGTACTCCTCGCGCAAATCTGTATGCGCATCGATGTGAATCAACTCGAGATTCGGATATTTCTGACTCAGCGCGTGGACAGGGGCAAGCGTTAGGAGATGCTCGCCGCCGATCATGACGGGCTTCTTCTCGGCCGCAATCAGTTCTGATGTATAGATCTCGATGATGTCGAGGACTCGCTCCGGATTGCCAAAGGGCAGTTCGAGATCACCCGCATCATGCACTCTTAGCTCCAGGAGATCGGCGTCCTGGTAAGGCGAATAGGTCTCGAGTCCCCAGGACTCAGCGCGCATCCGCTCAGGGCCAAAGCGTGTCCCCGGCCGAAAACTCGTCGTCCCATCAAAGGGCGCTCCAAAAATGACCCATTCAGCCTCGTCGAGGGTATAGCCGAAGCCACAGAAGCGGGGAATATCTGCTCTGATATCGTAATCCATAAAACCTCCTAAAAATCGTCCGATTAATACTCTTCCGCCGCGCGGGTGAAGAGGTCTAAGACGTAATTGGGCAGGGCAAAACAGCCCTGGTGCAAGTCGGAATTGTAATACAGTGTCTTGAGTCCACGGGCCTCCCAGCGGGCAGGATCGTGGTCTCGCAGCGGATCATAGTGCCGCGAGATGAAGCCGAAGAGCCAGTGGCCCGAGGGATACATCGGGATGTGCGCCTGATAGCAGCGGACGATCGGAAAGAGGGCCGAGGTCTTGGCATAGATGAGTGAGACCTCACGCGCATTCTCCCGATAGTAGGGGCTCTCATGCTGGTTGACCAGAATCCCCTCCGGCGTCAGGCGGGCCAGACAGTTTCCGTAAAACTCCTTAGTAAAGAGCGACTCCCCAGGGCCAAAGGGGTCCGTCGAATCGACAATGATGAGATCATAGCTCCGCTCGGACTGCCGGACATAGCGCAGCCCATCAGCAAAGTGAATCCTCACCCGCGGATCCTCGAAGCCACGCGAGAGCTCTGGAAAGAAGCTTTGCGCCACGTCGACCACGGCCTCATCGATCTCGACGAGGTCGATCTGCTCGATCTCAGGATAGCGCGTCAGCTCCGTCAGAATACCGCCATCGCCACCCCCGACGACTAGGACCTCGCGCACCTTGGGATGGACGGCCAGTGGCACGTGGACCAGCATCTCGTGGTAGATAAACTGATCCTTCTCACTCAGCATGATGCAGCCATCCATGACCAGGACCTTGCCAAACTCCCGGGTCTGAAAGACCTCGATCAGCTGATACTCCGAGCGCCGCGACAAGAGCTGCTCCTCAACCTTAAACGAGAAGCCTGCCCCCGCCGTATGCTGCTCCGTAAACCAGAGATTCTTCATCTAGACCTCCCCGGCCTCGGCGACGACATTGAGAAGCTCGAGCTCGAGATCCTCCGTGCCGGTCATGGACGCGCCCTTGGCCTTGGCATAATTGATATAGTTCAAAATTTCAGGCGTCACGCGCTCGCCCGGAGCGAGAATCGGGATGCCTGGGGGATAGCACATGACAAATTCCCCCGCAATCCGACCGATACAGTCGGCGAGGGGCAGTTGAATGGCCCGCGCATAAAATGCCTCAGCCGGCGACAGGACCACCTCGGGCGCGATGTATTCTGAGGAGAGGAGACCCTCTGGATCGCGGCCATAACGGCGGCGAATATCACTGAGGGCCGCGATCAGTCGCTCGACCGCCATCGGGCGATCGCCGATCGAGAGGATGGCGAGGAGATTGCCGAGATCGCCAAATTCCGCCTGAATCTCATATTCATCACGCAGGAGATCGTAGACCTCGATCCCCGTGAGGCCCATGGCCCGGGTGTGGATCGAGAGCTTAGTCTCATCGAAGTCATAGAAGGCGTCGCCGTCACAGTAATCCTTGGAGAAGGCGTCATAGCCGCCAATCTTATTGATCTCAGCCCGCGCATAGCGGGCATAGTCGAGGAGCTTGGAGAAGGTCTCCTCCCCCCTCAGCGCCAGATTGCGCCTAGAGATGTCGAGCGAGGACATCAGGAGGTAGGAGGCCGAGGTCGTCTGAGTCAAGTTGATGATCTGTCGAAGATAGCCGAGATCCTCGGCGACACCCTCGCCCGCGAGCAAAATAGAAGACTGGGTCAGAGAGCCCCCCGTCTTGTGGAGGGAGACAGCCGCCATGTCGGCCCCGACTTGGATGGCCCCTGCGGGAAGCGCCTCTGAAAAATAGAAGTGCGTGCCGTGGGCCTCATCGGCGAGGAGTCTCATCCCATGCGCATGGGCCAGCTCGACCATCTCCTCGAGCCTCGCACAGACGCCGTAGTAAGTCGGATTGTTGACCAGAATCGCCTTGGCATCCGGGTGAGCCTGAATCGCCGCCTCGAGAGATGAGAGCGACATGCCGAGGGGGATGCCGAGCTCCTCGTTGAGTCCGGGATCGACATAGACGGGGACGGCGTGGGCCAGGATCAGTGCATTGATCGCCGAACGGTGGACATTGCGCGGCATGATGATCTTCTCGCCAGGGTTGACCGTTGCGAGGACCATGGCCTGCACAGCCGCCGAGGTCCCATTGACAATGAAGAAGGCAGCCCTCGCCCCAAAGGCGTCAGCCGCCAGCTCCTCTGCCTCCTTGATCACGGAGACGGGATGGATCAAATTGTCGAGCATTTTCATCGAGTTGGCATCAACTGCGACCGTATCGGCGCCGAGGAACTCGACGAGCTCGGGATTGCCAGGACCCTTCTTGTGGCCTGGCACGTCAAAGGAGAGGACACGTCTCCTCTTATAAGTCTGGAGGGCCTCGTAGAGCGGCGCCTTGACCTGAGAGAGCTGGTACTGGGGCATGACTAGCGGTCGAAGATGTTCGAGCCCGAATAGATCTCGATCATCTCACGCTGCAGCGCCTCGTGAATCTCGAGGCGACGCGCCGGGGTAATCTCGTAGACATCCGTGTTGAAGAGATAGTTCTGGAGGACGATCTCCTTGATCATCAGGCGGGTGTGGAAGAGATTAGCCTGGTAGACATTGATATCCGTCGCGTCATAGCGCTTGAGCTGCTCGTCAGAGATAAAGTCCTGAATCGAGCGAATCGGGTGGTCGAGGAAGTGCTTCTGCCCGTCCGTATCGCGCGTGAAGCCGCGCACGCGATAGTCAATGGTCATGATATCTGAGTCAAATGAGTCGATGAGATAGTCGAGGCAGGTAATCGGTGAGACCGTACCGCAGGTCGCCACGTCGATATCGACACGAAAGGTCGAGATGGCGCGGTTCGGGTGACTCTCGGGGAAGGTGTGCACCGTGATGTGGCTCTTGTCGAGGTGGGCGTGAATGGTCTCGCCCTCCGCCGCCTCTGAGCTGTCGTGGGCCTCGCGCTGCAGGGGTGGGGGTGGCAGTTTGGGGGCTTTTTCCGCTTGTTTTTTCAGTTCTGGACTGATCGGCCCCGAACCGTCATTGTAGTAGCCCCAGTTGTTCGACTTGTCCTGGCGCTCCTTGGCCACGGGATTCTCGGCAAAGAGGATATTGACCGAGGCGCCCTGGGGATCGTAGTCCTGCTTGGAGATGTTGAGGATGGTCGCCCCAATCATCTCGCAGACCTTGACCAGGATGGAGGTCAGGCGCTCGGAATTGTACTGCTCGTTGATGTAGTCGAGATAGTCGCGCTGCTCGCGGAAACTCTTGGCATAGCAGATATCGTAGATGTTAAAACTCAGTGTCTTCGTCAGGTTGTTGAAGCCGTAGAGGCTCAGTTTCTCAGACATAGCAATCTCCTTTCGGCAAGAAGCTCAACCCCTATTATAGTATATGTGGAGGCTTATGAGGGAAGATAAGCTCCGATATCTCTCGTTATTTCAGCCAGGACAAGCATGAGAGGTCCTCTACGGGATTGAACCAATCCTTTAAATCTTTAACCGTACCATCTGCCTTCTTACTGCCTTCCTTGACCAAGAATTTTTCCCAGAGGCCATCGTCACCCTTTCTACGATAGTAAACCCCCTCTATGAGTTCCATCCTGCCCGCCTCTTCGTCATAGTAAAATTGACCTTTATTCACTTCATAAAGCCATTGACCGTCTTGCAAATTGAGATAGACGCACTCTCCCTCACCCAGAAAGTCAATCTTCTCACCATCCAAAAAAACGAATAGGTCTACAAATCGACTCCTCAGATTTCTGTCCCCTCCCTGAGAAGCTTCAGATAGGCCTCGTATAGATATTTTCTATTGCGCTTCTGGCTTGTCACCTCCTGCAAAATTCCTAAGTCTTCAAGACGTAGTACAGCAGACGCTACCGTGTTATAGGAGAGTCCGAGCTCTTTTGCAGTGAGTGGAATTTCGATGATCGGCTTGTCAAAAAGATAATCATAGAGTTTCAGCGCAGTCTTTCTCGCCCGCCCGATCTGCTCTATTTTGGCCAGATCTTCTCTCCTCAATTGGCTGATTTCGCCGATTTTCTGACAAGCGTCATCTGCTGCAACAGCGATCGCAAGCAAGAAGAAGTCGACCCACTGCTCATAATCCCCCAGCTCTCTCACTTTTGCGAGACGATTGTAATATTCATAGCGATGCTTCTTCAGGTAATAGGAGACATAGAGGAGAGGCGAAGATAGGAGACCCTTCTTAA
>JAFAAL010000002.1 GCA_023426575.1 Bacillota bacterium
TTTTCCAGAAGAGCTGAGGGCTCGTGCAGGCTATCTTCTCAGTAGCACAGAGAAAATTGACAGTTCCTTCATCCCTGAACTTTTCAGGCAATTAGAAGAACTTCTCTTCCAAGCCCTATCCGATTCAGATCTTCAAGAGTTCTCGCAAAGACAGCACAGCCCCTAGGGCGCCTTAGTCCTCGCACTCACCCTCAGCCTCTTTTTCTATAAATCAGAGCTATCTAATGCCGACGTCTCAGGAGAATGAGGGCTACAGCCATCAGACTGAGGAGCAGAGGCAGGAGCGGGTCGATTCCCTGCTCACCCGTGACAGGCACGAGAGTTCTGTCGGGACTTGGGGTATGCTCCTCTACAGGCTTATACACAGGCTGAGCCAGAAGCTTCTTATCCGCAGGCTTGCTGGGCATAATCACTGTCGGCAAGAGGGGGGTGGATGAAGCAATAGCTTCTGTCTGCCCCGTAGTGATGTGAGTGCTCGTCCCAGGATTCTGAGGATCCTCAGGATTGACAACGCTCGCAGTATTCACCACCTCTCCCCTTAAGACATCGTCCGTTGTCACTCGATAGGGCTGGGGCGCCTGGTAGATGTATACGTCCCCAGGAGCGAGATCAGGAGTGAGCTCAAGTTTGTGAATGCCGAGCTTCTCATCCGTGATGATCACTTTTTTGATGGTCACATTCCCGACGTTCTTCATCACAAATTGATAGTAAATGAGGTCCCCCGCTTCTCTGAACTTCCCATCGGGATAGTCTACGCCCTCTGCATTACAGACGCGCGTACTCTCCTTTGTGAGCAAGATGCCACTTGTCTTATGAGCTGGCGTATCATTTTCACCCGGCACTTCTGGCTTATCGGGATTCTCTTTATCGGGCACTTTGACATAGACTGTGTTTTTGACACTTCCATTGTCTAGGTCAGCCTGCGTCACCTCGTAAGGTTTGTCCACCATGTACGTATAGCTCTGGCCTGGAGCCAATGGCGCATCTAGCGTCACTTCCCTTTATGGGAGGCGGACGCCACATTGTCGCTCTTCGTGAGCGAGGGCTCTAGGACGGCTCCACAGTCTTTTCCTGTTTTTCTTTGAGATCGGGTTCAAAATGTATTTGCAGGCTGACAGGCGTCCCCAGAAGCCGCCTGAAATAGTCCTCGATCAGGTGGTCGAGGAGGTGACTGCGCGCCACCGTCATCTCAGGGTCGACAATCAGATGCAGGTCAATATAGGGATGGTTGAGATTGCCACGAGAGCGGATGCCATGGACATCTCTCACCTCTTTAAAGCGTCTCACCGTTCGCTCGATCATTGCCTCATCGAGCAATTCAGCATCGATGAGGACGTTGGCATTTTGGCTGAAGACTTCCCAGGCGGCATGGAGGACGAAGGCTGCGACGAGGAGCGAGACGATCGGGTCGACGATTGAGGGGAGCCCGAGGCGGATGCCCGCGAGGCTGATCAAGACGCCGATGGAGATAATGACATCTGTCTTGGTATGGCTGGAGTCTGAGATCAGGATGGCGGAGTTCAATCTCTCCCCTGCCCTGCGCTCACTTCTCGCCACAATGATATTGAGGACAATACTAAAGATCAGGAGGCCGATGCCGAGAGCTGAGATCTCGGGGCGCACGGGATGTTGAAATTTATAGATGGCCTCGCGGATGACGTTGAAACCCAGGTAGGCGAGGAGGAGACCCATCCCCGCCCCAATGAGCATCTCAATCTTGCCGTGCCCGTAGGGATGCTCACTGTCCCGTGGCCGATTGGCAAGATAGAGACCGACAATGCCGACGATATTGGCGGAGCTGTCTGCGAGCGAATGAAGGCCGTCCGCCGAGAGAGCAGTACTGTCAATAAAATAGCCGAGGCCCAGTTTGATCGCCGCCACTAGGACATTCAATAAGAAGATAAAGAAGAGGACACGATAGACCTCGCGAGATCTGGCCTGCGTCTTTGCAACCTCGGCACGTTCAAATTCTGCCTCGCGCTCGGGATCAATCGGAACGAGATACTCAATCCGGCTCTCTTCTTTATTGCCACGGGGGCTGTCAAATAGGTCCATATGCCACCTCCAGCCCTAGTCTAAGCAAAAAGCTAGGGGTTAGAAAAGATTAACGGCAGTGAGCCTCGCCTCACTTTTACTTAAAGAATTTTTAGAACTTATCTTGACATTTGAGCAGATGGAGTCGTATAGTAGGCATTGCTTAAAAATCTTTATATAAATATCTTTAAGCTACTGTGGAAGCGAGATGCTCTCGCCACAGAGAGAAAGGTGTCCATATGAAGTCTGAAAAGATCTATCACTTAGTCCTTGCCGCTGTCTCAGCAGCCCTCATCGCCGTCGGTGCCTGGCTGAAGATTCCGACCCTCTACGTCGCGATCACGCTGCAATTGCCTATCGTCATCATCTTGGGTCTCTTACTCGGCCCTCGTATCGCTGGACGCGCGACCCTGATCTATCTCCTTATGGGACTTCTAGGACTCCCCGTCTTCGCTGGGGGCGGCGGACCCCAATACCTCTTGCAGCCGAGTTTTGGCTATATCTACGGCTTCTTCTTCGCCGTCTATCTGGCGGGGAAGTGGCTGTCCTGGGAGCCTGAGCAGAGTCTCCAGAAAGATTGGACGATGAGTCTTCTCATGACGGGCATCGTCTATCTCTCAGGGCTCTTGCATCTTTACCTCATCAATCACTTGGTCCTTGGCAATGCCTTAAGTCTCTGGCAAGTCCTCGCCATTGGCTTCAGCAAGACAATTGTCAAGGACCTCATCTTGAACAGCGTCATCGTCTTGGCCCTCAAACCACTGCGTCGTGCACTCAGAACGTTGAACGCTCCCTATGAGAAAAGGAGAGTGAAAGAATGCGCCTAGACCTCAATGTCCAAGCGGAAGTCTACGAAATCATCCGCAGAATCCTCGGCGTCCCGATGAATGAGATCAAGCCAGAAGCTCGCCTCATCGAGGACCTCAATGCCGACTCTCTCGACGCTGTCGACCTGGCAGACGCTATCGAAGAGCGCTTTGAGCTCGAGATTTTAGACAGCGAGCTCATCGACTATGAGACCGTCGGTGAAATCATCGCCGCCATTGAAAGGAAACGCCAGCATGGATAGTCAAGCCGTCCTCGAGATCATCGCCGCCTTCCGGCATGAAAATCTCACAGAACTCAGCCTGGAATCGGGTGATTTCAAGCTCTCCTTGAAGGCAGAACCCCAAGTGAGTTCTAAAGCTCACCTTGAGCCCCTCACCCCAGTATCAGCCCCCGCCTCTGGAACTGAGAATCCTGCGCCCGAGCCCGAGCTCGAGGCCGTCCTCGTCCGCGCGCCCCTGGTCGGTACCTTCTACCAGGCGCCTGAGGCAGGAGCCGAGCCCTATGTCACAGTGGGACAAGAGGTCGCTGCGGGAGACATTCTCTGCATCATCGAGGCCATGAAGATGATGAATTACATCGAGGCTCCTGTCGCTGGGATCGTCCGAGCGGTGAGAGTCGCGGATGGGGCTTTTGTCGCTTTTGACGATGTCCTCTTCGAGATTGAAGAAAATGCTTAAGAAAATACTGATTGCCAATCGCGGAGAGATTGCTATCCGCATCATGCGTACTTGTCGGGAACTCGGGATCGATGCCGTCGCGGTCTATTCGACGGCAGATCGCGAGGCCTTGCACGTGCAGCTGGCCAGCGAGGCCGTCTGTATCGGTGGTCCGCGTCCCTCGGAGTCTTATCTCAAGGTCGACAATATCTTGACGGCTGCGCTGCAGACGGGCTGTGATGGAATTCACCCGGGCTACGGCTTCCTCTCGGAGCAAGCTGACTTTGCCGAGCTCTGTGCCCAGGCAGGTCTCGTCTTCATCGGGCCACGACCCGAGACGATTCGAAGACTCGGCGACAAGGCGGCGGCCAGGGCTCTGGTCCAGGGCGCCGGAGTCCCTGTCGTGCCTGGTTCAGATGGTGTCTTGAAGAGTTATCAAGAGGCCGAGGAACTCGCTCGGGCAATCGGCTATCCCGTCCTCCTCAAGGCGAGCGCTGGCGGGGGCGGACGCGGTCTTCGCCGCGTCGACCAGCCCGCCGATCTCAAGCACGCCTATAGCGAGGCGCGGCAGGAGGCCCTCGGCGCCTTCGGCATCGGAGACCTCTATCTGGAAAAGCTGATTTTAGAACCGAAGCACGTCGAGGTACAGATTTTTGCCGATGCCTACGGGAATGTCATCCACCTCGGCGAGCGGGAGTGCTCGCTGCAGAGAAAGCGCCAGAAGCTGATCGAGGAATCGCCTGCGAACATTCCCCAGGCGGTGCGCGAGAAGCTCTGGGCGGCTGCGGTCGAGGCGGCGCGGGCGGCACGCTATCTCGGGGCTGGCACGGTCGAGTTCATCGTCGCCCCGGACGGCCAATTCTACTTCATCGAGGTCAACACCAGGATTCAAGTCGAGCACCCCGTGACCGAGATGCGCACGGGAATCGATCTCATCCGCGAGCAGATCCGGGTGGCAGGGGGTGCTGAGCTCAGCCTGCGCCAGGAGGAGGTCGTCCTCTCGGGGCATGCGATTGAATGCCGGCTCAATGCTGAGTGCCCGCGCGAGAACTTCCGCCCTGCCCCTGGCCAGATCACGCACTTTGTCCTGCCTGGCGGCTTCGGCGTGCGCCTCGACACCGCGATCTACCCTGGTTCAGAAGTCTCGCCCTGGTATGACTCGATGCTCGGCAAGCTCATCGTCTATGGCCACAATCGAAGTGATGCCATCCGCCGCCTCCGGCGCTGCCTCGAGGAGACGATTATCGAAGGGATCGAGAGCAATGTCGGTCTCCTCTATGTCCTGCTTTTTGAACCTGAATTTATCCGTGGCACTTATCACACAGAATTTGTCGAGGCTGAGCTCGAGCGCCTCTTGAGCTTCCCTGACCTGATGGAGAAAGCATGAGAGATTCATTTCAGAAGCGCAAGATCCAGTTGAGCGCCCTCCGGCGCCTGACGCGTCTGAGGCGCGAGGCCGAGCCGCGAGAGCTCTCCTGTGAGCTCTTCACGCGTTGCCCTGCCTGTCACGAGAATATCGCGGCCCTGCAACTCGGGCAAAACGCCCATGTCTGCCCGCTCTGCGGCCAGCACCACCGCCTGCCAGCAGCCGATCGCCTGGCCCTCTGCCTCGACCCTGGCTACACGCGAATCGACGCCCCCGCCGTCTGCCATGATCCCCTGCACTTTCCTGGCTATCCAGAGAAATGGGCTCAGGCGCAGGCGATGAGCAGCGTCGATGAGGCCATCGCCTTTGCCCGCGGTGAGATCTCAGGGCAGCCCTGCATCTTCGGGGCCATGGAGAGTCAGTTCCTCATGGGCTCCATGGGACAAAATGTCGGCGATCGCCTCTGTGCCGCCGTCGCCCTGGCGCAAGCTGAACGGCTGCCGCTCATCATTGCGGCGGTCAGCGGCGGGGCCAGGATGCAAGAGGGCATCGTCAGCCTGATGCAGATGCGTCGCACGGCCGCAGCCCTGCGCGACTTCGAGGCCGCGGGCGGTCTCTACATCGCAATCCTCTGCGATCCCTGTACGGGGGGCGTCACGGCGAGCTTTGCCTCGCTCGCCCAGATCACCCTGGCCGAGCCTGGAGCCCTCATCGGCTTCGCTGGTCCTCGCGTCATTCGCGAGACGATACAATGCGCCCTCCCCGCCGGCTTCCAATCGGCTGAATTTCAGAGAGATCACGGCTTCGTCGATCGCGTCGTGCCCCGACACGCGCTGAAGGCAGAGCTCGCCCAGATTCTCTCGCTCCACGCGCAAGTTCCAGCAGCTCCTCGTTCACAGAGCAGAGAGCAGCCAAGCAAATCCGAGGAAGCCCCTGAACCTCAATCTACGCTCCGGCCCTTTGAGCGGGTCCTGGCAGCGCGCCAGACCGAGCGAGTGAAGCCACGCGAGATCCTCGGCATGCTCTGTACAGAGATCGTCGAATTCTCGGGCGATCGCCTCTACGGCGACGACCATGCCATCCGCGGCGGCATCGCACGCCTCGCCGGCTACCCCATCACCTATCTCTATACCGAGAAGGGCCGCGACCTAGAAGAGCAGATCTCCCATAATTTCGGCATGCCTCAGCCCGAGGGCTATCGCAAGGCGCGACGCCTCATGGCCGAGGCCGAACGCTGGCAGCGGCCGATCTTGACGATCATTGACACACCCGGAGCCTATCCTGGCATCGGCGCTGAGGAGCGCGGTCAGGGCGAGGCCATCGCCCAAAATCTGGCAGCCATGGCAGGTCTGACCGTCCCCCTCATCAGCCTGATCAGCGGCGAGGCGGGCAGCGGTGGCGCCCTCGCCCTCGCCTGCGGCAAGAAGCTCTACATGCTAGAAAACGCCGTTTACACGCTGCTCTCGCCCGAGGGCTTTGCGGTCATTCTCTGGAAGGATCGCGAGCGCGCCCCCGAGGCCGCCGAGCTGATGCGCCTGACGGCTGAGGACATGCGAGAACTCGGTGTCTGTGATCGGATCTTCCCCGATGATCTCAGCGGCTTGAAAGAGCAAGTCGAAGCAGACATTCGTGCTCACTATGAGAGGAGGGATCTATGCGACAAGTAGCGCTCTACCAGACGGGCATCGCTCTCCCCTCCACCGCACGGGACAACCTCTACTTCACAAAATTCCTCGAGACCTCGGACCAGTGGATTCGTGAGCGGACTGGCATCGTCACACGCTTCCACTGTGAGCAGGAGACTTGCCGCAGCCTCGCCATCGCTGCAGCTGAGGCCGCCGTCGCCAAGCTCGGACCAGAGGAGCGCGAGAAGATCAAGCTGGTCATCGTCGCGACCATGAGCTCGGATCTTGCAATGCCCGCCATCGCCCCCCTCCTTCAAGCGGCCCTGGGCCTCCCTCGCGATGTCCTGGCCTATGACCTCAATGCGGCCTGCAGCGGCTTCCTCTACGCCCTCGAGACGGCTCGCCACTTCCTCTCAGCACAGGCGCCCGGCAGCCTCGCCCTCATCGTCGGTGCCGAAGAGCTCTCCTCTCTCCTCGACTTTCAGGATCGGAATACGGCGGTCCTCTTCGGCGATGCGGCGGGCGCGACGATCTGGGGACTGCAAGATGGCGGCGAGAGCAGCTTCTCAGCCTATTGCGAGACGGCCCCCGAGCTCCTCGCCGCAGCCAAGACTGGCCCCCTGACGATGTCGGGACGCGCCATCTTCCACTTTGCCGTCAGCACCCTATGCCAGCAGATCTCAGATCACCTGGAACGGCTGGGCCTCAGAGCAAGTGAGATCGACCTCTTCCTCCTCCACCAGGCCAATATCCGCATCTTGCAATCCCTCGCCAGACGCCTCGGAGTCGATGAGGCCAAGTTCCCTCACAATCTCGAACGCTATGGCAATACCTCGGCCGCCAGCCTGCCCCTCCTCCTCCACGAACTGAGAGAAGAGGGAGCTTTTGACGGTTCTAAAAATCTTTTGCTCGCCGGCTTCGGCGCTGGCCTAACGGCGGGTACTCTCATCTTGAAAGGACATAGACCCTATGTGGCTCAATGACGTTTTTGATCTCAACTATCCCATCATCCAGGGGGGCATGGCCCATGTCGCCACGCCAGAATTCGCCGCGGCTGTCAGTCAGGCGGGCGCGCTCGGCCAAGTGGGCACGGGCGGCATGCCTGCTGCAGAAGTCGAGCAGGCGATTCATCGCATTCGCGAACTGACCGATCGCCCCTTCGGCATCAATCTCATGCTGCTGAACCCCGAGGTGGAGCAAATTGCCGAGCTTCTCGCCAGAGAGCGCGTCCCCCTGATCACCACGGGGGCGGGCAATCCAGGGAAATACATCCCCCGCTGGCATGAGGCGGGCTGCAAGGTCATCCCCGTCGTCCCCACCCTCGGTCTCGCCCAGCGCATGGAGCGAGTCGGCGCCGATGCCGTCATCGCCGAGGGTCAGGAGGCCGGGGGCCACATCGGCGAGATGAGTTCCTTTGTCCTCTGGCCTCTCCTCGCTGAAAATCTCAAGATCCCCGTGATCGCCGCGGGTGGCATCGCGACGGGTCGCCAGCTCGCCGCCGCCCTGATGCTCGGGGCCGAGGGCTGCCAGCTCGGCACCCTCTTCCTCGCCACCCACGAGTGCCCGATTCACGAAAACTACCGCGAGGCCGTCCTCCGGGCCAAGGACTCACAAATCACCGTCATCGGGCGCAAGAACGGCCTGCCCTGCCGCCTCCTCAAGAGCCCCCTGACCCACCGCTACCTCGAGCTCGAAAAAGCAGGTGCTGACAAGATCGAACTCGAGAAGATCCTCCTCGGCTCCCTCCGCCGCGCCGTCAAGACGGACGACAGTGAGACGGCCGCCTACATGATGGGCCAATCCGCCTCCCTGATCCACGAGGCCCTGCCGATCGCCGAGCGTCTCAACTGCCTCTTCAGGGAGGCCCGTCAAGCGGCAAAAGCCTACTGCCAAACTCTCCCCTTCCAGGAGGTCTCATGCGTCTAGGACATCGTCATCTTCGTCTCCCCCTCCTCCAGGGGGGTATGGGCATCGGCGTCTCCCTCTCAAAGCTTGCGGGAGCCGTCGCCCGAGAGGGCGCCATGGGCGTCATCTCGGCCATCAATCCCGGCTATCGGGAAGCTGATTTCGAGAGCGACAACCTCGCTGCCAATCGCCGCGCCCTCGCAAAGGAGATTCATGAGGCGCGCAAAATTGCCGACGGCCAGGGACTCATTGGGGTCAATATCATGTGCGCCATCAGCCAGTACAAGGAAATGGTCGAGACCGCGGCCAAGGCGGGAGCCGACGCCCTGATCTGTGGCGCTGGTCTGCCCCTCAATCTCCCAGAGCTCGTGCCGAGCCGTGAGATTCTCCTCGCCCCTATCGTCTCGAGTGCCAGGGCCGCCCGGCTCATCGCTGAGACCTGGTGGCGGCGCTACGAGCGCTATCCCGACTTCCTCGTCCTTGAGGGGCCGCTCGCCGGCGGACACCTCGGCTTCAAGTGGCCCGAGCTCGAGGCCACGGCCAAGACGCTGAAGGACCTCCTCAGAGAACTCGTCGCCTGGCGCGACACCTTCCGCGAAGAGAATCAGCACGAGCTCCCGATCTTTGCCGCGGGCGGCATCCGCAGCGCGGAGGAGAGACGCGAGCTCATGGATCTCGGAGCCGACGGCATCCAGCTCGGCACGCCCTTTATTGCGACAGAGGAATGTGATGCCCCCGCCGCCATGAAGGAGGCCCTCATCGCCGCCAGCGACGAGGACATCCGCTTAATCCAAAGTCCGGTGGGACTCCCTGGACGCGCTCTCTTCTCGCCCCTCTTAAAGAAACTGGAAGAAGTTCCGCGCATTCCTCCGCGCCACTGCGTCAAATGTCTCAAGACCTGCGACCCTAAGACGACCAAATACTGCATTAACGAGGCCCTCCAGGCCGCCATCCGCGGCGATCGAGAAAACGGTCTCTTCTTCTCAGGGGCTAAGATCGGCGGCATCCGACGCCTGACTTCCGTGCGCGAGCGCATCCGCGAATTCTTCCCCGAATACTATGGAGATACAGACGATGAACGAGAGTAAATGGGTCCTTCTCTATGGTGGCCAGGGCGCCCAGCTCCCTGGCATGGGCCGCGATCTCGCCGAGGCCTATCCCGCCGAGAGCTTGTACGAGAATTTTTTCCAGGAGCATCCTGCCTACTGTGAGCTCTTCGACTTAGATGCTGAGACCCTCGCTCTCAGCCGCTATGCCCAGCCCGCCCTCATCCTCTTCGACCTCACGATCTGGCGTCTTCTGAAGCGAGCAGGACTAGCGATTGGAGCAAGTTTTGGCCTCAGTATCGGCGAATTTGCCGCCCTCGCCACCGCTGGCGTCTATCCCCCTGAAGCCATCCTCGAGATCGCCGTCCAGAGAGCCCAGCTGATGAGTCAGCGCATGGCGAGACGACAGGCTGAGGGCCATGAAGAGGGCATGCTCGCAATTCTCGGCCTCGAGGCTCAAGCTGTCAGTGAACTCATCCGAAAGAGGCCAGAACTCACGATTGCCAATTACAATGCGCCCACTCAGCTCGTCCTCTCCGGGCCGAAGTCTGCCCTCGCCGAGCTCGCGACTGCAGCCCTCGCAGGCGGGGCACGCCGTGCAGTCCCTCTCGAGGTCGAGGGCGCCTTCCACTCGCCGATCTTCAGCCCAGATGTCCCAGAGCTTGCCGCTATCCTCAGCCGCTTCGAGGCTCGGGCCCCAGAGATCGCCCTGCCCCTGAATTTGACGGGAGACTTTGCAAAGATCCCTCCTGATCAGACGGCAGACGCTTATTTCAAAGAGATCATGAGCGCCCAGATGGCTGCGCCGACCCATGTGGACGAGGCCCTCGATCGACTGATCGACGCAGGCTTCAGCCACTATCTTGAAATCAGCCCACAGCCTGTCCTGGTCCCGCTCTTGAAGCGCAAGCGTCGTGACTTAGAGCTTGAGAGCATCAGCGATTTGGCCTCGCTTGAGGCTTTTGCCAGGAAATATCAGCTCAGATTGGAGAAAGAACATGTCTAAAGAACTCATTCTCATCACGGGGGCCAGCCGTGGCATCGGCGCTGCCATCGCCGAGCGACTCGCCAGCCCAGAGCGCCTCCTCTACCTCCACTACGGCCAGAGTGCCGAGGCCGCGACGGCTCTGCAGACCCGCCTCGGAGAGCAGGGCTGCGAGGCCCGCCTCATCCAGGCCAACCTCAGTGACGCCAGCGCCTGTCAGCGCCTGATCGCCGAGATTCTCGAGGCCGAGGGCCGCCTCGACGTCCTGGTCAACAACGCGGGCCAGACCCGCGACAAACTCTGCCTTCGGATGAGCGACGAGGACTACGAGACGATCTACGAAATCAATCAGCGGGCCCCCTTCATCCTGATGCGCGAGGCCGCGCGCCCGATGCTGAAGCAGCGCTCGGGGCGGATCATCAATATTGCGAGCATATCGGGCCTCGTCGGCAACGCGGGCCAGATGAATTATGCCGCGACAAAAGCCGCCCTCGTCGCCATGACGAAGTCGCTGGCTCTCGAACTCGGCTCTCGCGGTATCACGGTCAATGCCGTGGCCCCCGGCTTCATCGAGACGGAGATGACGGCCGTATTGAAGCCAGAGATCCAAGAGAGCATCCGCCAGAATATCCCGCTCGGCCGCTTCGGCCAGGCCTCAGAGGTGGCAGAAGTCGTCGCCTTTCTGGCGAGTCCTGCGGCCTCATATATCACCGCCCAGTGCCTCTCGGTCGACGGCGGACTCAAGCGTTAGGAGGAAGAGATGAAAAAAGAACGCGTTGTCATCACGGGCATCGGCCTGATTACGCCCCTGGGGCTCGATACGAAGAGCAGCTGGGAGGCGATTAAAAATGGGAAGCTCGGCATCAAGAAGCTCAGCAAAGTGAGCCTCGATGACGTCGATATCTCGCTGGCCGCCGAGATCTTAAACTTCGATCCCCTCGCCCACTTCAGTAAGAAAGAGGCGCGCCGCATGGATACCGTCACTCAGTATGGGGTGGTGGCCGCGCGTGAGGCGCTGGCGAGCAGCAAGCTCCAGACGGGCGACTATGATCCCGAGCGGGCCGGCGTCATCGTCGGTACGGGGATCGGTGGACTCTCAACAATCGAAAAAGAACATGAGACGGGGCTGACGCGGGGCTTTGGCCGCATTTCTCCTTTCTTTATCCCGCTCAGCATTGCCAATATCACTGCGGGCAGCATCGCCATGGACAGCGGCTTCCATGGCTGCTGCACCGCGGTCGTCACCGCATGCGCTGCGGCGACAAATTCGATCGGCGAGGCCTTTCACAAGATTCGGGATGGCTACCTCGACCTCGCGCTGGCGGGGGGTGCCGAGGCCTCGATCACAGACCTTGGGATCGGCGGTTTCGCCTCGCTCCATGCACTGTCTAAGAGTACGGAGCCCGAGACGGGGTCGCGCCCCTTTGACCGCGATCGTGACGGCTTCGTCATGGGGGAGGGCGCAGGCATTCTGCTCCTCGAGAGCCTGAGCTCGGCGAAGCGGCGTGGGGCTTCAATCATCGCTGAGATCGTCGGCTATGGCGCGAGCTGCGACGCCTACCACCTGACCGCGCCAGATCCTGAGGGGAGCGAGGCCGCACACTGTCTCAGACTCTGCATCGAGGATGCGGGACTGCAGCCTGAAGACATTCAGTACATCAATGCCCACGGGACCTCAACGCCCTTAAATGACAGCTGTGAGACCCTGGCGATTAAGAAGTGCTTTGGCGAGAGAGCTTATGCGCTCAAGATCTCCTCGACCAAGTCACAGATCGGCCACCTCCTCGGGGCCAGCGGCGGCGTCGAGGCCGCTGTGACAGCCCTCGCCCTCCACGATCAATTTGCACCACCGACCCTCGGGCTCGTCAATCCCGACCCCGACTGCGATCTCGACTACCTGCCCGGCCAGGGCCAGGCCCTCGAGATGCACTACGCCCTCAGCAATTCACTCGGCTTCGGCGGCCACAATGCCTGCCTCGCGCTCAAGCGCTATGAAGCTTAAAAGGAGCCCTCA
The DNA here is from genome assembly GCA_023426575.1 of Bacillota bacterium. Taxonomy (GTDB): domain Bacteria; phylum Bacillota; class Clostridia; order Saccharofermentanales; family DTU023; genus JAFAAL01. The sequence continues at coordinate 12,460 of JAFAAL010000002.1, forward strand.
TGCAGCAACTCAAGCTTAATTATCAAGAGATCCAGGAAGTCTTGCCCCACCGCTACCCCTTCCTCCTCATCGACAAGATTGTCGACGGCGAGGTGGGCCAGTGGGCTCAAGGGGTCAAGGCCATCAGCGGCAACGAGGCCGTCTTCCAGGGACACTTCCCAGGGGAGCCGATCTTCCCTGGCGTCCTCCAGATCGAGGCCCTCGCCCAAGTGGGGGCCGTCGCCCTCCTCTCCGTCCCCGAAAATCGCGGCCAGATCGCCCTCTTTGCCGGTCTCGACAAGGTCCGCTTCAAGGGGCTCGTGAGGCCCGGTGACCTCCTCGAGCTCAGCTGTCGTTTTACAGGTCAGAAGGGTCCGATCGGCTATGCGACAGGCGAGGCCAAGGTCGACGGGAAGATTGTCTGTCGCGCAGAACTCCTCTTTGCCCTCATGAATCCGAGAGGAGCAGATGCTCATACATAAATTTTTATGAAAAAGCTATACTTTTGAGACAAATTTTCATTTTATCTTCTGTTATAATACAGAGGAGGTGTTTGAACATGTTATATGAGGATATACGTGCCATCTATACGAAATTTAAGCTGTATTACTATCGTCGCATTTTCCGAAAGCTCGACACAGGAGCCAAGGACGCATTGACAGCGATAGAGACATTTTGTGCCGAGGCCATCTATGGCCTAGGGAGGCCCAACCTCACCGAATTTGCCAAGTTCATCAATGTCTCTCAGCCCAATGCCGCTTACAAGATCCGCAGCCTCGAGAAAAAGGGCTATGTGCGTCGCGTCCGCTCAGAGGCCGACTGCCGCGTCGTCCACCTCGAAGTGACCGAGAAATTCATGAAGCTCTACGGCTCGAGCGAGCGCTATGCCAAGGTTCTCGCCAAGCGCATCCAGCGCCGCTTCCCCGAAGAAGACATCCAAAAGCTCGAAGAGATGCTCGGTATCATCTCAAACGAGCTGATGCGCGAAGTCAATATCTATCTCCAGACGCCCGTCGAGGACGTCTAGAGCTAGATCACATCAATTTGACAGACCCGCATCGCAGCCAGCGCATTCTCATGACTCTCGGGGCTCACGCCCGCACAGCCCTCGCTGATGACTGAGACAGGGACCTCCGGCAGCGCTGCCTTGATGATCATCGCATTACTGATGACACAGATATCGGTACAGAGGCCAATCAGCGTGATCTTTTCAATGGGTTCTTCACGATGAAGCTCCTGGAGGCGCGAGGCGAGATCGAGAGAGCCAAAACTTGGCTTGTCGATGATCTCAGCGCCCTCGAGATAAACCTCGGGCAAGATCTGCCAGCCGCGACTGCCCCTCACACAATGTTCCACGGGCAATCTCTGACCCTCCTGAGTCGTAAGATAATCCTGCTCATGGCTGTCTCTCGTGTAGATAATCTTACCCTCAAAATTTGAGATAATATCTCGAACACGGGGCACAATCGCCTGGGCCTCGGCGGTGCCGAGAGCTCCGCGGACAAAATCTTCTTGCATATCAACAACAATTAAAACGTTCATTTCTGAGGCTTTTCTCCTTTTTTCATGAGATGACAAAATCGCAGGTGAAACAAGATGAAGAAGCGCCACCTCTCGGCGACGCTTCAACTTTTCACTTATTTTGACTTATCCACTGGGCGATTTGTCGGCTGTGACTTCGGCGCGCCAGGAGCCACCTTGCCCTGAGAGTTGGGGCCATTCATCACGACCTTTGGTCCCTGCGGACGCTTCGGACCCTTGGGCCCCTTGGGACCCTTGCCACCGCCCTTGCGGCGAAGATAGAAGGAGAGGATAAGAAGAACCGCGGCGAGAGCCATCAGGCCGACGGCATAGTAGACATATGACTTCTCACCCGTCTTGGGCAAGGTATTCAGCACAAATTGCGTCAGGACATATGAAACGCTCATGAAAAGCACCATACTTCAAAAAGAAGCCCTTTCCTTGCTTATTCGCCTATAGGATAGGCCGATTGAGAGCATAGGTCAATGAAAATTCTGTGACAAAGTTCTGCAATCCGCCGAGCTGATGATTATGATCTAAAGGCGAGATCTGCATTGCAATTTGACTGCCAGAGATTTATACTGACTTCGACTCAAAAATCTTGCGGGTGTAGTTCAATGGTAGAACATCAGCTTCCCAAGCTGAATACGGGGGTTCGATTCCCCTCACCCGCTCCAGACACCAAGCCTCTGAAACAGCAGTGTTTCAGGGGTTTTTTCTTTTGCCGAAAAACTTAATCGAGATGCTGCCTATGAAGCAGAATCTTTATATCACAAGGAATTAGAATCGAAGCATTATACGTGATTGCAACTGGTCTATTTAACACCTTTATCACCTTTAATTTATTTTTCTTATACTAAATTGTTTGAAAAAGTCAGGCAAGGTAGATTCAAGCGTTAAGAAGACCAGAGCAAAAACAAAAAAGACTAAATAACCCTTAATGATTGAGAGCGATTTTGGCGGCTCATATAAAAACCATAGTGGAAAACGCTCGGATTCCCATGGTAAAACCACACACAAGAGGAAAGTTAGCAAAAGATCAATCATAGCGGATCGACTCAAGCGATAAAGCAAGGATTGGAAGCTGAAGACGAAAAAATAAATACAAAGATGACGCAGATAATCAATGAAAGTCCAGTCCAAAATAAACCTTAAGCCAAAGAACAAGATACCAGCTAGAAAGCTATAGAAAAGAAGGAAGAAAAAATCATCTTTTCTGCTATAGGGCTGCACCATGGTTTCTAAAACCTCAGATCCAGGCTGTTCAAAGCAAACTCTTTTCAAAAGGATCGACCAATAAGCCGAAAAGAAAGGTAAGACAGTCTGTAAGAGCATGAGCACATAGAATTCAAACTTCTCTTGACCGTAGGCCTTGTGCTTATTAATTTCAAAGGCATAAACAACAAGCAAGGGGATGAGCAAAAATAGGACGAGCAAAGGCAGATAAAACGCTCGTCCCATTGCTTTAATTTGAATTTTAATTCGTCTAGGCGTCATTTAAATCTCCTTTAAAAGGCACAAATATCCGTCTTCAAGTTGAGGTTTGCTCGCCATAATATTTTGCGCGGTAGCACTCAGACAGCGATAATGAGTCACTCCCTCATGAACGTATTTGTTCTTCATAAAATAAGGCTCTTGAAGTAGGTCCAGATCCCTTTCAGGAATAATATAGACTTTATTCTCTGCAAAGTCTGCCAATGCCTCTTGGGTAAACGGGCCAAGGATTTGACCCTCTTTCATAACAAGGATTTGATCGCAAACTGCTTCAACATCGGCTACAATATGCGTCGAAATTAAAATCGTTCGTTCACCGGTCAAACCAGCAATAAGAGATTTGAAGCGAATACGCTCTTCGATATCCAAACCTGAAGTGGGTTCATCGAAGATGAGAACTTTCGGCTCATTTAAGAGGGCTTGCGCCACCCCTGCTCGACGCACCATACCACCAGAAAACGCCCTCAGCTTTTTATCCAGCACATCGTCTAAATTAACTTGCTTTGCAGCAATCCTTACTTCATCTGCTATCTCGCTCTTTTTTATCCCCTTGTAATTTGCCAGAAGGCTAAGGGCCTCGCGGAGCGTGAGCTCAGGAAATAAGTTAAAGTTTTGCGAAAGATATCCGAGGTTTTCCTTGTAATTTTTTTCATTTTTTAATTGGGCACCGTTGAAAGAAATTCTGTCTTTAACCTCAGGAAAGATCAGCGTTAAACAACGAATCAGGGTTGTCTTTCCTGACCCGTTAGGACCTAAAAGAGCATAGGTATGCGAGCCTAAGTCTAAATTCACCTTATCCAAAACTTTATGTTTTCCGTATGAATAAGATAAATTCCTCACAGCTAAAACGCTGATATCTTCTAATGTGACTGTTCTTTTCTCATCCATAAGTATCACCTGTTCTCTCGAATCAAATCATATAAGAAACGCAAACTATCGCGCGTTTCACTTTTAGAGCGGATAAAGTCATTTGCTCTTTCTATTAAGGCTTCCTCACCGAGTAAATTGCGCGCCTCGTACCACAAGAACTTTGCGTGATTGGCGAGTGTTTTGCGATGAGCTACTTTAATCTCCTCTTTCACGTGAGGCGAGTTGATTTCATCTAGCAAGCGTTTTCGGCTCTTCTCAAGCTCCTCATAAAAGGTTTTGGAATCCGTCTTTAGACGATCAAGTATCTGAAAAATTTCCGCCGTCCGTTCGTCAAGCACGACCTCCTCCATCTCGGAATCAACCGGGGCTTCCAATAAGACGTCTAAAAACTCTGTTGGTGTCAAATCACTTTCTTTGTCCAGCAAATAAGTCATTATCGCTTCTCTAAAATGTTGCGGCGTCATGTGCTTGGCAAGCTCTATCATCTGTATAAGATAAGTCTTACTCATCGCTTGCTGCTTTGCTTCCTCAGACTGCGCATTTTCAGGCCTAGCCTCGATTACCGCAAATTCGTTTGCCAGATTAAAAAAGGTGAATAATTCCGTATCATAGACTTTCAGCCAATCGTAAAGTGGCCGTTTTTCAGGCGTGATCCTTTGTTTCAATGCTGCATCCGCAGCTTGGACGAGATTGCTGGTGACCAGTAAGTGGTCCGATAAAAAAGCAGCCTGCAGCTCGGGTGTTCGATTGATGATTCCAGCGCTATAGATGAGGCACGGCTCCGTCCCTCTTACAAACTGCTGCTCTAATTGTATTTCTTGAACGAAAGTCTGAAGTTTCGCTTCGAAGTCATCAGACAAAAGGCTAGGACGGATAATACGGATACCCTCTAAAAGCTCTTCTTGGTAGAAACCAGCAAAAAAACTCGGTCCATTTGATACACCAACAAACAAGGACGGCTCTTGTTCTTGCAAATTGCTGAAGACCCTTTTTGCGCCCTTGATTTTTAGCTCAAATTGACAGGGTTCAGCAAAAGGCAAGGCCAAAAAATCTCGCTTTTCCAAATCAAAGAGGACGTGCTCACCAGGCCTTGGCATGTATGCAAAATAACCTGCCAAACAGGTCGATTGAGGGCCTGTGTAATAAAGAGGTGCCGCCCCTTGATAAATAAAATCAACTGTAAAAGACGCACCCTCTTTGGGCAAGCCAAAGTCCTCAAATGAAAGAATAAGATGGTCGCCTTCTTGTCGATACGAAATTTCTTCGTTATTCACTTGAATATCGGATATCGTGTAGCCATGGTACAGTGTGAAAACCAATTCCTCTGGCAACTCATTACTTTCTTCTTGAATGGTAAATTTGTAAGTTAATTGAGCCTCGAGTCGATCGTGAAATACCAACGTTCCACGGACACGCTCGAGCTTTGCTTCCGGCCAAAATGGTGTCGCTTCTCCTTCTACTTGCACTTGAGTATTGTAGTAATCGTAATCACTTATGCGAGTCCTGGTATCATAGGGCATAAGTGGGGAATCGTAGCGGAAAAAGGCCATAAAAGAGATGATGCTTAATACAGCAAGAGCGACGAAACAAACTTTTTGCAAAAGCTCCATCCGTCTTCGGTTCCACAGGAAAAGAGCCAAAGCAAAGCTGAACAAAGCGAGCAATCGAAAGTGATTCAACAAGCGGAAAGGCAGCAAGACATCACTGAAATAGGGCGTCTTGGTTCCGTAGGGAAATAAATTAAAATAAGTAAAAAAGTTTGCGACAGTATCAGATTTTCCCGGATTGAGAATATGCAACAATTTTTGTACGATTCCAGAAAATAAAAAGGCAAGGCCGACAAGTGTCGCATAAGCCGCTGTACGCTCCATTTGCTTTGCAACAGCAGCCGCCAGAACAATGGCCAAAACCGGTACAAGGAAACAATAGTAAAAACTGACTTTTATAAGATAGTATATATAAGCTGGAAGAGTAAATCCGATGTGCAAGGCTGTGAATAGATTGACGGCAGTTATTGCGACCACAAAAAAGAGCAACGCCGCTAGTAGCACAACAAATTCTGAAAAATATAATAGTCTCGAACTCTTTTTCGTCGCCTTTAGGACAGCGAGTAATTCATGCCTCTTTGCACCTTCAAAAAAATCATAGGCAATAAATAAGAAAATAATGAACAGAGGGTAGGTTAATTGTAAGCTATGATTAAAAAACCGAGCCGCTACATCCTTGTCGTAGCTCTCAAACCAAAAATAAGCCATCGACTGATAGATAGTGACCAGCAAATAAGCTAGGAAAGCCAACAACGAAAAGACGATCCGTTTATTTTTAATGAAGCGGATAAACTCCAATTTGATTGTTTGCATGACCGTCCTCATCTCCCATCCTTGATGATACTCTCCTTCTATACAAACACTTTAAAATTAGAAACTTAAAACGTAGATCAATCGATGACTTGAATCTCTAAAATATGTTGTGAGCCTGGGCTCAAACTTTGTGACAATTGCTGTGGTGCTTCTAGATTATAGAGTGCATCTTTTTCCAACTGGATAACTGAATTGGTATTGATTATAGCGGCATCAGGATCGTTCCACTGTACTTGAGAAGAAGGGTCGAGCATGCATAATGAATGTTGTCCAATAAGATCAAGACAAGTGCCTAAGCGAAAAGCTGATTTCCCTTGTAAAAAGAGTTCGGATAAATCTAGGGCTTGGTTCAAGTCACCATTTAGGTATAAGGTCAATTGCAAGCTGCTGCCTGGATGCCCTGGATGCTTCGGTGTTCCCCCGATACCGTAGAGCAGACGACCGATCTCATACTCAGACGCCTCCGTCAAAAAAACACAGTTTAAGCGCCCTTCGGGAAGAGCAAATATTCCAGCCTGTTCGTTGGTGGTAGCGTAATCTTCTATGACCTGCGATGTCAAGACGAGAAAATTAGGTTCTTTTTCACCCTTGTACTCAACAAAAACGCGTACAAGCTTTTTATCAGGGAATACTTGAATATCTGTTTTTTCTTCCAGCCTCGCATAGGATTCAATCGGTGTATCAGAATCTAAGCGGTAAAGTTCTTCGTAAGGTCTCAGTTCGTCCCCAAGATAAACACCTTCATACTCGTCGTGATCGGGCTGTTCCTCAGGCATTTGAAACGGAGTCGTTTGCCCAACTTGACCTTCTGCAAAATACGAATCGATGATCTCCCCAGCTTCCTCTTCTCTTGGCTCCGTTGCTCTTTTCTCTTTTGAGCAGGCAGATAAAGCAAATAATAGAAAAAGACTGAAAAGGGTAATTAAGATAATTGAACGGCCCCTCGCTAGTTGCCTAGTGTCCTCTAGTATCATTATACGCTTGCCCTCTCTCATCAACTTTTAAGTACTCAGGTTAAGCAACCTGAGTACTTACTTTTAGATCATAACAGGAAATATATTACGGCCTACTTACACTCGATTCGTCCCCAACCAGTAGCATCACCTGCAAGTGCAGATTTAGGTTGGAGCCAAACTCTCCAATATGTCTCATTAGATAGATAAACAGTACTGGTTTTACCTTTACTACAGCCTGGGCAGAGATATGCATCTGTTGAATAGTCGTTTACGTACGCACCATTCGACAAGTAGTCAGCTGTAATCCACATATCAGTTCTAGAACCTGAATTATTATAGCCCCAGAAATTCTTGTAGTGACCATAAACTGGAGCACTTACTGCAAAGTCCATATTATATTCTAAAGTTGCTTTCTCAGATTGACAATAAGCAGAAACTATTCCGCCTATCAATAATGTTAAAGCTAGTATAAAGACAAAAACCTTCACCTTTTTCATTGTTGACCTCCTTAAAGTTCTCATTTGCGATATTGCAACTGTAATAGTTTACAATACTGAAATAGTTTTCATCGGCAAAGATGCAAAATCATCTTTGTATCTGATTTGTTCCCTAAAGTCTTGCTCTGAAAATTTTATGAGCTGACTTTTCAAAGCTTCTACATCAGACTTTAAATAAAGTTATGATGTATCGATCCTTACCTCACATCAAACAATCGATCCTTAAGATAAGCTGTCCAATGTTTTCCTAACCCGCTTCACATCAGGTAAGTTTTCTGCGAAGCACATTATACAGCACACATATGTCTGCTTATGTATCGTCTAGGCCTTACGATGTTAAGCTCAAATTATCAGACTAATAGCATAAAGGCAAGTCTTTTTATATACTTATATGTCTTGCACAATAACAAGGTCAAGTTTTTAATTAAACTGACGAAAATTCGAGTTCTAATTAGTCAAGTCCCAAATGTTGGGGGGGGTGCGGACGAAAAGTTGGACCAAAATAGACTTAATGGAGGTCAAGTAATCTATGTGTTCTTTGCCGTTCTGAACGATCAGCGCATGAAAGCGATTATAGGAAAGCACATCGGCGGGTATCCTGCTCTCGATAAATTTCTTCACTTGAACATAGGTCTTTCCCGCATCAAGTGGATAACGTTTGAAAAGCCGCATGGTATAAGCATCGACGACAAAGGGCGGAAAATGGAAGGCATAAAGCAGAATGGAATCTGCCGTCTCGTTGCCTACGCCGTGAACACCTAACAGCTCCTTAAGGACATCGCTTAAAGGAAGATTTTGAATCCGTTTCACATGGCAGTCGTAGCTCATGAACCGCTCGGTTAAGACTTTAAGATACTGCGATTTTTGTTTATAGAAGCCTGACGGGCGGATGAGGTCTTGAAGCTTCTCCAATGGCAGATGATGAATGCCTTCCGGCGTCAGGTCGTCTAAAGCTAACAGTCCTTTGTCCATTCGAAAAATGATGTTCCAGACTCCACTGTGTACCATCTAGAAACCCGAGGTTGACATACTGTGATTTCCATTCCCCGAAGTGCAAATCTTGCAGTGCCTGCATAAATCTTTCTTTACGTTGTATTTTTCTTCATTCATTGAATGACGCCGTTGGTTGCAATGCAGGTTACAGGGCGTCAGAACACCACCGGTAAGATCAAACGTTCTGTCACATTGTCTTGCAACATCCAAATCGTGGGTAACTATCACCACGGTTTTTTGGAATCGTCGACTAATTCGCGCAGGCACTTCATTACAATCGTTGAATTATCCTTGTCCAGCGAACCGGTCGGTTCATCGGCCAGTATGATTTTCTGATCACAAACCATGCTACGAATGATTGCTATTCGTTGTCTCTCGCCACCGGAAAGCTTCTTAACGGTACTTTTCAGTTTATCGGAAACCTGCAGTTTTTCAGCCATGCTATAGATTAGCTTCCGATACTCTGATGAACTCTTTTTATGCTTGCTATATAATGTTGGAACAAGAATTTTTTGCATGGCAGTGTCTTCTTCGATCAAAGCGAAGTCCTGCACAATATAGCCGAAATACTGATTGCGCATCCGGCAGCGCATTGTATCATTCATCCTGCTGGCTTTTTGCCCTTCCACATATACTTCACCGGAATCGGGAGAGATAACGATTCCCATTAGATTCAAAAGGGTAGTTTTTCCGCTCCCTGAAGGGCCGATGATTGCAATCATTTCTCCCTGATGAATGTCGAGAGAAACATCATTGACGGCATGAACTGTATAACTGTGATCCTTAAAACTTTTGCTGACATTTTGAACGGATAACAATTCCATTAGTAATCTCTCCTTAGATTTTGTAATTTGAAGCTGATCGACTTCCTTGTCGTACGGATCTACAAGCACCATTCGCCCAAATACTTCACTGCTCAATCCCCACCACGGGAACATCCCGTTTACGGTTTGGAAGTCCCTCGTGCAAAGGATTAAAGTGTTCGACAGCATAAGGTCGTCAGAATCAATAAAATGCAGCGGGTGGAACTGGCTGTATTTTGACCCAGCACTATCTACACTTTTCAGGTTTTGACCCGAAATCAAGAACTCCTTGCCTACATCCTCTTTATGCGCTTCGGGGACAAATAGAGCCATGCTTCCATCATAGTGCAAGCCTGACAGGTCACTGTATTTTCCAAACAGGATCAGTATTTGCTCGTATTTAGAATCAACATATCCATCATTCCCTACAAACACAAAGCTACCTGCATTTCCTTCCTTGGACAAATTGCGCTGCAAATAGTCCATAATATCAGCAGGGTCTTGTTTCAACTCATTCGATAGTAAAGTAGCTTCCCGATTCGTTTCCATCTGCACCGTCTTCAATTGAAACATGATTACGTTCTGATCAACAAAAGATCGAATTGCTGCAGATTGTCTTTGTACCGAGGAGAAGCTTACAGAAAGATACAGTATTGCCATAGCAATCATGGTTGCGACAACGGCATAAAAGAATGCCCATGACCACTCTTTCCGGAGATCCCTAAGTATTTGTTTTATTACCATATCAGTAACGCCCCTCCTTCCCACTGTACTTCTGTTTCCAACTGAAAAAGCTTATTGTTTGAATCACACAAACAAAGATAGCATTAAAGATTCCGGCAAACACCGCGACATTCAAATACGCCGCTCTGTGTATTAAGTAAAGCTGCGTTCGCCCAAGGAAATATCCGAAAATCGTACCCAATATGGCGATGCCAACCAGACGAAGAAGCAATTTCACAAACATCGATAAATAAGTTGCCCCATACAAATGGTGTACGGTCATGTGGCGGTTGCTTTCACGATACATCATGGAAACTGCGAACACCGCGCAAAAGACAAGTCCTAAAAATGCAAATAGCATAGAGCGCGAAATAAAATCATCGAGGAACATTTTCTTGGTAACGTCGAAAATATTTGATCCGCTGTCGATGTATGTTTGAAACTGCACACTCCGGCCGGTTTTCTCTACAATATCAGTCAGTTTACCGAGAGCATTTTCGGTGGTAACATCTGTGAATAGTATTCCCTGCATATCGGTAATATCGGAAAGCGGAAAATAAAAGAATGCATCACCTTGAAAGGTTGGAACATTGTTGCTTTCAAATTCGCCGACAATTTGATAGTTGTATGCTCGCGGAAACAGCACATCTCCCTCTATATAAGGGCTTAGATTTCCATTGTTCTTTGTGACGATAGCTGTTTTCGCTTCGGTTCCATCAAAAGGGACATGCAATGTTTTTTCAAACCAGTCAGAGTAGTCTACGGCAGCAATTCCAGCAGCGGAAAAACCTTTCTAAAAAATTATTGCATTATTTTCTTCCGCCCAATTAACTAAGTCCTCTCTCAACGTTCCAAGCCCTGAGATGGCTTGCATACCTGGTTCTCTGATAGTCAAATATGGTAAAACCGGTAAAGTCATCCGACGCGGAATCATAGTGCAAATTATAAACCATAAAGAAGAATAGAGTTGTTAGCATAAACACAAATATAAGTGCAGCAAAAGAAAGCAGCTCACCTTTTCTTTTTCCCATTATGATCCCCCATTTTTAATATTGACTAATATGTTTTCATCATCGCCCGTTTGGAATACTTATAAGAGTATAATAATTGAAA